>NZ_KE384337.1:25930-33145 GCF_000425225.1 Pontibacillus marinus BH030004 = DSM 16465 | reverse complement strand
AGAATCCCACGCCCGGGGAGTAGAATCCCCCGCCCGGGGAGTAGAATCCCACGCCCGGGGAGGAGAATCCCACGCCCGGGGAGGAGAATCCCACGCCCAGGGAGTAGAATCCCACGCCCGCGGAGTAGAATCCCACGCCCGCGGAGTAGAATCCCACGCTCGGGGAGTAGAATCCCACGCCCGAGAAGGAGAATCCCACGCCCGGGGAGTAGAATCCCCCGCCCGCGGAGTAGAATCCCCCGCCCAGACCGGAAAATCCCAAAAGTTATTTTCCCTCATCACTTAAACAAACATTCTTTTTCATATATCCATCCATCCCCTCATAGACTTGTACAAAGAATTGATAAGGAATGAGGAGACGCTTATGAAACGAAATGTGCGTGATATTCGGAAAAGTATCGCTCAACGTAAAAAAGAAAGAGAATTGAAGGGGAAAAGGTCTGCTTCAACGCCAGTTTCATATGTACAGGAGGAGGAGAAATACGGCTACTTGCCTTTTACACAGGGAGAGGAGAGGCAAAGTGCGAATGCGCAGTTGCTATCAGCTTTTGTGTTTAAAGCTATTCTCGCAGCTGTTTTATTCTTCTCAGTCGCCATCCTCTATCGGATGGAGGCGAACTTTTTACAAAAGCCTAAGAGCTGGGTGACAGATGCTGTAACGGAAGAATTTCAATTTGCGGCTGTTAACCAATGGTATCAGGAGAAGTTTGGCGAGCCATTAGCATTTCTTCCCCAAACTCCAGGTTCAAATGATGTACAACCTGTTACAGCTCAGCATGCCTTACCTGTTAATGGAACAATTAGTGAATCTTTTCAAAAGAATGGACAAGGAATCGTAATTGAAACATCTCAAGAAGAACAAGTAAAAGCTTCAAAAGGTGGAACGGTCATTGAGGCAGGAAACAAAAAAGACACAGGGAAAACAGTCGTAATCCAGCACGCTGATGGTAGCAAAACGTACTATGGATTTTTAAATGAAATTGATGTGAATGTGTACGAGCATGTGAACAGCGGGAAAATTATCGGTACTACCACACCTTCATCAAATGGGGATCAGCATCTTTATTTTGCTATTCAAAAAGGGGATGACTATATCGATCCTATCCAGGTGATTCAGGTCAATGATCAGCCTTAAAGCCGTTAATCATTTTCATATACATCCTATGTTTTGGTTTCTTATCGGTGTTGGTGTACTCACTGGGTCCCTTATTCAATTGCTGATCATTTTCTCAATCGTGCTTTTCCATGAGCTTGGTCATTACGGGATGGCTCGCTATTTTAATTGGCGCATACGGTCCGTAATGATCTGGCCTTTTGGGGGAGTGTTAGAAACGGATGAGTACCACACTCGCCCAATAAAAGAAGAAGTGCTTGTGATTTTAGCCGGCCCGTTTCAACATATTTGGATTTGGTTATTTATTTTGTTTGCAGAATCAACCGAGTTGTTATCAACCGGTGTGATTGAGCTGTTAACTCTGTACAACCTTTTAATTTTTTGCTTTAATATCTTACCGATCTGGCCACTTGATGGAGGGAAGCTAGTATTCTTATTCCTTTCTGTGTACCTTCCTTTTGTAAAAGCTCAAGCGACGTTTTTAACACTTTCTATCGTGAGTTTATTCGTTGCGTTCGGTGCCGCACTAATGTTTTTCCCGTTTTCCATGAGCACGATTTTGCTTGCTTGTTTTTTAATGTGGGAAAATCGGATAGAATGGAAACAGAAAAGGTATGCGTTTCTTCGTTACTTGATGAAAAGGCAACAAGAAAGTCAGGAGCATGTGAAGAAGATTCGCGCGATCCATGTTGGTGAGGACATGCCGATCATGGATATTTTTCGACAATTTAAACGCGGTACACACCATCAAATCTGTGTAACATTACATAATCAAAAGCGTGCGCTCATTGATGAAGGAGAATGTTTGTATTACTTCTTTACTTTGAAGCAAACGCGTGCAAAGGCTAAAGAGATGGTGGAGTGGTTTGCAACGTAAGGATGAGATATCGATGAAGACGATTTATTTACAGACTGTCCCTACTGAAAAATGGGCGATGGTCTATCAAAATGATTCATTAGAACAAGTTCTGATTGAAAGGCCCGAGGAAAAAAGCCTCATTGGGAATATATATAAGGGACGAATCGTGAATATCGAATCAAGTTTACAGGCTGCCTTTGTTGATTTTGGGCAGCCTAAACTTGGTTTTTTAAAGAAACAAGAAATTCCTGAAGCAAGAAAAGATACAAGTAAACCTATTGAGCGAGTTGTTCATGAAGGTCAGCAAGTGTGGGTTCAAGTGATGAAGGACGCTTATGATCAAAAAGGAGCTCAGCTCACTGCTAACGTAACGCTTCCAGGTCGTAATTTAGTGTACCTTCCATTTGGTAATTATTTTGCTGTTTCAAGGAAAATGACTGATGAACAACGCAGTCATTTAAAAGCATGGGCAGGTGAAGCCTGTCAGAGTGAAGAAGGTTTAATTTTTCGTACACATTCAGCGGAGGTTTCGCTGGAGGAACTCGAAAGGGAGTTAGGGTCGCTACGTGAACGTTGGACAAATCTCTCTAAACAGTACCGAAATGAAAAACCACCGAAAACGATATTAGAAGACTTTGATATTCCAGATCGCTTACTTCGTCGTTTTCCGGAGGGGGATATTGAGAGCATCTTAGTTGATAATCTGGACATGAAACAACGAATTCAAAAGCGAATACCTGAGTTAGGGAAAAAAACAAAATGGGTTGCTGATATCCAAAACCATATGCCATTCTCAGCTGAATCCATTAGCGAGAAATTGTTAACACGAACCATCACGCTTGATAGCGGGGCTCAACTTGTTATCGACCAAACCGAGGCAATGGTTGTGATGGACGTTAATACAGCGAAGCATACCAATACAAGCAATAAGAAAAATTCTGTCTTAAAAACGAATCAGGAAGCAGCAAAAGAAGCTGCCAAACAGATTCGTTTGCGAAATTTATCTGGCATGATTTTGATTGATTTTATTGATATGAAAGATGAGAAGGATCAAGAACGAGTCGTGAGTTATTTCAAAAAGCAGTTGAGACAGGACTATGTTCGTACACAAATTTTTGGGTTTACACGTCTAGGAATTTTAGAAATGACTCGAAAACGTGAAGCACCATCTTTGTCTAGTGTTCTCGGAAAAGATCATTCTCAAAGTACTATGATGTCAAGAGCTTCTGAGGCCTATCAATTAGAGAGAATGTTATTGTCCTATCAATCAAACGATCAGGATATCATTGCAATTGAAGCTCATCCTGATGTGATAGAGGCCTTCAAGGAAAGAATAGATATGAAAAAGTTGAAATCAATCCTTTACAAAGATGTCTATGTCCTGAATAATAGGGAGAGTCATGTGCCTTTCCGCATTATACATGTCGGAAATGTGGCTACTCTGGAAGAACGTTCCTTTTATAAGGAGAATGTTCTTGACAGGTTGTTTTGAAACGTGGTAACATTTGTACGTTAACGATCGTAGCACCTGTTGCTACAACCGCTCAAAACAGGTTCTAAAAGCCCGAGAGGCACCTGCATGGCGAGTCTGAGTATTATAAGGAGGTGCAAGTATGTACGCAATTATTGAAACAGGCGGCAAGCAAATCAAAGTAGAAGAAGGTCAATCCATCTTCGTTGAAAAAGTTGATGCTGCTGATGGTGAAAACGTAACGTTCGACAAAGTACTTGTAGTAGGTGGCGGCGAAACAAAAGTAGGCGCTCCATACGTAGACGGTGCTTCTGTAACGGCTAAAGTTGAAAAACAAGGTCGTCAGAAGAAAATCAACGTATTCAAGTACAAGCCAAAAAAGAACTACAAGCGTAAACAAGGTCATCGTCAACCTTACACAAAGCTTACAGTTGAGAGCATCAAAGCGTAAGGTTCGATCATGATACAAGTACTTGTAACGAGAAATGAACATGGTCAAATATCAGCTTTTGAAATTAGTGGTCATGCTGAAAGTGGCCCATATGGTCATGATATTGTATGTGCTGCTGTTTCCGCTGTCTCCTTTGGTGCGGTGAATGCTGTTATGAAACTGTGTGAATTCGAACCTCATATCGAACAAGGTGGCGAAGGTGGCTATTTAAGGGTTGAATTACCTGAACAATTGTCATCTGATACTTACGAAAAGGCTACATTGTTGTTAGAGGGAATGATGGTATCACTCGAAACCATAGAGCGAGATTATGGTGAATATATGACGATCAATTGATAAGGAGGTGCAGCCCAATGCTACGTCTAAATCTACAGTTTTTCGCCCAGAAGAAGGGTGTAGGTAGTACGAAAAACGGTCGTGATTCTGAGTCTAAGCGTCTTGGAGCGAAGCGTGCTGATGGTCAACAGGCTAAAGCAGGCGCGATCCTTTACCGTCAACGTGGAACAAAAGTTTACCCAGGTGCTAACGTAGGCATCGGTGGTGACGACACACTATTCTCTAAAGTAGATGGTGTTGTTAAGTTCGAACGTTACGGTCGTAACCGTAAAAAAGTTAGCGTTTATCCACAAGAAGCATAAGCGAACTAGCTTTAAGCTCTAGCCCATTGGGTTAGAGCTTTTTTAATGGTCGCTAGAGAAATAGAATTATACCAGAATGTCTTTTATAAGACTTTGTGAACATAGTATTTATTTCGAATATGTCCATAATTTGCTATACTTTTCATATTAGAAAGAAAAAAGGGGCGGATTTTGGATGAAAGTGAACGAAGTGACGAATTTATTGAGTCATTATCGACATGATTGGATGAATCAGTTGCAGATTCTACATGGGTATGCTTCTATGGGGAAAATGGAGAAGGTGCAGGAAAAACTTCAGGATATTATTCAGGACTCCCAAGAGGAATCGAAGCTGATGAAACTTCAATCACCACACTTCGCCCTTTGGGTTATTCGATTCAATACCCAATATGATCATTTCCGATTAACGTACTCCATACAATCGCAGCATAACCTGGAACAACATGATCAAGCGTTAATGGAGAATAGTCAAAATGTCATGAATATCTTTGGAGATTTTATAAATTCATTAAAGCTTTATATGGTTACGCTCGTTGTGAGTGGACAAGATAAACCTGAAGTATCGTTAAGTGTAGATGGAGATTTAGATAAGAACAAAGACCTTTTAGATCGTTTGGGAGGTCAATCCTATCTTAAGGATGTACAAGCAGTGGAAAGTGAAAATGGACACACCTACACCATGAAACTGCTTCTAAATGAGAGGTGAAGAATATGTTTGTAGATGCGGTTAGCATATATGTAAAAGCTGGCGATGGCGGTAATGGTAGTGCAGCCTTCCGTCGTGAAAAATATGTACCTAAAGGTGGACCAGCCGGCGGTGACGGTGGTAATGGTGGAGACATCGTGTTTGAAGTGGATGAAGGTTTAAACACGCTTATGGATTTCCGCTATCAGCGTCATTTTAAGGCGAAGCGCGGTGAAAATGGAATGGGGAAAGGGATGCATGGAAAAAATGCAGACGACTATGTTATTCCTGTTCCACCCGGTACCACAGTGAAAGATGTTGATACAGGTGAAGTGCTTGCAGACTTAGTTGAACACAAGCAACGAGCAGTTATCGCTAAAGCAGGGCGTGGAGGTCGTGGTAATCTGAAGTTCGCTTCTCCAAGAAACCCTGCCCCGGAAATCTCTGAAAATGGCGAGCCTGGTCAAGAACGTAATATTACGTTGGAACTTAAGTTAATGGCGGATGTTGGACTAGTTGGTTATCCGAGTGTCGGAAAATCCACGCTTTTATCAACAGTAAGTAAAGCAAAGCCAAAGGTTGCTGAATATCATTTCACAACACTTTCTCCTAACTTGGGGGTTGTAGAAACAAAAGACCATCGTAGCTTCGTTATGGCTGACCTTCCAGGATTAATTGAAGGAGCTCATGAAGGCGTTGGTTTAGGTTATCAGTTCCTACGTCACGTCGAGCGTACACGTGTTATTGTTCATGTAGTCGATATGGCTAGCATGGAAGCTCGCGATCCTTATGAGGATTTTGTAACGATTAACCGTGAGCTTGAGCAATATGATGAACGCTTAATGGATCGACCTCAAGTAATTGTTGCGAGTAAAATGGATATGCCAGAAGCTGAAGAAAACCTTGAACTGTTCAAGGAACAAATTGGCGAGGGATATCAGATCTTTCCTGTTTCTTCAATTACTCGTGAAGGGTTAAGTGAAGCCTTATTTGCGATTGCTGATCTGTTGGATAAGATTCCGAAAGACACCACACCAATTGAAGAAAAAGATGAACGTGTGGTTTATAGCTTCAAAGAAGAGGAAGAGCCATTTAAGATTACACGTGACCCAGATGGAGCGTTCGTATTAAGTGGACCGAAGATTGAAAAGCTCTTCCATATGACGGACTTCTCCCGCGATGAGACAGTGGCACGCTTCTCTCGCCAGTTACGCGGTATGGGTGTGGATGATGCCCTGCGTGAGCGAGGAGCGAAAGATGGCGACACAATACGCCTGATGGACTTTGAATTCGAATTTATTGAATAGACCGTGTAAAGGGGTTAGGACATATGGCCCAAAATGATGATCAATTTTACCTTGTACGAAGCGATGTTTTACCAGAATCGATGCAAAAAACGTTAGAAGCAAAAGCTTTGCTTGAACGTGGAAAAGTGGAATCTGTGCATGAAGCTGTCCAGCAAGTGGACTTAAGCCGTAGTGCGTTTTATAAGTATCGGGATGCTGTGTACCCGTTCCAATCGATGGTGAAGGAAAAAATCATCACCTTGTTTTTTCACTTAGAGGATCGATCGGGTACGTTATCTGAATTATTAAAGATGGTTGCTCAATCTGGGTGTAATATTTTGACCATTAATCAAACCATCCCTTTACAAGGAAAAGCAAATGTCACACTATCTATAAATACAAGTAGTATGACAATATCCATTGAACAAATGCTCCAAAACTTTAACAAGCTAGACTTTATTGACCGAGTTGAAATTGTTAGTAGCGGTGCATAAAAAGAACTCCAACGACTATTCGTTGGGGTTTTTTAGTGCTTGCAGATCAACAAAAAGTTATTCAGCAATCTGGCAGTAATGTGAAATTAGCTGATGCAGGGTGGTTCCGTTGCTTTTATGGAGTGCGGCGGGCTATGTTCTTGTGGGAAGGAACAGTATTCCCTCGGGTAGGCGACGGAATTGCTCGGGTAGGCGATGGAATTGCTCGGGTAGGCGA
>NZ_KE384337.1:24477-25860 GCF_000425225.1 Pontibacillus marinus BH030004 = DSM 16465 | reverse complement strand
GGAATTGCTCGGGTAGGTGATGGAATTGCTCGGGTAGGCGACGGAATTGCTCGGGTAGGTGATGGAATTGCTCGGTTAGGCGACGGAATTGTTCGGGTATGCGACGGAATCGCTCGGGTAGACGCGGAAATACCTTAGCCCCTGCACTGCTTCCTCCCACTTTATCTCGATCAAGTCTTCAGCAGCGGCTTTAATGAAATAAGTAGTGCCTAAGATTAAACATGAAATTAACCCCTCCACAACAACTCTCCTGAATATATCCCAAAAAAATTTAGGCATTTTCATCAACCTTTTCTGGGTTCGTGCATATGTTGTAAAAGAGTTAATCTGTTATTTACATCATAGTTTGAACGATAACAGAAGGAAGGGAGCCACATCAGTGAAAATTCATGTTGTTCAAAAAGGTGATACGTTATGGAAGATCTCGAAGAAATATGGAGTGAATTTTGAAGAGCTTAAAGCGATGAACTCGCAATTGAGCAATCCAGATATGATCATGCCAGGTATGAAGATCAAAGTTCCATCTGATTCAAAGCCAGTCAAAAAAGAACAGCCGCAAGCTACTCAACCTTACAAGGACACGTCGCCAAAGCCTATGCCAGTAGGGAAAGAAAAGCCGAAGGAAATGCCTAAAAAAGAGATGCCAAAGCCGAAAAAAGAAGCGGTAAAACCGGCTGTAGAAGAAAAACCAATGATGCCAGCACAACAGCCGCAACAACCAATTATGCCTATGCAATTTCAATTCCCTACTATGGAACAAGAGATGCAAAACTACTATACGACAGTAAACATTCCGCAAATGCCACAATATCAGCCACCTAAACAGCCAAAAAAAGAACCAGTAAAACCAGCTGCCGAGGAGAAAAAGCCAATGAAGCAACCTCAGAAGCAGCCGCAAGTGCAACCGCAAATGCAAGAGCCAATGAAGCAACCACAAATGCAGCCGCAAGTGCAACCACAAATGCAGCAACCAATGCAACAACAACCAATGATGCCAATGTATGTGCAACCAATGCCGTATATGCCGTGCCCGCCGCATCCTTGTCCACCAATGCCACAATACCTGGGTAGTACTGAACCATATTGTTGGGATGGGATGATGCCAGGTCAGCAACAGGCAGTTAGTCCGGCTACGGGATATGATGATATGGAATCTTCATCATGGGAGTCTTCATCCGTGGATATGCCACAAATGCCACAGCAAGGTTATGGAATGCCGCAACAGGGCTATGGAATGCCGCATCAAGGCCAAGGTATGCCGCAGCAAGGTGGTCAAATGCCACAAATGCCACAAGGAATGCAAGGCGGAGGGCAGATGCCACAAATGCCGCAAGGAATGCAAGGCGGAGGGCAGATGCCACAAATGCCACAAGGAATGCAAGG
>NZ_KE384337.1:0-24322 GCF_000425225.1 Pontibacillus marinus BH030004 = DSM 16465 | reverse complement strand
GGAGGGCAGATGCCGCAAATGCCACAAGGAATGCAAGGTGGAGGACAAATGCCGCAAATGCCATTCCAAATGCCGCGTTTTGATGAGGAAGAGTAATGCGACAGATACAGCGAAAAGGGGAAGGCCGCAGCGGCTTTCCCTTTTCTTTTTTTCAGTTAAAAGGTGATTTGCATATCGAACAAACTTATCAAATTAAGCCTCACGTTCATAAAGTGAGAGGGGATAATCAAACCTACATTCTCAAAAAGTATTTTTCCGAGCCTATTGTTCAGCAACAATGGGACTTTTTTGAACAGACCAAAAATCCGGATATAGTGGGGTTCGTTCCTTTTCCGAATGGTAAGCGGTTTATATGCGGGGATCAAGGTGACATTTATACACTTGCCCCCTGCATGAACGGGTCGTCATTGTCTTATACTAATGAAAAAGATCGTATAGCATCTCATGATCTGCTTCATCAATTTCACAAGTCCTCGCTTGGGGTTACGTTGGATACAATGATTCCCAAGCTACCTATTTATCTGAAATGGAAAAAACGGCTTCATACATTTTCAGCTTTTCTTAGTATCTTTGTAGCGTTTGGTCAGAGAGAATTGTTCGATGCCATAACGCGAAAAAGTTATGCTATACTAAGTGAGGTTGAACAATTGGATTGGAGAATGATTGAGGAAGATGCTGTACAAAGAGGCTCGTGGATCCATGGTGATGTAGCATCACATAATTTTATTCGGGACGGTGCACAGGTGAGGTTGATTGATTTTGACCTTTTAGGACAATCTCCTCCCGTTTATGATTGGATACAATTAGCTCAACGGTGGATGGAGCATGTTGAAGTAAATCAGCTTCTTCGTTTTAAAGGATTCCGGCAGTGTAGTGGTGATCCCTTATGGATTTATGGTGTTCAATATCCATCAGATGTCATGCGAGAATGGATTTCATTTATGAGGACTCAGCCTTCTCAGGGTGAGATCAGTTATTTTTTGACAAAGATGGCTAATGAATGGACTCGTAGGGAATCATTTGTCGAACAGTTAAATGCTATGCTAACATAAGATGATAAGAAACCTAACATCACTTTTGTAGTGAAGGGAGCAACATATACGATGCAAAATAAAATTGAAAAAACCGTTGAATGGTTACAACAACAAGTACAAGATGCTGGGGTTGATGGTCTTCTTGTAGGAATTAGTGGCGGAATCGACTCAGCTGTTGTAGCTCATTTAATCCAACGCGCTTTCCCGGACAATTCTTTAGGTGTTGTTATGCCTTGTAAGAGTAATCCAAAAGACCAAGAGGCCGCACAAAGTGTTATTGATAGCTGTGGGATTGATTCAATTACAGTTGATTTAACAGAGACACATGAAGTGATGTTCTCTAAAGTTAAAGCTCAATTGCAAGAAAAAGGAGATTACAACGAAGATCAAGAACGCTTAGCTGATGCTAACCTGCGAGCACGTCTTCGTATGAGTACGTTATATACGATTGGAACAAACTATAAATACTTAGTTGTTGGTACTGATAATGCTGCAGAATGGTACACAGGATACTTCACAAAATATGGAGATGGAGGAGTAGATCTTGTTCCATTAGTCCACTTTACAAAAGGTGAAGTGAGAGATATGGCACGAGAACTTGGTGTACCTTCTGAAATTGTAGAAAAAGCTCCAAGTGCTGGCTTGTGGGAAGGTCAAACAGATGAAAATGAAATGGGAACTTCTTATGACATGATTGATAAGCACTTAAAAGGTGAAGAGATCCCTGAAAAAGATCGCAAACTGATTGAAGATATGCATAAGAAAACGGAGCACAAACGTAGTTTAGCGACAGCACCACCTGAATTTTAAGCTTTTTTCCTAAAAGTAACTTGGCTAAATGATGCCTCCCTGAACCAACCTAATGGTGAAGGGAGGTTTCTTTATGAAAAAACAGCTTGTAGCATGTTCTCTGCTTTCTTTTGGCCTTTTGGTGGGATGTAATGGTCAGGATCAATCGCAACCTGAGACATTCACCAATGACCTGAATAATATAGCAGAAAAAAACAATCAGAAATACGGGAACCCTGGTGCCAATCAGCCAGAGTATTCAACCAATATTGATAACAACTATGACCAATATGAATTAGAACGAGCACGTCCGCAAGATCAGGATCGTGCACTAGAAGAAGGACCTAAAAAAGACACACCCATGAGCGACGACAATGCGAACACCTATAATAATAAGGAATACGATCGTCAGTCTCGTGCAATTGGGAAACGCCTGAGTCAGTCCAGATTTATTAAGTCTGCACAGGTCGTTATTACAAACGAAAGTGTCATTGTTGCTGTTGAAGAACCTGACCGTGCAACGTACACGCGGGTTAATGTTTCTGAAAAAGTGCGAAAGTTAGTAAAGGAAATGCCTGAAGTAAAAGGGAAAGAACTGGTTGTTTATACTGATGAGCGCTATTGGGATCGTATGAAAGATCTGCGCAGTCGTTTAAATCAAAGAGAGGAAATGCCTGAGGAATGGGATCAATTCAGTGATGATTACAGCAGGTAGACCTAAGCATGCATGTGATTTCAGTAAATGAAATTACATGCTTTTTTTTATGGTTGATATACAAGCTACTTGCCCCTCTCATACCTGACGACTGCTCGTCCGATATGTTATATTAAATAAGGATTATGATTTGGAGAGAGGAGAATGTCCTATGGCTGGTCATTCTAAATGGTCAAATATTAAACATCGTAAGGGTGCGCAAGATAAAAAACGCGGTAAGCTCTTTATGAAGCTTGCTAAAGACTTATACGTGGCAGCGAAAGAAGGGGGAGGCGACCCTGAAACCAACCCGCAACTTCGCCTTACGATTGATAAAGCAAAAGCAAACAACGTACCTAACGAAAACATTGAAAGAGCTATCAATAAAGCCACTGGGAATTTAGACGGTGCTAACTATGAAGAACTAACTTATGAAGGATACGGCCCTGGTGGTGTAGCTGTTATGGCGGAGGTTTTAACAGATAATAAAAACCGCACTGCGTCAGAAGTACGTCATGCATTTAATAAAAATGGTGGAAACTTGGGGGAGAACGGTTGTGTATCCTTTATGTTCGATCGAAAAGGGTATATCGTGATCAATCGTACAGAAGAAAATATTGAAGAAGAAGAGCTCATGCTTGAAGCGATTGAAGCAGGTGCTGACGAAATGGAAACGTATGAAGAAGCATTTGAAATTTATACAGATCCAGAAAACTTTCAAGATGTACGTAAAGCATTAGAAGAGTCAGGCTACACACTGGATAATGCTGAAGTGACGTATTTCCCTCAAACAAAATCGAAGCTTGAAGGCGAAGAAGCAGAGCAAATGGAAAAACTGATCGATATGCTCGAGGAATTAGAGGATGTTCAAGAGGTTTATCACAATTTAGACGAACAATAATATAAAAGTAAGAGGTTAAAAACTTCTAATTTTGGTCACACTAAAATTAGAAGTTTTTTTATGTTGGTGGAACATGTCTCCCCCTTTAAAATCATACTTCTTATGTGCTTGTTTTATCTATGTCGAATTGGGTAAAAGAATGTAATAGAGCTTTGATTCTATACATGAGGTGATATGTGTGAGAACTTATCGTATTTTTATTGTAACTTTAGTAACCATTATGTTTGTGGGTGGGTGGCATGTATTCTCAGGTCAGGCTGAGGAAAACAACGATACACCTTTGAATCAACAGCATGATCAAAGAAAAGAGGATATTGCTAAAAAGTCGCTAAAAAAAGCCTGGACAAAACCGCCATTAGAACTGGAAGTAGTTCTTCAGAAGATTTACATAGACGGACAAATGAGCGAAGAACGACGAACGGAAACAGTCTGGTCTTTAGAAGATTTTTGGGCTGCTTATGATGGCTGGAAAGTAGTAAACCAACAAGAAGGTCAAATTGTCTTTCATAAGAAGGTAAAAGAGCTCTCTCCAACGATAAAAGCAAAGGGTTATATTGGACTAGATGAACATGGAAAGTTAAGTATATTTGAAGGAAAGCCATCTGAACAAAAAGTGATTCAGACCTTTTATCAGATTGATTTAGATGAATTAGAAGTGTTGGATAGTCAAGGTTTAGAAGAAGGAATCAAAATTAAATCTGCAGACCAATACTTTCAATTACTTAAACAATTTGAAAAGCTAGCCGTTAAAAAGCCATAAACAGAAATCAAGGGTTGCCCCAAAAGAAGTACACATTCTTTTGGGGCAACCCTTTTTGTACGATTATTTTATTGTTTAAGTAATCGGCTTAGGTGCCTTAACCTGTAATGATCGACATGACAGGCGTAATTATTCCGTCTTTTCTTTAGGTGGTTTGTAAACTTTCTCTGCTTGGACGCCAAGGCTTTTTAAGTACTCGACAACACGATCGATTGGTTTCATGGCTACACCTCGATTTACGGATTATGTTGATCTTACAATCATATTCCCGTTCCGTCAATATGAAAAACCGTTTTGTCACAAAAAGAAAACATTCAAAAAAAGATTTATATGAACAAATCAGGTTTTTTATTCATAATAGATTGAAAATTTTAATTTGTAAATTTAATTTTTTCGTGCGAACGTATGTCCGTTTTCCATTCAAGTATTCTTGCTCGATGTGTTAAAATAAAATGAGCTCGAATAAAGTGAGGGAGAATCCATTTTATGATTGCCTATATTAAAGGAACGCTAACGATGATCGAAGGGGAAAACGTCGTTGTGGAAACGAATGGGGTAGGTTATGAAATTAGCTGTGCCAATCCATATTCCTTTCAATCGTCTATGAATAAAGAAGTGATTATACATACGTATCATTACGTAAGAGAAGACGCTCAGATGTTGTTCGGTTTCAAAATTCCAGAAGAGAAATCCTTATTTGCCAAATTGCTGAATGTGTCTGGAATTGGACCAAAAGGGGCACTTGCGATCTTAGCATCTACATCTGTTGGAGAAGTCGTATCTGCCATTGAACGTGAAGACGACAAATACTTAACTCGTTTCCAGGGTGTAGGGAAGAAAACAGCCCGCCAAATGATCCTTGACCTTAAAGGGAAATTAACCGAATGGTTACCAGTTGAACAAGATGAATCAAGTATTTTCTACGAAGGAGAGCAAACGCACTCTGAACAAACGAAGATGGTTGATGAAGCATTAGAAGCCATGAAAGCTCTTGGTTATTCAGAGAAAGAACTGAAATCAGTGCGACCTAAACTAGAGAAAGAACAAGTCGATTCAGTGGATGAGTACGTAAGAAAAGGCTTATCCCTAATGATGCAAAAATCGTAACATAGAGGAGGTGCAACATGGAGGAGAGAATGGTAAGTGGAGACGTTCAATCAGATGACGAATCCATAGAATACAGTTTACGTCCTCAGACGCTGGCTCAATATATTGGACAATCCAAAACAAAAGAAAATTTAAGTATTTTTATTGAAGCGGCAAAAATGCGTAACGAACCGCTAGACCATGTCTTGCTTTACGGACCGCCAGGGTTAGGAAAAACAACATTGGCTTCGATTATTTCAAATGAAATGGGAGGACAGTTCCGTAGTACATCCGGACCTGCTATTGAGCGTGCTGGTGACTTAGCTGCAATTTTATCTTCTCTTGAAGCTGGAGATGTTCTGTTCATCGATGAAATTCATCGTTTGCCTAGAGCAGTTGAAGAAGTACTATACCCTGCAATGGAAGACTTTTTCTTAGATATTGTTATTGGATCAGGCTCTGAAGCAAGGTCGATTCGTTTAGACCTTCCTCCTTTTACATTAGTCGGTGCAACGACTAGAGCGGGTCTTTTGTCTGCTCCATTAAGAGATCGATTCGGTGTACTTAGTCGCCTAGACTATTACACAACAGAAGATTTATGTGCTATTGTAGAACGGACATCTGAAATTTTTGATGTGGATATAAGTAAAGAGGCTGCTATTGAGGTAGCGAGACGTTCAAGAGGCACACCTCGTATTTCGAATCGTTTATTAAAGCGTGTTCGTGATATTGCCCAGGTAAAAGGGGAAGAGACAGTGTCTAAAGGAACTACACAGCAAGCCCTTTCTATGCTACAAGTGGATGAAGAGGGTTTGGATCATGTCGATCATAAACTTTTACTCGGAATTATGGATCATTTTCAGGGTGGACCTGTAGGGTTGGATACCATTGCCGCAACAATTGGTGAGGAATCTCAAACCATAGAAGATGTATATGAACCATTTCTTTTACAGATAGGGTTTATACAACGAACGCCTAGGGGAAGACTGGTAACGACTAAAGCGTACGCTCACTTTAATCGGGAGGTGCCTGGTTCGTGACCGAATTTCCTAAGTTAATGATTGTTATAGGTATCGTGTTTATTTTGATCGGATTGCTTTGGACATTTGTTGGAAAATTACCAGGAGATATCTCCTTTAAAAAAGGGAATGTCCAATTTTATTTTCCGATCGTCACATCTATTGTAGTAAGCATCGTGCTTTCGTTGATATTTTATATAATAGGAAAGTTTAGATAGGAGAACAGAGAACGTTATGGAAATAAAAGATTTCGATTTTGACTTACCAGAACGGTTGATTGCCCAGACACCATTAAAGGATCGAACATCCTCTCGCATGCTTGTTATGCATCGAGAAGAGGAGAAGATTGAACACAAACATTTTTATGATTTAACGTCATACTTAAAACCAGGTGATTGCCTTGTTTTGAATAATACAAGGGTATTGCCAGCTCGTCTCTTTGGTGTGAAAGAGGACACAGGAGCTAAAGTTGAAGTCCTTCTTTTACATCAACAAGAAGCGGATGAGTGGGAAGTGCTGGTGAAGCCTGCTAAAAAGATAAAAGAAGGCACGCGTGTCTCATTTGGGGATGGCAAGTTGGTTGCAGAATGCACCGACTTAAAAGAGCATGGTGGAAGAGTTATGCAATTCTCATATGAAGGGATCTTTTTAGAGGTTCTTGAATCATTAGGGGAAATGCCTTTACCACCATATATCAAAGAACAACTCCCTGATCGTGAACGCTATCAAACGGTGTATTCAAAAGAAGAAGGATCAGCTGCTGCACCAACAGCTGGTTTACATTTTACCAATGAGCTTCTACAGGAAGTCCAGGACATGGGGGTTCACATCGCTTATGTGACACTTCATGTTGGTTTAGGTACCTTTAGACCTGTTTCAGTTGATACGGTTGAGGAGCATGATATGCATGCTGAGTTCTACCACATGAGTCAGGGAACTGCAGATCTCTTAACTAATGTTAGAGAAGCAGGAGGCCGAATTTTATCAGTAGGAACGACGTCAACCAGAACACTTGAAACCATTGCAAGAGATCATGATGGAGCCTTTACTGAGGCTAGTGGATGGACAGATATCTTTATCTATCCTCCTTATCAATTCAAAGCAATTGATGGGCTCATTACGAATTTCCACTTACCTAAATCAACACTCATCATGCTTGTAAGTGCCTTAGCTGGGAAAGAATTCATAATGAGAGCCTATAAAGAAGCTGTTCAAGAAGAGTATCGATTCTTTAGCTTTGGCGATGCGATGTTGATTCTGTAAGACTGTAAGAAAAAGAGAGAATAGAAAGGGTATTGTAGATGCCAATTAAATATGAATTAATTAAAACATGTAAACAGACTGGAGCTCGTTTGGGGCGTGTACATACGCCACACGGGTCTTTTGAGACACCCATGTTCATGCCTGTTGGAACGCTTGCTACAGTGAAAACGATGGCCCCTGAAGAATTGAAAGAGATGGGTGCAGATATAATTCTCGCAAATACCTATCATCTATGGTTACGGCCCGGAGAGGATATCGTTGAAGAAGCGGGTGGCCTTCACAAGTTCATGAACTGGGATGGATCGATTTTAACGGATTCTGGTGGCTTCCAGGTATTCAGTTTAAGTGATTTGCGTGATATTAAAGAGGAAGGCGTACATTTCCGTAACCATATAAGTGGGGAGAAGTTATTCCTATCCCCTGAGAAAGCGATGCAAATCCAAAATTCATTAGGCCCAGATATTATGATGGCCTTTGATGAATGCCCTCCTTACCCAGCTAGTCATGAATATATGAAAAGTTCTGTAGAACGCACAACACGTTGGGCTGAGCGTTGCTTAGAAGCTCATAAGCGTCCAAATGAACAAGGGCTTTTCGGTATTGTGCAAGGTGGAGAGTATGAGGATCTTCGTCGTCAGAGTGCTCGTGATCTAGTTTCAATGGACTTCCCAGGATATGCTGTAGGCGGCTTATCTGTTGGTGAACCTAAAGACGTAATGAACCGAGCGCTTGAATTCACAACACCATTGCTACCAGATCATAAGCCGCGTTACTTAATGGGAGTAGGTTCACCAGACTCTCTTATTGATGGGGCACTTCGTGGTATTGATATGTTTGACTGTGTCCTTCCTACTCGTATAGCGAGAAATGGGACATGCATGACATCTGAAGGTCGTTTGGTCGTGCGGAATGCAAAATATTCACGAGACTTCCGTCCAATTGATGAAGCTTGTGATTGTCATACATGCCGTAACTATTCAAGGGCTTACATTCGCCACTTGATCAAGTGTAATGAAACGTTTGGCTTCCGTCTTACGACTTATCATAATCTTTATTTTCTGTTAAACTTAATGAAGCAAGTTAGACAAGCGATTTTAGATGATCGTCTTGGTGATTTTAGAGAAGAGTTTTTCGAACAGTATGGGTTTAATAAGCCAGACGCGAAAAACTTCTAATAAATAATGGAAAGGAGGCGACAAGAATGGGTGCTTGGGCTCAAATAGTTCCTTTAATCTTAATGTTTGTGATCTTTTATTTCTTACTTATCCGTCCACAACAGAAAAAGCAAAAGAAAGTGCAAGAAATGCAATCTAAGCTTGAGAAGGGCGACAAGATTATTACGATTGGTGGCTTACATGGTACAGTTCATGCTCTTGACGAGGGTTCAATAGTAATTCAAGTCGAAGACGGCACGAAGCTTACATATGATCGATCCGCTATTCGTGAAGTATTAAATCAAGACTAAACATTTAAAAATAGAAGCTCGAATGATAGACGTTTGTTGTCTGTTGTTCGGGCTTTTATTTTTTATAGAAAAAAACAAAAACGCATGCAATTTCATAAAGAAATCACATGCGAGTTGGTTAAATATAAGGTCTTTCAAATGCTCGTCTACTTGAAAGTTAAGACTGCTTATCTCCGGCCATATTAACGCCAATTACACCACCAAGCATAGCTGCAAGTGTGTAACCTCCTTGATACATCATCTGAGTAGTAGACATTCCTTTTTGATAACCCAGATATTGAAATAACAGCACAATCAGCACAAAGCCTAATCCAGTAAATAAGCCTAACATCCAGCCTCGTTCTTTTCCTTTTGCTCCGGAAACAAACCCACCAATAAATAGTGTGAGTAATCCAAGCACTAGTGTAACCCATTGAAGTGTACCTGCTGTCATATCTGTGAATCGTAGAAAAAGTGCTAAGACAAGGCTGCTCGCAAGCATCATAACCAAAATTGTAACCCATCCATATCCCAAAGCTTTCATTCGTTCTTGGAACATACGAATTCCTCCCCATGTTTGTCCTCATTTTCTATTACTGTATTCATCAAAAAATTAAAATAGAATAAAATATTTTGCCCTACCCACTGAATACATTAGTAATAATAAATGGACAAGAAATGAGGTACATAGATGGAAACCACGCTTGCAATAATTGTGTTTGTCGTCAGTTATGGATTTATCATGGCTGAAAAAATGAATCGAGCTTTGGTGGCCCTCACTGGGGGATTTCTGATGTTGCTTAGTGGGATCTATCAATGGGAGGATGCTTTTACAGAATTCATTGATTGGGGAACGATTACACTCCTATTTTCCATGATGGTATTGGTTTCCATTACAAAGAAAACAGGAGTATTTGAATATATAGCAATCTTAATGGCTCAAAAGGTAAGAGGCGCTCCAATCCCATTGTTAGTTGTCGTAGGTATATTGACGGCTGTAGGTTCGGCTTTGCTGGATAATGTGACGACGGTTTTATTATTTGTTCCGATTCTATTAACACTTACATCTCTTTTGAAATTGCCTGTCTTTCCTTATCTTCTGACCGTGATATTTTGTGCCAATATTGGAGGGACGGCAACACTTATTGGAGATCCTCCTAACATTATGATAGGGCAAGCTGTTGAGCACTTAACCTTTGTTTCATTTATCACCAATCTAGGACCTATTGTTTTGCTGATTTTTAGTACAACCCTCATTGCCCTCATTTTTTTGTTTCGGAAATCACTCATACAACAACCTGAGTATGTGCATGAGCTCATGGATATGGATCCTTCGCAATATTTAAAAAAGACACCAATGCTGTATCAATCAATAGCGGTGTTAAGCATGACGATTTTAGGGTTTTTGTTACATGCCTTTGTTCATGTAGATTTAACAACAGTAGCTGTCTGTGGAGCTTTATTGTTACTGCTTTTAACGGATAAAGAAGTGGAGGCTGAAAAGGTATTTCAGGAAGTAGAATGGATTACACTGTTCTTCTTTATGGGCTTGTTCATGCTAGTAGGTGGTCTAGAAAAAGTGGGCATTATTGATGAATTAGCTCGAGGGATGATTTGGCTTACAGAAGGAGATTTACCTAAAACCTCACTTGTAATCTTATGGGTATCGGGTCTATTTTCTGGAATCGTTGATAATATTCCTTTTGTAGCTGCTATGATACCTGTTATTGAAGAGT
Organism: Pontibacillus marinus BH030004 = DSM 16465; assembly: GCF_000425225.1. Taxonomy (GTDB): domain Bacteria; phylum Bacillota; class Bacilli; order Bacillales; family BH030062; genus Pontibacillus; species Pontibacillus marinus. Next base: position 13,596 of record NZ_KE384337.1, on the reverse strand, counting down.
TTCGTTCCTACGGTATGGTTAACCTGGACCCATTATGGTGGTCACTAGCATTGGGGGCTTGTCTAGGAGGGAATGGAACACTTATAGGAGCTTCGGCTAATGTTGTAGTAGCAGGGCTTGCAGCAAGTGCTAAGCACCCTATTTCATTTGTTAAATTCATGCTGTATGGCATGCCAGTTGTGCTTTTCTCATTACTAGTATCAACGTTATATGTGTATTTCCGATATTTAGTGCCTTTTTTACAATCGTCCCTATAAGCATAAGGTGGAAGAAATCGTTCAAACTAAGAGTGACATTATGCAGAAAGAAGGAGTAACCTTGGACATCGAGCTTTGGACGATAATCTTTAGAACTGTTTTATTTTATGTACTTATTTTAATTATTTTCAGACTTATGGGGAAGCGGGAAATCGGGGAATTGAGTATTTTAGACCTGGTCGTATTTATTATGCTTGCAGAAATCGCAGTATTTTCAGTAGAAGAACCTAAAGAGTCATTTATGCATGCATTTATCCCCATGGTTGTATTGCTAATTATCCAACGGGGGAGTGCCTTCATATCTCTTAAGAGCCAAACTTTCCGAGAAATGGTGGATGGAAAACCATCAATGATCATTCGGGAAGGGAAAATTGATGAACGAGAAATGAAAAAACAGCGGTATAATTTTGATGACTTAATGCAGCAGCTTCGCGAAAATGGTACAGAAAAAATTAGTGATGTAGACTTTGCTGTACTGGAACCGTCAGGGAAGCTGTCTGTATTTGAAAAGCAGGGGAATGGTGGGGAAAAAGGCTTTATTACACCTCTTATTGCAGATGGAAAAGTACAGCATGAAAATTTAAAGCAAAATAATAGGGATGAAGAATGGCTCATAAAAGAGTTACATAAGCGAGGTTATGAGCACGCGAAGCAAATATCCTTCCTTACTGTAGACAATCAAAATAAGTGGTATATCGACGAATATGATGAAAAAAGGTAATATGTTATACAGATATATAAAAGATGGTCGCGCACGTCACGGGCCATCTTTCTGTATGAATGAAGGGGGAAGAAACATGGAGAAGTCATTTGATTGGCATAAAGCAGTTGAAGAGAGATGGGATTCAAATGTTTCATTTTGGAACGAAAAGAGTCGTAAGATGTGGGAGAAGGGCAGTAGGTCAACAATTGTTCCGTTTGTAGAAAAGCATATGGAAGCAAAGGGGAAAATAGCGGATATTGGATGTGGAGACGGTTATGGTTCCTGTAAACTAAATGAGGCTGGATTTCGAGTTGTTGGTGTTGATATTTCACCTAAAATGATTAATAAAGCAAATGAAGTACAAGGCGATGGATTAAGCTTTACAGTAGGAGACTTAGCCGAGCTTCCTTTTGAAGATAACAGCTTGGATGGTGTGGTAGCTATTAATTCAATAGAGTGGACTGAAGATCCGAAACAAGCGTTACAGGAGATCATGCGTGTCATCAAGCCAGGAGGGAAATTATGTTTAGGTCTGCTTGGTCCTACAGCAGGTCCAAGACAAAATAGTTATCGTCGTTTATATGGGGAAGAAGTAATCTGTAACACAATGATGCCATGGGAGTTTGAGAATCTTTCAAGAGAAATGGGCTGGCAAGTCGTTGATGGGCATGGTGTTTATAAGGAAGAAGCCAAAGACTTTCCTGTAGAACAGTTACCAACTCCATTAAAGCAGGCACTAACGTTTATGTGGGTGTTTATGCTAAGAAAGTAAAAAGGAGTCCTCTTCAACGGAGGACTCCTTTTTTTATGCAGATTCAGATTCAGATTCGATTTGTTCAACTTCCAGTTCATATGTGTTTGGCAGCACATTTTCTTGTTTAATGGTTTCTAAATAACGTTCAGCAGCTTCTCGGGTTTCAAACGTTCTCTCTTTATTATCTTCGCCAAAAGTAATCTTAATTCCGGACAAGTAAACACCTATAACTCTGTATAGCACAGAATTACCTCAGTATCTTATTTGTAAATTTTTAAAAGGACCACTCTTATCCGGAGTTTTTCTGTAAGTCCCTCAATTTATTAATAAGATATAATAAGTATAACAGTGATTTCTAGTTTTGTCTAACTCGCTCACTATATCAATATAACTATAAGTTACTTCTTTTGGAAAATAGGTAATTGTTTCAACTCGTCCTTCGTTATAAAACGGAAAAGGAACAGTAAAGCCACATACATTCCGGTGAATATAACGAGAATCATTAAAAACGGTATGACTTGGGACAATGATTCCGGAAAGATTGAACTAAGTTGTTTCCCTGCTACCCAAGTTAGAGCAATAAGCCCAATCATTTTCAATACATCAAATGCTGGTATTTTAAAGTTGATCGTCTTCATTAAAGTGAAGAGATGTAACAAAGTAACTAACACAACACCGACAACAATGGCTAAAGCAACTCCCATAATTCCAAATTGAGGTTGCGTTGCAAGAGCAACAAGGACTGCGAATTTTACAAAAGCACCAATTAAACTATTCCACATCGCTGCTTTTGCCAGGTCCAGAGCTTGTAAGGCAGCTTGTAGAGGAGCTTGGAAATACAGTAATAAAAAGAATGGAGCCATGACTGTTAGAAAACGAGCTGCATTACCATGACCGTACATAAATGTGAGAATTGGAACTGCGAAAATCGTTAAAACTACAGTAGCTAGTGCGCCAGATGCAAAGGATAATCGAATAGCTTGGTGAATTCGGTAATGGATCAACGATTGATTCGCTTTTGCACCAGCTTCACTAATGTTCGGGACCAAAGCTACAGATAATGAATGGGTAATGAATGTGGGTAACATAAGTAATGGAAGCGCGTATCCCGTTAGCTCTCCGTATTGTTTCGTTGCCATTGCCGTTTGTACGCCAGCAATCGCTAAACTTTGTGAAACGAGTATGGGTTCAAGGAAGAATGAAAATGACCCAACAAGTCTACTTCCTGTCGTAGGAAGGGCAATAGACATTAGCTCGTTCAATGTATCTTTACTTTGTTGTAAGTACTTTGCAAACTTTCTTCGGATTTTAATGCGTTTTTTCATTTTAAACATACGGATCATATATAGAAGTGAGCAAAACTCTCCTAATACAACCGAAATCATAGCACCAGCAGCCGCATACTCGACACCATATGGAGCAAGTGCTTTGGTGAACAAAGCAACAAACGTAATACGTACGACTTGTTCAATGACTTGCGAATACGCTTGTGGTTTCATATTTTGTCGCCCTTGAAAATACCCGCGTAATACAGAAGAAATCGCCACAATCGGGACAATTGGACTAATTGCTAATAATGGATATAAGGTTCTTTCATCTGTAAGCAGTGTTTGGGATAATAAGGGAGCGAGCAAAATCATGCCAGTTGTAAATACCACACTTAATATACCCGTCACTACAAGTGAGATGACTAAAATCTTTTTAATTCGGTTGAGATCTCCGTGTGCTTCTGCCTCAGCTACACGCTTGGAGATTGCGACAGGTAGTCCAAATTGTGTAAGTGTAATGACAAGGATTAACGTCGGGATGGCCATCATATAAAGGCCGACACCTTCTTCTCCCATTATTCTCGCCACTACGATTCGGTTTACAAAACCTAGAAACCTTGTAATCATACCTGCTGCGATTAAAATAAGCGTACCCTGCAAAAAGGTTTGCTTGGTCATTCATAACGACCTACCTTCTCAAAAAATTGAAATTCATATACAATGAATGTATATGCGAAAAAGGTGGTCAAGCATGACAAGCAATCTAGTATAATGGAATTTAATTTAAAAAATGCAGGAGGATTAGGTTCTTGAAGGAGAAGCTCATTGATTTTTTTATAACCACATTAGATTTTTTACCATCTGAACTTGTGGTCGTGATTATTTCAGCCATGCCCATTTTAGAATTGCGAGGTGGTTTACCCGTTGCTTATGGAGTTTATGACTTTTCATTTGCGAAGTCATATCTATTAAGTGTATTCGGGAATGTGTTACCTATTATTCCTTTACTGTTGTTATTTCTACCAATCAGCAACTGGCTCTTGCGATTCCGATGGTACGAACGGATGTACACATGGCTTTATGAACGAACAATGAAAAAGAGTTCGAACGTGGAAAAGTTTGGTGCAATTGGATTGATTTTATTTACTGCAGTACCTTTACCAACAACAGGGGCATATAGTGCTTGCTTAGCTGCTGCATTTTTTGCCATTCGTTTCTGGTATGCATTTTTATCTATAGTTATTGGTGTACTTATTGCCGGTATCGTCATCGGTGCTTTATCATTTTCAGTTCTTAATGTATGAGGAGGAAAAGCATGGAAGAAGGAAAGCCTGTCGCTCATTGGAAAAAGTCGATCTATCCTGTTCTCACAAGTAAAGTAGATGAGTTTCATATGCTAGGATATTCGAGGGCACATGAAGAAGACATTTGGAAATGCTTAGAAAAGAAGGTTTGGAAAGGGAAACAACCTGATAAACGCTTACATGAGATTGTTCAGGACGTTCTTCATTTAGATTCCGGTACATATATGAGTTATCTAACCGTCCAAGCTTATCAGGAAGATGATTTATTAGCTCAAGTTGAAGCTTTACGCACTCATTTACCAGAAGAAGTCTAAACTACTTAAGAAAAGTGTTATTGACATGAGTTGTCAAACATTTCTATAATATTTAGGTAGGCTGACTCTAAATGCTTGAGTCAGCCTATAAATTTATTCATTTAGATCTTATAATTTTTAGTAATGATATTATACTTAATGAAGCTGAAAATTTGATGTTCTAAAATCAAATAAGCGGTCATGCCGCTTTTGTTCAATTGAACAGCAAGAAAATTACTTACAAGGGTTGTTGGAGAGAGAAGGAGGCACACATACTCATGGTTAAAAGAGGTCGTATCGTTGCCTTTTTTCTATTGCTTCTATTATTTATAGGAACAATAGGAACGACGATACAAGGAGTTACAAAGGACATACGTCTTGGGTTAGATCTACAGGGCGGATTTGAAATTTTATATAATGTTGAACCGGTAGATGAAGGTGAAGTTATTAACCGAGAAGTGTTAGAAGCTACGGTAGAGACGATTTATCGTCGTGTGGATTCACTGGGTATAAGTGAAACGAATGTAACGATTGAAGAACCGAGTCGTATTCGTGTTCAGTTAGCAGGTATTGATGATCAACAAAAAGCGAGAGAGCTATTATCTACTTCTGCACGTTTATCTTTCAGAACAATTGATGATGAAGAAATTCGAATTAATGATCAACCTTTAAAACTAGACTTTGATGACGAAAGCAATGAGCCTGATACAGAAGAGGGCGAAATCTTTAATGCTACAAACCTTGTAGAAGGTAGTGCGAAGCAAGCGTTTGGTAAAAGTAACCAGCCTTTAGTGACCTTAGAGGTAAAAAGCGCTTCAGACTTCGCCAAGGTAACCGAAAAGGTTGCAGCTTTAGGACAAGGGGCAACTTCTGAAGGTCTTCGTAAAAACGCTATGGTCATATGGCTGGATTACACAGAAGGTGACAAATATGTTGAGCAAGTGAGAATGGAACCTGGAGAGCAAGACTTTGTTTCTGCTCCAAGTGTAAATGAACGTCTTATGACACAAACCGTACAAATCACGGGTGACTTCACCATTCAGGAAGCAAAAGAGCTAGCTGACATCTTAAACGCTGGTTCACTTCCAGTAAACATGGAAGAGCTTTACTCAACATCAGTTGGTGCACAATTCGGTGAACAAGCGATGAACAAAACCATTTTTGCTGGTGTAATTGGGATTGCGTTAATTTTCCTATACATGATGATTTATTACCGTTTCCCTGGTTTTATCGCATCAATCACGTTAAGTCTTTATATTTTCTTAATCCTTGTTGTGTTTGAGCTTATGAACGGGGTTCTTACACTACCTGGTATTGCGGCATTGGTTCTAGGTGTTGGTATGGCGGTTGACGCAAATATCATTACCTATGAACGAATTAAAGAGGAAATCAAATCAGGAAAGTCAACCATGTCTGCCTTTAAAGCAGGTAACAGTCGTTCTTTAGCTACGATTCTGGATGCGAACATTACGACATTACTTGCAGCGATTGTATTGTTCTCATTTGGGACAAGTTCTGTAAAAGGTTTCGCGACAATGTTAATTGTTTCAATCTTTGTCAGCTTTATTACAGCTGTTTACGGATCTCGTCTGCTTCTTGGTCTATGGGTAAACAGCCGCTTCCTTAACAAGCGTCCAGGATTCTTCGGCGTGAAAGAGGAAGTTATTAAGGATATAGAAAAAGGCGAAGTTGTTGAAGCCAAAGTATTTGGGCGTGAATTCGACTTTGTTAAAAACCGTAAGAAGTTCTTTGCGCTATCTATTGCTTTAGTCATTCTAGGTGGCTCCTTTATTGCTTTCAAAGGACTAAACCTAGGTATTGACTTTACAAGTGGTTCACGTGTTCAAATCTTAGCAGATCAATCGATTACAACAGAGGATATTAATGAACACTTTGAAGAACTGGGTATTGAAACGAAAAAAGTTGTGATATCTGGTGATAACAAAGACATTGGTGTCGTTCGTTTCGATGATGTATTAGAGAAAGATACCATCGCTAAGATCAAAAATCATTTTAAAGATGAATACGGTAGTGAGCCAAATGCAAGCACAGTTTCTCCAATAGTAGGACAAGAGCTTGTGAAAAACGCGATCTATGCAGTAGCCATTGCTTCGATCGGTATCATTATTTATGTAACGATACGATTTGAGATCTATTTTGCGATTACATCGATTATTGCGTTACTACACGACTCCTTCTTTATTGTTGCTCTATTCGCGATTACTGGATTAGAGTTTGACATTACGATTATAGCAGCGATTCTCACCATAGTCGGTTACTCCGTTAACGATACGATCGTAACCTTCGACCGCATTCGTGAGAACTTAAAACTGAAAAAGCGTGTTAAAACGTTTAGTGAGTTAGCGGAAATCGTAAATAAGAGTTTGATGCAAACATTAGCTCGTAGTATTAACACCGTATTAACAGTGGTATTTGCAGCACTCATGCTTCTGATCTTTGGTGCTACATCGATCACGAACTTTTCATTCGCATTAGTGGTTGGACTTCTAGCAGGTACGTACTCCTCCATTTTCCTAGCTGCTCAGCTATGGTTAGTATGGAGAGGAAGTATGCTGAAGCGTAAACCAATCCAATATGTAGAGAAAAAGAATACAGGTGGCCCGCAAGTATAAATGACATCAAGAAACCTGCTTCTATCGGTTAGAGGCAGGTTTCTTTATTCCAATGTGTGTCCATACAAAAAATAGGGAATAGACTAATGAAAACATAAAAAAATGAGGTGATCATATGAAAAGTCAATCAGGATTTATTTTAGCTTTAGTATTTGCACTTATCGTAGCCATTTTTGCTGTCATCAATGTAGATTCAGTTGAAGTGAATTATCTATTTGGAACAGGTCAAGCTCCATTAATTTTAGTTATTTTGGGTTCTGTTCTTATGGGAGGCCTCATTGTAGGTGTTTTTGGGACGATTCAAAATTACAAATTAAAAAGAACCAATCGAAGTTTACAGCGTAAAATTCAAGAGCTAGAATCCAATACAACGAACACTCCAGTACATGAAACAACTGAGACGGATCGTGATGATAGCTACGAAAACGAAACAACGAAAGAAGAAAATAAAGAAATCTAGATTATAAAAATTGCGTTTGCTACCCCTGATGACCTCTTGTATAATGAGTTCGTCAGGGGTGAATTTATGTTACGTAGTAAAGCAAAATGGAATATGGTGCAAACAGATAATCCCTCTTCCACGATGGATGAGTCGATTTCTTTAACACCATTAACCAGACAATTGTTACAACAACGAGGGATTGTGACTCAGCAGGATGTTCAAACCTTTTTACATCCCGATTTAAACGATTTACATGACCCCATGCTTATGCATGATATGAATAAAGCTGTCGAAAGAATAAGAGAAGCTATAGAAAACCAAGAGCGCATTCTTGTTTTTGGTGATTATGATGCCGACGGGGTTAGTGCAACCGCTGTCATGATGGAAACGTTACGTGAAATGGGAGCAACTGTAGACTATTATATTCCGAATCGCTTCACTGAAGGCTATGGCCCGAATGAGGCAGCCTTTCAAAATGCTCATGCAGAGGGTGTATCTTTAATTATAACTGTCGACACCGGTATTGCTGCGAATCATGAAGCAGATGTAGCAAAAGAATTAGGTATGGACCTTATCATTACAGATCACCATGAGGTCCAAGAGAAAATGCCTGATGCTTTTGCTATTGTACATCCAAAGTGTTCTACAGATTACCCTTTCCAAGAGCTTGCGGGTGTTGGTGTTGCATTTAAACTTTCCCATGCTCTATTAGGGGATTTCCCTAAACACTTGTTAGACCTTGTGGTGATAGGAACGATTGCAGACCTGGTACCCCTTAAAGGGGAGAACCGCGTATTAGCTTCCTATGGTTTAAAAGCTCTTTCTAGAAGCATTAGACCTGGTATTCAAGCTTTAAAGCAAGTATGTAGTTTGAATGACGAAATGACTGAGGAGGATATTGGTTTTGCAATTGGTCCTCGACTCAATGCGGTTGGGCGTTTACAAGATGCATACCCAGCTGTTGAATTGCTTTTAACAGATTCTGATGATGAAGCAAATCAGCTAGCTGAATATATTCAAAACCTTAACAAAGAACGTCAAAAAGTTGTTTCAGATATTGCTAAAGAAGCTGAAGCGATCTTAGATGCTCAGGAAGATGGATTACCTTCAGTTATTGTTGTAGCTAAGGAAGGTTGGAACCAAGGTGTACTTGGAATTGTAGCTTCTCGATTAGTAAATAGATATGATCGTCCTACCATTGTATTAACGATTGACCCAGAGAACCAAACGGCAAAAGGATCAGCTAGAAGCATTGATGCATTTGATTTATTTACAAACTGCATGGAAATTCGAGAATTGTTTACTCATTTTGGTGGACATGCCCAAGCAGCAGGAATGACATTACCTCAAGAAAATGTAGCCTCCCTTCGCCAAGCTCTTTGCCAAAAAGCTGATGAACAATTAAAGCCTGAAGATTTTAGGCAAGTTTATACAATCGACTCAACTATAAACATTGAGGACATTACGTTAGATACGATTGAAGAGGTAAATCAGTTATCACCATTTGGTATGGGGAACCCTAAACCATTGTTTATGATTGATAGACAGGCACCGGTTGAAATGAGACAGATCGGGAGTCAACTGAATCATTTGAAGTTGAAATTCCGCGATGGAAGTACGGATCTTGATGCCATTGGGTTTGGTTTAGGTGATCTTTATGAGAAAATGTCCCCCCAATCTCAACTCTCAGTGGTAGGTGAACTATCCGTTAATGAATGGAATGGGCGAAGTAAACCACAGGTTATGATGAAAGATATTCGAGTAGATGATTGGCAATTGTTTGATCGCAGAGGCAATCGTAAACTCCAACAAACTTTAGAAAGTGTACAAAATCAAGATGCGTTAGCAGTCTTTTTTGAACCCATTACAGAGCAAGATGAGTGGGTAACTGAGCAGTTTGATTTTATTGAGTTACTAGATGAAGAGATGTTTGAAGATATGCCAGAAGACCATGTAGACCATTTGTTAATTATGGATATGCCGAAGGATTTATCTCATTTAGGGGAAGTCGTTCGTAAAATGAAGCCAAATAACATCCATGCCTGTTATCGAACAGATGATACGGCCTTTTTGAAAGCTCTCCCTAATCGTGACCATTTCAAATGGTTCTATGGCATGCTTTTAAAGAGGAAGCAATTCCATTTAGAAAATGAAGGTCCTAAGCTTGCCCAACATAAAGGTTGGTCTATGGATTCAATTGAATTTATATCACACGTGTTTTTTGAATTAGAATTTGTTAAAATAGATAATGGACTTTTAACGTTGAATCCAAATCCTTCTAAGAAAGATTTGACTGAATCAACACTTTATCAAAATAAATACGAACAATTAAATGTTGAACAAACCTTATATTTCTCATCTTATCAACAATTGAAAACTTGGTTTGATGAGCAATTGGATCGTGCTGCATATGCTAAGGAGGAAGTAGCAAATGGATTATAAGCAATATATTACAGTCGTAGAGGACTGGCCTAAAGAAGGAATTAAGTTTAAAGATATTACAACACTTATGGATAACGGGACTGCTTTCAAGTCTGCTGTAGATGAAATCGTAGAATATGCTAAAGAAAGAGAAATTGACCTCGTAGTGGGCCCTGAAGCTCGTGGCTTCATTATTGGCTGCCCGGTTTCCTACGCTATGGAAGTTGGATTTGCTCCGGTTCGTAAAGAAGGAAAGCTTCCACGTGAAACCATCAAAGTAGATTATGGTCTAGAGTACGGTTCAGATGTGCTAACGATTCATAAGGATGCTATTAAACCAGGCCAACGTGTTTTAATCACAGATGACTTATTAGCAACAGGCGGAACAATAGAAGCTACCATTAACCTTGTTGAACAACTTGGTGGAGTTGTAGTAGGCTGCGCTTTCTTAGTAGAGCTTACGTACTTACATGGACGTGAAAAGCTTGAAGGTTATGATGTCTTAACACTAATGGAATACTAATTTCAAAAAAGAGTGCTCCTTTTGGGGTACTCTTTGTTTACACTTTATAAAATAAATTAGTTATATATACTATAACTGGTTATTTTTAGGTTTTAAGTAAGTCTATTATAGGAATACTTGGGTTAATTCCCCAACCTTATGACTTTACATTGTTCTCATAATTTTTGATAATGAATGCATACAATCGTCGAATGATGACGAACTTTAACGATTAAGGTGATACGATGTCGAAAGATAAAATTTTGACAGCAGATGAAGTGATCGAGAAGGCGGGCCAATATTTATCCGATGATGATACTAAATTTATTCGAAGTGCATACGAGTTTGCACAAGAAGCGCATAAAGAACAGTATCGTAAATCCGGAGAGCCTTACATCATTCATCCTGTCCAAGTAGCTGGTATACTCGTCGAGCTAGAGATGGATCCGGTCACAATTGCTGGTGGCTTCTTGCACGATGTTGTAGAAGACACAAATGTGACAGTTGACGAGTTACAAGATGAATTTAATGAAGAAGTAGCCATGCTTGTAGACGGTGTGTCTAAGCTTGGAAAAATTAAATATAAATCGAAGGAAGCTCAACAAGCGGAAAACCATCGAAAAATGTTTGTGGCTATGGCGAAAGACATTCGTGTCATTTTAATTAAGCTCGCTGACCGCTTACACAATATGCGTACGTTGAAGCACCTTCCGCCAGAAAAACAGCGCCGCATTTCAAATGAAACACTAGAGATATTCTCACCTTTAGCGCATCGTCTTGGTATCTCCACAATTAAGTGGGAGCTTGAAGATACTGCACTTCGTTATATGAACCCACAACAATACTATCGTATCGTTCACCTTATGAAACAAAAGCGTAACGAACGTGAGTATTACATTGGAGAAGTTATGGATGAAATCCATAACCAGTTGGATGATGTGAATATTAAGGCTGAGATATCTGGGCGACCGAAGCATCTATATAGTATTTATAGAAAAATGGCATTAGAAAACAAGCAATTTAATGAAATCTATGACCTATTAGCCGTACGTGTACTAGTGAATAGTATTAAGGACTGCTATGCCGTATTAGGGATCATTCATACTTGTTGGAAGCCTATGCCAGGTCGTTTTAAAGACTATATAGCTATGCCGAAGCCGAACCTTTATCAATCACTGCATACGACTGTAATCGGTCCAAAAGGTGAACCATTAGAGGTTCAGATTCGTACGCATGAGATGCACGAGATTGCTGAATACGGAATCGCAGCTCACTGGGCTTATAAAGAAGGGAAGGATGTGGATCATAATAACCAATCCTTCGATGAACGCTTAAGCTGGTTCCGTGAAATTTTAGAATGGCAAAATGAAACACATGATGCTGAAGAGTTTATGGAATCACTCAAAGTCGATCTATTTTCCGATATGGTGTATGTGTTTACACCTAAAGGAGATGTAATTGAACTACCTTCAGGTTCTGTGCCGATTGATTTCGCCTTCCGCATTCATACTGAGGTCGGTAACCAAACGATTGGAGCCAAAGTAAACGGGAAAATGGAGCCGTTAGACTATAAGCTGCAAACTGGAGATATTGTTGAAGTAATGACTTCCAAACACTCCTATGGTCCTTCAAAGGATTGGATAAAAGTTACTCAAACCTCTCAAGCGAAAACTAAAATTAAACAATTCTTTAAGAAACAAAAACGAGATGAAAATATCTCTAAAGGTAGAGAACTTGTTGAGAAAGAAATTCGCTCCATGGAAATTGAACCAAAAGACGTATTCACTGCAGACAACCTAAAAATGGTTGCTGAGAAGTTTAATTTTACGAGTGAAGAGGACATGTTTGCAGCTGTTGGTTATCAAGGAATCACGGCAGCTCAAATTGCAACAAGACTAACAGAGAAGATCCGACGTAAACAGCAGAAAGAACAAGATTTAGAAGAGACACTCGAAGGTGTTCAGACTGAAATCAAGAATAAGCCGAATAAGAAAAAAGATTCAGGCGTAAAAGTGAAAGGCGTAGATAACTTACTTGTCCGCCTGTCCCGATGCTGTAACCCCGTACCTGGTGATGACATTGTGGGTTATATCACGAAAGGTCGTGGAGTATCTGTTCACCGTGCGGACTGTCCAAATGTTCAAACAGAGGACGTGAAACAACGTTTATTACCTGTTGAATGGGAAGGGTCTACAGAAGACAGTAAACAATACAGCTTAGATATTGAGATTTCAGGTTATGACCGTAGAGGCTTATTAAATGAAGTTCTTCATGCTGTAAATGAGACAAAAACAAATATTACAGCCGTTACAGGTAAGTCTGATAAAAATAAAATGGCTACAATCAATATGACCATCATGATTCACAATGTGAGTCATCTGCGAAAAGTAGTAGACCGTATTAAACAAATTCCTGATGTGTACACTGTTCGCAGAATGTTACAGTAGGGAGCGATTTGATGAAAGCAGTCATCCAACGAGGAAGAAACGCTAGTGTAACGGTCGAAGGGGAAACGACTGGTTCGATCGATGAGGGATTAGTGGTTTTACTGGGTGTTACACACGATGATACAGAGGAAGACGCAAAATATTTAGCAGAAAAAATTACAAACCTTCGCATTTTTGAGGATGACCAGGGTAAGATGAATCTTTCTTTAAAAGATCAAGAAGGTCAAATGCTCTCCATTTCTCAGTTCACCTTGTATGGGGATTGTCGAAAAGGGCGTCGACCTAGCTTTCAAAATGCAGCAAAACCAGCGCCGGCAAATGAGCTATACGAGATTTTCAATGGATACGTCCGTGACCAGGGCGTACCTGTTGAAACGGGCGCATTCGGAGAAATGATGGACGTACAACTTACCAACGTTGGTCCTGTAACGCTCATTTTAGAAAGTAAAGATCGATAGAATACGTTGAATGAAGCGACTGATATAGCATCAGTCGCTTTTTTTAATAAAATGGCAGTAATCTTGAATAAGCTGGTGCAGGATGGTTCCGTTACTTTTATGCAGAGCGGCGGG
>NZ_KE384336.1:77774-94397 GCF_000425225.1 Pontibacillus marinus BH030004 = DSM 16465 | reverse complement strand
CTTTGTTACCACGACAGTTTGCCGTTTCCTTCCCTCCACGCGATTATGGAAATTAACGGACCATAATTTGGACTTTCCCACCTCATATAGATTGGAATTCATATTCACAGAAGTTGCTCAGACCCTTGCCATGATAGGATTATGCTACCTGGAATCAGAAATCCTCTCCCAGAACTACGGCGGTTCCGTTAGTCACCATTCGGCCAAGGTGGGCTGTGGAACGGGTTGACTCCTCCGGTAGAAAGGGCGAGCGAGATCCCGCAGGAACGAAGTGACGAGGAAGCTCGATCGGTCTTCCGGGGAAAGCAACCCGTTCCACAGACCACCGATCTGCACAAAAGCAACGGAACCATACGCACATTATCTCGAATCCAAGTCTTCCACAAACGGGGGCAATAATTGAACAAGAACCAGTTACTTTTCCATAGACGAATTGTCTATGGAAGCTTTATGATAGAAGAATAGAAAATCGGCAAAGGGGAATCATCATGGATTTCGTAGCACTCGACTTTGAAACAGCGAATTCTTCAAGAGGAAGTGTTTGTTCTATTGGTCTTGTTGAATATCAAAATGGCAAGCTAAAAAATGAATATTATCGTCTAGTAAAACCGAAGAGGAACTATTTTTCGTCGTTTAATATAAGTATCCATGGCATAACGAAGCGGGATGTAGAAGATGCATATGAATTTGATGAACTATGGGAAAAAGAAATTCATGGTTTACTGGAAGGAAAATTAGTTGTAGCACACAACGCTCAGTTCGATATGAGTGTTTTGCGTGCTGTTTTAGATCAGTACAACCTTCCATACCCAATGCTCGCTTATAATTGCACGGTCAATATTGCAAAGAAGATATGGCACCTGCCGCAATACAAACTCAATCATGTATCAGATTATTTAGGAATACCTTTGAATCATCACCAAGCTCTAGATGACGCTAAAGCTTCTGCTCAAATTCTTCTCAAAGCAGGGGAGCATCTCGAGGCAAAGGACGAAAAAGACCTAATCAACAAAACGGGCACAACAAATGGGATGATGTTTGGCACCGGCTATGAGCCAGCACGTATCAATAAGAAAAAGCCAGCACAAAAGCCAGAAGCCAAAAGCTTTATTTCAGCTACATCTGAATTTGATATCTCACAGAAAGTATAAGTTGTAGCTCTTAGCTGTCTAGCTCCAGCGCCCAGCAACGAAGGGACTTCCCTCGCCTCCGTTCGATAAGTCAACATCAAATTGCTTCACAATTTGTGTTTCCTTTATCTCACTACGGGCTCAGTCCAGTCCCTTCGTTGCTAAACGGGCGCTTGCGCCTTTCTTATGTTCATCCCTTGTATTTACAGGTAAGCTAGATGAGTTGAAATGAGATGATGCTATTCAACGCATTGTAGACCTATGCGGAGAGTGGCATTCTTCTGTGGAGCGAACAACAGACTTTGTTGTAGTAGGAAATCAAGCTTATGAGAAGTATCGTAATGGAGAAAAAAGTAGTATGTTGGAACGTGTGGAGACTCTATTAAGTCAAGGATTCCCGATGGAGATTATATCTGAAACAGAATTTTTAAAGCGATTATAAGAAAAAGCTCACCCCCAAAAGGTGAGCTTTTTGTATAGGATTATTCAAAGATTCTTTGCCTTACGTTCCAAATGTCGATCATCCTTTAAAAACTCGGGGTGTATTCCCTTTGCCTGACCTCCGAAGTCTCCAAGGTTAATTCCTGCACCATAATAATAAGACTGCCAAACGATTTTTGTACAATATTGTTCATGATGCTCCTCATCAAGTGGTGTGAAAATACGGTATTGAGCTGTCGGGTGTTTTTCTACTAGTGCCTCTAAATAATGAGCAGCATCTACCCCGGCAAATTTATCTATAGGTGAATACACTGATATTAAGCGGAATTTTTGAAAGTACTCCTTTAAAGAGTCTGTCACAAGACCGCTAGGAATGGAATGAACGACTTCTTGGTTGTGGTTAACCATTCCTACATGTCCCACAAACTTAGATTCACTTTTCCCTATTGGAGTAAACAAAAGATCTCCTGGCTGAGCTTCAAAGTCTGTTCCTGGATATACGGTTATGGCTCCAGATGGTAATGGAGGTCGTTTCTTATGGGGGCGTGCTAGAAATGTAGTGATTGTTGTAATTAGCCCAAGTAACAGGAGTCCTTTCCTCATTGTTCATTCTCCTTTAATGAAACGCTTGAATACATATCATCGTAAGTTAGTTGGAGAAAAAACGCAAAAACAAGGTAGTAGGAAAATAGGACCTTTTTATGGATAGTGTTCTATAATCCATAAAACAAGCTGATGAATTACTCATCAGCTAAAAGAAACTAATTTTATTAAATGGATAGTATCGAAGGAACACTTTTCCTACAATGTGATCAATAGGTACAGGTCCAATAGCACGGCTGTCATGACTGATATTACGGTTATCTCCCATAACATATACATGGTCTTCTGGTACGGTTACTTTTTCAAATGAAACGGCCATCTTTTCTTTAATGTAATCTTCTTCAAGCTTTTTGCCATTTCGATACACTGACCCGTTCTTGTAGGCTAGTGTATCGCCTGGTTCACCTATTACTCTTTTAATTAAGAAATTATGATTTTTGTCGCTACCTACAATGGTGTTTACAATAGCACTTTCAAGAAAATCATCTTTCACTGTTCTTTCTCGGTTAATTCTTCTGTCTACGATAACAATATCACCAAATCTAGGTTTGTTTCCGAATATGTAAGCACTTTTAAAAGCTAAAACATGATCACCTTTCTCATCATTTTGTTGAAGATGAACTCCGTCAAATGTTGGATCCATCGAGCTGCCGCTTACTTTATAAGGTTGAAATATAAATGTAGTAAGAAAGATAGCAATGAAGAAAGTGATGATAAATGCTTTTCCCCAAGATAGTACTTCATTTAATACTTTAGATTGTGTCATGTTGCACTTCCTTTCTTTGGTATATTCTATCATTTAAAATAGGATGAAAACATTAGAAAGTTGGTATTTAGTTCATTTAGGGTACACTAAGAACAAATAGAAAGGAGCGATTGATTTGTCTAATCAGTCTTTGGGCGTACAAAACGGGAAACTAGCACCATGCCCGTCATCTCCAAACTGTGTATCGACGCAAAGTGAAGATTCTTCAAAGAAAATGGAGCCTCTACCATTTAAGGGAGACATCACTGACACGAAGCAAAAACTGAAAACGATACTAGAGTCGTATCCTAGAACGAAAATCCAAAATGAAGACGGAAATTACATTCATTCTACTTTTAAAACAAAGTTCCTACGATTTACGGATGATGTTGAGTTCTATTTTGACGAAGAAGAAAAGGTTATTCATTTTCGTTCAGCCTCTCGGGTTGGGTATTCTGATTTAGGGAAGAACCGTTCTCGTATGGAAGAAATTCAGAAGTTGTATTATAAATAAAAAGCTACCATTTGGTGGCTTTTTTTATTGGCAAGGAGGAATTTTGGAAAAGGAATCGAAATAGTCTTTTCGAACGAATTACGTCCGAACTGTTCTAAAGAGGAGTTGAATTTATGAAACCATTCAGACTGACTACTATCATAACGATGTATATACTCTTTTTATATAGCGTGATCGGAAAGATGATTTGGGAGTACTCTGTGCACTCTTCTACATATGTTTTTTTATTTTTAACATCTATTCTCTCGTTCTTTTTATTTAATTCGAACACATTAATGAAAAAATAAACCGAAGGACGTCCTACATGGGTGGACGTTCTTTTATTATAGTTTTAGAGAGTGATCAGTCCTAGAGCGTTTATCCTAATTTAAGTCCTTTTTCCTTCTATGTGGTTTCCTAGGATATGACATCATAGTATAATAGGGAGGGTTTCTACATATTCTTTGAAATAAGGAACTTTTGTTTCATTGAATCGTAGAAAAAATAGATAAATAGAGAGCACGGATCGTTTATTAAAAGGGGAGAGAGAAAAACATGAGCCAAAATCAAACTGGCGCTAAGAAGAAAGGGATGAACAAGTGGCTGATAACAGCTATTGTTTTCATCATCGTAGCTGGTTTTGGTGCAACAGCATATGGAGTTCTGAAAGAGAATAACCCTATGGCCATGTACCTACTAGCTGAAAAGAATACAATGGAGGACCAATGGGAGCGTTTAGAGAAATATAACGTTGGTTCACTAGAATTACAGGACCGTATGCTAGAAGAAGCATATCAGTCCAAGCAAACTTTGTCTATGAATTTAAATGTTGAAGGGGAACAGGTTAATCAACAGTTCCCGCAATTAATGTTTATTCAAGGATTACTTTCAACAGCTAAAATAGAAATGAATACAAAAATGAATCCAGAAACAAAGGAAGCATACAACAGTATCGATCTTTTGCTACAAGGGTCAAGTATGGCAAATGTACATGCTTATCAAAATGAAGATAACTTTTCTATCCAAGCTCCATTTGCATATGATAAGTACTTTACATTAGCGAATGATCAATTAGGTGCCTTTTTCAAAAAAATGGGTGAGCCTTCTGGAGGATTAACTGAAATTCCAAACATCGCTAATTATAACCAGGCTTCTTTTACTTCCGATGAAATGAAAGAAATTACGACTGATTATATGAAAACACTTGGAGAGCAACTAAAAGAGGAACAATTTTCCTTGCAAAAAGGCGTAGCATACGAAGATAAGCAATATGATAAAGTTACTGTTCAAATTAGTGAACAAGAAGCGCGCGATATGATTCGTACATTACTTATTAAATTGCGTGAAGACAACCGCATTTGGAGCGTACTGAATACGCAAATGCAGCTTCAAGGTGGGCAACAGTCCATGGATGAAGACAAGATGAAAGAAGGAATTGATGAAGCGATTGAAGGACTTGATCAAATCAAACTTCCTGAAGGTATTCAAGTTGAAGCGTACATTAAAGATGATCTTGTTGCACATGAAATCTGGACTCTACCAATCGAGGATACAAATGGTGAACAAGTAGATATTAAGGTTTCGAGTGAGTATTTAAAGCAATCAAAAGAGAACTACCTGTCTAAAGCAACTGTGGATGTGAATCCTGCTGCTGAAGAACAGTCATTCCAATTCTCGTACAAAGAGAATGGTAAATCGACTAAAGATGGTTTACATGTTGACTACACATTTGATGTGAAATTTAAAGATAAAACAGACGATTTTCATGGAAACCTAGCTTTAGGAACGGATTATAAAGAAAATTCGTCTAAAACAGAATTTGATTTAACCGTTGAAGGTTCTGATCCTTCCTTACAGCAATTCCCTAAGATAACTGGTTTCTTTAACACAGCAACCAAAGAAGAAAGCCAGGATAAATTAAAGCGTAATATTGACTTAGGCTTCGATATTGCCATGAACAACCCGATGATGGGGAATACCAAAGGGCATGTAGAATTCCATATTAAACAAGATTATTCGTTCAAGGATAATATGGAATTCCCTGAAATCAATAATCAAAATTCAGTTAATGTGATGGAGCTATCAGATGCTGAAATGCAACAAATTAGTTTAGAAATCCAACAGAATCTTCAAAAATACATCGGATCATTCACCGGTGGTTTTGGAGGATTTTAGTTTAATTGACTCTGCACCGACAAAGGAGGAGTAGGATATGAACGGGTTCTCATTATGGGTATATGAAATGAGAGCGGCCCTTCGTAGGCCTGCTCCTCTTTTTTTATCTTTTTTTATACCAATCCTGTTATTAGGGCTTGTTCTCTTAAGTGTTTATCGACTAGTACCACAAAATGAAGAAAACATTCAGGCTGCGATTGTTGATCTTGATCAAACATTTGAAACGAAAGCGCTAGTGAATCAGCTTTCTGAAGATGAGGAGATGAAAAAAGCCCTGACCCTTTTACCCATGTCATCTGAAAAAGCAGATGAGGATTTTAAAAGTGGGAATCTTGCTGGCATTATTACGATACCAAAAGGGTTTTCAAAAAGCTTACGTATAGGAGAGAATGATCCTATTCAGGTTATAACGAACGAAAAGCAACCCCTATCATCAAATATGCTTAAACTGCTGTTAGACAGTGGAGCCATGTATATATCCGCATCACAAAGTGCTGTGAATACGGTTTATGATTTACATATAAAGGAGCTTTCTGACAGTGGGGAGCGCAGTCAAAAGATTCAGCAAGCTATCTTAACGTTTACAATGTTTGCATTATCTCGAAATGATGCATTCTCCCAAGAAGAATTAAAGTCAGGGAGTAGAATTGGCTGGAAGGCACATGGCCTTTTGGCTGTTCTTCTTACAGTTATAAGTAGTTTTGCATTATTCTTTCATTGGTTTGAAAGTAAACATGCTCCAAGTAGTTTGTTGCTACGACTTCGTTCCTATCACATTACACAGCCCCAACTGTTTCGTGTCCATTGGGGGAAAGGGTTCTTCTTAATCTCGATTATAGGGTGCGTATACTGGGGTTTGGCTACCCAATGGAGTAATCTTCTTTCAGTGGAAAGTGCTCTTGTTACCATTCTAATGGCTGCATTTATGGCTTCTTTACTCGCTTGTTGTAGAAGTTTGATTAATCATATAGGTCTTCGCATGGTAGCATTGCTTCTTGTGACCTTAATTGGGTTAGGAGCAGGTGGAGTGTGGGTTCCATCCTTGTATTTGCCTGAGTATTTAAGTTCGGCAGTGTGGAATCCCTTTGGTATCCTCTATTCTCTATATGAGCAAAACATGATGGGAAAGGATTTCTCAAAAGTTCTTTTAGTTCAAATAGTGGTATGGATCCTCCTGTTATTCGTGAGCGGATTACTTTTTGCTTTGAGAAAGGAGAGACGCCATGCTTACGTATCTTACTTTGAACGTTCATAAGTGGAAGCGTCGTCCGTTCCTTTTTCTTTTGCTTGTGTTGTTACCCCTTGTCGTATTTTTAGTTTTATATCCATTTTTGAAAAGCTCTGTTCGTGATGTGGCTATTCCTGTTGCTTTAGTGGATGAAGACGAATCACAATGGTCTGAGATCGTTCAACAGAGAGTAGCCCAGGACAATAGAGTTCGGATTATAGATATGGATCGTGACAAGGCAAAGGTGGCGGTTCAAAAAGGGGATGTCGAAGCTGCGTTTGTTTTGAAGAAGGGATTTATGGAAGCTCTTCGCAGCGGCAATATATCGAATTCTGTAAAGTGGCTTCGAACAGAACAGTCTGAGCTCGATGTTTTTGTGAAAGAACAAATAGGTGCTGAACTCATGAGATTAACGCTAAATGCCAAAGCTGCTAACACCTTGCAGAATTGGGGAGCGGACGTAGACTGGGAAGAAGCGTTTCAACACGCGGATGAGTACTGGCAACCTAATCCACTCTTTCAGATGGAGTACATAGCTGAAATTCCTACTCAAGGTAAGGCTCCTGAGGTTGGGTTAGCCCCATGGATGAATGTGGTAATCGCGCTCTTCTTTTTATACGCCTGGCTTTGGTTTATTTCATTATTAAACGGAATGGTTCAAGATGAAAAGGCTGGTCGGACGGCTCGAGTGTTATTTTTACGTAGCTCGTTGTCTGGGTATTACCTCATGCATTTTATAACGTTCGTTGTGGTTGTGAGCACAGCCTATTTTCTCGCTTTGAATGGATTGTTTTATGTGACAAATACAAATGAGGAACTTATGACAGCTTGGAACGCGTGGAGTGCAGGTGTACTAATTGGAACGATGCTTTTAACGTTTATCGTGTTTTTGCTTGGTAAGCGAAGCTCTAAAACGCTGTTGGTGCTTACGGCTTTCACCTTCATTTCGTTTACAGTGAATATATTGCCTATGGAGATACTAAGTGTAATGGACACGCTTTTTCCACATAACTGGATTACGGATTTAAATCCTTGGGAAGCAGGAGGAATGTAATATGATACAACTAGACAAGGTATCTAAAACCTATAAATCAAAAACCGTTCTACACCCTGTTTCCATGCATATTGAAGAGGGGAAATCGATCGGTATTATAGGTCCGAACGGTGCGGGGAAATCTACGTTTTTAAAGCTCGTTGCGTCCCTAGAGAAACCAACGGATGGCACGTTATCGTTTAACGGAGTGCCTTACCGTAAAAATGTGAAGAATTTACGGAAAAACATGGGATATATTCCACAGGATATCGCTCTTTATGAAGAGTTAACCGTAAAGGAGCAAATCTCTTTTTGGAAGCGTGTCTCTTTAGAAAAGCCAGATCCTTCTTTTTTGAAGCAAATGATTCAAACGCTAAGGCTAGATGAAGTGTATAAACAAAGAGTTGATCGTTTGTCAGGAGGGTGGCGCAGGAAAGTGAACTTGCTCGTAGGGTTCATGAATAACCCTTCGATTTGTTTACTGGATGAGCCAACCGCTGGAATTGATTTGGCTGCAAAAGAGGATATTTTGACCTGGCTTCAATCATTACATGATCAAGGAAAGACGCTTTTGTATATTAGTCATGATTGGTATGAGTTGAATCAATTAAGTGATGAGTATTTGTTATTTGCAAAAGGTCGACCGATAGTAAGAGCAACACGTGAAGAACTCTTGCGGGAAAAGGATTCGATTATGGAACAGTATCCAGAGGAAAAAGAGTTGCAAAATATATTGAAGTTTTTTAAATAATAAGCCGCCTACTCATTCGAGTAAACGGCTGGTAAGTGTTAGGGATTCAGACATTGATGCTTCGATTCCGTATAATAAGCAATGGCTTATCATCTGGA
Organism: Pontibacillus marinus BH030004 = DSM 16465; assembly: GCF_000425225.1. Classification (GTDB taxonomy): domain Bacteria; phylum Bacillota; class Bacilli; order Bacillales; family BH030062; genus Pontibacillus; species Pontibacillus marinus. Next base: position 85,700 of record NZ_KE384336.1, on the reverse strand, counting down.
ACCTTTGCAGCACAATGTTACAATTAGGGTGTTACATGCACCCAGGGATATGAGTACTTCCCTAAATGGTCGCTTACGCTTTTGATTTTAAAAGGAAAGGCTAGCGGCGGTGCTCAATTAAGTCGATGGCACCCAAGACGATATGTGCTAATCCGAAACCAACTAACGCATCAGCGAATCGTTCTTGGCGGCTACGTCTACTTTCTAGGCAATACGCCGCAGCCGTAACAGCCGTACCGAGTACTACAGGTATTATACCTTCACGAATATTCAACCTAAGCCCCTCCTTTGCAACCTCAAATTTTGAGGTTCACTGTTAATGTGTGAAAAGTGGCAGCGTTTCATGTGTGATAATATTTATGAAAAATGGTGGAGAATACCTGATATGGATGTAGGAGGAGTAACAATGACGAAGCAATGGTGGAAAGAAAGTGTCGTATATCAGATATACCCTAGAAGTTTCAACGATTCGAATGGCGATGGGATCGGCGATATTCAAGGAATTACTTCAAAGCTGGATTACTTAAAAGAGCTTGGTATTGATGTCGTGTGGCTATCTCCTGTTTATGAATCGCCCAATGATGATAACGGCTACGACATCAGTCATTACCAAAAAATCATGAATGAGTTCGGGACAATGGCAGATTGGGAAGAAATGCTTGAGGAAATGCACAAGCGTGACATTAAGTTAATCATGGACCTCGTTGTTAATCACACATCCGATGAACACCCATGGTTTATTGAGTCCAAAAAATCAAAAGATAATCCGTACCGTGATTATTACATATGGCGATCTCCACAAAACGGTCATGAGCCAAACAATTGGGAGTCTGTCTTTTCAGGACCTGCATGGGAATATGATGAACAAACAGGCGAATATTATTTACATATCTTTTCGAAAAAACAGCCCGATTTAAACTGGGAGCATCAGCCGTTAAGAGAAGAAGTTTATGACATGATGAAGTTTTGGCTCGATAAAGGGATCGATGGATTTCGGATGGATGTGATTAACTTTATATCAAAGCATCCAGAGTTGCCAGATGGTGAGCAGGGTCCTAAAGACACATTTGGTGATGGTAGTCCTTACTTTATGAACGGACCACGCATTCATGAGTTCTTACATGAAATGAATCAGGAAGTGCTGTCGAACTATGACGTAATGACAGTAGGCGAGATGCCAGGTGTTACGCCAGAGCAGGCGATTGATTACACAGCTGATCATCGTGATGAGCTCAACATGGTCTTCACGTTTGAACATATGGATCTAGATTCTGGCTCAGGTGGTAAATGGGACTTGAAGCCGTTACAGCTTACAGATTTAAAAGATACGTTAGCCCATTGGCAAAAAGCCTTAGAGAGCCAAGGGTGGAATAGTCTCTATTGGAATAACCATGACCAACCTCGCATCGTATCTCGTTTTGGGGATGACGGAGCGTATCGTGTTGAGTCCGCCAAAATGCTTGGAACATGTCTGCATATGATGAAGGGGACGCCTTATATTTATCAAGGTGAAGAGATCGGGATGACCAATGTTTCTTTTGCATCTATTGAAGATTATAAGGACATTGAGACGCTTAATATGTACAAGGATAAAGTGGAGGAACAAGGACAGGCCGTTGAAGAAGTGATGAAGAGCATCCATGTTAAAGGTCGGGATAACGCACGTACTCCTATGCAATGGGATGCTTCTGAACATGGAGGCTTTACGACTGGGACACCATGGTTGCGAGTAAACCCGAACTATCCTGAAATTAATGCCGAAGCGGCGCTGAATGATCCGCAGTCCATCTTTTATTACTATCAAGCGTTAATTTCATTACGAAAACAGTACGACATCATTGTCTATGGAAGCTTTGACTTGATTGATCGAGATCATGAGAGTTTGTTCAACTACGTGCGAGAGTACCAGGGTGAGAAACTGCTTGTGTTAAATAACTTCACTGGAGAAGAGCAGTCTTATCAGGTACCAGAAGCATTTATCGGTAAAGAAGCAAGCCTGCTGATATCGAATTATGGTCATAAGAATGTTGTAGAGCTTGGAGATGGTTTTCTTCAGCCTTATGAAGCACGTGTTTATAAAATTGGATAAGAAAAGAAAAACCGAGCTTAGATGCTCGGTTTTTTACGATCATTTCCCCATAATTCCATAGAAGAACAAATGCAAAATCTCATCCGAAAATTTTTGCACGGACTCTTCCGTTTCGAATAGATCTTTCCGTTTTTGAATGCCTTCATAAAACATGTTCATGTAAAACATCAAAATATCCACGGAGATGTTCTGTTGAACGTATCCTTGTTGCTTTCCTTCATCTAACAGCTTGATAAATAGAGGCATTGAATGGTTTTCCATGATTTCTTGAATAAAGGATTGTAGCTCAGGAATGTCGGAGACGAACGTTTGAAGGAAGTCAGGGTTAAAGCTAAGAATATTTTCGCTTTTAATCGAAATGATTGATTCAATTTTTTCTTTAAAATCTGACTCAGGATCTTCAACGAGCTTTTCGAACCGTTCAATCTGCTTCATATAATAATCTTTTATTGATTCAACGAGCATTTGCTCTTTGCTTCCAAAATAATTATAAATCGTAACTTGAGACACTTGAGCTTTTTTCGCAATTTGCTGAATGCTAACCTTCTGCACACCATGTGTTGTAAAAAGCTCAAATGCGGTGTTTAAAATTTTACGCTTTTTTTGCTGCGTTCGCTTTTCAAAACCGTTCATAGGCTCCACCTCTTCCTATCTATCATACCTTGGGTTTTGAAACAGTTCAATTCATCCATTTCAAATTATGAACGAATGCTCTTAAAGTAGGATTCGATATATTCCGCTGAACGCTGAGCAAGGCTATAAACCGTTAACGTTGGATTGGCTGCTGGAGCTGTTACAAACGTTGGTGCACCCGCAACAAATAGGTTTTCAATATCATGGGTCTGTCCATAGCTGTTTACGACGGAAGTAGCAGGGTCATTCCCCATTCGGCATCCTCCCATCAAATGTGCATGAGCCTCCAGGTGGTACAATGGCTCCCCACCTGCTGCACGGGCGACTCTCTCCATCATTTCTTTTGCTTGTTTTCGAATCGAGAGATCTTTTTCATGGTGGGAAAATGTAACTCTAGGGACAGGTTGTTCAAAACGATCTCTTTGCCCACTAAGCTCCACACGGTTTTCCTTTTGAGGCTGAACCTCACCGAGCATAGCAAAACCAGTGAAGTGATTATAATCGAGCATGCGTCTACGCAAATTTTCGCCTACACAGGATGCATCGTTTTCGAAAAATAATGAGGCGAGGCGCACGGGTCGCATTCCGTATGAATTTAGAATAAAGCCTTTTTGATAAAAGTCCATGGTCAGTGCCTGAACAGGGTTGCCGCGATACATTCTGATTTCTTCTGGAAACTTGGCGATAAGGTGATCGTTCATATTTGTCATGAGGTAGCGACCAACTAATCCAGATGAATTCGCCAACCCTTCTGGGAAATCATTGTTCTTCGATTGCAGCAACAAGCGAGGCGTTTCAACAGCATAGGCTGCTACGACCACAATAGAAGCCTCAATTTCATGCTGTTGATCATCTAATATGTAATGCACGGACTTCGCTTTACGGTCATCCCCTGTTTCAATTTTGACAGCTGTTGCCTCAGGGATAAGTGTCGTCCCGGCTTGTAAAGATTCTGGAATAAACGTATTTAATGGGGTAGTTTTGGAATCAGGCATGCACCCTTCCTCACAGAAACCCCGATTAATACAAGGATGGCGCTCATCATAGGGAGCGGACAATATGGCCAAAGGGGAAACGGCGTGCTTCATCCCCATTTTTTCTAACCCTTCGCGAAATTTAAGTGTATTATTTGAGAGGTCGTGGTGAGCAGGGAAAGGGAAACGATCTCCAAATTCTTTCCACGGAAAAGATGATGGGCCTGCAAGATGCAATTGTTTTGTCATGTCTTCGTAGAAAGGATTCACGTCTTTATAAGAGATGGGCCAGTCTGCATTCGTAAAATCTTTCGGGTGGAAGCGCAATAGTTGTGCGGTATAATGGACCGCACTGCCTCCAACTCCTTTTCCGCTCGTACTTCGGTATAAATCGATCGGGTCATTCCCCTTACTGATCCGTGGCTCATCCCAAAATAGCTTTTCCATCTCAAGTTCGTCACTTGCAAAATCTTTTTGAGGATCCCGGTGCGGACCAGCATCTAGCATCGCAACGTTCAAGCCTTTCTTGGCAAGATGGGAGGCGATAACAGAACCTGCAGCACCTGCTCCTATAATACATACATCATGAGAGGTTTTCGTCATGTGGTTTAGCCTCCCAGCTATCGAATTGCTTCGGACCATATGCGTAATACCCTCTAGGATAAGCCGGACCTCCATAACCAATATTCGACCAAATACTTGGATCAGAGTAAATCAGTTTTAATAATTCGCTCGTCAAGGTTGAGTAAAAGAGATCGCAGCTGACATTCTTCCACACCGATTCTTCACCGAGCTGGTGCTTCCAGCTAATTATTTTTTTTAGCCGGTCATCATCAGACATTTGGAAAAAAGGTGTTTGATCCGTTAATACACACTCTTCTTCAGCATGCTCAAGACCATATAAAATGATCTCTTCTTTTGAGAGAAGAGAGTTCTTCGGATAGGATTTTAATTTCTTTTCCGTTAATCGATGATCCAAAATTAAAGATATACTCAGGGTTTGTTCACCCACATGGGATGGAAATAGACTTTTCGAATAAGCTTGTAATGTACGCTTCATTTCAGGTGTTAAAACATTCCCTTCAGTTGGGTGCGTACGATTCTGAATCACTTGTTGTGTAACCGGATCCCATTCGCCTTTTTCACTCATCACGTCATATGTTGGATAATATGTCTTTTTCGGATGTTGATCTTTCATCTATAAACGCTCCTTTAATACCACAGGTTAAATAGTTGAATGAAACAAAAAGCTGCAATTGTAAAAGGCAAAACAAATGGAGGCCCTGACTGGAGGTTTTCATATTTAAACCCGCCTGTTCGTTTCGATATCCCGATTAGATGGAGTGCACCACCGTAACCTCCAGCAACGATTCCAATGATCATAAGAAATGTATGAATCCACCCGGCCCAGGTAAGAGAATAAAAGGCGATGAACAAACTGGACAATGCAAAAAAGGGAAGTGCCACTACAGGAATCCACATTTGCCACTTATGAAATTTGCCACGATGATGCCATACGGATACTTGTAACCAGATCATGATAAAACCAATGGCTAAAACAATGGTTAGCACTCTCCCCAAACTCCAGCTGTTCCAATCCTCAAACATGGGTGACCTCCTCAAAACGTCTCCTGTACTTTTCTTTCTATTTTGTAACAATTCAGGGTAAACTATACTTCAATAGAAAGGACTAGACAGAGCGAATCGTTTTTGCTTACGATAAAGGTATAGAACATAATCTGATGAAAAACCTCGTTGTTTTTCAATGCTGAAAGGATATGAGTCCATGTCCAAATTGGATCTTTCGCAATTTGAAAAAAAGGTAGAAGTTCGTAATCTAAAAAAAGAAGATATTGATAGCATTTTGAAGCTTCAAGACATCTGTTTTCCCAATATGGACCCATGGAAGCGGGAGCATCTGGAGAGTCATCTTGAGCATTTTCCAGAAGGGCAAATCGTTGTCGAAGTAGAAGGCGAGATTATTGGAAGTTCTTCAAGTTTAATTGTGAATTTTGATGAGTATGATGATAAACATACATGGGATGATATTACAGATGAGGGGTATATCACGAACCATGACCCAGAAGGCTATAATTTATATGGCATTGAAGTGATGGTTCATCCTGAGTATCGAGGTATGAAAATCGGTCGTCGGTTATACGAGGCGAGAAAAGAATTGGCCCAGCAGTGGAACTTAAAGAGTATGATTATTGGTGGACGGATCCCGAACTATTATAAATATGAGGACAAGATGTCTCCACGTGAATACGTTCAAGAAGTCATGAATCAAAATATTTATGACCCTGTTTTAACATTTCAGATCATGAACGGGTTTACCGTCATGCGCATTAATCCAAACTATTTACCAGATGATAAAGCCTCAAGAAAATATGCGACGTTAATGGAATGGAACAATGTTGACTACCGTCCTACAACGAAGCGCTATTTTAAAACGTCTTATCCTGTACGCATCACAGCCATTCAGTACATGATGAAAGACATCGATACCTTCGAGGAATTTTCTCGCCAGGTTGAGTATTACGTTGATGTTGCAAGCGATTTCGGATCCGATTTTGCCGTTTTCCCGGAAATCTTTACAACACAACTTATGTCTGTGATCGATGAAAAAATTCCATCACGATCCGTTAGAAAGCTCTCGGAATACACAGAAGATTATATTGAATTGTTTACCGACTTGGCAGTGAAGTATAATGTGAATATCATCGGTGGTTCCCATTTCGTAGAAGAAGAGGATCAAATGTACAACATTGCCTACTTGTTCCGAAGAGATGGTACCATTGAAAAGCAATATAAAATACACGTTACACCGAATGAGCGTAAATGGTGGGGGATTCAGCCTGGTGATACGGTCAAAGTGTTTGATACGGATTGCGGTAAAATTGCCATTCAGATCTGCTATGACATTCAGTTCCCAGAGCTAACTCGTTATGCAGTAGACCAGGGAGCAAATATTATCTTCTGCCCATTCTGTACGGATGAGCGACAAGGATATTTGCGTGTTCGATATTGTGCCCAAGCTCGTGCGGTGGAAAATCAAGTGTACACCGTTATTGCTGGAACAGTCGGCAACCTCACACAAGTTGAGAATATGGACATTCAATACGCCCAATCTGGAATCTTCACACCATCCGATTTTGAATTCGCACGCGATGGCATTGTAGGAGAGTGTCACCCGAACATCGAAACCGTCGTTGTTGGGGATGTTGACTTGGAGGTATTGCGCCGACAACGTAAGTCAGGTACGGTTCGCCAATTACGCGACCGCAGAAAAGACTTATTTGAAATCAATTATAAAAACATATCTACGGAAGTTGTTCCAAACGACTAGATCAAAAGGATAGAGAGGATGAAGGATAAATGATCAAGAATCAAACAGCGATCATCACGGGAGCTTCAAGAGGCATTGGAAAAGAGATGGCTCGCCAATTCGCCGAAAAAGGTGTGAACTTATCCATCTTAGGAAGCTCAGATGACATCCACCAAACCAAAAAAGAACTTGAAAATGAAGGGTACACCAATATCGAATCATTTCAGGCAGATGTAACGAAAGAAGACGAGCTTGATCATGTGGTAGAAGCGACGAAAAACGCTTATGGTACCGTGGATATTCTAGTGAACAATGCTGGAATCGGCATGTTCAAACCTGTAGAAGAGGTAACGGTAGAAGAATGGAGAAAGGTTTATGAGGTAAACGTACAAGGCGTCTTCCTTTGCTCGAAAGCTGTGATCCCAACCATGAAACAGAACAAGTTCGGTACAATCATTACCGTTTCGTCTGACGTTGGACGCTATACCATTCCAAATGGATCTCTATATGCCTCCACAAAATATGCGGTACAGGGCTTCATGGGATCTATTTCTCAAGAGCTACGCGAATACGGCATTCGCGTAGGGACCATCAACCCTGGAATGGTCGATACCTATTTTGCAGACTCGAAACAAGGTCTTCCAGAAAAAGAAGACTGGCTAAAAGTTCAAGACATCGCAGAAGCAGCTGTATACATGGCAAGCGCTCCGAAACACATGATGATTGATGAACTACAGCTTCACCCGTTAGTACAAGATTATCCAAGACCGTAAGTGAGAATGAGAGGAGAAACCTGGCTGAGGCCAGGTTTTTCTTTTTGGTGGAGTGTGAGGAAGTTGTGCAAAAAGTGAAGAAGCGCGTCGTAAAAGTGAGGAAGTTGTGCGAAAAAGTGAAGAAGCGCG
>NZ_KE384336.1:15243-77204 GCF_000425225.1 Pontibacillus marinus BH030004 = DSM 16465 | reverse complement strand
ATATAAGTGAGGAAGTTGTGCGAAAAAGTGAAGAAGCACGCCATATAAGTGAGGAATTCCCATAAATAAGTGATGAAGCCACTAGATTAGTGAGGAAGCCCGCCCGAATCACACCTTCCCTGACTCACACACAAAAGCGCTTTCTTACCCACACCTCCACATTTTTGATATACTATTCATAACGTTACTACAGAAAGTTTGGGATCCCATGTTTGATGAACGGCAAAGGTTAGAGACGTTAAAGACGATCGCGGAAACGTTAAATCAGTGCCAGCATAAAGAGGATATGCTTCAACAAGTGTTGAAGCAGCTCATTCAAATTACGCATTTTGAAAGCGGTTGGATTTTTCTTGAGGAAGAAGATATCCATCTTGTGGCTGATGCATCCCTCCCGACAGCTTTATCTCATGATGACAAGCAGCCGATGTGTGGGGAGGATTGCTATTGTATCAATAGCTATAAACAAGGCTCCTTAACGGAAGCGACGAATATTATGAGCTGTAAGCGAATTAAAAAAGAGATTGAAGCGGGAAGAGAAGACACAAATGGTATTACGCACCATGCCACTGTCCCACTCAAAACGCCTACGGAAACATTCGGGCTTTTAAATGTTGCAGCACCCAATCGTTCGACATATGTAAAAGAAGAACTCGATCTGATTGAAGCAGTCGCACTTCAAATGGGTACTGCACTTAAACGAATTGAACAATACGAAAAAGAAGAAATGCGCGTACGTCTTTTGGAACAGTTACATACTCTTTCAAAACGTGTGCGGAATGCAAAGAATATAGAAGAGTTAAGTTATATCACGCTAGAAGAATTACGCAAATTACTACCAATTGAAGCCATCTCCATACATATTCAAGGATTCCAATTAGGGGATGACGAAGTAGAGAAGCACGTTCAACTTTATCATCATTATGAATTATCCGATCAAAAGGATATGCTCAACATTCGTTTTCGTAGACGATTAAAACCAATGGAAACAGATACATTAGACTTAGCCATTGAATACGTCGATTTATCTTTTCGAGACCTCCGACTTCAGGACCGGGAAAAAGACATGGCACGTTTTAACGAACGAGCACGCCTTGCGCAGGATCTTCACGACTCAGTGAACCAGCTTTTATTTTCAGTGGTTCTTACAGCTAAAGGTGCTAAAACGTTAACCAAAGAAGATTCTCTTACGCAGCAGCTGGATTCGATTCAAACCATGAGTTCAGATGCGCTAAAAGAAATGCGTACACTCATCCAACGACTAAAACCTCATGGGTTAGAAGAAGGCGTGCTATCTGGCCTCAAACAACACGCAGACAAAATAGGTTTGGAAAACAACGTCTCGTCAAAAGGAACACATAGAATGCCGAATGCGATAGAGGAAGCTTTATGGCGCATCGGCCAGGAAGCGCTTCATAATGCAAAAAAACACGCGCAATGTGACCGTGTTTCTATAACCCTTCATAAACAACAAGATCATGCCATATTAATCATTGAAGATAACGGCAAAGGTTTTGATCAAGAAGCGTATGAGAACTATCCATCCTTTGGGCTAAAGGGGATGTGTGAACGAGCAGAAACGCTTGGTGGCGAATGTGAAATACAAAGTGGGATCGGTAAGGGAACCACAATACGTGTCACTATCCCATTTTCGTAAGGGGGAAGAAAGATGGCGATAAAAATCCTGATAGCCGACGATCATCAGGTTGTGCGCAAAGGTCTTGTGTTCTTCTTTCAGACACAGACCGATATTGAGGTTGTAGCAGAGGCCTCAAACGGGAAAGAAGCCTTAGATATAATCAAAGTTAAAGAGATTGATGTTGCACTTCTTGATGTACAGATGCCCGAAATGGACGGTGTGGAAGCAGCGAAAGCGATTCGAGCGGAAAATGATCAGGTGAAGATCATGATGCTAACGAGCTTTTCGGATTATGATTCCGTTATTCCAGCTATCCAAGCTGGAGCAAATGGTTATCAATTAAAAGACGTGGAGCCTGATGAACTAGCTGAAGCCATTCGAAGAGTTGTAAAAGGTGAAAGTACGATTACAGCAAAAGCTGCTTCACATTTGATGACACACGTCACTGGGGATAATGAAAAAGAAGAGCGAGCGAAAATCGATTCGTTAACCAAACGAGAAAGTGATGTCCTTAAGGAGATCATGAAGGGAAAAAGCAATAAAGAAATATCGAGTAGTTTATACATCACAGAAAAGACGGTCAAAACGCACGTATCCAACATCTTGTCTAAACTTGAAGTACATGATCGTACACAGGCAGCGTTGTTTGCGGTAAAGTATTTGAAAAAAGCGTAATGATTTCAGTCTAAAGTCTGAGAAAAGTCTGATGTATATCAGGCTTTTTTTGTATTAAAAATTCCTTCCATCCATCGATGTAGCAAATCACTTGGTAGGGTACACTGTTTGTAGAGATCAAAGGAGGATTTACGTTGAATATCGTAGTAATTAATGGAACACCAAGAAAATATGGTAGAACACGTATCGCAGCAAAGCATGTTGCAGAAAAATTAGATGCAAAATTAGTGGATTTAAGTACATTAGAACTTCCTCTTTTTAATGGGGAAAAAGAACAAAAAGATCACGCTGAGGTGCAACTTCTCGAGAAAACGGCTGATGAAGCAGATGCCTTTGTGTGGTTATCACCTGAATATCATAGCGGAATGAGTGGAGCTTTAAAAAATTGCTTAGATTTTTTAGGGGGAGACCATTTTCGCCATAAGCCTACACTACTTTTTTCAGTAGCAGGTGGAGGAAAAGGTGGAATTAATTCCTTAAACCAAATGAGAACAATCGGCCGCGGCCTTTATGCTAATGTAATCCCAAATCAATTAGTTCTTGATCCATATTGTTTTATTCGTGAAGAAGATAAACTAGCCGATGAGGCGAGTGAGCAAGTGGATTTTGTGCTCAGTGAATTTAAATGGTATCTAGATCGTTATACAAAATAAAGAACAGCCTCTCCTTTTCCATTGGAGAGGCTGTTTTTATTAAAGCTCTAGTGTAAGGTGGGTTGTTCTTCATCCATCATGGTATAAGATGGGGTATTGAGCATAGCATGGTCAATGTAATGCATCAGGTTATGATGCATGGTCATGACTTGCTGATCATTTGAGGAGTAGTGATACGCGTGCAAAAATGTTTCGATTTTTTTGGATAAGAAGTCGTCCTGTGTTCGTACCATTAAGATCAGCAAATCGTCCCATTGTCCCCACAGTGTAAAATAGAGCGCTTTATCATAATCGGCAATATAGACTGACATGTGTTATTGACCCCTTTCACGAAGGGTTATTTCTATTGTTGCCGGTTTACGGATTAAGCACCCTATGACGTTTATGGTGGTCTTGTTAAAACTTGCTCGACTTGATTTGTGTATAGTTCTTCCCTGACGAGCGAAATCTAATGATGACAACCTTACAAAGGAGAGAGTCATCCATGACAAGCCGAAATGGTGCAAAAGGAAGCCAAAACCAAAGCTCGCCAAAACGAACAGGGAAACTAAAAGGCGGTAAGATGAACGAAGAATTTGGAAAAGAAATTGCTTCTGGTGATCAAAATAAAGGTAAAGAGTATCGTTCCAAAAAAGGTGCGAAATCTCAACTGAAGCATCCGAATAATCACTAAGAGTAAACCAAAGCTGCGCTAAATAGTGCAGCTTTTTTCGTGTTTTCTTGAAGCAAACTTCGGGAATCTTTACTGTAAATGTAATTTTATGAAAGGTTGATCGTTTATCAAACGAAATGCATTTACCATCATGTTAATTATTTTAATGGTAATCGGACTTATTGTTTTTTATAATGAGCTGAATGGCGGCAAAGAACAACCTGAAATATCTGGTGTTAGTTTATTTACTCCTATATCCGAAAATAGGCAGTAATCCAAACGCCTCCTTGAAGAATAAAGAGTTGATGATCTTCTCATAATAAGAACACACCACAATATTTCTTCAAGGAGGAAACACATCATGAAGGTGAAAGTATTAGGAATGACGTTACTGTCTGCAACAGTTTTATTTGGTTGCCAGGCAGGAGACGATCAAGAAGCAAGAATGGGTAAGAAAGGGAATGACTATGAAGATAGTGCGTACAACACGCAATATTCCCCTAATGAAGATGGATTTAATAATGTCGATTATGACAATGGTCCTTTTAATGGAAACCGTGATGGTCAGGACTATGACAACATGAACAATGATAACAATAATCGATATGATGTTGCTCGTAAAGCAGCGAAGAACATCTCAAGTCAGGTAAGTGAAGTTGATCGCTCTTACGTTCTTACAACAGAAAACAATGCTTATGTAGCTGTTGTAAAAGAAGGCGACAATAAACGTGAAATCAACGATAATTTAAAAAGTAAAATCGCTGATATTGTGAAGAACACAGACCCTGATATCGATAATGTATATGTGTCAGCAAACCCAGATTTCTTCAAGATGACTGGTGACTATGTAGACGATGTAAGAAATGGTGACCCCGTTCGTGGGTTTTTTCAAGAGTTTGGTCAGATGACCGACCGTCTATTCCCAGAAGCTGAATAATATAGGTGAGCGCTCGTTCCGACGAGTGCTCATTTTTTGTATAAAGGCAAGAACGCTCATATTTTGGTAAAAAGTGATCAAAAATATAGGTGATCGCTCATATTCTTACCAGATCAATCATAAATCCAAGTCACCGCTCACATCGATTGTTACCCGCCCATAAAAATTTGTAGTCGCTCATATTTACAACATTTAACTCATAAAAAAAACGAGCGCCCCCTTAGCCCTCGCTTTCTTTCGTATTTGTAGGATAAGATACAATTTCAAGTTCATTATCCCCATCCAAAATGTAGGCAAAAAAGATGTTCGATGTATTATGAAAACCTTGTGAAGCCAGCTGTTGGTTCAACCAATCCTCATCTCGATTAATTAGCTTTAAATTACGCTTCTGGACCTTACCTTCTACAATCATGGTTAACGGAATCCCTTCATATTCAGGCTCCATACCTAAATGGCTAGGTGTAAGTGGAGCATATTCACGCTTGGGGACGATACTAACATCCCCGTTCGGTTCCAAAAAGGCATACTCAATATCTTTGACCCGAGGGTATCCTGATGTCCGTAACACGGATAACAATTCGGTAAGAGAAAAGTGACTGCGCTTTAAGTTCGCAGGAAGGATCTCTCCATGCCGAACAAGCACAGTCGGTTGTCCAATGATCCAGTGTTTAACTCCATCGACCAAACTTAATCTAGACATTAAATAGTGGGTTAATCCAATCGCAACGATGCCGATAAACGATTGGACGTATGTATCAATTTGAATCGGCTGAAATGCTACATAGGCCAAAAAGAAAAGGGCCGCAAAATCATGTGGCGTCAGTTGTGCCAAAGCAGACTTTCCAAGCATCCGCACCACAAATATATAAATAACAAAAATAATAACTAAAGGAGGCAAAAAACTGAACATAGGACACCCGCCTTATTACCGGATTCCTCCTCTAGTGTTTGTGGATCATGGGGGATTATGTACAAAAGTCGAGAAAGTGACAATCTGGTGAACTGAACACCCATTTAGGAAAAAATTGCTATACTAAAAGAAAGGGAAGGGGATGGTATTTTGAAGGTTCAATGCATGACATGTAAAAAACATAGTGAAATCGATTCAAAACATCCGCAATATCAAAAGCTAAAACGTGGAGAATCAAAGATCTTTGTCTGTTCTTCCTGTAATAAAAATATCCAAGGTCAAGCCAGCGCAGACACAAACATCAATGTGAATGACTTGGATCAACATGATGCCATTCTTCGTAGAAAATAGAACGAATCTGAAAACACGCTCTGAAAAAATGAGCGTGTTTTTCTTTTTTGGATAAAAGCCTAACATTGTCAGAACCTATAACTAAAAAGGATGGTTCACAATGAAAATATTCTTAAGTATCATCATCACATTATCTATAATCTCTATGCCGCAAGAAAATATCTTTTCTAAAGAACAACGTCAATATGAAGAGACACCATCTTACGCCAAGTGGGGACGTCTTGCCATGAGCAAAACGAAAGAAAAATATCCTGACGCTGATATCATCGATTATCTTCATAGAGGAAAAGAAGTGAAAGAAACCTACTCAGTTGAGAAGTTCAAATTGTGGTTACGAAAGGAAAATCATGAATTTGGGGTGTTTATTGATCTGAAGTTTGAAACAGAGACGGAAAAGCTAATTGATATTACATTTACGGAGACATCTCAATAATTTTTACTTTCTCAGAATACGATTAGAACAAATCAAAAGTTCATTCCCGACCATCTCCCTCATACACTACTTATAAGACACGTATGAAGGGGAGATGAGCGTGAACCAAACAGAACATAAAGAGTTGCAACGTTCAATTGAGGAAATTACCGAAATCGCTGAAGGGTTTGGCCTTGATTTTTATTCGATGCGTTACGAAATCTGTCCCGCTGACATTATATACACGTTCGGAGCTTATGGGATGCCAACACGATTCTCACATTGGAGCTTCGGAAAGCAATATCATAAAATGAAGCTTCATTATGATCTTGGTCTCAGTAAAATATACGAGCTCGTCGTGAACTCTGACCCATGCTATGCATTTCTATTAAACAACAATAGTCTGATTCAAAACAAACTGATCGTCGCACACGTACTCGCACACTGCGATTTCTTTAAAAATAACGTACGCTTTCAAAATACCAACCGCGATATGGTTGAGAAAATGTCGGCAACGGCAGAGCGTATCGCCTACTACGAAAAAATTCATGGACGTAAAACGGTAGAGGAGTTCATTGATGCTGTTCTTGCCATTCAAGAACATATCGATCCTTCCTTATTAAGACCAAAACTAGCTTGGACCTGGGATGAGGTTGAAGAAGAGGAAGAACTCGAAGGCCCACGTCCGACACCATACGATGATATTTGGAAAATTGATGAGGAAAAGAAACAACCTCAAAAGAAAAAGAAGAAAAAGAAATTCCCACCGCAACCTGAAAAAGATCTACTCTTATTCATTGAAGAGTACAGCCGTGAGTTAGAGGATTGGCAGCGCGATGTCCTCACCATGATGAGAGAAGAGATGCTTTATTTCTGGCCACAGTTGGAGACGAAGATCATGAACGAAGGCTGGGCTTCCTATTGGCATGCAAGAATCCTACGCGAGATGAACTTAACAAGTGACGAGTCCATTGAATTTGCAAAGCTCAACGCTGGGGTCGTTCAACCTTCTAGAACGCAAATCAACCCTTACTATTTAGGCTTGAAGATCTTTGAAGATATCGAGGAGCGTTACAATAACCCAACAGAGGAAATGAAAGAGCTAGGGGTTAAGCCTGGATCAGGACGAGAGAAAATGTTTGAAGTACGTGAAATCGAATCAGACATCTCATTCATCCGAAACTATTTAACAAAGGATTTATGCCATAAAGAAGATCTTTACCTATTCCAAAAGCAAGGTCGCGACTACAAAATTACTGATAAAGATTATGAAGAAGTTCGGAATCAACTCGTTACAATGCGAGTAAATGGAGGGTTCCCATATCTTACTGTCCAGGATGGCGATTACTTAAAAAATGGTGAGCTTTATCTCAAGCATCATTTTGAAGGTGTTGAGCTTGATCTGGATTATCTGGAGAAGGTTATGCCATACATTTACCAACTTTGGGGGCGTCCTGTTCATATGGATACGATGGTGGAGGATCGTCATGTGTTGTTTTCATATGAAGGGAAGAAGGTTAATCGGAAGTTTATTAAGGATTAGAAAAAAGCAGGCGAGTAGCCTGCTTTTTTTTATGGAAAGGATGTTTTTAATGAATGAGGGAAACATTAAACTCAACTGTATGATGAGGTGAAATATATGAAAAGTGTTGTGTGTTTATTAATTAGCCTAATTTTAGCGAGCTGTGTAGAACCTACCTATGCGAATACAAAAGATGAGCCACCTACGTTTGATGAATTGTACCCAGAGTATGGCTATACAAGCGTTGATGAAGCGATAAAAGAGTTTGAAGAGCATTTCAAACAAGATTTCAAACTACCTCTAAGGATGCCACCATTAAGCTTCACTCATTATTTTGGAAAATTCAAAGATTTAAAAGGCGATATAAATGATTCTTTAGAATTGATTTTTATAAGTGAAGAAATTCCTCAAAATCATTACAAAATAGATGTACGACCAGTCGAGCATAAAGTATCAAGTAAAAATCGCTACACCCATAAAGTGTTTAAGCTCAAGGATGGAAGTGAAGCCACCTATCTTGAATTAAGGTACTTCTCTGTTTTGTTGTTTGATAAAAATAAATGGCAATACATGCTAAGCATAGATAACAGAGCTTCTGATAATGTTACTCCTGAGACATTAATTAAAATTGCTAATTCATTAGACAAAGTTAACTCGAAGTATGAATAGTGGTAACAAGAAATCAGTTGCAAATAAGGAAGCTATGTGATATTTTATATTTAAAGCGCATACAAACGGATTGTTACTGTTTAATCAGGCAAAACCGATTCCTTTTTACATGGGGGGAGGTTTTGTCTTTTTTTTGTTATCGGAGGTGAAAAAAGTGAAGATCGAAAAGATATTAAACAATAATGTGATCGTCTCAATTAAAGACGAGCAAGAAGTTATCGTCATGGGGCGTGGGATTGCTTTCAATAAACGTCCTGGTGATGATATAAGTGAGGAAAAGGTCGAGAAGATTTTCACTTTAGAAGATGAGGATATGACAAAAAAATTTAAAACTTTAATTTCAGATATTCCAATTGAATATATGGAACTCTCCGAGAATATTATTCAATATGCTAAAATTCAACTCGGGAAGAAACTAAATGATAGTATTTATATATCTTTAACTGATCATATCTATTTCGCGATAGAGCGTTACAACAGCAATTTACCAATAAAAAATGGATTACTTTGGGAAACCAAGCATATTTATAAAGAGGAATTTGATATAGGACTAGAAGCACTGAACATGATATGTGATCAATTCAATGTTATTCTACCTGAAGATGAGGCAGCTTTTATAGCACTCCATATTGTAAATGCTCAACTTAATGAAGACATGACGAATATTATGGATATGACGAAGATTGTGCAAGATATTTTGACAATTGTTAAGTATCATTTAAAAGTAGACTTTGATGAAAATTCCTTAAATTATTACCGTTTCATAACTCATTTAAAGTTTTTCGCCCATAGGTTAGTAAAGGGGACTCATTATAATAAAAACAACGAGGATGACCTCATAAACGTTTTAAAGAATAAGTACCCTGACGCTTATAAATGTACCGAAAAAATAAAAAAGTTTGTAGAAAAACAATATAGATATGAGTTAACAGAGGAAGAAATGCTCTATTTATTGATTCATATTCAAAGAGTAGTAAAAAAATAAAATAAAAATTTTTAGGATTGTTACTTCCGAGGCAAAACCTAAATCATTCTAACGAGAGGGCGTATTACGTCTTCCGAGTGGAATGATTTAGGTTTTATTTTTTGGAAAATTTGTGGAGGTGTTCAAGATGAGTTATAAAAAACTCGCACAAGACATCATTAAATTAGTTGGTGGAAAAGAGAACGTCAACAGCGTTACACATTGTATTACAAGGCTGCGCTTTAAATTGAAGGACGAAGGAAAGGCAGATACAGAAGCCTTAAAAAGCCATGATCAAGTTGTATCTGTTAGACAAAGCGGCGGCCAATATCAAGTTGTTATTGGAAATCATGTTGCTGATGTTTATAAAGCGGTCGCGGAAGTTGGAGGATTTGACTCTGAACAAAGTCAAGACAACGAAGAACAAGAAAAAGGCAGTTTGTTAAATCGATTCGTCGAACTGATTTCAGGGATCTTCATGCCAATTCTTGGTGTGTTAGCAGCTTCTGGTATGATTAAAGGGTTTAATGCTTTATTTGTTGCACTTGGATGGCTTGATAATACAGGAGGGACTTATCAAGTTTTAAATGCCACAGGTGACGCACTTTTTTATTTCTTACCTATTCTTTTAGGATATTCAGCCATGAAAAAGTTCGGAGGAACTCCATTCATTGGTATGGTAATCGGAATGGCGCTCGTTTATCCTGCAATTGGAGATCTCTCTTCATCAGGAGATCCATTGTACACATTATTCAAAGGCACCGTATTTGAATCACCTGTTTATATCGAATTTTTCGGCATACCAGTCATCTTAATGAAATATTCTATGTCAGTTGTACCAGTTATTATTTCAACAATTTTCGCAGCAAAACTAGAAAGATTTCTTACAAGGGTCATACCATCAGTCGTTAGAATGTTCTTAGTTCCAATGTTAACATTGCTTATTATTATTCCGTTAACATTTATTGCGATTGGTCCCGTTGCAACTTGGGCAAGTCAATTATTAGGACAAGCAACGATTTGGGCATATGATTTAAGCCCTGTACTAGCAGGATTATTTGTTGGTGGATTGTGGTTAGTATTTGTTATGTTTGGTCTTCATTGGGGGCTTGTTCCGATCGCAATCAATAACATTTCAACACAAGGTTTTGACCCAATATTAGCTATGATCTTCGCACACTCGTTTGCAATAGCAACAGCTGTTTTAGCTGTTTGGATAAAAACAAAAAACCAAAATACGAAAGCACTAAGTGCCCCAGCGTTTATATCAGCTATATTCGGTGTAACGGAACCTGCGATGTACGGTATTGCTCTACCCCTCAAAAAACCTTTCATCTTTACAATTATTTCATCAGCAATCGGTGGTGGAATTCTAGGATTCTTCGGTACTAAACTTTGGGTGATGGGCGGATTAGGGGTATTCATGATGCCTAGCTTTATTCACCCTGAAGAAGGTTTAAATTATGCATTCATGGGTTCAATAGTAGCGACAGTAGTTAGTTCTGTTTTATCATTCGTATTAACTTATTTCTTTGCTGACATTAATAAAGAAGAAAATACCGAGGAAACACAAGAGAATACTAAGGATACACAAGATAAAACCAAAACAACCCCTTCTTTAAATGAAGGCGAAAAATTAGAAATCGCAAGTCCATTAAAAGGGCAAGTTGTTCCATTGAATGAAGTTTCTGATGAAGTTTTTTCTTCTGAAACAATGGGTAAAGGCGTAGCTGTATTACCAACAGAAGGAAAAGTAGTTTCACCTGTTAAAGGGGTAATTACATCATTATTTAGAACAAAACATGCGATAGGTATTACTTCTGATGAAGGTGCGGAAATACTAATTCATGTAGGGTTAGACACTGTTCAATTGGATGGAAAACACTTTGTTTCTCATGTAGAACAAGGGGATATTGTTGAGACTGGTCAACTACTTTTAGATGTTGATATTGAAGGTGTTAAGAAGGATGGTTTTGATACAGTAACACCTATTATTATAACGAACACAAACTCATTTGTTGAAGTTTCTAATACAGATAAAAGCACGGTAACAAGTGCAGATGTTTTATTAGAGCTTAAGTAATAAAAATAAAAATTAAAGTGTGGTTTCTTGCTGAAACCACACTATTCAATCACAAATAGGAGGTTAATTATATGACATTTCCAAAGAATTTTTTATGGGGTGGAGCAACAGCTGCCAATCAATTAGAAGGTGCATATCTTGAGGGTGGAAAAGGTCTCAATCTAGCAGATGTTTTACCTGGTGGAAAAGTACGTCTTAATTTGTTATCACAGGCCGGTTTTGATTTTGAAATGGATACAGAAAAGTATCATTACCCGAACCACGAGGGAATTGACTTTTATCATCGTTACAAAGAAGATATTGCATTGTTTGCTGAGATGGGTTTCAAAGTATTTCGTATGAGTATTGCTTGGAGCCGTATTTTCCCTAATGGTGATGAGTTGGAACCAAATGAAGAAGGATTAGCATTCTATGACCGTGTATTTGATGAACTCCATAAACATGGTATTGAACCATTAGTGACCATCGCTCACTACGAAACACCATTACACTTAATAAAAGAATATGGCGGTTGGAAGAATCGTAAACTGGTAGAATTTTTCGAGCGGTATGTAAGAGTCATTTTCAACCGATATAAAGATAAAGTGAAGTATTGGCTAACGTTCAATGAAATTAATGGTGCAACTCACATGCCATTATTTGGTCTTGGATTTTCCCCAACAAGTGAAGAAACTCGTCTTCAAGAAAGCTTCCAAGGTCTTCATCATCAGTTTGTAGCAAGTGCTAAAGCTGTTCAATTAGGACATGAAATCATTCCAGGTTCGCAAATTGGATGTATGCTAATTTATGCGCCTGTGTATGCTTTTGACAGCAATCCTGAAAATGTTTTGTATGCGCAGCAAGAAGCACGCATTTTCAATAACTTCTGTGGTGATGTTCATGTTCGTGGTGAATACCCATCGTTTATCAACCGTTACTTTAAAGAGAATGGAATCGAACTTAATATTCAAGACGGAGACTTGGAGTTGATTAAAGAAGGTACGGTAGATTTCATTTCACTAAGTTACTATATGTCCAGGACAGAGAAGAAAAACAAAACACCTGAAGAAATAGGTGAAGGGAACTTGATCGGTGGCGTTAAGAACCCATACTTAAAAGCTAGTGATTGGGGTTGGGAGATTGATCCTGTAGGTCTGCGTATAGCTTTAAATGAGTTATATGGGCGTTATCAAAAACCTTTAATGGTGGTTGAAAATGGATTAGGCGCTTACGATAAGGTTGAAGAAGATGGAAGTATTAATGATGATTACCGGATTGAGTACCTACGAGATCACATTAAAGCGATGAGTGAGGCAATAGAAGATGGTGTAGATTTGATCGGTTATACTTCATGGGGATGCATTGACTTAGTTAGTGCCTCTTCAGGACAGTATGCTAAGCGCTACGGATACATTTATGTAGATAAACATGATGACGGAAGTGGCACATTAGAAAGAAGAAGGAAGAAGTCATTCTATTGGTACAAAGATGTTATTGCAAGTAATGGAGAGAAGTTATAGAATTCGTATCTGATAAGGCTATGTAAGCTATTCTACACTAAATTTTAAACATAAATTATAAAAATGAGCGATATAAAAACCTCTTACCAACTTTTCGAAGTATATGGTAAGAGGTTTTTTAGGCTGTTAGAAGATGCTTAAGCTAATATGATATTGGCTTGAAATCCTAAAAAAGCATTTAATTTACCATTCAACTATTAGGTGCTTTAGTTTTAGTTATATTAACGATATTTTTTATTATGTTATATGGACGATGATGACCTTCATGATGTAGATCCCCCCTCAACAAGCATTATATTGATAAAAATGGGGGTTTTTGCTATCTTTAAACAATATTCCACCCAATCTTTTAAATAACCCAAAGAGAGATGGGGATATTTATTGAGGTGTGTTCAGCTTTTGGTACTACAGGGCTTTCTATGGGTATAACATCTGACTTAAGTACCGTAGGAAAAGTCATTATTATTATTATTCTTATGTTTATTGGAAGAATAGGCATCTTCTCATTCCTATTCTTGATGAGAGGGAATTCGAAGAAAGATTCTTACCATCAACCGAAAGAGAAAATGATTATTGGATAACTGAGAAGGTTAATAAATGAAGCAAATGATTTTACTTTGTAATGAGGTGTAGAGCATGAATGAACAAAGCAATAATGAATATAAGAGTATCCGCGAACATTTAGCCAATGAAAGAACGTATTTAGCTTGGATACGAACGGCTATTGCTATTATAGGTATTGGGTTTTTAGCTACGACTTTGCATTTTAACATTAATAAGACAATTAACCCCCTTGGAGATCTCTTTGCAATTATCGTTAGTCTATCCTCCCTTGTAATAGGGGTATTAACCATTATAGGTTCAACCATTAATTACTACCGGACTAGAAGGAATATTAATAAAGAAGAATTTCGTTCCTCTCATGGGATTATTATTTATATGACTTTTACAGCAATTGTGATCTTTTTTCTTATTATTGCTTATTTTTTCCTTGTTTAAAGTGAGTGGTCCCTCTCAATCTGAGGGTGAGTATGTTCACCAGAGCTTTACTATAAATCTGACAAAACAGTGAACAAGAACAAATGACGTTTGTGCAATAGATTTAGTGGAATGAGTGAAAATGGGAATTTCTATTCAACTTATCAAAGGAGGAAGAAAATTGGATCAAAATGAAAATCAAGAAACCAAAACAACCATGCCTCGTATTGGCGACCCAGCCCCGCAATTTAGTGCAGCAACAAGCCAAGGGAATATTAATCTAGAGGATTACAAAGGCAAGTGGCTTGTTTTATTCTCTCATCCATCTGACTTTACTCCAGTTTGCACAACAGAATTTGTAGGTTTACAAGAGATTTACCCTGAATTAAAAGAACTAAATACCGAACTACTAGGGCTTAGCGTGGATAGTGTGCCTTCTCATATTGCCTGGATTCGTAGTATTGAAGAGAATTTCGATACAAAGATTGAATTTCCTGTGATTGCGGATTTAGACAAACAAGTGGCCATGAAATATGGCATGATTATGCCAGGTGAGAGCCAAGTTGAAACAAGCCGTGCGGTATTCGTGATTGATGATAAACAAATTATCCGTTCCATTATCTATTATCCACTAACGACAGGACGAAACATGCAAGAAATCCTTCGTCTTGTCAAAGCTCTACAAACTACTGATAAGCATGGAGTAGCTACGCCAGCTAATTGGACAGAAGGTGAAAAAGCCGTTGTTCCACCTCCGAAGTCTCAGGAAGAAGCAGCGAAACGTGCACAAGAAGAAGGCATAGAGTATATTGATTGGTATATTTCTAAAAAAGATGTGAAATAGTGATTTGAGAAACGAGGGTGTCCTGAGTAGGGCACCCTCGTTTTATTATAGAATGAGCGTACCCGCATCCTCCCTCACTATATAAATGAGTTCCTCCCACATTAAGCTCCACAGAAACTACAGCAATTTAATAAACTGTGTACATTTATTGAACGTTATACGAATAGATTGACATTATACCTATAGGGGTATAAAATTAATGGTGCAACGCTATTATTGAATTCCTTTATGAGGAGGGAACAAAGTTATGCAACTGATACTAGTGTTATTTATCATGTACACGATATATGTTTTATTCCAACGATACGTACCTGTTATTCAGGCTTCTTATATAGATCATGTTCATCAAGCAGACAACGAACATGTTGTTATTGATTTAAGGGATTATATATCTTCATCTCACTCACCTATAAAAGGGGCGTATGAAATTCCGCTTGCTTATTTAAAAAGGTACACCGATAAGATCCCTAATCAGAAAGTTATTGTGATCGCATCTGACTCAGTCGAGAAAAATATAGGGGTTAGGGTACTTAAGCGAAGAGGGTTTGAAGTTGTAGGTTTTTACTACCCAACTGAAAAGATAAAAGAGGTACCAGGAGATATCATTAAAATATAGATTTTTTGCTAAAAGGTGGTTATGGATATGAAGGAAACAACAGCAACAGAAGTTCTAGAGCGTTTAAACAATAGGGAAGAGTTGAGTATTATTGATGTTCGTGAATATGGTGAGGTTGCTTCAGGTAAAATTCCGAGTGCAAAGAATATCCCATTAGCAGAATTAGCAAAACGCAAACATGAAATTGATCAAACTCAAGAACACATTATTGTCTGTGCATCTGGAAATCGAAGTAAAGCAGCTTCAGGTTTATTAGAGAGCATGGGATTTAAAGTGAATAATATGCTGGGTGGTATGAAGCAGTGGAATGGGGATGCCAACTGATACCGAGTAGCATATTAATATAAATTTTTTTAACAAAAATAGTACCTTAGGGGGTAAAAGTAATGGCTGTGAAAGAAATGAATGCAAAAGAAATGACAACAAAGGTGTTGAACAAAGAGGATTTATTTATCTTTGACGTACGAAATGTGGCTGACTTTAATGATTGGAAGATAGAGGGGGAGAACTTCCAATACTTAAACATCCCGTATTTTGAGTTGATTGATGGTGTTGAAGACATTATGGATCAACTTCCAAAAGACAAAGAAATCGTTGTTGTATGTGCAAAAGAGGGTTCTTCAAAAATGGTGGCCGATATGCTCTCAGAAGAAGGGCTGGATGTAGCATACTTCAAAGGTGGAATGAAAGCGTGGAGTGAGCACTTGCATAAAACAAAGGTGTATGAAGATAAGGATATCTCTGTATACCAATTTGTACGTGTAGGTAAAGGATGCTTATCTTATATGGTTGTATCTGAAGACGAAGCACTTATCGTGGATCCTGCAAGATTCGTGGATGAATATATTGAAGCGGCAAAAGAAGAAGGTGCAACGATTACGCATATTGTAGATTCTCACTTGCATGCGGATCATATTTCAGGTGGTAAGGAGTTAGCAGATGCTACAGGTGGCTCATACTATCTGATGAAGAGTGAAGGAGCCGTATTCGACTTTAAACCATTCGAAGAACATGAAAGAATTGAATTTAAAAATATCGAATTAGAAGTGCTAGCTGTTAAAACTCCTGGTCATACCCCAGGCAGTGTGTCCTTCTTTGTGAATAAGAAACTTTTGTTCTCTGGAGATACAATCTTTGTAAGTGGCCTAGGACGCCCTGATCTAGGAAACAAAGTTCGCGAATGGGCGAATGACTTATATAACACGGTTTATAATAAAGTATCTGAAATTGCGGATGATGTTATTGTATTACCTGCCCACTATGCAGACTTTGATGGAGAGATGAATGAAGAGGGTTTTATCGGGGATACGTTAGGAAACATCCGTGAACGAAATGAAAAAATGTTTACAGCATCTAGAGAAGATTTTTTAAATGATGTTGAAAAGTCAGCCAGTTCAGTAAAGCCACCAAACTTCGAAGAAATTGTTATGATTAACCGTGGTATGGAAGAGGTTGATTATGGGCGTAAACAAGAACTTGAAATTGGTCCGAACCGTTGTGCGGTACACCATACGGATTAATAAATGGAAAAAAAGAGTGAAGGGAAATCGAACTGAGTTTCCTTCACTCTTTTGTCCTGGATATAAAAATTGATAAGGGGGATCATTTTATTAATTATAGCTGGAAACAGTTGTAAAAAAGTCTGGTTTCTGGAATAATTTTTCATATAGATTATATGAAAAGGAGCTGGTAATAATATGGATTCAAATGACTTGAATAAGTTTGGATTATCAGGACTTTATATAGGTATTCCTTTAGCTATTTTTCCTGGCGTCTTAAATCTACCTCCATATCTTACTTATACGTTGATCCCTGTTGGTGTGATTTTATGCATGTTGGGGACAGGAGCTGCTTTTACAAAAATACAAAGAGAAAAAAGCAGGGGGTAAGGAGATGAGGAAAAACTTAAAGCTCGCTTGGATCGCCTCATGGTTTGCTCTTGTGGGACAGCTGTTATATTTTTTTGGTGTCTCGATTTTTACTGGAGAATGGCGGTATGTCATGTGGAGTTTAATGGTTAGTGTGATTGTGGGTATTCCATCTATGATAAGGACATGGCAGACTCACAAGAAAAGGGATTTGAACAAAGGAGAAAAAACTACATAAGCTAAGTGTAATAAAGGTCACTTCTGATTAGTGACCTTTATATATTTTGGAATGAAATAGATTTAAGTGAAGAAAAACTCTTTTGAATGGCCTACTGTTTTTCAATCAACTCAAGTGATTCAGCAACTTGAATCATTTGTTGCTTTGTTACGTCTTTATCAGACTTGAATGAGTAGTAGCTTAGTTTGTAATGCGTAGTATTTTGTTCCCAAGCAAGAATTTGGGGCCCTTTTTCTGTGTACCATCCTTTTAGATCACTTATACTTACCTCTGAAAAATTCTCTTTACTAAAATTGACTTCACTCGTTGTTACAAAGAGCTCAATCATCTGCCCTTGTTTTCCAACATATTCAATAAAATGACCCGGTTGTCCTTTAGGTGTTGGTTTTACTTGAATAAGATCAAGTTTAAATGGTAATTGAGTAGGAAGCGCCGAGTTGAAGGTTTCATCTTCTATTTTATTTAGTACCTTGGTTACTTTGTAAGCCTGAACCTCAGAGCTTTGATTAGAACAACTTATGAGTAATGGTATGAATAGAAGAGTCGACAAAGTCTTCCGCATCATGAATCTCCCCCTCGTATAGATTGTTGTTAATGAATGGTAACAGCAATTCATAACAAGTTAAATAGTCCTCAAGATGCTTTTATTAGGGGAAATCATTAAAAAGAAACATGAAACTATACCTGTTGAGTAGATAAAAAAATGAATGAAAAGCACATTTATACTAAAAATAACAAAGTAACTCTTCATCAACGAGGTGTCATATTGAATAAATCTAAAGAAAAAAGTCGTCGTACACTTGCTCATCTTAGTATTTTTGGTACTACTCAAATTCACTTGAGAAACCCTTACATTATTGCAATGTGGTCTGTAGCTTTTCCTGGTTATGGGCATTTGCTTCTATCAAAATACATTAGAGGGTTTGCTTTAGTTGGTTGGGAGCTTTTTATTAATCAAAGTACACAGTTAAACTTAGCTATGGTGTATTCCTTTATGGGAGATATTGATGCAGCGAAAGAAGTGTTAAATGTACGGTATATGCTAATGTATATTCCGGTCTACTTGTTTGCAATATGGGATAGTTATCGAACAACAGTTGATATGAATAAGATTTATTTAATAAATGAAAAGGAACAACCTTCTGTTAGTGCATTAACCGTTAAACCGTTTGAGATCAACTACCTTGATAAGCGAAGCCCTCTAATAGCTACTTTATGGTCCATGACCATCCCTAGCGTTGGACAACTCTATATCCATAGGGTTTTTGGAGCCATTTTTACGCTTGTTACGGCCGTTGTTTTTATCCATTATTCACATTTCCTTGAAGGGCTTCATTATTTAGTTTTAGGTGATATAGAGAGATCAACGGAAGTATTAGACAAGCAATGGCTTATGTATCTTCCTTCGTTTTATTTCTTTACGATATATGATTCTTACATGAATACAGTTGAAAATAATAAGCTTTATGTATCTGAACAAAAGAATTACTTGAAAAGTAAGTATCAACCCAGCACATTTGAATTTAAGAAAGGGATTAAGGTGAATTAACATGCAAGTATTTGCCACATTTGATCATTCTCCGTATATTGAATTAGCGATAACTCAGCTTGAACAAAAAGGGATTAAGGATATATTTGCTGTACCTTTGGATAACCAAACAGAAGATCCAAAATTGTTTGATACCATCCACCGTTCAGATGGGACTTCCCTTATCAACAAAGGATTATTTCTTGCTGTGATCTTCTCCGTTATCGGAGCCAGTAGAGGATTTGTGCTAGAGTGGGGCCCAATCTATTGGGGATTAATTGGAGCAGGATCAGGCTTTATAATTGGTTTTATAGTAGATGTTGTATGGAAAATATTACAAAGGAATGGCAAAGTGAAATTAAAAGGGAAAAAGTCAGAAGTGATCCTTATTATTGATTGTAAGGAAAGTGAAGGGAAAGAAGTCGAAAAGCTTTTGTGGGAGAACTTAGCATTAGGGGTAGCAAAAGTAAATAGGGAACATTAGTGGTACTAGAATAGAACTAATATCCCCTTTCTACATATCTTTTTTATTAATGAAAGCGTGTATCTTATTGAAGAATAGAATGTTTAGAACCATAACGATTACATATAAAAAATAGGAATAATAGATGTTCCATTTTTTATACTGAAATAAATGAAAAGCTTCAATAGAAATCCATTCAAGAAGTGTTAAGACTCCAGCAAAAACCAAAGGATACCATGCTTGTGGTTTCCTGTAAGCATAGTATTGCATAGCAATGATTATGGTGGGGGGATAGACAAAAATTTGCAAGATAATGTCAGCAATTTCTGCTTTAGGTTTATCTACAGTATCATATAAGTCTAAAGGAGGTTCTGCTAAAAAGGCTTCTCCCACCACTGCTAAGTACGCATTTAAAAGAAACAGAGAAAGGTACTCTGTCGATCGTATTGGCTTGTACCGTTTTTGTACATATAAACATATCCAAGTGACTAATGTGGCGATCACAATAATATAGGTTTCATTTTCATCAAACCTTTTGGGGAGAATTGGATTTAAAATTCGAATCAAATCATTCATTTAATAATGTTATCCTTTCGTAGGATCTTGGTTAATTGGTTCATGAAGAAGATGGTCATGATTATAATAAACATTCCAAACGTCATATCAAGTGAAGGGTACCAACTATGGCTCTTTGATTCTAAAACCCCAATCTGAAGAAATATTTTTTCGATTGTAATGCTAAACATGATCCAGCCAAACAAAGCTGTTACCTTCCCTATCTCATTCGTATTTGATTTGAATATATACATAGTCCATAGAAGTGTTATAGGAAGCACGATACCAAAGTGCATCTTAGCGGTTAAATCTTGCCACCATTCTGGTACAATTCCTAAACGATCATATGAAAAAAGTTTATAAAAGGTCAGTTGACACATAATGGATGAAAAAATAAATAGCAAAAACAATTCAAAGGGATGGAATTGCTTTTTACATAATTTAAGTGAAGTCAATAATAGAATCGAAATGAAAAATATTATCAAGCATGCGAGTTTTACTATGATGTTCACCTCTTTTACAAATAAATATAGGACATAGGCTCTCATTTATACTATTTCACAGCTAGGGAAATTCATACTTTTTTAATGGAAAAAAGTGCATTCCTTAATAGGGAAATTCAAAATAAGTAAGAACGCTCAGAATCAATCTGAGCGTTTTCTATCCATTATACATTCAGGGGTGGATATGGACCGGAGTACCAATAGGTATCGTTCGTGCTAGTTCCTCAACATCTCTGTTGTACATCCTTATACACCCTTTTGAAACAGCCTTTCCGATTGATGAAGGGTTGTTGGTGCCATGAATCCCGTAATGTTCTTTTGATAGTGACATCCACATCGTTCCGAATGGGCCACCAGGGTTTGGTGCCTTGTTGATAATAATGTAATCACCGGTAGGAGTACCGCTCAACATTCGTCCAACAGCTATTGGGTAGCGTTTGACCGTTGTGTTGTTTTTCCTTTGTAAGGTTAATGTACGTTTGTTGAGAGAAACGAGTATTTTGTATGGTTGTGTTTCTACATCAGGGAATCCGGGGATATTGATAACTTGACCAGGATAAATGAGGTTTGGATTGGGGATTTGATTGGCTCCTAACAAACTTGAGACCGAAATGCGATAATCCTGAGCAATTTGTGATAAGGTTTCTCCCTTTTTTATAGTATGTTTCATGTTCATCCTCCAGATTAGGTTGATACCTTAGTTTATTCAAATTTGAGAATCATGTGTGGATCGCCCGATTTTTGCCAAGGTATCAACTGTATCAAGCTATGAATGCTAGGTTGCACCGATGATAAGGTGAAGAAATATAGTAATTGACAATAAAAGCTAGTTCGATTATGATTAAGATAACAAATGAATCGTTTTCTCCTAAAGGGGAGTAGCTTTTACAGCAAAGTCGTCATTTCGGAGTTTCTATACTCTCGGCTTTGTTGGCAACGTACCGTTGTTAGCAAGACCTTTACCTATGTGGGTAAAGGTCTTTTTATGTCGATAGACCTTTACCAAATGCGGTAAAGGTTTTTTTATTGCCCACATAACTGAGAAACGAACTTCAAGATTAGGGAGGAGTTTGAGTTATGGAATTCGCACTTTTAATGGAGTACGGATGGGTATTATTACTTTTAATAGCATTGGAAGGTTTATTAGCTGCCGATAATGCGCTTGTTTTGGCCATTATGGTTAAGCACTTGCCAGAGGAGCAGCGTAAGAAGGCTTTATTTTATGGATTAGCTGGAGCCTTTGTGTTCCGTTTTGGTTCCTTATTTGCGATCTCATTCTTAGTGGATGTATGGCAGGTTCAAGCGATCGGAGCGGCATACCTGTTGTTTATTGCGATTAATCACATCGCTCGTAAAAAGCTTGGGAAAGAAAAGGACACAGATCAAAAAGAAGAAAAGCCTAAAGGGTTCTGGACTACTGTTTTCAAAGTAGAATTAGCAGATATTGCATTTGCCGTGGATTCGATTCTAGCAGCAGTGGCGTTAGCGGTAACACTTCCCAACACAGACCTTCCACAAATTGGTGGACTAGATGGCGGTAAGTTCCTTGTGATCTTTGCTGGTGGATTGATTGGCCTCATTGTTATGCGATTCGCAGCAAATATGTTCGTGAAGTTACTACAATCAAGACCAGGCCTGGAAGTGGCAGCTTTCCTTATTGTAGGTTGGGTTGGTGTGAAACTTGCTGTTTATACACTATCACACCCAGAATTAGCCGTTTTATCAGAAGGCTTCGCAAAATCTCCAGCTTGGAAAATCACATTCTATGTGGTACTGATTTTAATCGCTCTAGGTGGCTGGTTCTTTTCCAAGGATAAAAGTGAATCAGTTGAAGGTGAAGTTTATAGTGAAAATGGATACTAGAAAAAAGATCGACAGTCTTAATTGAGCTGTCGATCTTTTTCATAATGAAACAAAAAAGCAAGCGTACCTGCTTGCTGTCTAATGATATGTACTAACACTGATTTGCCCTTTATGATCCACGGTTGCGAGTAATATATTTTGAGTAGCAATGCTTTTCATCTCAGGTTGGCTGAATAACCATTGCTCATTTTTACCGAGAAGCTCAAGCTCGTTGTAATTAATTTTTCCTTCTTTAATAATAATCCTAGGAAGATCAAAAGGTTGAGTAGGAATCCCCATATCAGAAGGTGTGAGAGGTTGGTACTTGGGCTCAACAAATATGGAAATGGTGCCGCCTGGTTCCCATAATGCGAGCGCCACTTTTTGAATGTCCTCGACTTTTTCTTTTCTTAGCTCTGTTAACAAACTCTCCACTGTAATTCGAGCTTTTTTTATATTTCGGTAATAAATCGTTCCCTTCTCAATGAGGGTGATGGGCGGTGGATCGAAAAGCTTTTTTAAAGGGGACCATCGTAAACTTAAGAATATACCCAACAGATAAAGTACCGTTAAAACACTCATGGTTACCATGGATCCTGTTAATCCTAGCCCTTCATCTGATAGGGGGTGGGCCATAATGTTTCCGAGTAATAATGCTATAACAAAATCCAAGAAACGAAGCTGGGAGATTGAACGTTGCCCCATAATTTTGGCGATAAACACTAAGAAGAAAAAGCCAACTACTGCACGCAATGCCCATTGTATAAGGGTGAGCGATTCTTGGCTTCTGAAGAACTCAAACAAATCCATCACTTCCTAATCGGATCCACTCTAAAGTTGAGCGTATTGATCTCATTTATCTTTCTCCAAGTCATGGGATTGTATGTATAGTTAGCGACATATGTAAAGGTCCTCTGGCTACAGAGGACCTTGCATTTATGTTCTATCATTTGGAACACGAATACTATCTAAGACAACATAACCAAATACAATCCCTGAGACCATAGTAAGGGTTGGATATCCAGTAGTTGATATATAAAATAAGAAAGGAAGATAAGGAGCTAATGGTGTAAAACTTAAGAGTAATTCTGAAGATATATATAAGCTAGGTATGCCAACGACAATTAATTTAGGCCAATCCACACCCCACTTAGTGGAAAGTCTTTGAATCCACAGATCGGGAAGCTTTAATAACATTCCCACTAGGATAGGGAAAATCGTTGTGAAAATCGCTCTTGGCATTATTTCGTAGGTGGTCTCAGCTTGTTTTGCTAAATAACTTTGGTATTCACTACCTTGATACAAAACAAAACCGATGACAACAGTCCATACCGCATAGTAAATAAAACGAGTCATAAGAATCTCCTTTCTATAATTAAAAGAGCACTTGAAAAGGTGTATGATCTTATATACGATTTCATGAACATTACGTTTCTAAAATTAAACAATTCCCATTTAAAGTTTCATATCTTATACTGTGTAGAAGAGAATTGAACTTGGGAAACGAGGTCTTACATATGAGTCAGCAAGAATATAAACTAGGCGTTCTTTATACAGCAGGAGCTTATGTGTTGTGGGGGATATTGCCTCTTTATTGGAAAATGGTTCAGGTTGTTCCAGCAGCCGAGATTTTAGCCCATCGTATTGTATGGTCATTTTTATTTATGATGCTCATCGTCTTTTTCACAAAGAACTGGTCGAAATTTAAGGCAGAGTGTAAGGATATTGTTAAACATAAAAAGAAATTAATAGGCATTACACTCGCTTCGATTATGATCAGTATCAATTGGGTTACTTATATTTGGGGTGTAAACTCTGATCACGTCGTTGAAGCAAGTTTGGGATATTATATAAATCCGCTCGTGAGTATCGTGCTTGGAATGATTGTATTGAAAGAAAAGTTGACGAAGGTTCAGTATATTTCCTTTTTCCTAGCCGCTTTAGGAGTTGGGAATCTTATTTATCATTTTCATCAGGTACCATGGGTAGCAATCTTCTTAGCCTTAAGCTTTGGAATGTACGGATTGTTGAAGAAAACGGTAAAACTAAGTGCGATGTTTGGTTTAACGATTGAGACGATGATCGTAACGCCTATCGCTTTATTATTCTTGGCGAATACACATTGGGGTGGAGGCGGATCGCTTACCATTTCTCCGCTAGTCACGTGGCTATTAATTGGAGCAGGGGTAATGACGGCTATCCCCCTACTATTATTTGCGAGTGGTGCCCAACGCGTACCGTTATCGATGGTAGGTTTTTTACAGTACATCGCGCCGACAATCATGCTCCTGTTTGGCGTTTTCTTGTACGATGAGCCATTTACAAATGTTCATTTGGTTTCCTTTACATTGATATGGACAGCACTTTTACTTTATACAATCAGTAAAACACGGTTGATGTCAGCTCGGTTCGCTACAAGTACGAAGGTTAGAGGTTAATCACTTTAGGATAAAGGTCCAATCTATTTTTAGGTTGGACCTCTTTTTATGGTGAAAAGAGATTAATTCCGACTTTAATTCTCCATCTGGATATTTATGTTAAAATGGACTGAGCTAATAAAAAGCAACTAATAGCTGGGCGGAGCATTTAGAGAATCGAGAGGAGTAATAGTTAGTGAAGTTCATTGATGACTTAGCAGGTGCTATTTATGACTTTTTAAGATTTATCTTAAGGTCTATTAGTTACATACTTACAGGAATGATTATAGTTGCAATTCCCATGTATGTTTTTGTTTATTTTTTTGAGAAGTTGCAATAAGTTATTATATAATATTTATTTTTATCGAAGGCTGCGTTTAATGGGAGGGTGTCTCTTATGTTTAATAGAGAAAAACAGCTATTGAAGTGGGGAGAAACACGCAAAATGGGAAAATGGAAGTACGTTTTTTTGTATGGGGTCTTTATGGGGGGGACATTTTATTTTATCTTTTCTATATTACTAAATACCATATTTAATACATATTATTCATTATTAGTATTGTTGATAGAGGCTGTTCCTTTTGGGATTATTTTAGGAATAGCTACTTGGATTATGAGTGAAAGAAAATATAAAAAATACCGACTACTTAATAAGTAAATGATATTGTATTGTTTGTAACTTCTCATCTGGCCAATCGTCTAAAAAACGAAAGGTGGGAGGTCAAGATGAAGGTAAACGGATTTGTGAAATATATAAGTTTGTTTATAACGATGATGTTTTTGGTTTTAAGTTCCTTTTCTAACACGAGCTACGCTTGTTCTTGTGCTGAACCAGGCACACCTAAAGAAGAGTTGGAAAAAAGTGATGCAATTTTTTCGGGGAAAGTTATTAACATGCATGATGCCAAAAAGAATGATTCAATTAAGTCCTCTGGAGATCCAATTGCAGTGCTTTTGGAAGTGGATCGATCCTGGAAAGGGGTAGATGAAACCCAGGTTATTGTTTATACAGCTAGAGCCTCTGCTACTTGTGGGTATGAATTTAACTTAAATGAAGAGTATCTCGTTTATGCCCGTGAAGTGAAAGGGGAGCTAAAAGTCAGTTACTGTTCCAGGACCGAAAATTTGTTACAAGCAAGTGAGGATGTAATTGCATTAGGGGGAGAAAACATAGAACTTGAGGAAGTATCATTAGAATTCCCTCCTGAAAATTATATTATTTTACGGTTATTAGTTATAACAGGTATAACCGTTAGTATCGTTATTATTTTTAAACGGTTGATACGTAAAATGAGAAACCGATCGTAATCATTGGAAGGTGTTTTGATTGAAAAAAACATTTTTATTAGGACTACTAATCTTATTGTTGTCTGCTATTATCGCTATATTTAACGTAGACTTATTCCTTAAAGTTACACTCATCATAAGCGGTGGATCAATTATCATTTCCGGGTTGTTTCTTCGAGTTTTTAAGGGTGGTAAAAACTACGATATAAATATCGATCCGAACCAAGATCGAGGAGATAGAAGGTTAGGCTTAAAGATAGCTTCTTTTGGTCTTCCTTTTATAATAACGGCGATTACGCTGTTGCTGATCTTCTATTAAATGATCATTAAAAAATGCTCAAAAACCAATTTGAGCATTTTTACAATCTATTAAGCCACAAAAAACAAATAAACAAATATAATCCCTAAGTCAGCTAAAACATGACTGACAATCCCACCAATAATCGTGTTCCACTTTTGCCTCATATAACTCCAGAATAATCCGGCTAGGAAAACAGGGATCACAGAAAATACATTCCATGGCCACTCGAACATAGGGATAACTGATAAAAGATGATAGAGACTGTAAAACGTTGTCGTCAGTAAGAAAACAACATATGTATTAAATCGCGATGATAACTTTTGATGCATAAACCCACGCCAATAAAGCTCTTCTAAAATTGGATTGATCACCACAAGAATCAGAATGAGCCAAAGTACAATGTTACCGGTAAATCCCCACTCCTTGAGTAGAACCAGTAAATCATCGACATCTATCACATATCTTTGTAACCAAGCCAGCCCTCCAAATATTGAGATAAATGCAATGATCCCACTCCAAATACCTACTTTCAAAGATTGAGAGTTTTGCTTAAATCCCATATATGAAGTGGCTGAACAGAATGTTTCATTCTTTTTCAACGTTCGTTCCAAAAAAGGAACACAAAGCAGCCATCCATAAAATAGCGTGAATGTTAGAGGGACACTACTCATGACCTGGAGTCCCAGAAAAATCATAAGTGTTGGCCCAAATAGTAATAAGGTTATATACATGTCCCATCCTCCGATTTGTCTATAAAAGAAGCAGGTTTATTCCTTATCCATATTCTACCACTATTTATATCGGAAAAGCATAGGTGCTTTAATGAGTCTTTTGTATTCTTTTTTCTTTTTGCGTTGGTCATTGCTCTGAATAAATAAGTGGGAGAAGGCTTCCCACATGAATATCCAGCCGCCAACAGTAAGGCTTTCTAGGATGAAGTGTTGAAATAACTTCGGATCAATATCATTCTTTAAAAAGAAAGATGTAATCGTAAATGCAGCAGAAATCAGGATAAACAGAATAGCTTTTTTGTTACGTTCACGTAGCTGGCGTTTCGTTATGTACCAATAGTACTCAAAAAAGTTACTAATACCATTCGATATTGTCTCTTCTAACTTGGGGTCCTTCGTTTCTTTCCTGATATTAAAGCGTAAGGATATCTTTTTATTAATGTCAATATCTCGTGAGCACTCCTCAATAAAAGCTTTTAAACTGCTGTCAAGATCACGAATATTATAGACTGAAGAATCCCAGTTGTTAAAAATATCATCGTACTCTTGAATCGCAATTTCGATGATATAATCTCCTGACTCTTCGTCAACGGTATAAAATTGATCTAAATAATTTCTTCGCTTCATGATGAGCCACCTTTCTTCTTGTTATTATTTGTACCCAATTATCATAATCCTCAACACCTCGGGAAAACTAGACGCAACATTTACATGGAGGTGAAGAGCATGAAAACAACCGTTATAGGTGTCCTGATATGTACTTTCTTTTTTACTACAGCACAAGCAGATAACACACGCTCTTCACGTGATCATGCTATCCATAAATTATCACTTACCCAGAAGTCTTCAAAAATTACCGCGAGTCGATTCACGCAACCATTAACGACTTCGATAAAACTTGACGTGCCACTCATTCGCCAAATGCCGGAACTTCCAAGAGGATGTGAGGTCACGAGTCTTGCTATGATTCTCCAACATAATGGGATTCATGTAGGGAAAAATGAACTTGCCAAAAAGGTTAAACGCGATCCCACACCGTACCAAGTCAAAAATGGCCAAGTGAATTTCGGGAATCCTAATCGGGGCTTTGTAGGTGATATGTACAGTTTCCAAAAGCCAGGACTAGGTGTTTATCATAAGCCGATTCACCAGCTTGCTCAGGATTATGCCAAAGGACGAGCTCTAGACTTAACCGGGAAAAGTTTTAATGTGGTGTTGGAGCACGTTTCCAAAGGGATGCCTGTTTGGGTGATCCAAAATTCGAGCTTTGATCGTTTGTCTAAAAAGCATTGGACGAAGTGGCAAACCCAGGATGGCCCAGTTGATATTACGTATCATGAGCATTCAGTTGTCATAACAGGCTTTGATGAACACAACGTTTACATTAACGATCCACTCTCCGGTACAAAGCACCGTAAGTTAAATAAAAAGGCGTTTATCCGTGGGTGGGATCAAATGGGGCGTCAGGCGATTGTGATTCAGAAAGGGTAAAGGGGAGGGAAGCAAGTGGAATAGTTCTATAGAAGGAATGAACGAGAAAAGCGTTGTGTTATACTAGTCTGCAAATAGTGTTCGCAATATTAGGGCGGTCGGCTATATCCCCAAAAGAAAGGGGGTGTGGCCTATAGAACTTTACCATATCCTAATGATGTTGTTTTCAGCAGGTATGTTCCTTGTTGGTTTGTTAGGTTTTGTGGTGAAGCTTATTATCGAGTTAACGAAAGACCAAAATAAATAGACCCCCTAATATTGGCGTATCGGGCGAGGTCTATTTATTGCAATAGGCTGATCCCCTTGAGGGAACACTATTTTGGGCGATCGTAGTTGCTACGGTCGCTTTTTTATTGTATGATTCTTCTACTTCTATATTACCACCCTTGAACGAAATCGTCGAGTGGTCCTACTTCTACTGCAAAATCTTATCTGTAATGCTTTTCAAATAGGCTTCACATACCTGCTTTGTCGGATCATTCCGTTGAATGGTTTCATCCATTAGTTCTTCTTTTAGCTCCTCATAAAGCCCAACGATCGTGAGTAGTGCAACTGCACAATCCTTTTCATTGTGAGCTGGAGCAGAAGCGACGAGTCGCTCGTAATATTCGCCAGCTTGTTTTTCCAAGTGACGAGTCCCATTTGGTTTATATCCGTTTTTGATTTTTACCATAGGTCCAATTATACGATCCATGAAAAAGTGAATGGTTCCCAAGAGCTCAAAAATTTCTCCACGACCTAGTTTAACAGCGCAATAATGAATCCATGGCCAAAAGCGGTCTTCGATGTATTGATAATCTGGATAAGGGAATGAAGCTTTTGTTTGCTCGATTACTTGTGAAAGAGTGTTGTCTCGTTCCCACAAAATCGCAGGGTCCTCAATGCGATCTGAGAGTTCGTCTGGTGTAATAAACTTATAATCGACATGAAGTAAGGGATCGTTATATAGACATACAAGTAAACGTGGTTCTCCTACATGCTCTCCAGTAAAGGAAGATAAGAGCTCACCAAACTCATCAGCAAAAGAATCACGGTTGGTCATGACCTCTTCTTTGTAATGAGGATCATACACGATCACAAAATCCAAATCTGAATATTCATCCATGTTTCCGAAGACCCAAGATCCTCCCATAGCTACGCCAACGATACGTGGGTCTTGTTTCGTTTTTTCAATAACGTTGTCGACAAATGATTGATGTATGGGTAAAGCGGTCATTCTCCCATCCCCCTATTCGAAAAGTTTATTTCTAAACCTTATCATAGAAAGAGGAAAGCGACTAGCAGGGATTTCCATATTTAATGAAGAAAAGGTTTAAAGTGGAGACATGGCGGATAATGAACAACTTAAGCTTATATTGAGGTGAAGGTATGAAAGATGTCATTTTGTTTTTAGCCAAAATTGTAGATACATTTCATGATCTGTTTTTATATTTATCTGAGACCTTCGGGTTAGGGTTAACCGATAAAGAACTTCATTTTTGGATTGTTGGGTTCTTTGGATTTTTAAGTTTCCTCTTGGTACATATCGCTTTTCGAGTTCTTTCCAAATGGAGTATAACAGCGATTTCGTTTATATATACATTTACGATGGTTCTTGTATTTGTGTTTGCTTTGGAAATTCAACAGGGGATCACAGGAAGTGGGAATATGGAGTTTGATGATGCAGCGATTGGTGTTGTTGGATTCTTTGTATTCTTTGGTGTGTATCTACTGATTCGAGGAATCACGTTTGGTATTAAAAGACTCCATTATAGAAAAAAGCATTCTGTTGATACATAAGACAATTCCGTTGGGCTTGGGAAGTGAGGCTCAGCGGTTTTTTATTCTTAATTCCATTTTATGTGTGATCTCGTCTTAATAAGGGTATTTCAATTGTATTACAACTTATGACTTTTTGATGATACACATAAGGACGAAGGTTTGATAAACTATTGTGAACGATATTTGTGTACATTAAAACAATAGTTGGAATAGGATAAACCATACTCCCTTTCGAGACAGGAGGATACATGATGACAATGAAACCATACGTTTTAACACAAACGGAATATGTGAACAACGAAGAGCTTAACTATCCCTTTGAAGAGCGAGGCTTACAATTCGGGGATGGTGTGTACGAGGTTGTCCGAATTTATGATGGTGAATATTACTTAATGGATGAACATGTTGAGCGACTGTATCGTTCAGCTGAAGCTATAAAGATAGAGGTGCCATTTGAAAAGGCAGAGCTGTATCAAAAGCTGAATCAATTGTTAGAGATGAATCAAGTGACTGGCGATGCAAAAATGTATCTTCAAATAACACGTGGCTCTGCTCCTAGAGATCACGTTTTTCCTGAAGGTGTTGTTGCGAATCTCTACGCTTATGTGAAAGACGTACCACGTAAACTAGAACCGATGCGTGAAGGGGTTTCAGTTATTACGCATCCTGATATTCGTTGGGAACTATGCTATATCAAGAGCTTGAATCTGTTGCCAAATGTCATGGCGAAGCAAGAAGCAAAAGAGCAAGGAAGTTTCGAAGCGATCTTACACAAAGAAGGGAAAGTAACGGAGTGTAGTTCTGCGAATGCTTATTTAGTTAAGGATGGCACCATTTATACGCACCCTGCGACGAAGAATATCTTGCATGGTTGTGTCCGCATGCGTATTGAGGAATTTTGTCAAAAGCTTGATATTCCGTTTAAGGAAATTCCTTTCACCCTTGAGCACATTCAAGAAGCGGATGAAATGTTCTTATCAAGTAGTACAGCAGAGGTTATGCCCATTACACAAGTGGATGGCGAGTTTATCGCTGATGGAGAACCAGGTGTGATAACTCGTCTGCTGCAACAAGCATATGAACAAGATGCTGGAATTCCAGAATATCGATCTATTTTTGAAACGGTCGTGCGTCCAGGACTTGAAGAGTACAAACCACATGCTGATGCGAATTAATCCAAACCCCACTAGGCTATTTTATTAGCTTGGTGGGGTTTTTCGATCAAAAACCTCTTGTTAATTTCCTGAAAATCCCTCAAAATCTAATATTATGAATGGAAAAGGAAAGGGAGAGAGTATGAAACGGGTTTTGTTTTTATTTATGTTTTTAATATTGTTCATAGCTGGGTGTAATCAAAAAATTAGTTCAAGTCCTGTACTAGTGGATCTGCAGGAAATTGATGAAGCTATCGAGGATTATGTGAAAGATACCTATGAAGATGATGACTTTGTTTCCACGGTTATTGAAGAAGAGAAAGAGGAGCCGAGATACTTTTGCTCGTATATGACTACGGGGTATGAAACGAACTCTAATAAATTACAAGTAGATGTGTACGGAGGTGTGCTCTGCCATCATACTACTGAGGATTCTAAATATGGAAAACAAGTTTTTGTAAGTCCAATCATGTTTACGTTAGATCTTCGTGCTACTTTAGGCTACGATGTTATCAGCCATAAGATCCCGACTGAGGAGGAGCCTTGGGAGGATTTTGCTCCTGAAAAGTACTTGTTTGATAGGGGAAGTTTAGATAGTAGATTAGGACACCTTGTCTATGAAAAGGCAAATGAATTCTACGACAGATAAACAGAGATAATAAAAGAAAAAAGAAGGTGAAATAGGTGAGAGATCATATCCTTCATCATATCGATCAAATTGAAAAACAGCATGACGTAAAGGTGTTATATGCTTGTGATGCAGGCAGTCGAGCATACGGATTACATGCACCTGGTAGTGATTATGATGTTCGATTTATCTATATACATAAACCAGATTGGTATTTATCGATTGATCAGCAGAGAGATGTGATCGAATTACCTGTAGATGATCTTCTAGATATGAACGGATGGGATCTGCAAAAAGCACTGAAGCTTTTCCGGAAATCCAATCCACCGTTGTTTGAGTGGCTGCAATCAGAACTTGTCTACCTATCTGACTCATTCTTCGTCAAATCGATAAAAGAATTAGAGGCTGAGGTATTCTCACCAGTTCCAGTGCTATACCATTATTTCCACATGGCGAAAGGGAACGTGAAGGATTATCTCATGCAAGATGTGGTCAAAGTGAAAAAGTATCTCCACGTATTGCGTCCGATCTTGATGTGTAAATGGATTGAGACCTATAAAGAGGCACCCCCTATTCATTTTGATAAACTTTTGAATGATTTGTCTCTAAATTCAGATGTAAAACAGGCTCTTCAACATTTAAAGGATATAAAAAAGAGTCCAGATGGGCAGGAGTATGTTACTCGTAGTCCTGTATTGCATGATTTTATTGAAAGAGAAGTGGAGCATCTCGAAAGATACATTCAAGCACAAGATACAACGAAAAAGGAGATCACACCTCAGCTAAATCAGCTCTTCCTAGAGAACCTTCAACATACTTGGGGGAAGTTTCTTTAAAAAACTCCTTTACCTTAACGTAACGTTAAGCTGTACGATTAGAACATAGTAAAGGGGGATATGATTTTGAAAATTAAAGAAGCTGCTAGTCGATTAAATACAACACCACGTACGATTCGGTTTTATGAAGAGAAAGGGTTAATTCAACCAGAAAAAGGGGAGAACGATTACCGATATTACAATGAAGCGGATCTATGGAAACTCCAGACCATCTTGGCATTACGTGAAGTCGGCATGTCGACCTCTAAAATTAAAACGACACTTCAAGACGAAAATGAGGTTCGTAAATACTTAAACATGCAACGTTCTGCTCTATATGAGGAGTGGCTCGAGATTAAGGATATGATCTCTACATTGGACCAGATGTTAGAGCAGCCATCGTTTTCTCAGAAAGATATTTTTACATTGTCCAATCATTTAAAGGATGTGAAGCAGAAGCGGAAGAGCTGGGAAGACCAGTGGAATTTTGATAGCCAGGCAAAGGATTATGATAAGAGCCTGAAGAGGAGCGGATTCCGTTTTAATGTACATGAATTTTATGAGGAGGCATTAGGATCCGCTGTAGGGTTTGTGAAGCCTGTTGAAGGAGAGACGGGGCTAGATATTGGAATTGGCACGGGAAACCTTGCTGAAAAGTGTTTTGAGTCAGGTGCATCTATGATCGGTGTCGACCAGTCAGAAGAGATGCTGAAGGTTTGCGGAGAAAAGCATCCCACAATCGATACACGTCATGGGCACTTTTTGGCGCTTCCACTAATGGATAAGCAAGTTGATTTCATTGTATCTAGCTATGCACTCCACCACCTCACTGATGAAGAAAAATTGCTTGCTCTTCAGGAGATGGATCGTGTACTAAATGATAATGGGCGCATTGCCATTGCGGATTTGATGTTTGAAGATGAGGAACAAAAAGAAGCGGTGATGGATCAGTTTGAAGAGGAAGGGAATACGGAAGCGATATTTGCTATTCGTGATGAGTATTATGGATTGCGGTCCCAACTAAGTGGATGGTTTGAGCAGCATGGTTATCGAGTGGAAGTGAAGCGGCTAAGTGATATTTTGCATGTGGTATATGCTGTGAAGGTGTGAGTGCTTGTAGAGTACGTCTAAGCCATAAAACATACTCCAAAATCTCCCTAAAATATTAAAAATCTCATCAAGAAGGTGAAAGCTCCCTCCGATAAGAGAGAACTTTCACCTTTTAGCTTCTAATAGCTCGATCACTTCTTGATCAGGCCCCTCGAAGAATACAGTTTTCCAACCATTCCCCACTACAATAGGACCTTCTTTAGGGAAGAGACCCTTCTGCTTGAGCTCAATCATTACATTATCTAAATGGTCTACCTGTAAACACAAATGATTCTCCGTCTGCAGAGGTTGTGATTCATTTGCAAACACTTCAAGCCTTACTTCTCCCTTCTCCAAAAAAAGAATAGATTCATCTCCCAAAGTAAACCGTGCGCCAGCCTCAAAACCAAAATACTCATTATAAAACTGATAGGAACGCTCTAAATCCTTGACATGAATCCCTACATGATGAAACTTCATTACACATGTTTCTCCTGCAAAATTAGGTTCATGTCTCCAAACTCATGCCAAAGGTAACCTTTTCGTAATGCATCCTGATAGGCATTCATCAGGATGTCCTTCTCCACAAAGGATGTAAGCATATCGAGGTGACTAGCTTCTGGTTCGTGGAATCCTGTGAGTAAGCCGTCTATAGAGCGCACTTGATACCCAGGGCCAACATACAGCCGGGTTATTCCATTGTGAGGAGTGACTAAACCATCATTATTCACACAAGATTCCATCGCTCGAACCACAGTAGTGCCTGTTGCGATGACGCGGCCACCATTTTTTCTAGTCTGGTTCACTAGATGTGCAGTTTCCTCGGGAACGTGAAATTCTTCAGGGTGTGCTTCGGGGTTTGGCCATCGATTTCGTTCGTAATAACTTAATCCGGTATGCAGTTGAACATAGCCAATTTGGACACCCATCTTCTTAAGTTTTTTTAACAATCTCCATGAGAAAGCTCGGCCCGCAGAGGGCATTTCGACTGAACCTGGGACAGATGCATAAACGGTTTGGTACATCTCAAGCGGCCAAGGAGCATCAATATACTCATACCGAATAGGTGTGGCGAAACGATAAATAAAATCGAATAAATCTGTCCCTTCTAATGAAAAAGAAAGAACAACAAGGGGAGGTTCACTCCCCAGTCCAGACACAGTAGCTTCTACGCCACTTTTTTGAAAACAAATAGGCGTGTTTGTTTGAATAAGGTCTCCAATGAGCAAGGCTTCCCACTCATGAGAGGAGACTTTGCGTGAAAGTCGAACTTCAATGTCATGATGTCCTTGTTTTGCTTTTAAAACAGGTGGGATGGTGCGGCTGTTGTTAAGAATCAGCGTATCACCTTCACGAAAGTACCGTTCCAAATTAGAAAAGTGATCATGAGTAATTTCCTGCCCATCAAGTACCATGAGTTTTACGTGATCTCGTGCTCCAGTTCTGAGCTCAGCGGGAACAGAGGCATTTAAAGAGTCTGGTATGTCAAAAGAATACGGAACCCCCATTATGCATCACTCTTTTCTAGAGAGAATGAGGCAGCTTCAAAGCGTTCTCCGTTTACATGAATGGAATAATCGTCAGAGCTTAAATATACAAATACATCGACACGCTCACTTGGCTCTGCTAATTCATAATCACAGTCTGGAACAGCGGTGTCATGCATCTCAGTGTTCATTTCTCCTGGGTCGATCATATTCATTCGCACACCACTTCCATCGAGTTCATCTGCCCAAATTTGGGTAAGACCTTCAACCCCAAATTTTGAAATCCCGTAAGCTCCCCATTCACCGAAACCAGTATTGCCAGCTTCTGATGTAACATTGATAATTGAGCCTGCCTGACGAGCCAGCATTCCAGGTAGAACTCGTTTGGTAACGAGGAATGGGTTGGAGATATTCACATGAATGACATCTTCAAACTGCTGAAGTGGATAATCGGCAAGAAGACACGGTCCAGGACCAAATTTAGATGCACCATTAATCAACGTGTCAATGCGACCAAAGCGATCCTCCACTACGGATATAAAACGCTCAACATCATTCGGGTTTGAAACATCGGCAGATACAGCTATCACTTCAGCCCCAAGTGCTTCAGCTTCGTTTTTCGTTTCAAGTAAAGCTTTTTCACCTCTTGCACAAATTCCAAGCTTAGCTCCTCTTTTGGCAAAATCAAGTGTTAATGCCTTTCCTAACCCTTTTGAAGCTCCTGTAATTACAATAACTTTTTGATTCATACGTCATGCTCCTTTGCATTGTATTTTCAATCTGTAACTCTATTGTAGAAGGGATATGAGCAAAGGAAATCGGAGCTTGGAGTGAACTTTTAATCGTAGAAAAGGAGGATGTGAATATACAACTTTTGATGGAGGTCAATAAAATCTAAATATTTTGAAAATTTAGATAAGAAGTGGTTCTTATTCGCTTCATATCGCGATAAAATGATAGTAATATCCTTATAAAGTTAACGAATGCCAACTAGAAAGGAGACGTTATCCTTTGGAGTACGTATAAGGGTGATTCTATTTTATGAAGGAGGGAAGAGAATGACTGAAAAGGTTGATATCACAAGTAAAGTCATTGGCAAAGTGAAAGGTGATGGATTCGAGTTGTTCTTGAATGGTGCGAAAATTGGGGAAGTTTCATTCCGCAATAACCAAAAAGAATATATCCTTCTTCAAGGTTTCCTTTCAGAAGATCAGCGTATTTTTCAACTTAAGCCGAAACAAGAACCTGTTACTCAGTATGTTGAGGGCTGTGAGATGGGT
This sequence comes from Pontibacillus marinus BH030004 = DSM 16465, assembly GCF_000425225.1. Classification (GTDB taxonomy): domain Bacteria; phylum Bacillota; class Bacilli; order Bacillales; family BH030062; genus Pontibacillus; species Pontibacillus marinus. The sequence goes on along the minus strand of NZ_KE384336.1, from coordinate 40,365 downwards.
TGGTGCTAACGAATAAATCACTCAATAGATTGTTGGCCTTACTCGGCTGACAATCTATTTTTCATAAGGGAAGAAAAAAAGTGAACCCCAAAAGATGGCGCTCACTCACTAAGCTTTTCAACAAATTCAGTGATGTTATAAAAGTATTGAATGATAGGACCAAGGAAGATTGCTGTAATAACAGTTCCTATTCCAACTACATCCCAACCACCAAGGAAAAGTCCTAACAGAGCTAATGCAGCTTCGAACAATATACGTACAAATCGTTTTGACTGATTGGTTCTTTCGTTTACAATCATCATAAAGTGATCGACTGGAATATGAGGAAAAGGTGCTCGTAAATACATGCCAATTCCTAAACCAAGGAGGATTACTCCGATTGTAAATACACTCCACTGTGCCCATAAGACATCCATTCGGATATCTCCAAGTACTTGATAGAGCCATAAGTTTAATGTTCCCCCACGCAAAAGAATAGGAAATAAAGACTCGAACCGAGGTCTCTTCTTCTCAATCCAAGAATTCACAAGAACTAAAATAATAAAACCGACAATTAAAAAGTAACCTACTTTTATATTGAACCGTTCGGATAACCCTACTGCAACACTGTCCCCAGGAGCGACTCCTGCTGCGGATATGATTAATAAAGCCAATCCTAAGCTCGAGATAATAATTCCGAATAAATAGAGTAGAAATTGTAATTTCTTTCTCTTATTTCCGAAGTAATGATGCCACATTTGAGAGATTCTTTCCATGTTGAACTCCTTTTTTACAAATTCCCCTTTTAGAATCAGATATAAATGGGTATAGAAATAAGTAGTACCAATTTGAGTTAAGTCTCTATATTAGAATAAGGCAAATAGAATTGAAATGAAATCTTTTTGCCATCATGAAACATATTATATCCAATTTGACCTACATTTAGAAAGGAGGAAGGAAAATTTAAATTATTGTGGAATTGCTTAGAAGGCGGTTAATTGATTGCAGTACATATACTAGTAAACGTTGTTCTGCGATCTATGAATTTATACAACAAGACTGATTTTCTTTGAGATAAAATCTTTTATGATGAGGGGTTATACGATATGCGTCCTCGAAATTTAGAGTTAATAGAAATTGCGAAGAAGTATGTACAAGAAGAGATGTCTTATTGTACGTATGCTTGTTTAATAGGTTCAGTAGCTAGAGGAGAAGCAGATGATTTTAGTGACATTGATTTGATTTGCTTTACTGGCCGTGAGACGTATCTAGGGAAGCATGATGTTTCTTATAAAGGTGAAATCATTCAAATCGATGTGAAGTCTATATTGGAATTTCCTAGTAAAGAGCTCTTTTCCTATAACCCTTGGCACTACCGGTACTTAGTTGAATCTGTCATTATCAAAGACACAAATGGAGAGCTAAGCAAGCTACAAGGGTGGTCGAAGTCCTATTTTGCTTCCATTCAGGGGCAAAAAGACGTGATCCGAGATGTTACGACGATTGTGGAAGGTCGTAAGGATTACGCGATCAAACAAATGAACATTGGAAAAGATTTCGCCGCAACACACGCAGCGATTGGTGCATGGACCGAAGCCACGCTCCTTTATCAATTTTTATATGAGAACCGCGTATCTATCGGGTCACTGATGCCTACGCTGAGAAAGCTTGATTTCTTCCCTACGATTGTCGACTTACTTCCAATCGGACCAGTAGAAGAAGTAGATATAAAAGAAGCATCGAACACGATGACAACCTTAAGATTATATCTGAAGAATGCTGGATTTGATCATCTACCTTCTATTTCAGATTTACAAGATAAAATCTGGCACAATAAAGCTGACCGTTTAATGCTTGAAGGCGATTTTTATAATTACCTCTGGTTATCCTATAGCGAAGCCTTTCTTCTATTGCTTGAGACTTCACAAGATGAAGATTTTGAATCGTACTTTAAACAGTTACCAACAGCTTTACAGAGACAATTAGAGGATCTTGGTTTAGTATCATTACTACCAGAGGATATCCATCAAATCTTGGATATCGGTGATAAGATGATGGAGTACGCTAAAGATCAACTAAAGAGTGAGCAAGGATCATAATGGGGAGCTGCCTATCTATAAGCAGCTTCTTTTTTTTGTCTAGGGAAATTATAAAATTTGTGACTTGTGTTTAACTTTTTACGGGAGTAGGGCCACATCCAGCTCCAGCGCCCAGCAACGAAGGGACTTGGGCCCACACGACGTGGGTCAGATCGACGTTGTCACAGGACGTGACGAACTTGGGCCTACAGGATGTAGGTCAGATCGGTGTTGTCACAGGACGTGACGAACTTAACCGATCTTCCTTCCTTATCACTTTCTCCGTACGATAAGTCAACATCGATTCACCAAGGGTTCATCGTGTTTCCTTTACACGTTTGCGATATGAAATTTTAACAAAGAAGGAACTCGACGTAGTTAAAATTTCTAGGTGAAAGTACCACAGCAACTAAGCTTCTGTCTGCGCCTGTGGCTTGCCAATCAGCAAGTTTTGTTAATCGCACTACGGGCTCAGTCCAGTCCCTTCGTTGCTAAACGGGCGCTTGCGCTTTTGTTCGATTCTTAGCGATTGTTTCACACCCCATACATCAGGGTAAGGTTCAACTATGAAGACTGCACGCTAAAGGAGAACGGTCATGAAACCCCATATACAATTACTCTTATTGACTATTCTAGGAATAGCTCTTTTTTTCATTTTACTTATACCGTTAAGTTTCGTGTTTCAGGTGATCTTTGGACTTATTTATATAGGTGCAGTGTTCACCATTTCATTTTATATTATGCTTGAGCGACGCTCTTCAACGAACACGATCTTATGGATCTTTTTTATCTTTTTCGTCCCGATTATCGGGTATTTCTTTTACATTTATTCCGGGCAACTGTCCCGTCAAGGCATCCTGTTTCAAGATAAACGTAGAAAAGCTCAGGAAGTTTTCCGCACCGAGGAGCCTGTTCCAAGAATACAGGCTACTGAACGGCTGAATGAACAGCAGCTGGCTGTGAGCAAAGTAATTCAATCTCTAGCCGATACCCATGTGCGTACACGGGGTCACGTTAGCATTTTGACGAATGGGCAAGAAGCTTTTCCAGAAATCATGGAAGGCCTCAAAAAAGCGAAATCATTTATTCATATGGAATACTACTTATTTAACTCTGATGAAACGGGTTACGAGATAATGGATATTTTGATGGAGAAGGCAAGAGAGGGCGTTAAAGTACGCCTATTATATGATTCAGCAGGTAGTTTGAAGCTTAAGAAAAAAGATGTGCAAAAGATGAAGGAAGCAGGCGTAGAGGTGCATGTGTTCTTACCGATCAAAACTGCACTGATTACACAAACTTTTAACTTCCGGAATCATCGAAAAATCATTGTGATTGATAATGATATAGCTTTTGTAGGTGGTATGAATATTGGTGATGAGTACCGAGGGATTTCTGAGGAATTTCCGGATTGGCGTGATACGCATACGGTTGTTAAAGGGATGCCAATTAAAGAGCTTCATTTAATTTTTCTAATTGACTGGTGGTATATCACGAAAGAAAATATTATTGAAGAATTCAGCCGAGCTGTGATCCCTGAACCAAAGGAGCATAATACGGATGCTCAAATAGTACCAAGTGGTCCTCATAATCAGCATCAAATTATGCGAGATGTCTACAATGCTCTTATTAATAGTGCGAAAGAGCGCATCATGATTGCGACACCATACTTTGTGCCATCTCGTGAGATTCATTCGGCATTACGCATAGCAGCACAAAAAGGCTTGGAAGTGAAACTCCTGATACCTAAGCCTTCAGACAACTGGTTAACGTACTATGCTGGACATTCTTATTTTCCGGAATTACTAGAAGACGGTATTCAAATCTATCTTTATGAGAAAGATTTCATGCATCACAAAATTATGATTGTTGATGATCATACCGTTTCTGTTGGAACAGCGAACATGGATTTACGCAGTTTCTACTTGAATTTTGAAGTCAATGTCATCATGTATGGCGGGCAACCTGTCGAGCAAATTATTCAAAATTATCATTCAGACTTAGAAGATTCCATGAAAGTGGATCATGATCAATTTATGAAGAGACCTTTATCAGAAAAAACAAAAGAGGCCATTGCGAGGATGTTTGCTCCGCTATTATAGTGAGCACAAAGAAAGGACTGATGCACCGAGCATCAGTCCTTTCTTATTCAGTATATTACCTTTTTCTAGGAGATACAAGAAACGTCAAAACTAAGAATAAAGCAAAGCTTAGTAATAACAGAGAGCCTCCACCGATGTAAAAGAGAAAGGTGAAGCTTTCGGATACTTCAAAAGGACGAACCATGTATAACCACATGCCTGCAGTTAATCCAGTTGACCCGATGATGCCTGTCCAAGCGTGTGTATAAGCGAGTTTCTTAAATTGCGTTTCAAACAATAGATAGAAAGCTGACCAAGCAAATAATGTTAACCATCCTACCACGAGAATATGAGCGTGGATAGGTCGAAGTGCATACGCTTCTCCTTGCGAGCCTGCCATGTGGGCACCTAGAAAAGCACCGATCATCGCAAATAAGCCAGCGAAGCGGAGTAGCAATAGGCTTAAAGATTTCATTGAGCATTCCTCCGTATTTTAGTAGATCAGTATCTCTAACTTTATCATATTTTTGCGAAAGCAAGATAGAACAGAGGTGTGAACATTACGTGACGGATTTTCTCAATAACAGAGCTTGAAAGCTATGCTTACCTCCACCGAGCTGATCTGCTGGAATTTCATGATAGGATTCTACTTCAAAATATGCTTGAACCATTTCCAGAAGATCATCTATCAAGTAAAAAGAGAAATACCTTGGCGGCTCATGGAAGTCTTCCTCCCAAACGCCTTCATGGGTAACTCCTCCATAAACGCCCATGAAAAAGGAACCTCCAGGCTTTAAGGTTCTTTGAATTTCCTTTAATACGTAAGGAAGGTTCGCTTTGGGTACATGCAAGAGTGTGTTCAAAGCCCATATCGCATCAAAAGAATGATCCTCAAATTCAAGAGAATCAAAACTCATCACATGCGCGTTCAGCCCCTTCTCCTTACAAAGTTTGATCATTGATGGAGAGATATCAATACATGTTTCTTCAAAACCTTGTTCTTTAAAAAATAGACTATCACGACCAGGACCGCACCCAAGTTCTAAAATAGATGTAGCATTTTGATTTTGAATGTGTGCTAAAAATTGATCTCGTTCTTCAATTTTCCAAGGGCTAATACCAGAATCATCTCGTTGTTTCGATTGTTGATTATAAGCTTCTGCAAGTGAGGATTTAAGTTTATTCGATATCATAGATTTTTTTCTCCCATTCTTTTTCAAGTTGTTTCTCTTCTACAATAAACCACAGTTTCGTGAGTAACATACTTATGTAGAATAAACACCCAAAGATCGCTCCTATTAAAATTCCAAGAGGTCCCCCAAGAAAGAACCCTATTAACCCTGATAATAGCGGAAGAAGTATAAGGAAAACTTCCATCTTTTCATCTCCTAGTATAAGTGATAGTACTAGCATATAAGAAAAAGAATATTTTGACAAAAATCGTAAAAACGCGTAATCTAAATACCAATTTAGGGAATAGGGTATATTGTTTGTGTACGTAAAAAGGAGACCTCGAATTGATTCAATTAAGATATTTTACTGAAGAAGATTTTGATCTATTACAGTCTTGGATACATGATTTTACATTTTTACACCAATGGGCTGGCCATTCATTTACATATCCTTTAACAGATGAGCAGCTCTACAAATACTTAAAAGACGCAAATCAAGACGGTTCATCGAAGCTTATATATAAAGTGGTGGACCAAGGATCAAATAAGGTGATTGGTCATATTTCGATAGGTAGAATAGACCGAACGAATGATAATGCTCGTATCGGACGCGTATTAATAGGGGATTCAAATTACTTAGGAAAGGGAATTGGTACAGAAATCGTTCGACAATGTGCGCGAATCATTTTTGAGGATTTAGAATTGAATCGCGCAAGTCTTGGAGTATTTGATTTCAATAAAGCAGCTATTCGTTCTTATGAAAAGGCTGGGTTTGTTCAGGAAGGCAAGCTGAGACAAGCTCGCAAATTTGGTGACGAATATTGGTCCTTAATTGAAATGAGTATGTTGAAAGAAGAATGGAACGCGTACAAAGATTAGAAAGGAGCATGCAAGATGATTATTTCATACTTACCTTTAGATATCGATTCTCCACATATGAATGAGGTGGTAGACATCTATCATAGTGTTTACGAAGGAAGCGATCCTGAAGAAATTCGAGGACGTTTTCTACAGCATTCTACTTATCCAGGTTATACAGGTTGGGTTGCAGTTTGTGACGATCGAATCGTAGGCTTTGCATATGGTTTTAGTTCGACATCAGGCCAGTTTTACCGTAGTAAATTAGAATCTGTTCTCGAGGATAAAGAAATTCACTCTTGGCTAAAGGATTGTTTTGAATTTGTTGAGATGGCTGTGTTACCTGAATTCCGTCGACAGGGAATTGCTTCTACACTTGAGAAACGTCTATTAGATAAAGCGCCTCATCAAACCTCAGTACTTACCACGGGATCAGCGAATGAAGATGCTAGATTTTTGTATGAAAAGCTAGGGTGGGAAAGTGTAAAAGAGGCTCAATTGGTACCTGCAGAAGACTCCATGCTTATTATGGGGAAAAGGCTCAACGTCCGAGTTGATTAAGGTTTTGTAAAGGAAGTAGGTTTTCATTGTCTATTTGTTAAAATTCTTATAAACTAAAAGGGATTTTGCAAATAGGAGGAACGTTGCTTTGAAAACCTATTTAGAAATATTACTGGTTTCTTTACGTCTGGGTCTGACATCATTTGGTGGGCCTGTAGCTCATTTGGGTTACTTTCAAGATGAGTATGTAAAAAGAAGGAAGTGGCTCGATGATAAAAGCTTCGCTGATCTCATCGCCTTATGCCAATTCCTTCCTGGACCTGCTAGTAGTCAGGTCGGAATTTCAATAGGAATGGTTCGTGGAGGTATCATAGGCGGGATTTGTTCATGGATTGGCTTTACGCTTCCATCGGTCATTGCTCTTGTCATTTTCGCACTTGTGATCAACGGGACGAGCATTGAAGAGGCAAGCTGGGTTAGTGGATTAAAGCTTGTTGCTGTAGCAGTTGTAGCTCATGCGATTATGAACATGGGAAAGAAACTTACACCTGACAGACCGCGCATAACAATTGCCATGATTACAGCATTTATTTTGCTATTTTATCAAACGGCTTTATCTCAAATTGCTCTTATTGTTTTAGCTGGTATCGTGGGCATTTGGTTGTTTCAAAATAAGGATCTTCCACAGGGAAATGATGTAGGTCTTACTTATAAAAAAAAGACAGGAATTATTTCTCTAAGCTTGTTCTTTATTCTATTAATTGGGATTCCTTTTGTTGCATCATGGTCTTCTTCAATCTATGTAACCATCTTTGATACATTTTATCGTGTAGGTTCGATTGTATTTGGTGGAGGACATGTTGTGCTTCCGTTACTAGAGGCAGAAGTTGTACCAAATGGTTTTATCTCAAAAGAGATGTTCCTAGCTGGTTATGGGGCTACACAAGCTGTTCCAGGTCCGATGTTCACATTTGCTAGCTTTATCGGAACGGTGATGTCAGGAGTATCAGGAGCGGTAGTTGCTACGATTGCGATGTTTTTACCGTCATTCTTCTTACTTGTTGGTGTACTTCCGTTTTGGGATGATTTACGAAAAGTTAAGCGCGTACGTGCAGCGTTACTTGGCGTCAATGCTGCAGTTGTAGGACTGTTGGTAGCAGCTTTATATGATCCAATTTGGACAAGCGCCATTACCTCAAGTAAAGATGTTGCGGTGAGCTTAGCAGCATTCACACTGTTGTACTTTTGGAAAGTTCCAGCATGGCTGGTTGTAATCCTAACGGTGTTAGGGAATGTGGTAATTTCATTAATGATATAAGGATTAAGAGGACTGAATCGAATAGGATTTAGTCCTTTTTTTGGTTCTCGTGGGAAGGAACAGTATTCCTTGGGTAAGCGACGGATTCGCTCGTAAGCGACAGATGCGCTCGGGTAAGCGATGGATGCGCTCGGGTAAGCGATGGATGCGCTCGGGTAAGCGACAGATGCGCTCGGGTAAGCGATGGATGCGCTCGGGTAAGCGATGGATGCGCTCGGGTAGGCGATGGATGCGCTCGGGTAAGCGATGGATGCGCTCGGGTAAGCGACAGATGCGCTCGGGTAAGCGATGGATGCGCTCGGGTAGGCGATGGATGCGCTCGGGTAAGCGACAGATGCGCTCGGGTAAGCGACAGATGCGCTCGGGTAAGCGATGGATGCGCTCGGGTAAGCGACAGATGCGCTCGGGTAAGCGACAGATGCGCTCGGGTAGGCGACGGAATCCCTCGGGTAGGTGATGGAATCCCTCGAGTAGGCGATGGAATCCCTCGGGTAGGTGATGGAATCCCTCGAGTAGGCGACGGAATCCCTCGGCTAGACGCCGAATTCCCTCGGCCCTGCACTACCTCCTCGCACTTTATCTCGAATCCAAGTCTTCAAGATAAGGGGGCTTTAATGGAATAAGAGTTTAAAAGGCAAAGTAGATCAAACATAAAAAACACCAGCCACAACCGGGCTGGTGTTTGTCATCATCTTATTCATGATCGTTCATGTTAGCCATTTGCTTTATCGTGAACGGCTAATTTGCTAACGAGTTGAGAGCTTGCATCATTGAGGCCGATTACTTCAACCTCTTTGCCTTGCTCTCTGAATTTCATCACGACTTTATCAATAGCACCGACTGCAGAATCGTCCCATACATGGGATTTGCTGAAGTCAATTACGACTGATTCTGTGTCTTCTTTGAAATCAAAGAAGTCAGCCATGTCAGATACTGAAGCGAAGAATAATTCGCCGCGAACATTATATAATCGTGCGTTTCGCTGTACATCCATTGCTTTTTCTACATGAATGTTTGAGATCTTTGCTACGAAGAAGATTGCGCTTAGTAGTACACCAGCGAATACACCTTTTGAAAGGTCGTGTGTCACGACAACAGTTACAACCGTTACGATCATAACAGCAGCATCTGTTTTTGGCATTACGTGTAGCTTCGTAAGAGAAGACCAGTCAAATGTTCCAACTGAAACCATAATCATAACTCCGACTAGAGCAGCCATTGGGATCTGAATTAAAATATCCTGTAAGGCAACAATGAGTACCATTAAGAATACACCAGCTACAAGCGTGGAAAGACGACCGCGTCCACCAGATTTTACATTAATAACGGATTGACCAATCATCGCACAGCCAGCCATTCCGCCAAAAAATCCAGCAATAACGTTTGCAATACCTTGACCACGTGCCTCTTTGTTCTTATCACTAGGTGTATCTGTCATATCATCTACAATTTGAGCCGTTAATAGAGACTCAAGTAAACCTACCATTGCTAGAGCCATGGAATAAGGGAAGATAATTTTTAAAGTTTCAAAGTTTAATGGGATTTCAGGGATCAAGAACACGGGTAGTTCTGATGTTAAGTTCCCCATGTCACCAACTGTTTTCACACCAACACCTGTTGTAATGGCAATAATCGTCATTACGATAATCGCAACGAGTGGAGATGGAACAGCTTTTGTGACGCGTGGAAGAATATAAATGATTGCAAGTGAACCTGCTACCATTGCATACATAGCAAGACCTTCACCTTCAAAGTGAGGGAGCTGAGCCATGAAAATTAAAATTCCCAGAGCGTTTACGAAACCGATCATCACAGAGCGAGGGATAAACTTCATAATTTTACCGACTTTCAAGACACCGAAAATAATTTGAAGAATCCCTGTCAATATTGTGGCAGCGAGCAAGTACTCTAATCCATAGTCCTTCACGAGTGTTACCATGAGTAAGGCCATTGCACCTGTTGCGGCGGAGATCATCCCTGGACGTCCACCTACAAAGGAAATAACAACGGCGATACAAAAGGAAGCATATAATCCGACCATAGGATCAACGCCCGCAATAATGGAGAAAGCAATTGCCTCTGGAATAAGAGCTAATGCAACAAGAATTCCAGAGAGGACATCTGTTCTCACATTACCAAACCATTGTTGTTTAATTGTTTCTAGGTTCAAAAGAACACCTCTTTCTATAATTTGTAAACTGACCTCTGACCGAATCAAAGGTCTTAACCGAACACAACGAGAGAGAGTATATCACAAATTTTAAAAATCAAATAATCGCATGTAAGCGCATAAAGTGGTCAAATGCTTTGAATTTCTTGAATATGCTCGTACATAGATGCTGATTCCATAAAAGTGACATTTGTTTGTCTGAATATTTCAGGTGAGTGATTTTACGAATACACGTGGTAAAATGTAGATATGTACATAAAGGAGGAAGGATCATGTTTCAGAAGATTTTATTAGCTGCCGATGGATCTGAACATGCTTTTCGCGCAACACAAAAAGCAGCTCACTTAGCAAGTATTGAAGGGGGAGCTCGAATTACTCTTTTATATGTAATAGACCCATCTTCCTCCAAGCACGATATTATTGCAGAAGGAAGTAGCCGAGGTAGACTAAATGATATACGACATCAACGCGTAAAACAAATAGAAGACTTATTTGACCGAAAAGAAGTAAGCTATCAATATCAAACATTAAAAGGCGAACCTGGGCCAAGCATCGTTGAGTATGCAAATAATGAAGACTACGATGTGATTATTATTGGAAGTCGTGGTCTGAATGGATTGCAGGAATTTGTGTTAGGTAGTGTTTCTCACAAAGTTATGAAACGTGCTCATTGCCCAGTTATGGTTGTGAAGTGATATAGGGACTATCTGGAAAACAGAATTAAACTCGAGAAAATTCAACATAAAAAATGCTTTCGACCAGAGCGTTTCCTAAGTCGAAAGCATTTAAGCATTCTTACGATATCTCATCTAAAAACAGCACCATCATATCTTCATCAAGATAATGTTCTTTTCCTAACTTAATTGCTTTCTTTTCTAGTCCGTATGCTTCAAATCCCATGGCTTCATACAAAAGCTTAGCAGGTTTATTAGTGGAAACAACACTCAGTTGAATCTGCTCAATGGAAGATGATTTTGCTTGATCGATACAAGCTTGGATCAACGCTCTGCCTACACCTTTTCCACGTGCAGCAGGCGAGACATACATAGCGAAAATCTCACCCTTATGTCCAAACTTCTTGTGTTTACCTGGAATAAATGTCACAACGCCTAATAATTGCTGGCTGTCATAAGCTCCATATGTAAAGGCACTGTCATCACTAAGTCGTTCAGCTGCTGTTTCAATAGGCTTTTGTCGTTGCATCGCCTCATCGTACGTTGTGATAAACGCCTCAGGATTTTTTTGTAGGGCTTCTAACCGTAAATTCCAGTAATGCTCTGCATCAATCGCTCCTAGACGTTTGACCTCCATCTTAAGTCCTCCTCATAAAATGTATTAGTGGTACTTTATCTTAAAGTATTTTATTTGTCCATGCTTCCATCTTTTAAGTATGAGTCTATGTTTTCCTCATCAAAATGTTCTGGCATATGCTTTTTCGCTATTTCTACAGTATCGTTTTGAAGGGCAAGTAGATATTCAATCCAAAGGTCACTAGAGATGCCACTCTCTTTTAACGTACTGTGAGATTTTTTCTGTAGTTTGACTTGGGCTGTTTGATACCAAGCATCTGAAAATTTCTTTAAGGTTTTATACTTTTCGATTTCGGTCTGATCTAGTGAAATAGGTTGATTTAAGTCATCTGAAAGCCGCATGAAGTAATAGCCACAATCGGCTGCTAGATTGGCCGTTTTGTTGGAAAAAGCCTCTTTATCTATTTTCTCTAAAAAGTGATCCGCCACTGTCTCGTATTTTTGAGCGTATTGAACAATCCTCATGTATCCCCGACTAAGATTTTCAGCTTGTTCAACAGTCAATTTCTCAGTTGAGATAACTTCTTCTAATATAGACTGGGTTTGTTGACTCCCATAAACCACTTTGCTTAATTCATTACTCATATCATGAGATAAATACTCTTCATATTGTTTGTTCTCAGTCCAACTTTGATATCCCCAGAAAAATAAAAAAACAATAAGAACGAACAAAATGATGTCTTTGTAATTCACCTTCTTTAAAACGCTTCTCATGTTCGAACACTCTCCCTTAACCTAAGTAATGGAATCGTTTTTGAGTGGTTTTCATAGCTATTTTGTGTGCAATGTACAATGCGATCCCAGTCCCCAAAAGAAGTGTTAAAGTCGTCAACCATAATCCAGATATAAAGGGTAGATTCCAAGTGGCTAAAATTAAAAAGCCAAAGGAGAATGCTTGAATAAGCAATGTAAGTAACGGAGCAAACCGGGATTTAAACACTTGTTGCTCATCGCTCCAGTTCAGTCTTGGGTTATTAAGGTCCACATAGATTCCCATAAAAACTGAAAACCAACTTGCAAGTGCGGTTAAAACAACCCATAAAGCTATAACTAGAAATGGAACCTTCAATAGGAAGGTGAACAAGATAAACAAGACTGCAATAGATACCCAATCAATAATCCAGGCTGCTAAAGCTTTGGAATAGATGATAGTTTTAGGATCGATCGGTAAGTATTTATTCGTAAACCAATTATAGCCCTCTCTTGAAATAGAAGATGTAGCTGTTGGGTTTGAGCCCATCACGAACAGACTTATACCAAACATAGCAAGCAAAATATATTTTTCATTAAACTGATCTACCATCTCCGTAATGGATCCTAGATTGTTTTCAAAAAACATAATAATTAGGATGAAAAACGGAGCGAACAAGTTTTGTACAATACAATTAATGAAAAACGATGGTGTTCGGTAAATGGTCCGTAGTTCTTTCAAGGTATAACTCCAATAAACCGGTCGAACGTATAATTTGTTAGAAAGGCTTGTGAAAGTTTTACCTTTGTTTCCGCTACTGATTCCTTGAACACCTTGGAAATATAATCGCTGTCCAATCCACATAAAGAGGGCGATGAATAGTCCTGTTACAACGAACAAGAGGATGAAAAATAAAGCGTTTTGCCACCAGTATGTGGACTCAATTGCTTTGGTTGCAATATAGACATTTGGAAGAAACTTGGATGTTCCCCAAAGAAGATCATCCTGCTTTTGGATCCATTGGGCAAAATCGCTCGACATATTTTCTGGATTTTGGTTCAAACGAATAACTACGTTAATCCCAATAACCATGGCAAAAGAAAAGATCCCAGCAAACACTTTTGTACGATCCTTGTTCTTAGCGATATTGGCAAAACGCATTAAAAACATCACCAGAATCGATGCAAGTATAAAAGGGATGATTGGAAATAATACGAATGTAAAAAGGCTAAATATGATATAAACACTTCCAGCACCGTCTGTCAGCCCATACATAAGAAGTGTCGGAACCATGATGACTGCTGTTGCGCCATAAACCGTAATCAGAGGAGCCAATGTCTTGCCAATCAAAATTTGATACGCCTTAACGGGAAGAGTGAGATAGGACTCAAGGTCATTCGCAAAATAAAAGGATGTTACGATCGTCGGAATGCTCGTTAAAATAATGGTCAATCCTGTAATAAGAAGAGCGAAAGCGATAATTAAGTGTTGAAGGTTTGCTTCCGCTAATATAGGATGAATCCCGCTAACGATCCCATTCACAAACCAGAACCAGAACAAGGTTACAGGGATCATGGCGATAATAAAGAACAAGATTCCTGTCTTTTGTTTGTCGTCCTTATCCGCCCATGAGAAGTACTGTTTCATCATGATTTTAAATAAGGTGAAGGTATTACTCATGGTTGGTCAGCTCCAGGAAGATTTGTTCAAGGCTACCGTCTGTTTGGAATTGTGCCTTCATGTCACTCATATCACCGTTAAACTCGAGTACCCCATTGTTGATGATCGCTACTTGATCACAAAGCTGTTCTACAACCTCTAACACATGTGTTGAGAAGAAGACAGTTTTCCCTTTTCGGGTGTGTTCACGCATCATTTCTTTCAAAGTATAAGAGGACTTTGGATCAAGTCCTGTAAGCGGCTCATCTAATATCCAAACGTCAGGCTCATGCAAAAGAACTCCGGTAACGATGATTTTTTGACGCATACCATGGGAGTATGTTTGGATTGGATCATTTAACACTTCATAGATCCCGAAGGTTTTTGTAAGGCTTTCGATCTTTTCTTCCCTAACCTCTTTAGGAACTTCATATATATCTCCAATGAAATTTAAGTATTCGATCCCTTTTAATCGTAAAAACATATCTGGGTGATCAGGCACATACCCAAATGCTTTTTTAGCCTCAATTGGATTTTGTGTAACATCATAACCGTTGATCGTTATCGTGCCTTCATCAATGGGCAGAATACCTGTAATCATTTTAATTGTGGTCGACTTACCGGCACCATTAGGCCCCAGAAATCCAAAGATTTTGCCGTCAGGGATGGTTAAATTTAATGTGTCGACAGCCTTTTTGCTGCCTGAATAGCTTTTTGTTACGTTTTGAATTTCTATCATATGTACACACCTTTTTGAGTCTGTCTTGAGTTTATACGGTTGAAAGCCCTGGAACGTTTCAGTCTAAATAGCTTTAGCCATAACTATATGTGGACCAATTGGATGAATGTCGAAAACATTTCCAACTTCATAGAAACCTAATTTTTTATAGTAATCACTTACTGTCGTTCGAGCATTGCACCAAAGTGCATCTGCCTGTTTTTCTCGTAAAATACTTTCTGCTTTATGAATGAGGTAGGTTCCCGCTTTTTGTAGGCGAAATTCTGGGTGTGTAGCCATGCCCCGAAGGCGATAGTGATGTTCTCCTTTAATATCTGTATGTTTTTCTTTGTAAAAGGAAGCAATACTAATCAATTCTCCAGACATATAAGCCCCTAAGTGGAGTGCATCTTGCTCGTGGTCTGCCGGATATTTACAGGCTTCGATCGTTTGGTTGGGTCGTAAAATTTGATGTCTTAATGGATATGTATCTTCTGGTGGAATGCGTTTGATCTCCAATAGGATCCCCCATTTCTTAAGATGACGTGTGATATGATACCATCATAGCAGATAAACCATTTTGTTACAGTACATAAAGGAGAGAACATACCGTTGCATATCGAGGATAAGATTTATGGTTCTTTTAATATAAATGAAGAAGTTTTACAGGAGCTTCTCGCTTCAAAGCCTGTTCAGAGGTTAAAAGGAATTCACCAAGGAGGAGCTTCCTATTTAGTGAATCCTGAGTGGAATGTCACAAGGTATGAGCATTCTGTTGGTGTGATGCTTTTGGTCCGAATGTTGGGGGGATCTGTTGAAGAGCAAGCTGCAGGGCTTTTGCATGACGTGTCACACACAGCCTTTTCACATGTTATTGATTTTGTATTGGATTATGAAAATCAGGATTATCATGAAGAGATTTTTGAAGAAGTTATTTCTCAATCAGATATTCCTGAGATTCTCGAAAGGTACGATTTCTCTGTTGAAAAGGTGATGGATGAGGAGAATTGGAAGATTCTCGAGCAACCATTGCCAGATTTGTGTGCAGATCGAATAGATTATACTTTGCGAGATATGTATCAGCAGGGAATGATGAGTCACAAAGAGATTGATTCGTTTTTACAATCATTACGGTTTAATGGAGAAAAGGTTTATGTGAATGATGAGAAGGTAGCTGAGTGGTTTGTCCGTTTCTTTTATAAAGAAGTTATCGATTATTTCCTTCATCCGTTGAATGTGTATGGATATCAAGTCTTATCTCAATCGCTGAAGGAAGCACTTCAAAAAGGAGTGATTACAAGAGAAGATTTCTTGTTAACCGATGAGCAACTTCTACAAAAAGTGAAAAGCACTGAAGATTCAACTGTTCAACAATTATTAGGGAAACTCCACCCTAAAGTAGAAGTCCAGTATAACGAAGTTGATTATGATTATAGTCAGCATGGAAAACTTCGTTACATTGACCCCCTCGTTCAATTGAAGGATGATAATCTTGTGTCTGTTTCTGAGGTCAATCATTCCGTGCAAGAAGCGACCGTTAGTGCAAAGAAGCGGTCAGAGAAAGGGACTTATGTAAAAGTACTTTCCACGTAACATAAAAACATCAGGATCAGGGGCTTTGTAAGCAACCTGATCCTGATGTTTATTCAATCGTAATATATTCCATTTCTAGCGCTGTTTCTATGGCATTTTGGCCATTTTCACCTTTTGTAACATGGTAGACTTTGGCCTCAGGTCTAGATGAGATTGCTTTATGAATGTCTGTTCCTACAAAGTGAATAGCCGCACCATCATCCATTGCATATCCAGCGCTTAATTCATCTTTAGCAATGTAATGTCTGTACATTTCTCCACTTTCTTCTGGATTATCGTAGTGAGGACATGTGCTCCCGTTTAAGAATCCTAACCCTTTTACTTTGGTAACCTGACCTGGCACAGAGTCAGAAGGTCCTTCATCAAACCAACAAATAGAACCAGCACTGATCCCAGCCAGAATGGTCCCGTTTTTCCACGCTTTTTCTAGAATACGGTCTAACTCCCATTCTTTCCACAGGGCCATGAGGTTACGCGTATTTCCACCTCCGACATAGATAATATCCTGTGATAAAAGAAACGATTCTTTGTCAGCCACTTCAGGTTTTAGTAAGGATAAATGAGTAGGTTCACAATCTTCTTCTTGGAAAAACGTATAAAACCTTTCAATATACCCTTCTGAATCTCCACTAGCTGTTGGTAAAAAGCAAATCTTTGGTCGTAATTGTTCAGATTGATTGATGATGTAGCGATCTAGCCGTGGGTTATCTGGTTCCATGGAAAAGCCGCCACCACCCATTGCGATAATGTTCATTTTTGTAGCCTCCCTTTGAAGTGAATTCTTAATCAGTGAGATGTTATAATATTATGAAAATGATAAAGGATGTCGTCATGGAAATTCAAGGATTTAATCATATTACGATTAATGTTAAAGATTTAGAAGTATCCTTAAACTTTTATGTAAACGTTTTAAATATGACTTTAGTGCATCAGGGACGATCGGATGCTTACTTAGAGTGGGGAGGCGCATGGGTATGTTTAATTGAAAAGCCCATATATTCCGGGGCATCACAGGGATATATGGGCGTGGACCATGTTGCCTTTTCTATTTTAAAGAAAGATTTTCAGGATGCTGTTGAGCATTTGCAACACGAGGATGTACCAATTGTGCGGGGACCCGTTCAAAGAGGTCAGGGGTGGTCGGTTAATTTTTTAGATCCTGACGGAACTCAGCTAGAGTTACACACATCCAATCTTAAGGAACGTATGAAAGTGTGGAATTAGGAGGAGAGTCTAGTATGGCGAAAGCGCTAGTCGTTATTGATATGCAAAAGTTTATGTTCAGAGAAGAAGCGCCTGCTTTTCAGTCTGATAGGCTAATAGAACGTGTTCAATCCTTGTTGAAGCAAGCTAGGGAAACGGGGACTCCCATTATTTATATTCAACATAACGCAGGTGAGGGTACACCCTTAGAGTATGGCACGACAAACTGGGAAATAGATGATCGAATTGGACCCATGGATAAAGATATTGTCATTCACAAAACAACTCCAGATAGTTTTTATCAAACAGCTCTACAAGGAACTCTTGATCAAATGGGAGTGAACCATCTTATGATCACAGGAATTCAAACGGAAGCGTGTGTGGATACCACAACTCGAAGTGCCTTTGGTAAAGGGTATGAAGTAACTGTTGTTACAGACGCGCACAGCACGTTTGATACAGAGGATTTACGGGCCGAACAAATTATTGCGCATCACAATAAAGTGTTAAGGTGGTTCGCTCATACCAAGGAAACAAAAGATATTTCTTTTGAGGTGATTCGATGAGACTTGTATCAATTTGTCCCAGTAATACGGAATTAGTTGCTTATCTTGGATTAACAGATCAACTTGTTGGTGTTGATCATTTTTCGGATTGGCCTGAAGCGGTCCAAGACTTACCTAAGCTAGGCCCGGATTTGTCGATTCGAATGGATAAAGTAGAGGATTTGGAACCTGATCTCGTGCTTGCTTCTTTAAGTGTTCCTGGGATGGAGAAAAACATTGAAGAATTAGAGAAGAGGGGCTTACCTTATATTGTGCTGAACCCTAACTCGTTAGAGGAGATTGCTCAGGATTTACGAAAGGTAGGAGAGCATACGGGAACACAGG
This sequence comes from Pontibacillus marinus BH030004 = DSM 16465, assembly GCF_000425225.1. GTDB lineage: Bacteria > Bacillota > Bacilli > Bacillales > BH030062 > Pontibacillus > Pontibacillus marinus. The sequence continues at coordinate 22,144 of NZ_KE384336.1, read as the reverse complement.
AGAGAGCTGAGCGCGTTGTAAAGAAGTATGAGCAAACGATTCAACAGTACAAGGATCTGGCTGAAACGATTGAGCATAAGCCATCTCTTTATTGGGAATGGTGGCCAGAACCCGTGTTCACACCTGGAGGTACAAACTGGCTCACTGAGATTAGTCAATTAGCAGGGGGCCGAAACGTTTTTGGAGATGAGGAGAAGGCAAGTGTGCAGACAGATTGGGATGAAGTTTATAAACGAAACCCTGATGTTGTCTGTATGGTTTGGGTTGGTGTAAAAGAGAGGAAAATGGATCCCGATCATGTTCGTGAGAGGGACGGTTGGGAAGCGGTAAATGCTGTGCAAGATGACCGAATTCATCTTTTGGAAGAAGCTTTTTACTGTCGTCCATCGCCTAGACTGTTGGTTGGACTTCAAAAGGTGGCGTCTATTTTGCACCCAGATGTTTTTCCAGAAGGTCCTTTTGAAGACCCATTGTTGCAAATGGAATGATTAAGTGGTCTAAAGGCCACTTAACAGAATAAAAATTCAGAAAATTAAGTTTATTGTGCAGGATTATTTCGTTCGGTATGTAAATATAATCATAAGAGATATTTCATACACATTTTTGAAAGCGTTTACTTTATGTGCAACAGGGGGGATTTGATTGGCAGCATCGTACATTCAGGAAGAACATGAAATCTTCCGAGAAGCGGTTCGAAAGTTTTTAGATCAAGAGGCAAGACCAAATTATCGTGAGTGGGAGAAAGAGGGCATGATTCCTCGTGAGTTTTGGAGGAAGCTAGGGCAACAAGGTTTTTTATGCCCAGGGGTGGCTGAATCTTATGGTGGTTATAATGCTGACTTTGCCTACTCCGTAATTTTGAATGAAGAGTTCGAACGGATTGGTTCCAGTCTTGTTGGGATTGGACTTCATAATGATATTGTAACGCCCTATATCGATTCTTATGGTACGGAAGAACAAAAGAAAAAATGGTTGCCCAACTGTGCGACAGGAGATATGATTTCAGCCATTGCTATGACGGAACCTGGAGCTGGATCTGATCTAGCTGGAATTAAAACAACGGCTGTTCAAGATGGGGACAGTTACATTTTGAACGGGGAGAAAACATTTATAACAAACGGGATATTGGCTGATTTAGTCGTTGTTGTTTGTAAAACTGATCCAAAGGCGAATCCACCACACAAGGGGATGAGCTTACTTGTAGTAGAGCGTGACACACCTGGATTTAAACGAGGTCGGAAACTCGAAAAGGTTGGTTTGCATGCGCAAGACACAGCTGAATTAATTTTTGAAGATGTGAGAGTTCCAGCAGAGAATCTATTAGGTGAAGAGGGAAAAGGATTCTATTATTTAATGGATAAACTCCAACAAGAGCGTTTAGTGGTGTCGATTGCAGCTCAAACAGCAGCTGAAACGATGTTAAAGGAGACCGTTTCTTATGTGAAACAACGAGAAGCCTTCGGTAAACCTATAAGTAAGCTTCAAACAGTACAATTCCGTATTGCTGAAATGGCTACAGAGGTGGAGGTAGGTCGGTCGTTTCTCGATGACTTAATCGAACAACATATGGAAGGAAAAGAAGTCACAACCAAAGTATCTATGTCAAAGTGGTGGCATACGGAGATGGCAAGACGTGTCATAACAGAATGCATGCAGCTTCATGGTGGTTACGGCTATATGGAAGAATATGAGATTGCAAGAAGGTATCGAGACATTCCAGTAGCTTCGATATATGCCGGTACGAATGACATTATGAAGTCGATCATCGCAAAGAATATGGGGTTATAAAATGGAACACATGTTAAAAGGGATGCGTATTCTTGATTTCTCTCACTATATACCAGGACCCTTTGCCAGCATGCGTTTAGGAGATTTAGGTGCTGAGGTTATAAAAGTCGAACCGTTAACTGGGGACTTAAGTCGCAGCGCTACTCCCCATTCCAACGAGCGAGACAGTGTATTTCATGCGTATAATCGCAATAAAAAAAGCCTAGCAGTGAATTTGAAGTCAAAGGAAGGCTTAGAGATCGTATATGACCTTATTCAACATGCTGATATTGTTATAGAAAGCTTTCGTCCAGGCGTGATGAAACGACTTGGACTTGATTATGACACGGTTTCAAAATGGAACCCAGAGTTAATTTATTGTTCTTTATCTGGCTATGGGCAAGAGGGAGTGATCTCTCAATTTGGTAGTCATGATATTAACTATATGGCGTTAAGTGGGATGTTAAGTCAACTGAAAGACCGAACAGGACGACCAATTCATCCTTCGATTACCCTCGCTGATTTAGTAGGAGGATTAGCTGCTACTGAATCAATATTGGCTGCTTATATATCACGTGAGAAAACCGGAGAGGGGGCCTATATTGATTCTGCTATATTAGATTCCATGCTCTCCTTAACCCAGCTTCATATGCTAAACCTTCAATACGCTGATGAACATCAGGGACTCTCATCATTAAATGGAGAACTTGTCTCCTATAGCATCTATGAAACTGCAGATAATCGGTACGTTAGCTTTGCCGCTTTAGAACCGAAGTTTTGGAAAACATTCTGTGAAAAAGTAGGGAGAGAGGACTGGGTCTCCTATCAATTTATCAAGAAAGATAGTGAAGATCCTTTTGTACAAGACATCATTCAATTGTTTAAAAGCAAAACATTTCAACAGTGGGAAGAATTTTCATCCCAAGTTGATTGTTGCTTGACACCTATATATGAAATGGAGGAAGTGCTTACAAAACCCTATGTAAAGGAGAGGATGATCCAAGAGGAAGATTCGGCTGGAATTGTGCATGTAGCATCAAGGTACCATGCTCAAAAAAATCATAGAGAGGTGTGGTTTCCTGGATTAGGTGAGCAGACTGAGGGGATTTTATCCGATTTGTTGTGTTACCCAGAGGAAAAGATTGAAACCATGAAAGAACGCATGATCATTCTATAACGTGGAGGGTGAAACGATATGATGAATGTACCATTAACATTACCTGCAATGTTGGAACGTGCCGAGAAATTTTTTCCGAAAAAAGAAGTGATTACACGCACATCTACAGGGACTCATCGAATCAATTATAAGGATTTAACAGAACGAACCCGAAAGCTTTCACATGCATTAGAAAAATTAGGTGTAAGAGAAGGGGAGCGCGTTGGGACGTTTGCTTGGAACCACTACCGTCACCTTGAAGCGTATTTTGCAATTCCGGGGATGGGAGGCGTATTGCACACAATTAATATTCGTTTAGCTGCTCAGCATATCTCTTATATTGTGAACCATGCAGAGGATAAAGTTCTCTTAATTGATGCGGACTTACTGCCATTGGTAGAAGCGGTTCAAGATGAACTGAAGACGGTTGAAGCTTTTATTGTCATGACAGATGATGAGGAGCTTCCTGAGACAAAACTTTCTCCTGTCTATCATTATGAGAAACTATTAAAAGAAGCTGATGGAACGTATGAATTTAAAAAAGATATTGATGAAAACGCGGCTGCTGGTATGTGCTATACATCTGCCACTACTGGGAATCCGAAGGGCGTGGTGTATTCACACCGTGGAATTGTATTGCACTCCATGGCGTTAGGCTTAGCTGATACTGCAGCCGTTTCTGAGTCTGATGTCGCGATGCCTGTCGTTCCAATGTTTCACGCCAATGCATGGGGGCTTCCTTTTGCTGCTGTTTGGTTTGGGAGCAATCAAGTGATGCCAGGTGCTCAATTCTCACCGAAAACCATTGCAGAGCAAATTGAATCTGAACGCGTGACCATAACAGCTGGCGTGCCTACGATATGGTTGGGGTTATTACGAGAGCTAGAAACGGGTGATTATGATACTTCTAGCTTGCGCTCTGTATTATGTGGAGGATCAGCTGCTCCAAAAGGGATGATTCGTGCGTTTGAAGAGGAGTACAATGTACCGTTTTTACATGCATATGGCATGACCGAAACGGCACCACTTGCTACGATCTCTCGTCTGAAGAGTTATCAAAAAGACTTGCCTGAAGAGGAGCGCTTAGAAATCCGCTCCAAACAAGGCTCACTTGTACCTGGATTAGAGATGAAGGTAATCGGAAAAGACGGAGAGGTTGCTTGGGATGGAAAGGAAATGGGTGAACTATTATTAAGAGGCCCTTGGATTGCAGATGAGTATTATCAGGATGAACGTTCAGCTGAAGCCTTTCAAGACGGTTGGCTGTACACAGGAGATGTAGTCACTGTGGATGAAGAAGGCATCATTAAAATCGTTGACCGTACAAAAGATTTGATCAAAAGTGGGGGCGAATGGATTTCATCTGTTGATTTAGAAAATGCGTTGATGGCTCATGAAGATGTATTTGAAGCGGCTGTCATTGCAGTTCCTCATCCTGAATTGCAAGAACGCCCAGTCGCTTGCGTTGTCTTGAAGGATGGCGCGAACAGCTCACAAGGTGACTTATATGAATTCCTTAAACCTCAATTCGCGAAATGGTGGCTGCCAGATGATATTGTCTTCATGGAAAGCATTCCGAAAACGTCCGTAGGGAAATTTTTAAAGCGTGCACTTCGTGATCAGCTTGAGGACCATTTTACGATTAAGAGTGAATAAAATCATAAGCAGGAGTTAGGTGCTCCTGCTTTTACATAATGATCTTTTACACAGGAGGGAACATAAATGATTAAAACGGTGAGTGTAATCGGCGCTGGGGTCATGGGAAATGGCATTGCACAAGCGATGGCTTCTGGTGAGAAGAAGGTTTTTTTATATGACATCACCGATGAAGCCATTGATAAAGGGATGAACATGATCGAGAAAAGTCTAGCACGCTTTGTAAAAGCTGGACATCTATCAGAGGATCAGAGGAGTAAAGTGCTAGAAAACATTACAGCAACTAAAGATTTAGAAAAAGCGGTCTCAAGTACAGACCTCGTTATTGAAGCAATACCTGAAAATCTTCAGTTGAAGAAAGAGCTATTTGGGAAGTTAGAGGAACTCACACCTTCTGAGACGATTTTGTCCACGAATACATCTGAACTTAGTGTAACGGCGATTGCCTCAGCAACTAAACGACCTGAAAAAGTCATCGGGATGCATTGGTTTAACCCTGCCCCAATCATGAAATTAGTAGAGATCGTAAAAGGGGAAGATACATCGGAAGAAACGGTGAGCGTAATTGAAGCCGTATCCAAAGAAGTTGGAAAGGAAACAGTTTTAGTTAAGGATCGGCAGGGTTTTGTGACTAGCCGAGCTTTAGCTGCACATGTTTTAGAATGCATGAGAATTTATGAAGAGGGTGTGGCTTCAAAAGAGGACATTGATAAGGCGATACACCTTGGCTTGAATTATCCTATGGGACCTTTAACACTAGCGGATTATGTTGGGCTCGATACATTATTGTTTGCGAGTGAGGGCATGATTGAGGCCTATGGAGACCGATTTAGGCCACCTCAAATTTTACGAAAGCTCGTTGAAGCAGGACATTTAGGTGTGAAAACAGGAAAAGGATTTTATACTTACTAAAGGAGAGAGTCGAAATGAATAGAGAAGTCGTCATCGTAGATGCAGTACGAACACCAGTAGGAAAACGGAAAGGATATTTTCGTAATGTACATCCCGTTCATTTGGCATCAAACGTGTTGCAGGAACTTATGAGTCGTTCCGGTGTTGAAAAAGGGATGGTAGAAGATATCGTGATGGGGTGCGTGTCACCTGTGGGAGAACAAGGGTATAATATTGGTCGCCTGGCGTCACTTGATGCAGGGTTTCCGGTGGAAGTACCAGCCGTACAATTAAATCGAATGTGTGGATCTGGTCAGCAAGCCATTCATTTTGCAGCTCAAGAAATTTTAGCTGGGGATATGGATATTACGATTGGTGCAGGCGTTGAGAATATGACGAAGGTGCCAATCTTAAGTGATGGTAATCAGTCCACTATTCCAGACTCTGTTCATGAGAAGTACGATATTGTGCATCAAGGAGTATCAGCAGAACTGATCGCTGAAAAATATGGAATGACTCGAGAAGAGTTAGATGCGTATTCCTATGAGAGTCATCAACGTGCCATTCGTGCGACGGAGGAGGGGCGTTTTCAACGCGAAATCCTACCTATTGAAGGGGACGATCGTGAAGGGAATACGATTATGGTGGATCAGGATGAAGGCCCACGAAAGGATACGTCAATGGAGGCGCTTGGGCAGTTAAAGCCAGTGTTTAAGGAGAATGGTGTGATTACAGCGGGGAATGCCAGCCAAATGAGTGATGGTGCAGGTGCTGTGCTAATGATGGAGCGTTCAAAGGCAGAAGAATTGGGGCTGAAACCTCGTGCTCGAATCATCAATCGAGTAGTAGTTGGTTCTGATCCAAAAATGATGTTAGATGGTGTGATCCCAGCAACGAAAAAGGTGTTAGCTAAATCTGGGCTGACTATTGATGATATAGACTTGGTGGAGATCAACGAAGCCTTTGCTCCAGTTGTTTTGGCATGGAAGAAGGAGATGGAGACGAGTCTGGATCGTGTGAATGTGAATGGTGGAGCTATCTCGCTAGGACATCCACTTGGTGCGACAGGTGCAAAGTTAATGACGACGTTGTTGCATGAGTTAGAACGCAGAGACGGTCGCTATGGTTTGCTTACAATCTGTATCGGGCATGGGATGTCTACTGCGGCGATTATTGAGAGATTGTAGGGTAGATTAAAGTAAAGTAAGCCGTTCCTCTTATGGGAGGAGCGGCTTTTTGTTGAGCGAGAGTGGGGGGCGACCCTGGGAGAGTGGGGGACCCGAGCGAAAGCAGCATGGACCCGAGAAAAAACAGCATGGACCCGAGCAAAAGCAGAGCCAACCCGAGCGAAAACAGCACGGACCCGAGCAAAAGCAGCATGGACCCGCGCAAAAGAAGCGCTGACCCGAGCGAAAGCAGCACCGACCCGAG
>NZ_KE384336.1:0-15188 GCF_000425225.1 Pontibacillus marinus BH030004 = DSM 16465 | reverse complement strand
ACCCGAGCGAAAGCAGCACCGACCCGAGCAAAAGCAGCGCCAACCCGAGCGAAAACAGCACGGACCCGAGCAAAAGCAGCGCCGACCCGAGCGAAAAGAGCACGGACCCGAGCGAAAACAGCACGAACCCGAGCAAAAGCAGCGCCGACCCGAGCAAAAGCAACACCGACCCGAGCGAAAATAGCGCCAACCCGATCATATTCACCTTATCTTGTCTTCTACTTATTTCAAAACCGGTCGAGTTGTTCCTTCAGCCCAATCCATAATAAAACTTTTCTGCCTAGGGTTTAGGTTTTCAGGTAAAGATGATCGATCAAAAAACTGGTGGTCCTTACTCTCTTCATCATGTTGAGACAGAATCCCATCGTAATCCTTGCTATAAAAAATAACTTGAACACTATACATTTGATCCCCGTTAGGGTAGGTAACATAGCAACTTTCACCAGAGTATAAACCGAAAAGTTCCGGTTGTAGAATCGTTAATCCAGTTTCCTCGTAAACCTCACGAACTGCAGCATCCGTAAAAGATTCACCGATTTCCATAATGCCACCTGGAATCCCCCAAATGTCCGCATCACTACGATGTTGTAGAAGGATTCTTCCATCCTCATCTTCTACAATAATGCCGCATCCTACTGTAAAAAGCCTTTCTGTACCAATCAAGCTTCTCATATGTTGAATATAACTCATTCTTTAGCACCTTCTCTTTCTTCAATATAACCCTTCAACTTTGATAACGGTAATGGTTCATCATTCGTTAAACGATCTAAACTAAACTCAAGCGTTTCATCACCTTGAGCAACTTTTGTCTTCACTCTTCTTAGGTTGAAATCATAGGAGAACGTATGTAACGTGCCGAAGAAATCTTTATAATCTTGATAAAACAAACCTTTTCCAGGCGTTGTAAAAATATCAAACAGGTCATCCTGAGAGTGTAATGATTCTTCTAAGACGCTTTTCCGTTTATGGGTGCTCGTTTCAATCTTTCGGTTGTACTCGTTCATTTCTAAGAAGTGGTTGGTACAGGTTACGGCTTGTTGACCTCTTCGAATGACCACTCTCTCAGGTGATCCTTCAATAATAGCAATGTTCCCATTCGTATCACCCAATGAGTAGTTGTAGCAAGCTGCATGAGGTAATGCTTTTAATAAATCGACTGCTTCTTCAAGGTTTTTACATGTATCCAGTACCATGCGTGTGATCATTGTGCTCATAAATCCTTTTTGTTGATTATGATTATTAACAAAATGTAAGGCTATAGCTAAGCCATGCTCATTAACGCCTTCATGCAGTCCAGTACAATGCACGGTATAACCACATGTGGAATAGGCATTCTCACTATTTTTTACAGCGAATTTGTAATCATAAACATCAGGCGAAAAATCATAATTTCGTATTAGCATTTCGGTGGTCACGATAGAGGAACAACCTAATGCTCCAAGTTTCGGTAAGTCATATCCACTGAAATATCGAAAAGCTTCTTGATAAGATAGATTTAATTGATCACCTAATCCTTTAATTTCTTCAATAAGGTGTGGAGCAAAATTTTCAAGCAAAGATGTACCTTCTTCCCAATCAACTTCACTTGAGGTTAAGCTGTTAAGAAAGACTAGATATGACGATTTGTCTGTAATAGATTGGAGTTGCTTTCGACCAATCTCATAGTTTGTATCAGTCCATTTATGTACATCAACGATAAAAGGTTCCATTCATTTAACCTCCAAAATTTGTATAAATTATATTATTCTAAATTTAAGCTGATTTGTAAAATAAATGTAGGAGTGAGCTCATGTATATAAAAAAGATCGTGTGTACAGTACAGGAAGAGAAAAGGGAAGCATTTGATCAAGCTCAACGTCAATGGGCACCACTATCACAAGTTTCAGGGTTTTTGGGGCAAGTAGGTGGGTGGAATGGGGATGATGCAGTTATTATTGCTTTTTGGGAGAGCAAAGAAGCTTACAAATCCTTTATGGAGGATGTACACGATCAAATTTTTAATCACAATCGTCAAAAGAACACCTACAATTCTATTTCTGTCACACTTTGCAAAACAAATAAAATCTATACCCAATTAAGAGAGGCTTTATTGGAGACAAATACTATCTCGATGAATAAAACTGATCAACGTTTATTTACAATGATTGCATCTGATGAACATTCTGAAGAAGTTATATACCTTGCGTTTCATCCTAATGAAAAGGGAGATATAAGACTTTATCACCCTTGGACCGTATTACCGAACGAATAATTGTTGTAGTTGATTGCAAGAGTAGACGACCTCGTCGGCTAAGCTTTCAAGTATGGTGTTGCTGTGATCGATCCGAACGGTTTTCATACCGATGCTTTGCGCACCTTTAATATCTTTCTCTTCATGATCCCCAACAAAAATGCTTTCTTCTGCAGTTACTCCTAAATTTTGTAATGCTCTTTGAAAAAGTCTCGGATCAGGCTTTTTCATCCCTTCTATTTCTGAAATATGTACGGTATCGAAGAAGTTATCCAACTGTAGATGTTTAATGTTTTGCCGCTGAAAATCTCCAACTCCATTTGTTATAAGTCCGAGTTTGTATTCTTGTTTTGTTAATGATTGGAGTAATCGATGTGTATCAGGGAAAGCTACACAATCCTGTGCGAAGCCTTTTACATAGTCAGAAATCAATGGAATCCAACTGTTAAGCGGTAACTTGAATTCCCCTTCCATTTGTTGATAGACCTGATCCTTCCACACATATCCGTTTTGATCTAAATGTAAAAAACGTTCACGAAACTGTTTGTAATTGGTAGTTTTTAGTATTGAATGAAAACGTTCGTATTGATTAGGTAGAAAAGCTTCTAAAGAAGAAGAGCGATCTAATAGTGTTCCATCCAGGTCAAATAGAATTGCTTTCGTTAGCATGTAAATTCCTACTTTCTTAATAGATTTATAGTTAACTGGCATTATATGAGTCTAAAGACTTATTAGTGAATTTGTAAGATTATTAACTCTATTCTATCAAAAATCATCTATATTAGTGTTTATGGAAGGTTTTCGATGTAACAATTCTGTTAAAATTATTATATTGTGTAACATGGTTGTAAAATAGTGTGTCATAAAATACGATTTTTTGATAAAATTGTGTCGAAGTAATTCCCATCATAGGGAAATTAAGGGGGAAATAGATCGTGATACGAAGTATTCAAAGGCAAATGCGCCGCAAACGTAAAGCGGCAGCAAGTTCAGTGATGGCTTTAGGAATGGCTCTTTCTGTTGTATCTCCAAATGTTGCACTAGCAGCAGAGGATGAAGATGTCGTTAATCTACGCATTATGGAGACAACGGATATTCATTCCAACGTTATGAATTACGATTATTTTACAGGTTCAGAAGTGAATGATTTCGGTCTAGTTAAGACTGCTACACTTATTCGTCAGGCAAAAGACGAAGCAAAGAACTCTCTATTAATTGATAATGGTGACCTTATTCAAGGAAGTCCTCTTGCCGATTATATGGCAAAAGAAAAAGAGTGGGCTGAAGATGAAGTACACCCCGTATACGAAGCTATGAATATCTTAGATTATGATGTAGGAAACTTTGGTAACCACGAGTTTAACTATGGTCTGGAATACTTAGAGAAAACAACAGAGGGATCAGCATTTCCATACGTGAATGCAAACGTTTACAAGGATGATGGTGACGACAATCCGGATAACGATGAAAACTATTTTGATCCATATGTAATGCTTGATAAAACCGTTGTTGATGAAGACGGGGAAGAACATACAATTAAAGTTGGTGTGATTGGATTTACTCCACCACAAATTATGAGATGGGACCGTTCAAACCTTGAAGGGAAAGTCATCACAAAAGGTATTGTGGAAACAGCAGAAAAATTTGTTCCACAAATGAAAGAAGAAGGAGCGGACCTAATCGTAGCTGTTCCTCACTCTGGTATGGGTGACGTAACGCAAAACGGTATGGAAGAAAACGCAACGTATGATCTTTCTAAAGTAGATGGTATTAACGCGATTCTATTCGGTCACGCACATGCTCAATTCCCTGGAGAAGACTACGCTTCCCTTGAGGGCGTGAACATTGATAAAGGTACAGTTAACGGTACACCTTCTGTTATGCCAGGTTTCTGGGGATCCCACCTTGGTATGATTGATTTCTCTCTTGAAAAAGTAGATGGAGAATGGAAGGTAAATGATGCTCAGTCTACATTAAGAGCGATTTACGATTCCGAGAATGATAAAGCTCTAGTCGAAGCTGATGAAGAAATTAAAGAAGCGGTTAAAGATGACCATGAAGGTACAATTGACTATGTAAACAGTGCAGTTGGACAAACTGAATCTCCGCTTTATAGCTATTTCTCTCAAGTTCAGGATGATCCAACGATCCAAATCGTTACAGACGCTCAAAAAGAATATGTTGAGAACTATATTCAAGGAACAGAGCTTGAAGGTTTACCAGTACTTTCAGCTGGAGCGCCATTCAAAGCTGGTCGTGACGGTATCACGGACTTTACAGACATTGAAGCAGGTGACCTAGCAATTAAAGATACAACGTCTCTTTATAAGTATCCAAACACTGTAAACGTTGTACAACTATCAGGTGCTGAGGTTCGTGAATGGTTAGAATGGAGTGCAGGCCAATTTAACCAAATCGATCCAAACAGTAACGAAGAACAGCTTCTAGTGAAAAGTAACGATCGTAATGGTGGTTTCCCAAGCTATAACTTTGACGTAATCGACGGCGTATCTTATCAAATTGATGTTACAGTTCCACGTCGTTACAACAATGGTGGTACTGAAGTCATTAATGATACACACCGTATTAAGAACCTAACGTTCAATGGCGAACCAGTTGATCCAGATCAACAGTTCCTTGTTGCAACAAATAACTACCGTGCAGGTATGCAAATTGCTAATCCGGATGGAGAAAGCATTGTAATCGAATCTCCAGATGAAAACCGTCAAGTACTGGTTGATTACATCCGTGACAACGGTACAGTTGATCCAAAAGCTGATGGAAACTGGAGCTTTGCACCTGTAAAAGGTAACCCAGATCTAGTATTCTACTCTTCTCCTGAAGCTCAGAAGTATTCAAAAGATAATGAGAAGATCTCTTTTGATGAAAAGCTTGATAATGGATTCGCTAAATATTCTATTGATCTAGCAGCTAAAGGTAACAACGGTGATGAGAAGAAAGATGAAGAAAAGAAAGATAATGAAAAAGATGAAGAGAAAAACAATGATAAAGGTAACAACGATTCTAAAGAAACAGATAGCACTGACAAAGAAAACGACATGAAGTATGTGTTAGAGTCTGGTGATACTCTTGGTAAGATTGGTGCTCAATATGGAGTTCACTGGAAGACACTTGCAGACTACAACAACATTGATGATGTGCGTACGCTTATGCCTGGTCTAGAAATCATGATCCCAGTTCCAGATGGTGATGCGGACTATGAAGTACACCTTGTTAAACAAGGCGATACACTTGGCAAAATTGCTGCACAATACGATGTTCATTGGAAAGACCTAGCAACGTACAACAAGCTAGAGAATCCACACATGCTTCAAATCGGACAAGAAATTAGAATTCCTAAGAACTAAATGATTAAAAACTACCGATCCTTCATGGGTCGGTAGTTTTTTTGCTCATTATTAAGTGATTATAGAATCTTCGAACCAAAAAAAACCCTTCTCAACATTAAATCCTATGATATATAATTAATAAAATTACACTTAAAGGAAGTCATGCTCATGAATACCAATCTTGCTGAACAGCAGCATTCTACTAGTTTTATTAGCCAATCTATAAAGCAGGGGGCTCTGGCAGGATTACCCATTGTATTTGGTTATGTTCCTATTGCGATCGCATATGGAGTTTTAGCTAAAGAAGCAGGGTTATCCCTATCCGAAATTACCATGATGAGCATGTTTGTATTCGCTGGTGCAAGTCAGTTTATGGCTGCAGGTATGGTACTGAGCAGTGCAGGTCTCATTGAAATTGTAATTGCGACGTTTGTCGTGAACTTCAGGCATTTTGTGATGAGCTTTTCATTTATGAATCACCTCCGACACATTTCTCTCAGGTGGAAGATCCCCATTTCACTTGGATTAACAGATGAAACGTTTTCTGTTGCATCTTTAAATAAGAAAAAAGCAAAAGAAGCCCATGGCATGTGGTTCTATGCTGCTATGATTCTCGTAGCATATTCGGCATGGGTATTAGGGTCGTTAACAGGCGGACTAATCGGCAATATTATGCCAAAAGCATTAAGTCAAAGCATGGGTGTTGCGTTATATGCGATGTTTATCGCTCTTTTACTTCCATCCGTACGGAGTGAATGGAAGGTTGGAGTAATTGCTTTTATTAGTATGTTGGTTAATTATATATGCGCTGTTCACCTTGATATTAAAGAAGGCTGGAGCATTGTAATCGCCACTGTTTTAGGTGGTGTTTCAGGAATCTTTTTACTACCGGAGGAGGGTGAGGAAGAATGATTTTCGTCATAATTGGAATGGCCATTGCTACAATGGTCCCAAGATTTTTACCTGCTCTGGTGGTTGATAAATGGACGTATCCACGGTGGGTAAGCAGAGGTCTGAATGCAATTCCTTACGCAGCTTTAGGAGCGCTTATTTTTCCGGGAATCACCACTGTTGTGGAAGGGGAACCACATGTTGGTGCAATTGCTGGGGGGATTGCGGCGATTTTGGCTATTTTACGTCTGAATGTGATGTTTGTGTTAATCGGAGCAATTGGAACTGTATATCTCCTGACACTCTAATGGGTCTCTGTCACACCATATGGGTTTTCGCATATATTGTAGGGAATTCATTATGGAAGGAGTCACACATTCATGGATTATCGTCAGAATCAAGGACTTGATTGGCTGGGCCAAATCTTGTTCCCAGGTAGTGGCGGACAACAAGGATTTCCACCAGGTCAGGGTGGACCTCCAGGCGGGTTTCCACCAGGTCAGGGAGGCTTCCCTCCTGGTCAAGGGGGACCACCAGGGCCACCTCCAGGGCAAGGCGGATTTGGTGGTGGCGGCCAACTTCCACCTCCTCCACAATCACCACCAGGTGGCCAACAATATGGTGGTGGACCAAGTGTGTTTGCAGTAGATCCTGGATCAATGTATAGATGCTTATATCGATATACATGGGTACGTTTAAATAATGGCAGAAGATTTTGGTTCTATCCGACTTTTATTGGAAGAACATCTGTAGCAGGCTATCGTTGGAGACCACGTCAATACAGATGGGTTTACTATGGCCTTGATACGGATCGTATAGCATCATTTTCTTGTCAATAAGCCACACGCCACCAAGAGGATTTTCATTCCTTTTGGATGGCGTGTTCTTTTGAAATAAAGTTTGAAATAAAATAATATAAGGGTAAGGGGTTAGAGATTGTTGGAGGTGTAAACATGTACCATATTCGAAAGGCGCAACTAAAAGATGCAGAAGCGATTGCCCATATTCATGTTGAAAGCTGGAAATCTACATATAAAGATCTCATAGACAAACAAGATATTGATGGGATTAGTGTTGAAAATCGTATTGCTTTGTGGGAAACCGTATTGAAAAAAGCTGTAAATGGGCAAGTTGTCCTTGTAGCTACTGACGAGAGTGGTAAGATTATTGGGTTTATTTCAGGTGGGAAAGAACGCACAAAGGAGTATGGGTATGATGCAGAGATTTATGCGATATACTTGTTAGATGAATATCACCGCAAGGGAGTTGGGACAGGTTTACTTACCCACTTTGTTCAACATATACGACAATCAGGATATGGATCCCTCCTCGTGTGGGTGCTCACACAAAACGTAAACAAAAAATTCTATGAGAGATATGGTGCATCACCAATACAAGCAGAAGAAACCACGATTGGAAAAGGAACGTACAAAGAAATTGCTTATGGATGGCCTGATATCGACGCCTTATCTAGTTTGTTAGAAGATAAGAAGCAATCCTCTATGTAAAAGAAGCGCTCGAGAGCATCATAATGATGTTTCGAGCGCTTTTGTGTTTCTAGTCTTTCTTCCCATAAGGTTCAATATGAATATGTGTGTGTGTAATATTATGTTCTTCCTTCAAATGTTCTTCAATTCTATCTGTAATGTCATGACTTTCTTGAACACTTAGGTGTGGGTTTACATGAATAGTAGCATCCACAAGAATTTGGTTACCATGAAAGCGAGCTTTGACATCATCTACAATTTTTACGTCAGGATCCTCTGCAATACTTTTTTTAATTTCATCAAGCAGTTGTTCATTTACCCCGTCTGTTAAAGCATGCGATGCATCTCGAAAGATATCGTAAGCGGTTTTGCATATAATAATCCCCACTATAAGACCTGCAACAGGGTCTAACCAAAAGGCTCCAAACTGGGCTCCAACAATACCTATAAAAGCACCTATTGATACAAGTGCGTCAGATCGGTTATCTTGTGCAGCTGCATATAGAGAGTGGCTGTTAATGCGTTTGGATAATCGTAAATTATATATATATACACCAAACATTACAAAGGCGGCGACAAGCGCAGTCCAAGCAGTTAACATGCTTGGTTCATTCTCATAGCCATTAATAAGTTGTTTCCCTGTCTGAAATAGGACTTCGAATCCAACTGTCATCATAATAAAGGCAGCAACAAGAGATCCAATGGTTTCAGCACGGAAATGACCATAATGGTGGTCTTTATCAGGTGGTTTACGGGAAATTCTTAAGCCTATCAACACAGCTAAAGACGCAACGACATCTGTGACATTATTTAAACCGTCTGCCCGGAGTGCTTGAGACTCTCCAAAGTGTGCAACAATCAGCTTAACAGTAGATAGAACAAGATAAGCACATATACTTATCCAAGCTCCTTGCTCTCCCTTTTTTAAGTTTTCATATTCGTTCATATCAGGATCCTCCGATACCTCTCATTAGCACTCTTAAGGTTACCAAAGGGGCATTGACTGAGTCTAGAGAAAAAAAACTAGCTGAAGGCAGATGTATTGTCTATATTAAATGAAGTTGCCCTATGCCAACTAACTGAAAATTAAAATCAATATGCCAAAAGACTCATATTTTGTACAGAAATGTGTTATATATGATTAATTTTTGTCAAAAGGGGTAGACACATACTAAGAAATCATAATAAAGATTTTCTTGGGAGAGAGTGAAAACAGACCAAAAAGGTTTTGGAGAATTTCTAAAAAAAAGGGGTGAATCAATTGATTAAAGAAACAATTATTATTGAAGGATCAGTCCGTGGTATGAAGTTTTCGAAACCGGTCTTATTACAGTATAATCCGAAAGATGAAAGTATAGAAGAAGCTATCATAAACTTTTTTAATAGTCATGCGAAATCTTTCGAAGAATTAGCCGTACAACGTGGTTGGAGAGACTCATATTGGACTTTTCCGCAATATTATGAACTAGTTATTTAATTTATATATCCAGGCAACCCATCTCGGGTTGCCTTATTTTTTTGTTTCATACAACGAAGTAAATGCTTTCGCGTTGGTGAAATAGAAGGTATTCTAGAGTAGAAAGATGAATGAAAGGGGAAGTAGAATCAGCATGAAGCGTTTTATTCTTATTATACTGTGTGGAATCGTTCTAACTTCATGTAACCAACAAGACCCTTCTTCACAACAAACATCGCTTAGAATCTCGGCTGCTTCTAGTTTGACTACAGTCATGAAAGAAATTAAAAAACAATATCAGAAGAAACATCCAGAGCAAGAAATTACGATTCAATATGCTTCATCAGGGACACTAGCCCACCAACTGATCCAAGGCGCCCCTTCAGACCTATATATATCAGCAAGTGAACGTTGGATGGATAAAGTTGTACAAGAAGGGCTTATTCAACAAAAAGATGTTCAACCTTTGCTGAAAAATCGATTGATCCTAGCATCTTATGAAGGAAAAAATATTAAGATCAGTCAATTAGCTGATGAAGCAATAGATCAATTTGCTATGGGTGATCCCGAGAGTGTACCTGCAGGAGCGTATGCGAAGCAAGCTTTGGAACATGTAAAGGTATGGAGGGCTGTTAAAGACAAAGCTGTCTACGGGAAAAATGTACGTCAGGTAGCCTCTTACATACAATCACAAAATGTTGAAGCAGGATTTGTCTATCAAAGTGATGTACAGGCTTTGAAAGGTGTCACTGAGCTACAGGTTATCCCTGAGGAATATCATGAGCCCGTTACATAT
The DNA here is from genome assembly GCF_000425225.1 of Pontibacillus marinus BH030004 = DSM 16465. Classification (GTDB taxonomy): domain Bacteria; phylum Bacillota; class Bacilli; order Bacillales; family BH030062; genus Pontibacillus; species Pontibacillus marinus. Next base: position 4,978 of record NZ_KE384336.1, on the reverse strand, counting down.
CCAATGGGAATAATCAATGAATCACAAGAATCTTCATTGATGGAAGGTTTTATTAAGTATCTGAAAGGTCCAGAAGCGAAGAAAGTTTTTCAATCATATGGATTTGTCCCAGTTGAGTAGGTGAAAGCATGAACTTAGATCCGTTGTGGTTATCATTAAAAATTGCAAGCATATCTTCCGTGATCGTATTTGTCGTAGGTACATGTATAGCAAGGTGGCTATCGAGACGCCATTTTACAGGGAAAAACTTATTAGAATCAGCCATTTTATTACCTATGGTTCTCCCTCCAACCGTTGTAGGTTTTGGATTGCTTTATATATTCGGTAAAAATGGGTTTCTAGGGAAGTGGTTACAAACTTTATTTGATTTACAACTTGTGTTTACTTGGTATGCAGCTGTTATTGCCTCAGTTATTGTTTCATTCCCATTGATGTATCAAAGTGCTGCAGCTGCATTTAAGAATTATAATCCCAATTTAGAAAATGCAGCCTATACAATGGGAGCCAGTAAAATAAAGGTTTTTTGGACAATTTCACTTCCATTGGCATGGCCAGGACTTTTAGCAGGACTTGTTTTGTCATTTTCACGAGCTTTAGGAGAATTTGGAGCTACGTTAATGTTTGCAGGATACATCCCAGGTAAAACAGATACGTTACCCATAGCGATCTATTTTTCTGTTGAATCAGGGAATTCACAAGCAGCTCTATGGTTAGTTTTAATCATGGTTGTTATAGGATTTGGAACGGTTTACTGGTTAAATCGATGGAATAAGAGACAATCGATTTGGATTACTGGCGTAAAGGATGAAGAAGCATAATGTTAAAGGTAGATATTCAAAGTGAACTACATTATTATACATTGGATATTTCTTTTGAACTTAATGAGGAGATTGGCGTTCTATTTGGACGTTCAGGTGCAGGGAAATCAACCATTTTACATGCTATAGCTGGATTGCACACCCCAGACAATGGCCACATTACCATTCATGATCGAGCCGTTTATAGTTCAAAAGGGATTAATTTACCTCCTCAAAATCGTAATGTGGGCTATGTATTTCAGGATTATGCTTTGTTTCCTCATATGACAGTTGCAAACAATATCTATTATGGAATAGCTCGCAAGGCTCGACCTGAAGCAAAGGAACATATAGACGGCTTAGTCCATGCGCTTGGCATATCCCATTTGCAATCGAAATATCCTCATCAAATTTCAGGAGGAGAAAAACAACGAGTGGCCCTTATTCGTGCACTCGCTATGAAGCCAGATGTCCTTTTATTGGATGAACCTTTTTCAGCCTTGGATGAGGATACGCGTGCAGAAGGACATCAAGAGCTTCTTCGGTTAAAAAATGAATGGAAAATCCCAATGCTACTCGTCACTCATAATCGTGAAGAGGGAGAAAAGTTGGCGGATCGTTTATTTAATATAGACAACGGAAAGCTCCAAGCATAAGTTTGGAGTTTTTTATAACTAAAAAATATCTCGAAACTAAAAGTCTTTGTTTTGAAATAAATTTAACTTGGGTATATAATCTAAGTAGTCTTCAAACGAATGATTATTTTTCATGTTGGAGACGATATCAATGAATAGGAAAAAGGAGCGATAAGATCATGACTAAATTAGCTGTTATTTATTACAGTTCTACAGGAACAAACTATAAGCTGGCTCAATGGGCTAAAGAAGGAGCAGAAGCTGCAGGAGCAGAAGTGAAATTACTTCGTGTAGCTGAAACAGCACCTCAGGAAGCTATTAATGAAAACCCAGCATGGGCAAAACACTTAGAAGAAACAAAAGATATTCCAATTGCAACAAACGACGATCTAGAATGGGCTGATGGTTTTATCTTTTCCGTACCTACACGCTTTGGTAACGTACCAGCACAGGTTAAATCTTTCTTAGATGCTACAGGAGGTCTATGGTTTAGCGGTAAGCTTGTAAACAAAGTTGTAAGTGCAATGTCCTCAGCACAAAACTCTCACGGTGGACAGGAAGCAACAATCCTGAACCTATACACAACAATGTTCCACTGGGGTGCAATTGTTGCTCAACCAGGTTATTCTGACCCTTCTGTTTTTGGAGCGGGCGGAAACCCATACGGTACAAGTGTAACGGTAGACCAAGATGGAAACATGCAAGAAGATGTAGAAGATGCAGTTAAGCATCAGGCGAAACGTACAGTAGATATCGCACAGCGTATCAATCAATAAATCGTAAGAAAACCCCTAAAAGTTTCTATCTTTTAGGGGTTTAAAATTGAATAATTCACCTTATATCCTGCAAATAATCATTCACTTTACCGAAATATCTAAAGCCAGAATACTCGGGATGGTTACTAACAAATAAAATATAGACCGGAGATGCTAATAAAGCAGGATTCATTTCAAGTAACCAACGTTCTCCATAAAAAATTCCCTGCAAAGCTGTCGACATTTCGCGATTAAAAATCTCATATCGGATTTTTTGTTGAGTTAAGGGTATAGTTTCGTCCCCAACCAAGGCTTCACCTCGAAAAAGGATTCCTTGTAGTGTAGGAATCCATTCACCTAAAACTTCATCACGCATATCATTTACCTGATCAAAAGCATATTCTGTTGAAACGGTGAGAAAGAGATCACCAGTTATGTCAGAATGAGTGAGTGTATACTTTCTCAAGTCATAAGCTGTGGTATGTTGGATGTCAGGACGGTATTGTACATACAATCGATTGGTAGAAAAAACCATATAAACCCCTCCATTTTCACACTATTATATGGAGAAACTAGGCAATTGTTCTTAAAATTTCTAATGTCCCCCCTAAAATTTTTGAATATTCACGTATGATTCTAATGAAAATTCACAAAGGGGTGCAATTTATTATGAACAAGAAAGTTATTAACGTATTATCTACCGCAGCATTAGCATTTTCACTATCTGCTGCACCAACATCTGTATTCGCACAAGAAGACGAGTCTACAAAGGACACAACATCTACTGAGGGTACAACGACTGTCCAAATGAAAGACGATTGGACACTTACTGGTGAAGAGGTTACATTTGAGTATGGGAAGCTATTCAGTTTCTTGGATACGCTAACACAGAACTTCAAATTAGCACTTGAACAGGATGATATGGAAAAAGCTAAGCTATATGCTGACTATGGTAAAAAACGTATCGAAGAAGCAAAACAGCTTTTAGAAGAAGGTAAAGACGAAGAAGCTGCAGAATTACTTGAACAAGCAACTAAAGCAATGGAAAAAGCCGAAGAGTTATCTCAAGAAGAAGACTCTGAAGAAAACAACGAAACTGATGAAAACAGTGAAGATACCGACCAGGAAGATTCAGACGAAGATGAATCAGATGACACTGAAGAGTCCGATGAAGAATCAGACGAAGACGATGAATCTGATGAAGATACGGATGAAGAAGTAGAGGAAGATGAGGATTCCGAAGAAGATTCAGATGAAGATAAGTCTGATGAAGAAGAAAAAGCTGAGCTTGATGCAAAAATCGGACAAAATGTTATTTCCCTTAAACGTGCAATGGATAAGGTAGACAATCCAAATGCTAAGAAAGCTTTAGAGCGTAACATTGAAAAAGCGTTAACAAGACTTGAAGCAAAGTACGGAGATATCGAAGTATTAAAAGAGCGCTTGAAAGAAATGGAAGAAGATAACGAAGAAGACACTTCTAAAGAAGATGAAGGTACTGACAGCGAAGAGTCCGCTGAACAAGATACAGAACAAAAGTCTGAAAATGACCAAGAAGAATCAGACGAAGACGCTCAAGAAAAGGAAGATAAAGACGAAGAAGCAGAAGAAGATGAGTCTGGAATTCCTTCTCACGCAAAAGAGCATAAAAAAGCAGCAAAAGAACATAAACAAGAAATGAAAGAGAAAAAAGAGCGTTTAAAGGACAAAAAAGAGTGGAAAAAAGAAGTAAATAAAGATGATGATAAAGGTCATCGTGGAGGGAACGGGAAAGGTAAAGGGAATCCACATAACTAATTTCCCAAAAAAAACCTCCGCACCCTAATGCGGAGTTCATATAGATTCTCTCTCCCTGTGGTCGCGAAACGTATGTTTTGCGACCTTTTTATTATCCCATATTTATCTGATTATTTCAAAAATAATGGACTTGCTCTCTTCGTACGTTTTATACGAGCATCTCATGGGAATAGTTTACTAACAAACATTTTTCAGAAAATTGTTTCAAATTAAGGGTGTCTGTAATATACTATTAGAAAAACAAGGTTATCGCTATTGATAGCGAAACCGAAATATTTTCTAATACCTTAGTCTTTGAGTAAGGGTTACCCTTCTAATTAAAAAAATTGCACAAGGGGGATGTTCCATGAAGAAAGCAAAAGTTTCGTTTCGATTAAATTGGTTTCCGTCAGATGAAAGCGTGATTCATGCTAAACGAGAATTACCATATGAAATTAAACTGGCCTCTACATTAGTTTTAGATGAACTCTGCTACAACTGGAACAAATCGAACCTTGAAAAACAAGTTAATGAAGCGATTGATTATGGGGATTACGAGCAATTCGAAAAGGCGAGTCAAATGTATAAACCTTATACGTTTGAATAAGCAATGCAGCTCGTTTTGAAAAGTTAACTAAATTATTAACACAACAAAGTCTAGGGAATGCCTCCCTAGACTTTTCTTTTTTATAAGGACTTATTCAATATTCGCCCCCTTATCTTAAAGACTTGGTTTCGAGATAATAATGTGAGGAGTCCGTTGCTGTTGAGTAATTTGTTGCGGTCAGTGAAACGGCAAGCCTGTTGTGGAAGAAAAGCCGAGCCTCCTCGTGCCTGCGGGGTCTCGTCTTCCCTTTGTTACCACGACAGTTTGCCGTTTCCTTCCCTCCACCCGATTATGGAGACTAACGGACCATTATTTGGACTTTCCCACCACATATTGATTGGAAAACATATTCACAGAAGTTGCTTAGACCCTTGTCATGATAGGATTATACTACCTTGGAATTAGAAT
>NZ_KE384335.1:83907-95712 GCF_000425225.1 Pontibacillus marinus BH030004 = DSM 16465 | reverse complement strand
TGGAGACTAACGGACCATTATTTGGACTTTCCCACCACATATTGATTGGAAAACATATTCACAGAAGTTGCTTAGACCCTTGTCATGATAGGATTATACTACCTTGGAATTAGAACACCTCATCCTAGAACTACGGCGGTTCCGTTAGTCACCATTCGGCCAAGGTGGGCTGTGGAACGGGTTGACTCCAGCGGAAGAACGGAGTGACGAGACCCCGCAGAGAGCTTGCGAATGAGGAGGCTCGGCGCTTCGTCCGCAGGAAAGCAACCCGTTCCACAGCCCGCCGCACTCCACAAAAGCAACGGAACCTCTCAGTTTCAAGTCTTCAACATAACTGCCAGTTTGTTGAATAGAAACTAAAAAAAGCACTCCATAATCAGAGTGCTTCTCTATTTGAAGATTATCCAACTCTAGCTTCTGGTGCGATGCGGTAGAAATCCATAAAGTTAATCAGCATTTGTTTTCCGTGCTCAGTTAAAATCGATTCTGGGTGGAATTGAATCCCCTCGATAGCAAAATCTCTATGACGTACTCCCATCACATCTCCCGCACTATCCCTTACGGTGACTTCTAAACTTTCAGGGATCTCTTCTCCTTTTGCAATCAAGGAATGGTAACGACCAGCCTGAAGAGGATTTGGCAATTGATGATAGATACTCTTACCATCATGAATCATTCGTGACGCCTTTCCATGATAGAGCTGTTCCACTCGTCCAATAGAGCCACCCAGAGCTTGCACAATGACTTGGTGCCCGAGGCAAACACCTAGGATTGGGATCTTTCCAGCAAAATGTTTCACAACCTCTAAACTAATCCCAGCTTCATTTGGAGTACACGGACCTGGAGAGATAACAATCGCTTCAGGGTTAAGGCTCTCCATTTCCTTGATCGATATTTGATCGTGTTTTTTCACAAGTACTTCTACACCAAGTTCTCCAATATATTGTACGAGATTATACGTAAACGAATCATAGTTATCTATCATGATCATCATAGTTATCTCTCCTCTGCTCAACTCTTCTGTCTCCACTAAACTATTGCACTAATTCTACGATTTCTTGTTTAACCTTCTTTAATGCACTAGGGCGAGCACTCTCGCTTACCAGTTCATCATGATACCCATTAATCACTTTAATGATTTTACTGCCAATGATGACACCATCACTATATTGCTTCATTAGATGAACTTGTTCATTCGTTGATATCCCAAAACCTACTGCAACTGGGACTGAGCTATACGATTTAACTTTTTCAAGGAATGAGGATATATCTTGACTCAGCTCTTTTCTTTCTCCTGTCACACCTAGAGAAGAGACACAATATAAGAACCCTGTCGCTTGCTCAGCAATTTTTCGAATACGTGCTTCAGAATTTGGAGCTACTAGAGAAATAAGCTCAACACCAAATTCATGAGCATATTCTTTAAGTTCCACACTCTCCTCTAATGGGATATCTGGTACAAGTAATGCATCAATATCATGCTCTCTTAAATCTTGAAACAGCTGCTCCAACCCATATTGAAGAACTGGATTATAGTACGTAAATAATACCACAGGGATCTCAAGACCTTTTGAGCGCATTTTTGGTACAAGCTCTATCGATTCTTTTAAATTCATACCATGTTGAAGGGCTCTCCCTGCCGCCTCTTGAATCGTAGGTCCATCTGCGAGAGGGTCTGAGTAAGGCACGCCGAGTTCAAGAATATCTGCACCACTTTCTTGAAGGGTTAGAGCAAGCTCCACAGTGGCAGCAGGACTTGGATCCCCACTCATAATAAATGGAATGAACAGATCCTTTTCCTTTTGCAATCGTTGTTCAAAAGATGTTTGCACAGTGCTCTTGCTCATTATTCTCCCTCCTGTAATACATTCATTATGGTACTCATATCTTTATCTCCACGCCCAGATACATTTATGACGATGCTCTGGTTAGCGTCCATATCCTTTACTTCTTTAAACGCTTGCGCCAAAGCATGAGCACTTTCTATAGCAGGGATAATTCCCTCTTTTCGAGAGAGTAATTGCAATGCATCTAGCGCCTCATCATCCGTTACAGATTCGTAGCGAACACGTTTTGAAGCGTGTAAATAAGCGTGTTCAGGTCCAATTCCAGGGTAGTCTAAACCAGCTGAAATCGAATATGGTTCTGTTATTTGACCATGTTCATCTTGCATAAGATAGGTTTTTGAGCCATGTATAATGCCATCTGATCCTTTCGTTATAGTGGCAGCATGTTCCGGTGTATCGACACCCTTACCGGCCGCTTCCACTCCAACAAGTTCCACCTCATCTTCTAGAAATGGATAGAACATTCCGATGGCGTTTGAGCCTCCACCCACGCATGCATAGATGCGATTAGGTAGCGACCCTTGTTCAGCTAGAATTTGATCCTTTGTTTCATCTCCGATTACACGTTGAAAATCGCGTACCATTTTGGGATAAGGGTGAGGACCAACAACGGATCCAATCAAGTAATAGTGATCTTCACAGTTTGCAACCCAAAATCGAATCGCTTCATTTGTAGCATCTTTCAAGGTTTTGTTACCTGAGGAGACAGGAATCACTTCAGCTCCAAGCAATTTCATGCGAAAGACATTTAATTGCTGTCGTTCAATATCTTTTTCGCCCATAAATACTTTGCTCTCTAAGCCTAATTTAGCCGCTACTGTAGCAGAAGCAACACCATGTTGGCCTGCACCTGTTTCAGCAATGATTTTTTCTTTCCCCATCCTTTTTGCTAATAGGGCCTGACCTAAAGCATTATTTAACTTGTGTGCACCTGTATGATTCAGGTCCTCACGTTTCAAATATATTTTTGCACCACCTAGATACTCTGAAAGTTGGTCTGCGTATGTGAAGGATGTTGGTCTTCCACTGTAATCTTTTAATGCTTGATGATACGCCTCAATAAAAGATGGATCTTCCATAGCAGCTTGCAATGATTCATCGATTTCCTTTAAGGGTGCCATTAGAGTTTCAGGAACAAATTGTCCCCCGTATTCACCAAATCTTCCTCTAGAATCAGGATATGTGACTGACATGCTTGGACCTCCTCATAATCTCCTCTATTTTGTTCACATCTTTCTTTCCTTCCGATTCAATTCCACTAGAAACGTCAATTCCATGTGGTTTTAAAGATGCTAGTTCAAAAATATTTTCCGGGTTAACTCCGCCTGCGATAAAGCATGGAACGCCTTGCATTTCAGCTTCCTTAATATAGCGAGGGACAGCTTTCCAATCAAATTGTTTACCCGTTCCTCCCCATGCTTCTTTGGATTTTGCATCAACCACATAACCATCTATGACACCTTTATATAAGTGCATCAGTTCAACTGATGAGTCTGTATGGTGGATCGCTTTCCAAATGGTGCATCCGAATCTTTCTTTAATATTTAATACATGAGCGATATCCTCATAACCATGTAGTTGAATAACGTCCAAATCGATATTCTTCATAACCCCATCTAATTCACCTATCGTTGGGTTCACGAACACGCCCACAAGTTTCTGATTTTTTTCAAATTGTATTTGTTTAAGCCATTCTGCAAGTTCTTCTGGATCTACCTGCCTTTTACTATCAGCAAATACAACACCGATATATTCAGCTCCAGATTCAATCGATGTTTTTAAATCAAAAAGGGATCGGTTGCCACAAAGTTTCATATTAATCGACATGTGTTGGATCACACCCTATTAATTTACGGATATAAGAAATAGGTTCATCTTTTCTCATAAGAGCTTCACCAATAAGGACTGCTTCTGCTCCACTGTTCTTCACCTGCTTCAAGTCATGTCTAGTAAACAACCCACTTTCACTAACAAGTAGGCATTCTTTAGGTATGATTGAAGCAAGCTTACCTGTTGTATCGATAGTTGTTTCAAAAGTTGTTAAATCTCGATTGTTTACCCCTAGGATTTTTGGCGTAAATACATGAAGAACCTTACGTAACGTATCTTCAGAATGAACCTCTACCAAAACATCCAATCCGAATGACTCCGCATATTGATACAAGTCATATAGCTTGTTAGGATCTAATGCTTCTCCAATCAATAGAATGGCATCTGCACCAATTCTTGCACTTTCTTCTACCTGGATACGGTCAATAATAAAATCTTTACGTAAAACAGGAAGCTGAATTTGTTGTTTGATGCTTGTTACAAAATCACGATGGCCTTGGAAAAACTGTTCATCGGTCAAAACAGAGACAGCCGCTGCACCTGCTTGTTCATACATTTTCGCAATATCAACCGGATGAAAATCTTCACGAATAATTCCTTTCGATGGAGATGCTTTTTTTACCTCAGCAATGAGTCCGATTAATTTATTATGATTAGAAAGAGCTTCATAAAAGGATTGCTTCTCTACAGTTTGTTTAACGGGCAATGTAAGAGCTTCTAATTCTTTTTGTTTTTGATCTAATATTTTTTTAAGCATTCGAAACCCCTTCCTTACCTGAGCAAATAGATTGATAATAATTTAATACAATTCCGTTATCAAGAGCCTGCTTCACAATGGAAACACCATCTTTAATGGAGTCTATTTTCCCTGAGACGTATAGCCCCGCTGCAGCGTTTAACACGACAATGTCTCTTGCACTCTCATTAGAACGCCCTTCAAAAATTTCTTGGACCAACCGTGCACTTTCCATGGCATTCTGCACTTGTATATCTTTCAAGTTTCCTCTTTTTAACCCAACCTCTTCTGGTTTGAGTTCTGTACGGGTAATCTTTCCTTTATTCAGTTCAACAATGTCGGTTGGTTCTGCAATCGACATTTCATCAAGCCCTTCTTTGCCAGTAACTAATAGAACATGCTGTGATCCTAGAGAGCGCAATGTTTCAGCCAACTTCTCACCAAGTGTGTTGTCATATAAGCCAATCACCTGGTGTCTAGAATTCGCTGGGTTTGATAATGGTCCAAGAAGGTTGAAGAATGTTCGGAACCCTAATGCTTTTCTTGCTGGAACTGCATGCTTCATGGCTTGATGATATTGAGGGGCATATAAAAAGGTCATACCTTGATGAGCCAACCTCTCTTCAGCTTGCTCAGAAGTTGATTCAACCGGAATCCCTAACAACTCTAAAACATCTGCACTCCCGCTGGATGAAGAAACTTTACGATTTCCATGTTTGGCAACTTTCACACCCATGGAAGCTAACACAATTGCTACAGCCGTAGAGATATTAAAGGTAGAGTGACCATCGCCACCTGTACCACACGTATCAACCACTACTTCTTCATGATGTTGAATGGTTCTCATATGCTCTCGCATTCCATTTGTAAAGCCTAGCAATTCAGAAACAGTTTCACCTCGTAATCTCATAATGGATAAAAGACTTGTTAATTGCTCTGTAGATACTTGCCCTTTCATGATATGATCCATAATTGTATAAGCTTCTTGATCCGATAATCGGTCTCCCTCAATTAAACGGTTTAAGAATGGTTTAAGCATAGTAGGTGTCCTCCTTCTGTTCTTTTCCAAAAATGCGGTCGGCAATATGAAGCGTTTTGAATAAAGCATTGGCCTTATTCACGGTTTCTTGCCATTCCATTTCTGGATCGGAATCTGCTACAACACCTGCTCCAGCTTGAACATAAGCAAACTGGTCTTTAAGGAGAACCGACCTAATGGTAATGCATGAATCCATATTTCCATCAAAGCCATAATATACAACGCCACCACCATAAATACCTCGTGCATTCGGCTCTAATTCTTGTATAATTTCCATCGCTCTTCTTTTCGGTGCACCAGAGAGTGTGCCAGCTGGAAAAGCAGCTTGGAAGGCTTCTATGGGATGAACATCTTCTCTTAATTCACCTGTTACCTTACTGATCATATGCATGACATGAGAAAACCTCGTTACTTCTGTCAAAAGAGGTACCTGCACAGTTCCATAAGTAGCGACCTTTCCAATATCATTCCTAGCTAGATCTACAAGCATAAAGTGTTCAGCTTTCTCTTTCTCGTCGTTCATGAGCTCATCAGCTAGCGCTTCATCTTCTGCCTGATCATTTCCACGTTTTCGGGTTCCTGCAATAGGATGGATTTCAAGTTTTTTATTAGCCACCTGAATAAGGCGTTCTGGTGAGCTACCAACTACTTCATATTTTTCAAAATTCAAATAGAACATATAAGGGGATGGGTTTACGTGTCGTAACACACGATATAGTTCAAAGCCATCACATGACATTTCTTTTGCAAACCTCTGGGATAATACCGTTTGAAAGACATCTCCAGACAGAACATATTCTTTAATCGTTTCTACATCGCGCTTGAAATCTTCCTTATCATAATTGGAAGTAACCCCCTGAGCTCCCTGCTCTTCTTCTTGGTTATCAATAAAGAAAAGGTCCATTTGTTTTCTTGCTGATAAACGTTCTACAAGTTCATAGATCTGGGTTTGAGCTTCTTTGAAGGCGTTTGATTTCATTTGTTCATTTTCTTCTTCTGTACGTACATAGCGAATGATATGAACTTGATTTGTCTTATGGTCAAAAGCTATTAACGTACGACAAAACAGGAAATGATAATCAGGAAGTTCAAGGTCGTCATTTCGGTGCCTATTCATGTTTTCAAATGAAGAGACAGCATCATAGGAAACAAACCCTACGCCTCCACCTTGAAATGGTAAAGGAACTTCAGGTAATTTAACCTTTAAACGGTTAAATGTTTCTTCAAAAGCAGACTTCAAGCTTGGGTATGATGTATGTGTTTGTTGATCATGATCCGTAACAGAAACGGATTCTTGGTATTCTTGTAATGTTAAAAACGGATGGAGTCCTATAAAGGAATATCGTGACCATTCGGAGGCATGGTCACCACTTTCTAAGAGATATACCGCTTCGTCTTTAAGGCGGTCATAAATCTGTATTGGGGTTAACGTATCTGTGTAAAAAGAGTACGTTACAGGAATCGTTCGATAACCAGACGACTCCTCTAATAATTGAAGAATTTTATTCATTATTCTCACCTCTCCATATGGTATGGAGAATGAGAGGGTTGAGGAATTTTCATTGTGGAAATAAACCCCACGACAAATGGAGTTGTAACCTTATCTATTCATTACTCATCTAATCTCTTCTCTAACCTCAACTCAACTATCTCATTCTCATCTCATCTATACTCAACTAAGCTACTAATCTTTGCTAAAACTTGTATGTTAGTGTATTACACTCACACTGGGAATGTCAACTTAAAAAGAAAAAACTAAAAAAGCATCCTCTTATATAACAATAAGAGAATGCTCAGGCATTTATGGCAATAAATTGTGAAAAACTTCTATGGCTTCTACTTGCGTCATACCTGCTTTAATTTCATCTTCATAAAGCATTTGTATTAACGTTTTATCTAACTCTGTGTACGCTGTAACAGTGGTATAATCCTGAAAAAACATACTCTTTGGGTAGCTGTAAGAATCACGTGGAAGACCTAGGGATTGGGTTAGTTCTTCACGAATTAGATGCGACCTGCCCTTTGGAGTGGGTTTATCAGTTGAGATAAGAATTTCCGCTTCATCTATAACAAATTCACCAGGTTCCCACCAATAATAAAACAAGCCCCAATTTCCAGCCTTAGGGTTGTCTACATACTCACCAAAATCCTCCAAAGGAACAAAATAAATTTTTATATTTGGGTCTGAATCTACAAGCTTCAATTCAATATGATCTTGTAGTCCGTTCACCTCTGATATTGTATTTTGAAGAGCATTCATATCTTTATCCGAAGGGTTCCCAAATACCTTTATACGTGGGTTATTGTTCCATTTTCTAACTGGATAATCAGCGTCTCCCCACTCTGAACCGAAAGCAATTTCTTGAAAGTATTCCATAGCTTGTTCACTATACTTTGGCTTTCCTTTTGTTTTAAACTGTTTCTGCTCACCTTCCATCATTGGCATCCCTTTCGTAGAGATGATTGGTTGTTTTATATGTAAGGTGAACGTCGTAGTTGGATTGTAAGGAACAGTAGGTTGTATCGTTACAACCTTTTGATCTTGTGACAGATTTAATTGAACAGATGAAACTCGTTTACCTGTTTCCTCGTTCATCACATAGATAGAATCTGAGTTAATATAGTCTGGGGATATTGGTGTGTTGAAAGTGATCTTCCAGCTCTTATAGGTTGATACGGTCTCAAGCTCATCTGCATATGTAAGTGATTGATAGATAACGATAACAGTCATGCTTAATAGAATCACAATCAATGAACGAATCCACTTCAACAATCTCCCTCCCCTCTTTAAAATCAGCTACCTCTATCATATCATGTTATATCAATCCATGATGGGAAAAAATCTCCTTTTTAACATAATCCAAAAGTAGTGAATTTGCTAGAAAGTATGATGAAACTCTGAAAATCACTTACACCCCAAAATATATATTGACATGGCAATGACGAGACTGCTAAAGTAGCGAAAGTGACGTTGCATACGTCACGTACACACTACACTTCACTTCGTCCCTCGTGTTCGCGTATTGAGCAAAAGCTCGTACATGAACACGAGGGATTTTATTTCCCTTCCTTATACAAATATATGACAATTTCCCCATATCCAATAAACAAATATTCTACAAAAACACACATATATTATACATCTTTATTAAAAAGTGCTATTATTTACAATTGAACCACTCATTCTAAAAAGGAGAAATGTTTAATGCCTAACCTTGATCAAACCCGCCGAGTATTGATGACTTTTCATCATTCAACCCTTGTACCTGTGGGATTTGTGGAAAATAGCAGACAAACAAGGATTGCCTTAGGTGAACTAAAATCTCCTCTCCCTATTTTTGATGACGAGATGAACAACTTGTTTCAACAACACCTTCAAAAAGATCAACAGGTCCAGCTTATCTCTGACTCATTTCTACGCCATTTCATTCTTATTAAAATCAAGAATCACCATACAATGAAAGACGGATACTTTTGGATTGGTCCCTTTGTTTATCACGAAGTTCAATCTAGCGACATCGAACAAGCTTTTCGTCGAATAAAAGAAAATGTACATATATCAAAGAAAATATTATCCTATTACAATCAAATCCCTTGTGTGGATGCCCAACAAACCATTTATTTTAGTCATATTCTGCACGCATTATTAGAGAGTAATTGGAACACCCCTATTTTTGATCAAACGTTTGATCAATCGTTTGATCAAACACATCAACATTTAGTTTTCCCAACCCAAACAAAAGAACATCAAGAGCAATTTTATAAATACACTTACAGACTGGAAAGAAGATTTTTAGAAAGATTAAAAGAAGGAGATTCTGATGCTGCTGAGCTCGTTAAAAGTGTCCGTGATATTCCCGAACCAACCTTCGGCCATCAAGACACGATTCGTTCTTATAAGAATCGCATGATATCTACCATTACACTAATTGCACGTACGGCTATTGATGCAGGTGTAGATGAAGAAGAAGCACTATCTACTTCTTATTACTACGTTCATGAAACAGAACAAAAGTTACATTTAGAAGATTTGTTCCAACTTGAATTAATCATTGTTCATGATTATCTATCTAAAATACAAAACCATAATAAAGAGCACACCTATTTAATGAAGGCTTGCCTACAAAAGGTTATTGACTATATCCATGAACCTGTCTCAATAGAGTCCCTAGCTTTTGAACTGAATGTACGTCCAAATCAATTATCAAGCATGTTCAAAAAAGAAGTTGGGATCCCGTTACAACAATATATTCACCAACAAAAAATGAAAGAGATTAAGAAAAAGCTATTAAACTCAGATGATTCCATTCTAGATGTAGCAAACCATTATGGGTACCAGAGTGCTTCCCACTTCTCCCGGCTTTTCAAGAAATATGAGGGTACGACGCCAAGTAAATATAGAAAACAAAGCATAGATAAATGATGGGTTGATATTCAATCCATCATTTATTACGATTATTATAGATTTATAACTTCGACACAAAGGGGGTATGATTATGCTTACGTATGATGTGGCCATGAATGAAATACAAAGATTTATTGCTTTCATGAGCACAATTTTCGGGATTTTGCTTAACAACGGGACACGTGTGTCTTTTTTTAAGCAAAATTTCATAGCATCTTGTACGTAAGTATAATCTACCTGGTTAAGAAAAGTGCAAGCGACCGTTTAGCAACGCATGGACTGGACTGAGCCCGTAGTACGATAAAGGAAACACGATGAACCTTGGTGAATCGATGTTGACTTATCGTACGGAGGCGAGGGAAGTCCATGCGTTGCTGGTCGCTGGAGCTAGACAGCTAAGAACATATTTAAATTGAGCCTTAGCTAAAAATCAATGAGTTTAAACCACAGGTGTACTTACCTGTGGTTTTTTATTTGTGTTGGAGGAATTTTTAATGTCATTAACAAAACGGAATATAAATATGATCTATCTCTATGTGTTTATTGCCCAACTAGCTTTTGATCGAGCATTATGGGTTATTTATTTAAGTGACTCTGGTTTGTCTATGGGGCAAATCGGAATCATAGAGGCCATCATGCATCTAAGTGTTGTACTCTTTGAAGTTCCAACGGGCATGATTTCTGATTTGTACGGAAGAAAAGTTAGTATTTTATTGGGCAATGTGACAATGCTCGGTTATTCAGGATTCATGCTTTACAGTGACTCCCTCTCCCTTTTCGGACTAGCATTTATGTCACTAGGCCTTGGTATGACCTTTCGTTCTGGAGCTGAAGAAGCACTAGCCTATGATACACTCAAACAAGAAAACCGGGAAAAAGACTACACTCGTATATTCGGGAACATGACCGCTCTTTCCCTCCTCTCTCTAAGCATGGCCAAATTACTTGGGGGATGGATGGCTGATATTAGTTGGGAATGGGTCTACGGTAGCATGATTGCTGTTCATGTAATTACATTTATCCCCATTGCATTGTTAAAAGAACCTGAACGTGAACAACCAAAACAAAAACACATGAAGTTTATGGAACAGTGGAGAAATCAGTTTAAACAAGGTTTTTTTATATGGAAGGAAAACCCCACGATTCACATGCCGATTATTTTGTTTTTAGCAGCCACAACGACGATTGTAATTTTAACGTTTTATGGGCAGGAGTATTTTACAAGGTTAGGATTTTCTTCACTCATGATAGGCGTTATCTTTACTGTTGATGGTTTACTTGGTGTGGCAATGGCTAAATTAGCACACCGTTTAGAGCAAAAATGGGAATTCTTTAACGTTGTGAATTATGGATATGGACTCTACATTCTCTTCTTTGTTTTATTTATCGTTTCTCCTGAATGGGGGATTGTTGTAGCATTTCTAATTTTGTCCCAGTTAATTACGTTATTTGAACCGATCTTTTCTAATTTCATTCAAAACTTATTAAGTAGTGACGTTCGCTCTACGTTTTTCTCGATGATCAGCCTCGTAGAAAGCTTTGTCATTATGATAGGTTTCCCTCTATTTGGATATATGATTGGAACGATTGGCTTTCAAAATGGATTTTTTATTTTACTGATTGTGTTGCTTGTTATATACTCCCTTTCATTCATGAACAGATTCAAGAATAAACAATTATAGAACCATAAAAAACTTGCCATCTGGCAAGTTTTTTTAAGATTCTTTTTCAGCTGATTGTTGAATTTAAGCCCCCTTATCTTGAAGACTTGAAATCGAGATAACTAGTGAGGTGGAGGTGCAGGGGTGAGGGAATTCGGCGTCTAGCCGAGGGATTCCGTCGCTTACCCAAGGGATTACATCTCCTACCCGAGGGATTCCATCTCCTACCCGAGGGATTCCGTCACCTACCCGAGCGAATCCATCGCCTACCCGAGCGAATCCGTCGC
>NZ_KE384335.1:11864-83707 GCF_000425225.1 Pontibacillus marinus BH030004 = DSM 16465 | reverse complement strand
TACCCGAGCGAATCCGTCGCTTACCCGAGCGAATCCATCGCCTACCCGAGCGAATCTGTCGCTTACCCAAGGGAATACTGTTCCTTCCCACGAGAACATAGCCCATAGCACTACTCAACAGCAACGGACTCCTCTCAGTTTCAAGTCTTCAACAATCCTGCCATAAAACTGAATAAGAGATTCTATAGAAGTACTAATGAAACCAATTAAACTCACGGAAAGGGTAGTTTTCTTGAGGAGAGGTGTTAGAAAGGACATTCGGATTCATTAAATTGGGTAACCCTTCCTTAAACATTGGGGGTTCTGGTTTGCCTGCTTGGACACTGAATGGGGTTCCGAGAGATACATAGGTGAACAAGGTTTCAATATCCTCATTATTCATACGTACACATCCCATGCTGACACTTTTCCCAATTGATGAAGGATCGTCAGTACCATGAATAGCATAATCGTTCTGCAATGCCAATCCTCTTGTCCCTAGAGGGCCACCCCCTCCATTGGGCTCAACCACCCTCATCTTCACCTCACTCTTGGTAAATGGTAGTGGCTTTTCTCCCTTTGCTATTTTATATAGAGCAAGATTCTCGCCAGAAGTTGTTGTAAGAGCTAGCTGATGAGTCTCTGGATAGAGGTGAAGCTCTAAAAGAGGAATGCCCTCGTCCGTTACCGGATTGGTTCCATCTGCAGTTAACTTAAAACCACCGGCATTCTTCGTATAAATGAGGTCATCAGGAATAAATGAAAGCCAATTATTCGGTGCATCTTGAATGAGTCTCTGATTTGTTTCCGGGAAAGACCCATTAGATTGACGATATCGCATAATAGCATTTTTTAGAACCATTTGTTTGATATCTGTTTCAGAATAAGTTTGAGGGGAGTTAGGTTGAAGTAGAGGAGAATTATTTTCATCATGAATAATAGTCTTCTCTTCTTTATAGAAATGATGTTCAACTTCATAGGAATGAATAAACTTTTGAAAAAGATAAATACCACACAATAACAGCAATATCATGAACAGAAGAAAAAGCAAGGTCATCCAAGCATATAACCCTAACATACTTGTGGCTTTCTGAGGCGGAAGTACTCTCTTAAAAGATGAATGCTTTCCTTCTTGTTTTAGTAATTTTTCCGCTTGAAAGCTCCCGTTCCTTGCAGCTTTGGATAGATAAGTTAAGTAGTTCTTTTCATGCCCCTTCATCTTCCATTCTAGTGCGTATTCATAAAGCTTTTGTCCATCTTTAGGTCGATATTTCACATATTTCTTCAAGAATTCAGGATCCTCTTTTGATAAGAAGATGTTTTTCTTCACCTCAAAAAGGTGCTCGTATTCTTTCAATGCTGTCACCTACCTTGTTGTTTAATGACGGATGCTATAAGTGTTCCCGAAAATATGTATATGCGTTTTTATGGTAGGTATGTTGGTAATATTAAAAAAGAGGATTCCCTGTAAAATCGGGGAATCCTCTTTTCTTTAAGAATTGAAAGGTTATGCATTATGACTCTCTATCCGCTCCCACTTTGGTTAGCTTTTTAAAGTTCCAGCTGATTGGTCGGGTAACCCCCATTTCTTCAAAATATACATGGTACACACGTTTACGCTCATCCACACTTTGCACTGTCCCTATTTGAAAAACAGGGTGCTCTACACGATCACCTTCTTCATATTTCGCTTCACGTTCACTGTTTGTTTGAATCCGCCTTGCCACTCGTATGACTTCACGGGCTTCTTGTTCCATTTCTTCTTCAATAACCCCAACTCTCTGATATAAACCTTCTTCAATTTCAAAGATGAACCGAGAAGGATACTTTTTCTGACCTCGTCCTGTAAATCCTTCTGATTCAGTAAGATACAATTCTTTTTCAGCTCTTGTTACAGCCACATAAGCTAAACGACGTTCTTCTTCAAGCGCATGCTCTTTACGATCACGTAACGACCGCTCATTTGGTAGAACACTTTCTGTCATTCCTACTAAGAAGACATACGGAAATTCCAAACCTTTTGCTGTGTGAATTGTCATCAGTTTAACCGAGTCCTTTTGGTCCTCCCGATCATTCTCTGTGTAAAGCGTGAGCATTTGAAGATAATACTCCAATGAAATATCCTCACCAATTGAACGCTCATACTGAACCACAGATTGTTGAAGTTCCATCAGATTATCTAACCGATCCTGATCTCCATCTTCTCGAATATATGCTTCGTAACCCGTAGCTTGTAATGTATCTTGCAAAAGGTCAGACACCGATAACTCTTCTCGCTTTAGTTTCATTGCTTCAATTGCTTCAAGGAATTCTCTCGCTTTCGTTCGTTGGAATATTTCATGATCCACATATCTTTGAAGCGTTTCATATAAGGATAACCCTTCTGCTTCAGCTCTTTCTTTCAGGAATTCAATTCGCTTTTTTCCAATTTGACGCTTAGGTGTATTAACAATCCGCAAGAATGATAAATCATCCCCAAATGCAATTAGACGTAGATGTGCGAGAGCATCTTTTATTTCTTTTCGCTCGAAAAATTTAAACCCTCCAAAGATGGAGTACTCAATATTGCTGTGAATAAGTTCTTGTTCAATAAAACGGGATAAATAGTTAGACCTGTAAAGAAGCGCGATTTCATTGTAGTTCACACCCTGCTTCTTTACGAGTGTCTGAATTCGTTCCACAATCCACTTGGCTTCTTCTTGTTCATTCTTCCCGTGATAGTGAACCACTTTCACTCCGGAAGGATGCTCTGTAAACATGCTTTTCTCAACACGAAGCTTGTTTTGCTGGATTAACGAGTTCCCAACAGATAGTATCTCAGGAGTCGATCGATAGTTTTGATTTAAGAAAATCGTTTGGCAGTCTGGAAACCATTGTTCAAAATTCACTATAAATTTTGGGTCAGCACCACGCCATTCATAAATTGTCTGGTCCGGGTCACCCACAACGAATAAATTCCCATGCTGTTCACTCAAAAGCTTTACGAGTTCGAACTGTTTAGATGAACTATCCTGAAATTCGTCAACTTGAATATAGTGCAACCGTTCCTGCCATTTAGCTAAAACTTTCTTATATCGTTGAAAGAGTACAAACGTAAAGTTGATTAAATCATCAAAGTCCAAACCAAATACACGTTTCTGTTTCTTTAAATACATGAGTAGGATTTTTCGGTCCTGATCTTCTATTTCAGCAGGGTCAATAACCTCATTAGGATTCATGAGTTGTTCAACATAACCTGTATCTACTTTCATGTCAGCAATCTTCTTTAAATTACGATTGAATTTACTATCATTTAATTTTAAACCTAATTCCTCATAGATCTCTCGTAGGATCGTCTTTTGATCCTCTGTGTCTAGTATGATGAAGTTTTTAGGGTATAAAAGGTGGTGAATATCTTCTCTTAAGACTTGGACACAAAATCCATGATAAGTAGAGATATACCCTGTATCCCTTTCTCCTCCTATTAGCTTCTTTACACGTCGCCTCATTTCTTGAGCTGCTTTATTTGTAAAGGTCACACAAAGAAGATTCGAAGGTTCAATCCCTAAATATTCTACCAAGTAAGCATAACGATTCGTGAGCGCACGTGTTTTCCCTGAACCTGCTCCTGCTATGACACGAATTGGTCCCTCTGTTGTGGTCACTGCTAGCCGTTGCATTTCATTTAAACCATCTAAAATAAGATCCTGTTCCAAAATGATTCCCTCCGCACAGAACGTTTGTTTGCATTCCATTATACACGAAACGGTGCTTCGATTGTAGAGAGTTCATTTCATGTTTATTTACGTTGATTTTCCAAAAGCTCAGATACGGTTTTAAAGGTGTATCCTTTTTTCCTTAAAGAATCCACCATTCCCTCAATCGCTTCAAGTGAATACTTTTCATCGTTATCATACATAACATGCATAAGGATGATGGAACCAGGTTCTATGTTATGGCTTACATGATCAATAATTTTTGTAGCATCTCCGGAAATATCAGCATAGGTATCAGGTTCTATAGACCACATAATCGTTTTTCGATCGGTGTTATTTAAGTATAGGGGCAATGTGAAAAGTTTTTTCCCATATGGCGGCCGAAAATGAATAGCCCCTTCATATCCTGCATTCCTAAGAAGTTCATCTGTTTTCTCAACTTCCTTACGAACCCATGAATAGGATTTCAACACCATTCGGTCATGTGAATAACTATGATTCCCCAACTCATGACCAGACTGGACTAATTCATCCAATTGAGCGGGAAACTTTTTCATCATATTCCCATTAAGAAAAAACGTAGCTTTCACATTTTTATTATCCAAAATTTGAAGAATCTCCTCTGTTTTTTCTGAGGGTCCGTCATCAAGCGTTAACGCTACTACTTTTTTCTCTGTATCTACTTTAGTAGTAAGATCTCCAGCAACCTGAAAACTACGTGCATTCATTAATTGATATAACCCAACTGCAGTTAAAAGTAGGATGACAAGAATACTTAATATGACATTAATGACTTTCCTCATCTTTCGCTCCTTTATTACATAGTGGCCTAGCACAATTTAGTTAGTTATGTAATGTATTCTACAAAATTCAACAATCTCCTCTTTTGCATGGGTGGGAATGGCTTCCACTAAAAAAACTGACCCTCTTAAAAAGAGAGTCAGTTTGCTTACTTTTAGTTAAAATCAATTGCCCAGTTTCCATCACGGAAAAGAGGCTCTTTTGTTCCATCTTCGGTAACGCCGTCAATGTCTAGCTCGCCAGACCCCATCATAAAATCGACGTGTACAAGACTGTTATTAACACCGTTTTTGTCTAGTTGCTCTTCATCCATGTCAGCTCCGCCTTTTACTGAACTTGGATAAGCTTTACCTAATGCAAGGTGGCAAGATGCATTTTCATCGTAAAGCGTATTGAAGAAGATTAGACCACTTTGTGAGATTGGAGATTTGTGCGGAACAATAGCCAACTCACCCAAACGACGTGCACCTTCATCCATATTTAATAGTTCTTGTAATGTTTCATAACCTTTTTCAGCTGAGAAATCCACAACTTTTCCTTCTTCAAAAGTAAGGGAGAAGTTTTCAATTAGATTCCCCCCATAACTTAATGGCTTCGTACTTGTTACGGTACCATTTACACCGTACTTATGAGGTAGTGTAAACACTTCTTCAGTTGGGATGTTTGCATTAAAGTTAATCCCATCTTCAGTAGGGGATGCGCCACCTTTCCACTTATGGCCCTCTGGAAGAGCGACTTCAAGGTCTGTTCCTGGAGCTTTGTAAATTAGTTTTTTGTACTGCTTTTGATTTAGATAATCTCTTGCTTGAGCTAGAAGTTCGTTATGTTCTTCCCAAGCTTTTAATGGGTCATCTTTATCAACACGAGTAATTGTGAAAATTTGCTCCCATAGCTTCGCTACAGCATCTTCTTCACTGTCATTCGGGAATACTTTTTGTGCCCATTCGGTATTTGGAATCGCAACGATGGACCAGCTAATTTTATCGTTCATGATGTATTTGCGGAAGTTCTTCATCGCTTCCCCAGCCGCTTTATTATAAGTAGCAATACGTGAAGAATCAATTCCATTTAGCAGGTCAGGATTCGTCGAACGAATAGAAAGTACAGCCGCTCCATTCTCTGCAAAATAATTTTGACGGTCCACTAACCATTGTGGAACTGTTTCAAGTACTTCTTGAGCTGCATTCTCGAAGAATAGACGTTGCATTGTGTCGTCTGTCCAATTAATATGTACTTGTTTTGCTCCAGCTTCATAAGCTTTTCGAGCTACAATTCTAGCAAACTCCGCTCCATCTACCGGGGCATTCATCATTAATGTTTGATTCTCTTGTAGATTAACCCCTGTGTGTATCGCAAGTTCTGCATATTTTTCTAACATGTCTGTTGATGGCATGATTCATCCTCCTTGGTAAATTTGAAAACTTTCAAATATTTCGTGTTACTAAATAGAATACCAAATCGTCCCCCATAATGTAAGGGGAACGCCTAAACCCTTACTTTTTTACAGCTTTAATAATGAATCGATGTGCATGAACATCAATATATCCCTGGTCTTCAATCATTCTATGAATGTGAAAGAGGTTGTCAAAATAACGATCGACTGAAAAATCTTCAATTTGCCAGGGAATTGCTTTTAGAAAATACACTATTGCACCGACATCATAAAAACGAGTGTATGGGAAGTATTCCTGTGATCCCTGTATTTCAAATCCAGACTTCTCCAGTTCTGCTTTTGCTGTATCTAACGACCAATTTCCATAACCAAAATCTTCATTTGCTCCTAGTAGATGGTTTAATTCAATGTTATCTTTTCCACCCACTTGTTGAGTAATAAACTGCCCACCTGATTCAATTATGCGGTACATTTCACTTGGCTGATAGGCTTCATGTCTATTCATCACTAAACCAAACATATGATCTTCAAAAGGAAGTTCATCTTCACCATCAGCCTCTACGACGTTCACACATAGTGGCTCCAACGTTTCTCTCGCAATTGGAACATTTGGTTCATACCCTTCTGTTGCATATAGTTCAGAGGGGAAAGGCTGCATTTTTGTAAGAAACTCTCCACCTCCAGTCCCCATATCCAAAGCTCTACGTGCCATACGAAAATACGGAAGAAGAACACTTGCGTAACTCCATGGCAAAGGTTCACTTGCAGAACGCCCCGTTCCAGATATATAAGAAAAATCCCAGCCTGAAAAAGGTTCCTCTGCTTCTTTTACCCATTGTTCAAACAATGTTGATTGATTCATATTCCCTCTCCTAACTGGATTTGTATTTCATTTTATTGTAATACGCTTATGGTAAAACTTACAGTAGTTCAAATCATTGAAGCGTTAAAATAAATTCGTTACAATAATCTGCGTGGAAAAAACATCCCGTTCCAAAAAATTTTATTATTTATCTCAATTTCAAAATATATAACCTGAATTGATTAAGGAGGCCATTACATGGACACAAAAATGTTAGAAACCATGCACAGACGTAATGGAACAAAAGAATTTGATAAGAATATAGCGATTACCCAAGAAGAACTAGAAGAAATCTTAAATGATTCAATTACAGCACCATCTTCTTTTAACCTACAACATTGGCATTTTCTAGTCTTTCATAATGATGAGGCTAAACAAAAACTTCTTCCAATTGCCTTTGGCCAGGAAAAAGTAACAGATGCTGCAGCTACGGTGGCAATCTTAGCTGATAAAGAAGCGAATCATAATATAGATGCGGCATTCGGTCCATTAGTTGAACAAGAAGTGATCACGAAAGATATGATGGAAAATATGCGCTCAACAATTAATAAAATCTATGAGAACGAAAAGGCTGCACACGATACAGCGCTAGTGAATGCTGGACTGGTTTCTATGCAAGTGATGCTAGCTGCAGAAGCTCGTGGCTACGACACTCTAGCTATGGGCGGCTTCTCAGGCGATAAACTGAAAGAAGAATTTAATATCTCTGATCGCTATGAACCTATTATGCTTATATCGATCGGAAAAGAAGCGTGGACACCAACTAAAACTCCACGCATGGGAATAGACCAAGTTTCTACTTGGGTTTAAACCATTGTGCTCCCATCCCGTGTTACCCGAATACTTCTCGACAAAATTCGAGGCAACACGGGATTTATTAAACTCTCTTTTTTTGGAAAAACACTCCTTTAGAATCATTTTTTGACTCCGCATTTTAATAATCTGTAATCCTCCTAAAATATCCCACAACTTTATACACATTATTTTCCTCTTATCACGAAACTTCCATGAGATTTTTTTCCTATTTCTTGTTTTCGACAAAGGACTTCCTTCCTTTAGGTGACGGTCGTTTGGAAATTTGTGCAAACTTTTCCAATGGAACATAATGAAAGCGAATCACAACAATTACACAAGGAGGAATTGCTTTGCACAAACCTAAACATCTATTCCGTTTGTTACTAGCTATGATTTTAGTTATTTCTGTGCTACCTATCACACCAAATGTTCAGGCAGAAGATCACAGTACATTGATCCTTTCTGAGTACATTGAAGGTAGCAGCTACAACAAAGCCCTTGAAATCTATAATGGTACAGGGGATGAAGTGGACCTAGAGGATTATACTCTTGTCCATTTTAACAATGGTGCTTCACAAGATCCTGACGACGGAGAATATGTAAATGTCCTTGATTTAGAAGGGACACTAGAGAATGACGAAGTACATGTTGTTGCACATGATGAAGCTAATGAGGATATCTTAGATGTAGCAGATCAAACAGGAAATACTTACTTTTACAGTTTTAATGGCGACGATGCTATTGTACTTTTTAAAGATTACGACGCTGATACACGACAAGGAACTGTTGTAGACTCCATTGGCAAAGTTGGTGAAGATCCAGGGTCTGCTTGGAACCAAAATCAGGTATCCACTCAAAATGCTACACTTGTTCGTAATCAATCCGTAACATCTGGAGATCAAGACCTCTATGATTCTTTTGATCCTTCTAGTGAATGGATTGCATTACCACAAGATACGATTTCTAATTTAGGTAAATACACAGAAGTCCAGGCTCCAGAACAAAAGGAACAATATACAGCAGTAGTCGACCGTGTTGTTGATGGAGATACTATTAAAATTCAAGATCCTATTCTCGGTACAACAACTGTACGTTACTTAAATATCGACACCCCAGAAACCTACCACCTAGACTCTTATGACCCATCTCTTGTCACACAAAATAAAGACCACTCACAAAAATACCATGGTGAACGCGCTACACAATATTTACAAAACCTTCTCGATTCAGGAGATGAAGTTCGTCTGAAATTAGGAGAAGAAGCTAAAGATGATTATGGACGCCTATTAGCTGAAGTGATTCGTAAAGATGATGGCGTGAATACGAACCTTAAAATGGTTGAACAAGGCTATGCTGTAACCTACTTTATTTATCCATTTGAATCAGATATGACATTCCTTACTTACCAACAAGCAACGAAACAGGCTGTTGAAAAAGATTATGGAATTTGGGACGATTCTACACCATTACTAGAGCTACCCTTTGAGTTCCGGGTGCGCGAACAAGATAAAGACTTCTCAAAATTCGTAGGGAACTATGAGACCGAAGAATATGTTCAACCAGAAAATTGGGATGATGTACCCGTTTATAAACGTGTCTTCTTCTGGACTGAAGAGGATGCTATAAAAGCTGGATATGATCCTAACTTTGATCGTGACCCACTTATCGCCGATGCTCGTTATGCTGATGAAGGTGACACGGTAACGGTAACTGGAACAGTTATTGCTAAAGACGAAGCTGGGTCGAAAACAAACTATTATATCCAAGATAAATCTGCAGGGATTGTCGTAAGAACGGATGATCTTGATGCTGAAATTGGAGAAGATATTGAAGCAACAGGTGAAACAAATGATTATTACGGTCTTCTTCAAGTTTTATCATCAGATGCTGAAGTTATTGGTCATGAAGGTGAATATAACACTCCTTCCCTTATTCAATCCTCAGAGATAGGCGAAGATCTAGAAAGCCAGCTCGTGATGCTTGAGGATGTAACAATTAATTCAGAAGATAGCTATAACAATTATGAAGCAAAAGATGCAAATGGAACATTCACCATTGATTCTGATCAGGAATTAGTAGAAGTTGACGAAACATATGCCCAGCTTATCGGCTATGTCGACTACAACAATGGTGAGTTCAAAGTAACTCCTCGATTCGAAGAAGATGTTGTAGATGAAATCGCAACGTCTGATATTGAAGATGTGAGAGATGCTGACTTAGGAACGTTAGTTAAAGTCGAAGGCATTATCACTGCAATGTTTGAAGCCGGTGGAAAAACAAACTACTTTATTCAAGATGAAACTGCTGGTCTAGTTGTTCGAGCTGAGGATATTAATGCAGAGATTGGCGACCAAATCGAAGCGAAAGCACGTACAGAAGAATATTTTGATCTTCTGCAACTACAACCTTCTCCTTCTAACATTGAGATTACAGATGAGGATGCAGGTGTACCTGAGCCAAAAAATATTGAATCTGATGACCTTGGTGAAGAACTAGAAGGACAGCTAGTTGAAATTGATGGTGTTCGGGTTACAAACGTGGACTCTCATCACAATTATACAGCTGAAGATGATGAAGGTACGTTTACAATTGATTCTGATCAAGACCTTGTCGATGTAGATCAAGAATATACAACCATAATTGGTGTTGTGGATTATAACTACGGTGAATACAAATTAACGCCACGCTTTGAAGAAGATGTTATGGCTAGAGATGAAGAGGACGAAGATCATGATGAAGACATAGATAAAGACATCTTCGGAGATTATCTAGATGGTGACGAATCACTCGATGATGTTAAAGACCATATTATTGACCTTTATGATAAGCTGTCTTCCGATGAATTAGCTGATCTTTTAGATGAAGAGCTTAGCGAATTCATTGAAACAAACGGTAATACTTCACAGCACATTGACTCTACTGTTCACCATATTATGAAATCCCTATCCAAACTGGATAAAGGAAATACTGATGTGGAAGAACGCAAAATCCACCATGAACTAGAAAAAATTATGAAAAAACACCATAAATCAAAAGAACACAAAGGGAATGGGAAAGCTAAAGGAAAAGGTAAAAGAAAATAAATAAATGGTAAGGTGTTGGATCCCAATAAACGGATCCAACACTTTTTATTTCTCCATTTACTTATTATGTTAATTTTGGTATTTTATAATAATATCTATCTATTAATAGGAGGCGTTCTTATGATTCGAAAGTTGACAGCAGAGGACCATGAGCAAACAATGAACTTACTAAACGAGGCACCTGCTGAGAACTTATTTATACTTGGAGATATTGAAGCTTTTGGATATGAGCAAGACTTCCAAACTTTATGGGGAGATTTCGATGAAGATGATTCATTAAGAGCAGTAATGCTAAAATACCAACAAAACTTCATTCCGTATGCTCCAGGGTCCTTTGATGCTCAAGGTTTTGCGGAGGTCATTAACAGTAGTACGAATTTCAAAGAATTATCTGGTTTAGATAGAGTTTCATCACAAGTACACCCCTACATAAAGCACGACTTAAGAAAGAAAAGGAAGTTATTTTATGCTAAATGTGACCATAACAAAGAACTTGAATCTCCTGACCTTCATACGAACGTAAAACTAGCTAACGAACATGATATTGATCAAATCATTCAGCTACATAGTCAAATCGATGAGTTTGTTACAAATGAGTCCCACGAGGAAATGAAGCGCAATATGGAAAAAGGAATTACAAGAACGTATTTTATGAACGACAATGGAGTGATGGTTTCTGCCGCGTCCACCGCTGCTGAAAATTCAAAATCAGCCATGGTTGTTGGCGTATGTACATTAAATGATTACAAACGAAAAGGCTATGCTTCTCAATGTATGTCTAAACTATGTTATGACGTTTTATCAGAGGGAAAAGAACTGTGCCTCTTTTACGACAACCCTGATGCAGGAAAGATTTATAAACGCTTAGGATTTAAAGAAATCGATCATTGGACGATGTTTTTATACTAATTGGTTCCAACAAAGATTCCTATCACCTTATATGAAAAGAACCGTGTTGTACCTCGAAGTGCACAACACGGTTCTTTTATACTTTTATAGTCTCAGTCGGAATTTGTTTTAGAAAGGAGCTTACTGCTTGACGGAAAGCTTTTTGATTTTCTATGTAGGGATGATGTTTACCTTCTAGAATCTCAACGGTCTGATTTGGAAACTGAAATCTATGATAGTGCTCAGGTCCAACTACATGGTCCTCTCTTCCACTCATTACAAGTGTCGGTGCATCTACATATTTTGTGTAACACGAGCAATCCATTAAAAATTCCTTCTTAGATAGGACTGACCTTTGAAAGGCTGGGTCCCCTCCTAGTTCCCCATCAACTGATTTTAGTTGATATGTACCTTTTTGAGTATCCACGAATTGTAATGTATCGTATTTTCCCTCACTTCTTAGTTTCCCGGCTACACATGAAAAGGTTTGTAAAACTCCTTCAGTACTTTGAGGGATTTGTATATCTTCCCCAAGAAGTTCTAACCCTTTTTGGGTTTGGTGAGCTAACGAATCCACTAAATCAACTGTACAGTTCGATAACAATAACCCTTTCACACGTTCAGGAAAACGATAAGCATAGTGAACCGCCAACGTGCCTCCGAATGAATGCCCCATCACAAGCCATTCATCTATCTCTAATCTACGTCGAACATCTTCTAAATCTAATATTAGACGATCTATCGAGTAATCATGACTGGGTTCATGATCCGAACGGCCACATCCACGTTGATCCAAATAAATCATTTCTAATTCTTCCTCTAAATAAGGGCCTGCATAATGCTCAAAAGAATAACTCCAATACCCTGGACCACCATGTAAAAACAGACAAGGTATCCCCTTGCCCTTACGTGTGACATGTAATGAAACACCATCTTGCACTTCCACGATCATTTGATAAGACTCCTTTCCAATCTTCCAACAAATCCAACTGACCTAAAATTTATGTATTAAAAAACTGTGTAATAAACGCAACTTTAATACCTATTTCTACATTTCTGATCTATTTCCTTCCAATTAAGTCTAAAAATACATAATTAATAAAATAGACCATGAAATTTCCATAATAAAAAGACTAGTTTCTCTGTAATCGAGAAACTAGTCTTTTTATTTGAGAGTGGTTTTGACAGTATATCGGAGTCATTTACAATGCACATGGGGAAATGGGATTTTAAATGGACTTCCAATTCTAACAGGGGAGCCGTCGAACGAACTTTCTTACATATATAACGGATCGTGGACACGGAGTAACAAAGTCAAAGGAATTATCGATCACATCATCTTTTTACGAAAGGGGGGATTCGACGGCTCATATAGGTAAAAGGCGGTCAATTACGTTTGACCTCTGTTAATGTACCAATTTGAAAATGCTTTCGTAAACACTTATTTTTAGGTAATTTTTGTTAGTCACCACGGAAGACACGCTTAAGTAACCCTGGATCTTGAATATCGCGAGGCATCTTTATCTCGAAAACCTTCCACGTCTTGTTTTCTCTCCCCCACTTTACCTCGAAAGGGACTTCCACACGTTTTTCATCTACTAAAATGACAGTTTGGAATTGAGTATTATAAATATCTACTTTTTCTTTTTGAATAGAAAAGTCTTTATCTTGTTCTTCATAAGAAGGAATTTCGAGTAGCTCATATCGATCTAGATGATCAAAATAAGTATCCCACAAAGTTAAATAATTTTCTTTATTAATCGTACTGGAAACATATTCATCATAAAGTTCACGTTCATTAGTCTCAAAGACATCCTCTATGAGATTAGTAAATCTATTATAAAGCTCTCTTTTTTCTTCCTCTTTAACAGATGGATTCCCTACATTCATTAACTGCAAAACCATATATAGTAAGATAGCCAAAATAAAAATGACTCCATAAACTTTCCCATCTTTGGTTGAAAACAGCTTCATGTTACCTTCCTTTCTGTGATATTTAACACATTCTCTATGTCTTTTCCACTTTTTATATGTGTTAATAGCACATTCAATGCCGTCTATCCCTTTTTCTATAAAAATGTATTCGGTATGATAGGGATAGACTGTTGGAGGTGAGCGTTTGGAACAAAATCAAAAATTATACGAATTCATAACAAATCATGCAGAAGAAATTACAGACGAATGGTTACGTAAAGTTAAAGTCGGACGTGAAACAAAGTATTCGAGAGAAACACGTGAGCACGGTGAACAAGAAGCATTGGATCAGTACAAAGACATCACGTACTCCATCGCGAATATTTTCATATCTAAGAAAGTGAACCCAACTGATGAAATTCAAGATTGGGCACAGAATATTTCTGAAAAGCGCGTTGCTGAGCAAACACCTATACATGAAACGCTCCAAAACTTCAAAACATATCGAGTGGTTCTTTGGAATAGAATGAAAGATTTCTTTCAAGATGCACCAGTTGATTTAGAGCATATTTTACGCTGGACAGAGCTTCTTCAAGAAGCCTATGATTATATGGTGCTTCAATTCACTGAACACTACTATAAGACAAACATCAAGCAATTACATGCTCAAGAGCAACTTATTAATGAACTAAGCTCCCCAGTCATTCCGATTACGAATGAAGAAGCAATCCTCCCTTTAATCGGTGATTTAGATAGAAAAAGAATTTCTAATATACAATCAACGACTTTAGAACGTTGCAGCCAACATTCATATGAGAGAATCTACTTAGATATGTCAGGTGTAGAAAGCATTGATACTATTGTAGCACACCACCT
Source organism: Pontibacillus marinus BH030004 = DSM 16465 (assembly GCF_000425225.1). Taxonomy (GTDB): domain Bacteria; phylum Bacillota; class Bacilli; order Bacillales; family BH030062; genus Pontibacillus; species Pontibacillus marinus. Next base: position 69,421 of record NZ_KE384335.1, on the reverse strand, counting down.
ATTTCAATTAATTCAATCACTAGAACTACTAGGCGTCACATCCGTTATTTGTGGAATGAATCCTAAAGTAGCTCAAGTTGCTATTCAACTAGGAATCGACTTCACTCAAATTCCGATTAAAAGTACACTCTCTCACGCACTTGATGAGTTGGGATCAAAGCAAGTCCAAAATTGATCAAACGTTTGTTCAATTTTATTTGAACCCAATCCTCCTTCCTAAAATCGTTTAATAAGGCTGCTAAAAGGGTAGCGTTAGAAAGAAATGGAAGGGGGCCATAGATTGACTATGAAAGAACCAGAATACTTAGCATATGTATTCCGCGATGATGGTGAAATACCAAATAATGAAATACTTCCTTTAGTCATATATCCGGGTATTTTAAATGATTTTATAGATCGAATGAATAAAGTTTTCCTACGCAAAGGATGGGACGGAATCTGGATAGGATCTGTTTTTAATTATCATCATTACCATAGCACAGCGCATGAGGTTTTAGGAGTTGTAAGTGGGCATGCTACGATTCAATTCGGCGGCAAACATGGACATGAGATCGATGTAAGTCCAGGTGATGTAGTAATGATTCCAGCTGGCGTTGGACACAAAAACAATGGATCGACCCAGGACTTTCGAGTTGTGGGTGGCTATCCTGAAGGACAAGATAGAGATTTATGTACTGGAAATCCATCTGAGCGACCTGAAGTATTACACAATATCCGAGCAGTTCCACTCCCCACCACTGATCCTGTATTTGGTGAGGAAGGAAAATTACTTGATTTGTGGGCAATTAGATAAGAGATAGTCCTAAACTTGCGTTAGGGCTATTTTTTATGGATTAGGAATGAAAAGAAGCCTAATCTCAAATGAGGTTAGGCTTCTGGATTTCTAATCGTATATTCAACTTGTGGGGATAACCAGAAAGCATACCAGCCACCTTCTTTAACTATAGGATCCCAAGCAGTTAAGGAGAGGCCAGCAGATGTCGCCATATCATGTATTTCTACTTCACTTGGAAGGGGATGAAGGTTAGAGTGAGCTGTAAAGAAGCTATTGAATGCCGAAGAAAAAGCCTGACCTTCCTCCGCTTCATCAATTGGTGTAATAACTGATATCATACCTTCCCCTTCTAATAAAGCAGATAAATGGTTTAATAGATCAAGACGTTCTGACTGTTCAAGGTAATGAAATAGATTATGGAGAAGAATCAAATCAGCCTTATCACCGTCAGGTTCCCAAGATGATGCATCCCCAACGATAAATTGAATATTTTCATAGTCTGCTGATTCTTCTTTAGCACGTTGGATTACACGTTCATTTACATCTACCCCTACCATTTGAATGTTTGGAAATGCTTCAGCAAGCTTACGAAGATAACCTCCATGGCCACACCCCAGGTCTATAATTCTCGAAACATTTTTCTCTCTAACCATCTTTTTTATTCGGCGAATCGAAAATTGTTCTAATAGAGTCGAGGTTTCAGCAACCACTCCTCCAAATTTCTCGTGATTAAACTGTGCACGATCTCCTGATTTCATATATTGAGGATAGGATAATAGAGTTGGAATGTGAAGCTCCATCATTTCTTTCAAAAGAGCTCCAATCCCATTTTGTCCTTCTTCTAAAAATTCTCCACAGTGTTTTTTTGATGTACGATACCTACCACCCGTTCGTTTACGTAAATGGTTAATGGACGAACCTACATCAACCCAACGTTGAAGCAAGTCTTCTTTTACACCTAGTTCTTTAGAGACTTCCATAACCGTTTTAGGTTTTTCAAAGCTCTTAAATAACCCTAATTCATCACCTACATATGCATGCCAGGTTTGTAGGAATGCCTCGTTGTTTTTCATCCAATTCCTTGCACGCCATGCTTTTTGTAAATCTTTCATGCCATCACTCCTCTTTGTACTGTGCCTCCGATAAGAGCTATATTCTCTTTTATGTAGTATTTTAAGACTATTCCACCCCTTCATTCGCACGAAACTTATGCATGTTTTAGGTAGTACAAAAATCTGTACCATATTTCCATTTATTTTGATAAAATACGAAATAATCACAAAAGGGGGAGATGGGATGTTTGTACATAAGTTAGATGATGAAACCTACTTAAAATTAGTTGATTATAATGATGCTGAAGATTTATTTCAGTTAGTTGATCGAAATCGTGACTACTTACGTGCTTGGATGCCTTGGATTGATATGACACAAAAAGTAGAGGATACAAAATCATTTATTGAGAGCGTCATGAAGAAGTACGCAAATAATGATGGGTTCGATGCTGTGATTTACCATAAAGGAGAGGTCGCGGGAACAATTGGGTTACATCAGTTAAACCAATCTCATAAATTCACTAGTATTGGCTATTGGATCGGAGAAGAGTTTCAAGGAAAAGGAATTGTTACACGTGCCGTAAACGCCCTCTTAGAATATGTGTTTGACACTTTAGAATTTCATCGCGTCGAGATTAGATGTGCAACTGAAAATGTAAAAAGCCAAGCAATCCCTGAACGACTAGGTTTTACAAAAGAAGGAATCATACGAGATTGTGAATGGCTTTATGACCATTATGTAAGTCATGTTGTGTATGGCATGTTAAAGAATGAGTGGGATGAAAAGGTGCAGTAAAAAAAGACGGCCAAGAGCCGTCTTTTTCTTATACATCCCCATATTCTTTTTCTCTTTTACGCAATTCAACTCTTCGAATTTTCCCTGATGTTGTCTTTGGTAATTCTTCAAGGAATTCAATCTTTCTAGGGTATTTATAAGGAGCCGTTAAATCTTTTACATGATCTTGTAATTCTTGTTTAAGTTCTGGATCTTCTCCATTAACACCTGGTTTTAAAACGATGAAAGCCTTAACTACACTTCCACGAACTTCATCGGGACTGGCTACAACGGCACACTCTTGAACAGATGGGTGTTTGACTAACGCATCTTCTACTTCAAAAGGACCAATTGTATAACCAGAACTTATAATGATGTCATCACTTCTGCCCTCAAACCAGAAATACCCGTCTTTATCTTTACTTGCCTGATCTCCCGTTACATAATAATTGCCGCGATAAGACATGTTTGTACGTTCCGGATCTTTATAATAATGTTTAAATAATGCCGGTGTATCCAAATGCACCGCAATATCTCCAACTTCACCTTCTCCTACAGGTGAACCTTCTTCATCAATAATCTCTACTCGATTACCTGGTGTTGGTTTACCCATGGAGCCTGGTTTCACGTCCATTCCTTTCATAACACCAACTAATAGTGTATTCTCTGTCTGACCATATCCATCTCGGACCGTTATATCAAAGTATTTTTTGAACGTGTCGATCACTTCACGGTTTAATGGTTCACCTGCAGAAACAGCACTATGAAGCTGTGAAAGGTCATATTTGTCCAGATCATCTTCTTTAGCCATAAGGCGATACTCCGTTGGTGTACAGCACAATACATTGACTTGATGATTCTGTAACAAGGTTAAATATTTTTTTGCATCAAATTTTCCGTGGTAGATAAACCCTGTAGCTCCAGACCCAAGTACAGATAAGAATGGACTCCAGATCCATTTTTGCCAACCAGGACCTGCTGTTGCCCACACGGTATCCCCTTCTTCAATAGCTAGCCAGTTTTTCGCTGCTGTACGCAAATGAGCATATCCCCATCCATGTGTATGAACAACACCTTTTGGATTCCCAGTTGTACCGGATGTATAAGAGAGAAACGCCATATCCTCACGTGTTGTTGAGGCAAGTTCCATTTCTGCATCTTCTTGATCCATTAGATAATCAAGGTTTAACCAGCCGCGCTCATCATGACCAACTACGAACTTTTTCATTTCATCCAAATGTTCAATACTACTAAATTGCTCAACAAACGGATAATAGCTTACCACGGCTTTTACCTCACCGTGGTTGATACGGTATTGTAAATCTTTTGTTCGTAGCATTTCAGAGCTTGGAATCACGACTAGTCCAGCTTTCAAAGCCCCAAGGTACACTTCATATGCCTCAATAACGCGTGGCACCATCACTAAAACCTTGTCGCCTTTCTCTAGACCTTGCGACAAGAAAGCGTTGCCAATTTTATTGGCGCGTTTTAGAAGCTTTCGATATGTAATTTCTCGGGAGTTTCCTGCATCATCCTCCCAATAAAGCGCCATATGATTCGGATCATTAGCATATCGTTCTACTTCACTTACTAGATTGTAATGCTGTGGAGCAATTAAGTCTTCTCGTTTCATCCCAACACCTCTCCTTTATGAAATCCTTATAATGTAATGGCTAGCTTATGGATAGTATATCAATTTTTCTAAAAAGTTTGAATTATTTTCCCATACAAAAAGCTGACTCTTAAGATCGAGTCAGCTTTTAAAAGTTTATATGATTTCTGTTTCATCCTGATACTGAGGATGAAATTGATAATACATTGGATAAACTCGAGTGTAGCAAAATTGAATTGCTGGCCCAAGGAATAAAATCCCTGCAAGCGTCCCAATTCCGACAGGTCCCCCGATCAAAAATGCTACGGATGCAACAATTGCTGCTACAACTGTTTGGCCCATTCTTAGACTTAGGTTAAAACGATGACTCACAGCTAAGAACAGTTGATCGACAGGCGCACGTGGGAATTGAGGTAAAATATAAACAGCTACGCCTAAACCAACAATCAATACGCCAGAAAGCAATGTGAACAATTGTAATAAGAATGGCGCATTCGCTAAGCTTATATTGGCAAATACAATTTCTAGCCAAAAGTCTAAAATAAGACTTTCCAGTATCACTGGAATGACAGCTCTTATTTCAGGAGCCTGTTTGACTAGCCACCCATTCACGAAAATAAACAGAAACTGAAATACTCCATACCAAAAACCAACCGTATAGCCGAATTTATCAGAGAGCCCTACGAAAAAAGATGTCCAAAAGCCAGCACCGAGCATAGCATTAATGATCAAAGCTACTCCGAAAAAGTTCGTTACCATACCAAGAAGGTAAACCGTAACTCTATACATCATTACGATCTCCTCCTTTCTCCATGAAGAGTGAAGTATTGAGGGAGACAAAGTGTTTCTCTCAAAATTCCTGAAAACATTCTATCTCCCACTAAAGGTGCCGTCAATATGTATGTTTGAATCGTTATAATCCATTTTTTTGAAATGTGTCAGTGACGGTATTTAGAGATATTTGGAGTATATAAAAATATTTTTTAGCATTTTATCGTTATTTTCGATTTATTCCATTAAATAAGATTTATTGATTGTATATAACTATATTTAAATCAATTGGATGGCAGTATTGTTGAATAATAGCTGAGGGATGGTGTCGTTGGCAATGAGCAGCGGGCTAAGTCTCTCGAGAGGGGGGACTGATTTTTCTCTGGTTGGTGCTGCTTTCGCTCGGGTCGGCGCTGCTTTCACTCGGGTTGGTGCTCTTTTCGCTCGGGTCGACGCTCTTTTCGCTCGGTTCCGCGCTGCTTTCGCTCGGGTCGACGCTCCTTTCCCTCGGGTCGGCGCTCCTTTCCCTCGGGTCAACGCTCTTTTCGCTCGGGTCGGCGCTCCTTTCCCTCGGGTTCGCGCTCGATTCCCGCATGATCTCGTTTCCAAGTCTTCCAGATAAAGCCATAATAAAATAATCGACAACATAAAAAGCCTGATCACTTTCCAACAATTAAGCTGGAAGTGATCAGACTTCTAATACACTTTCTAATGATTGATAAGTTGTCTTTTCTAATTTCATATACTCTAAGCTAAATTCCATATGGCGATCAATCAGATGAATTAAGCGATCCATATCCTGATTAGCCAAAGCATCCACAATATATTCGTGCTCAACAAAGCGGGTGCTATCTTTCATGTTTGAATCATAAAACACATCATACAACATCAAATAAACATTAATCTGATCGAGAATTCGTTCCATATATTCCATCAAGAATACGTTACCGCTTTTCTTTGCCAGGTACATATGAAAGGCTTTGTTGACGCCTGTATAATTCAAGATATCATGACTTAAATACGTATCGCGTTCTTGCTGAATCAAATCTTTCATATTCTCAAGATCTTGCTCTGTAATGGATGATATCGCTAATCGAGCAGCCATAGATTCAAGTTCTCTACGCATAACAAAGGCTTGTTGAATCTCTTCCGTCGTTGGTTGAACGACAAAAGCTCCTCTGTTTGGGACAACATTTACAAGTCCTTCATGCTCAAGACGAGTCAGCGCATGGCGTATCGGTGTTCTAGATACGTTAAGCTGCTCTGAAATGGTCTTTTCTATCAACTGTGTCCCAGGAGCAACTTTTCGAAACAAAATTGCTTCTTTCAGAGACTGATAGACTCGCTCAATCATCGATTTCTTTTCACTCATGATTGGACGTTCATCCTCTTCCTCTTTATATTCTTTTTCTATCATACCATAATTGAAAGCGCTACAACATACATGACTAAGCCAAACGTTTAAAGTTTTGTCCTAGAATTTCATTTGTGGCGTGTACCGTTATAAAGGCTGTTTGATCAATCTCTGAAATGTATTTTCGTAAACGTGAATAGTCTTTACGCTTCAAGATGGTCGTAATCACTTCTTTTGAATCCTGGGTGAATGCACCTTTGGCAGAATGAATGGTAGCCCCTTTACCCAGCTCTCTTACGATAAATTCACGGACAAGGTCGCTTTCACGGCTAATAATAACGATTTCTTTATTATCATTGAACTGTTGTAATGTGTAGTCAATCACAATACCATTCAGGATAACTCCGAAGAATGCATATAATCCAGTTTGTGGACCGAACACAAAGATGGATGACGCCGCGATGGCGATATCAGAAAATAATACGCCTTTACCCATTTCGATAGAGAAGTATTTATTCAAAATCATAGCCAGGATGTCTGTGCCACCTGTCGATGCTCCCTGGTGGAAAACCATAGCAATACCAGCGGCAGCAATCGCCTGTCCAATGATTAATTGAATTAAAATATCGTCACTTAATGGAGAGCTCATAGGAGCAAATCGCTCTAATCCCCAAACCATAAATGAAACGGCAAAACTTGTATAGATCGTCTTGGCACCAAAGTTAAACCCAATGAAGATAAAGCCAAGTATAAAGCATACAATATTTGCGATTAACATAAATAAACCCAGGGATAGACCTGGAAATAGATCGTGGAGAACGATAGAAAGACCACTAACTCCACCTGTTGCTAGATTGTTTGGGGATAGGAAGAAGTGGACGTTTACAGCCACACAAAAAACCCCTAGATTAATAATGAAAAAAGATAGTAGCTTTCTTAACATACGCATCTTCCTTTTCTGAAAATGTTTTCTTTTTGTCGTTCAAAATTGTAGTACAATCTGAAATTATAGAGGGGTTTTACATGTATGTAAACCGTATTTGGAGGATTTTTATAGAAATTTTTTAATATGAATGGAGAGTCCCATATCTCGCGCAAAAATGAGTATTCATTCGTATATTTAATCTTACTTCCTTATCCGGAAGTTATTTTAGTGAAATCACTTAATATGGGTGTTCAACTTAATCAGACACAAAAAAATCTGCCTCCTGATTAAGAAGACAGATCCTCTTTCTTATTGATATTTAACCGAATACTCTTCTGGATTTTCAATAGAAGCGTCGAATTGTTTCATTAGCAAGTAAGGAGATTCACCTGGGTGATCAAATGAATATTCTTTATCGTTTTCTGAGAATGATACATTTGCAATTTTCCAGTTTGAATCATCTGTTCCATATAAAACCCCATAGATATTTTCATCTGTTTCAATTACATTGAACGCATGAGATGTAGCACCAAAATCGGTCCGTCTATATTCTACCCTACCCTCTTCCATTTCTTCGAATAAGGAGTAACCCAACTTCTCCTTATCATTTTGTTTAAGGTGATAGGTTGCTATAAACAATTCCGAATCTCCTAACCTCTTTAATCGATCCAATTGTACATTGTCCCCTACATTATTTTGCAGAAACGTTTGAATCGTCGACTCATCCGCATTGATCCAATCTTTATCTTCATCGTTTGTAAAATAAGAGATGACTAAGACAATTGGAACAGCTATGACAAGTGTAAGAAATATTCGTTTTACACGACTCATACTAACTCCCCCTGATCTGAACTGACTGTTGTTTTTCTTTTTTGATAGAACTTATCTTTTGAATGATATAATACGCAGCGATCCCTAACAGACCACCTAAAGTATTTAATAGAACATCATCTATATCTGTGGACCTACCGCCAGATATAAAAATCGACTTGATAAATTGTAAGCATTCAATGCCCATAGTAAAGAGAAACACGAAAAGAAAAGCTTTCCATGCACCTTCTACAATTCGCAAACGTAAAACAAAATAACCGAGAGGCGTTAACAGAAGCAAATTCCCTATAAATTGCTTCCAGTACACACCCGGAAGCTCGGTAATGGCATAGACATTCCCTAATGTCTTAAAAGGAATTAAGTTTATTTGATGGAATGATACGTTGAAATAAAAACGTGTAAAATATTGATCAATATACAACCATGTGACCATAACGTGTACAAATATCAAATATCAGAGAAACACTCCCTCTAGAATGCTCCCCCATTTCCCCTCATTATTTGTTTTTCTCAGTAACCAAAAGAATAAAAGAGTCACCATGGATAGATTAATTATTAAATCAAACCACTCTTGCCAATTATATTGTTCAATAATGCCGACTGCCATAAATAAAAGAGCCGGTAAAAGCAGGATCCATCGCTTCATGTATTGGTCTCCTTATTGTTTAACTCTCTAAATTTTATCAAAAAAACAAGGGACTGTCCCCTATATTAGAGAAAGTCCCTTACCCTTGTATTTGTAGCACTTGTTTCAAGTAAATTTTTAAATTATCATTTTGCCCAACGATTTTTCCGGTATCAAAGCCTAAGACAAGCTTATAAAGTACCATGCCATCTGTTAGGTTAATCGTAAACATCACGATGGACTCTAGATCTGTTAAAGGCTTAAATTCTCCACGATCCACACCAGCTTGGAGGAATTCCGTGAAAATGGCCTTATTTCGCTTCAATCTTTCTTGAATATATGGTGATCGATCTGTCTCACGCGAACTCATAACAAAATATTCAAAAGCAACTGCGGCAAAACCTAGATTCGGATTCTTCATCGCCTCAACACGCTCATCCAAATAAGTCTCTAGTGCATCCCACGCTGTTTTATGTTCGTCGAGAAGTCTCTCAAAATAATCTTTAAGATTCTGGTCGTTCTGATCGTTAATCGCACGAAACACCTGTTCAGTAGAAGAAAAATATTGATAAACACCACCCCTACTCATATCGGAAGCAGCTACAATATCAGACATGGTTGTAGCTGCATATCCTTTTTGTTCAAACACTTTCTTCGCTGTATCAATTAGCTGCTGACGGCGCTTCTCCTTGTATTCGTTCGTCACTTTCGGCAAGTGGATCCCTACTTTCTAAAAACTTCTTTGCTCCAAATGTAGATAATCCCACAACCAATAATAATGCTCCTGATATGATAAATGTAACCGTAACCCCTAAGAGTTGAGACAAGACTCCACCTAGAAGCATTCCTATAATCGTTGCAAGCATTGTCATACTATTAATTGTTCCGAAAACCCTTCCACTGTATTGTACAGGAGTCGCTTTTTGAACACCAACATTAAACGGTACGATGATCGAACCTAAACCAGCTCCCACTATAAAAAATAAAGTCGGAAAAGCAAGATTAATCATCCACATTGGTAACCCAATCAGAAAAGGTGTAATGGCTATAGATGCTCCAACCAAAGACAATCCCAAAGCCAAAACAAAAGCAAGTGATGACGGTTGTTTCTTGCTCCATATCGCTGACATAACGAAGACCCCAGCACCACTCGCTGCCATCGCATAACCTGCTACATCCACTGGGTCCCCTTCAATTAACCTAAGCAAAATCATAATTTGACTATCCGCGATTTGAATGGCAAGCATGGCTAAACTTAAGATGAACAATCCATAAAACAAAACTGGTAATCCTTTTAAAACATTTAACCCTCCATTCATACGTTGAAGCATCGTTTCTTTTTTCCCATCAGGTTGTTCTGTTTCTTCCTTTTCATATAGACTTTTTGGTACACCTATTAAGAGGAGAGCAGAAAGAATGAATGTAAAAGAATCAATGTAAAAAGCTGTAGTAACCCCGATCGTAGATACCAACACACCGCTTAGCATAGGACCTACAATTTTTGATCCATTGTTAATCATTGCGCTAATCCCCATCGCCTGCTGCATACGATCATCGGACACAATCTCTTTTAACTTCCCATTTTTAGCAGGAACAAATAGTGCCCCGAAAATCCCTTTCAATATAAGTAATACGTAGATATGCCATAAGGATGTTGCAAACACGAACCCAATGACAACCAATGCTCGAATAATATCTGACCATATCATCAGCTTTTTACGATCGAACTTATCTGCATAAACACCAGCAATTGGCCCAAATAAAATCATGGGGCCAGCCATACAAAGCATGACTCCTGACATTTCCATTGGGGATGCGTTCCACTTAAAAGCAACCAACGACATTAGAGCTAGCATATCTAGCCAATCCCCTAAGTTTGAGACAATTTGTGACGCTATGAGATACAGATAAGGCTTATTTTTAAACAACCCTTCCTTTGCTTCTGCTTCCATTTAAAACTCCTCCTCTATAATAAATGACACTCACGTCGTTAACCGACAACCTTGTCACTTATTATAAACGACACCATTGTCACTTTCAAGTGGTGAACAAGCCTAATTTAGAAAAATTTTCTTTAAACAGAGAAAACGCTTGGTTTCCCAAGCGTTTTCAGCATTTACGTATTTGATTGTTCAATCGCCTTTTTCATATGTTGCAGATGATCTCCATCTTCCTTTTTCATAATTCGTTTAAATACCGGTTTAACTAGCTTCATTTTTAATGTTGATGCGTTGATCTCACATTCAAATCGAATCTTAGTTTCTCCATCTCTTTCAGTAAACGTATAATGATAAATGGTTGTTAAACCTTCCAGCGAACTTTCTACAGAATACTTTTCATTTAGTTTATACTCTACAACCTCAATAACAGATGAGGCTTCTTTTCCTCTGATTTCACGCGTTTCCCTGTATTGAGTGCCCACTCCTACTGGACCTTCTGTAAGCTTCTCTATCTTTGCTACATTGGGCATCACATCTGTTGAGTTATCCATATTAGCAGCGAAAGCAAATACTTCTTCTTTTGGTTTTTCAATTATGACTTCATCTGAAAATGCCGGCATGTAAATTCCTCCTTCAAGTTGGTGTCTATTTGGTAGGTCACCTTCTCAGACATCCACTCTCCTTTATATATTCTTGATGTTCCCGTCTTTTCCTTTTAATCAACTCCATAAACAGCTATTTCTTGTAATGAATAGTTTCATAGATTTATAATTAAAGAAGGAAAAATATAGAAGAGTTCGGACTTACTATAGAGGAGGTTACATAACATGAAATGGACAATGAGCCTGATTTTTACCCTGATGATTATGACTTTAGGCTTTGCCGGAAATGTTCATGCAGCTGAAGGGGATTATGAAGAGCTATCCTGGGAGAAAAAGCACAAAGTATTAACAAACATTGCAATGGAATACAATATTCCACCTGAGATTTTGAAGGCAATCGCTACAGCTGAAAGTGATATGATGCAATTTGAGGACGGTGAAATCAGAGTAAGTGATGATGGTGGCATTGGGATGATGCAAATCACAAATTCAGACTTTGATTTTGATGAAGAGAAGTTGAAAACTGATACAGCTTATAATATTGAGGCTGGCGCTAAGATTTTAGATGCTAAGTGGAATTTGATGGATTCAGGGAACCTTCCTGAAATTAACGGAGCAGACAATCGGCATATAATTGAACAGTGGTACTTTCCTATAATGGCTTATAACGGTTTCTCTAATCGTAATAACCCTAACAACGAAAACGTTGAGATAACTTATCAAAGAAAAGTCTTTAACATCATTGAAAATAAAAGTTTTGTTGATGTAGCCGAAACACCTGTAACATTTGATTTAGACACAAATGATAACGGTGAACTACAATTTGACAACTCTCCTTACGATTGGGATGAAGCAGACGCCTATACAACGCAGATGTATAAAAAAGGCGATAAAGTTTTTGTTATGAACAATGTCGACCTTAATGTAAATGATCTTGATTATGGAAACTTACGCTCTCAATTAGATTTCTCTAGTGATGTCACAATGCGTGTTCCTTACTACACGGAACTAGAAATCACTGGTGGTCCTTATTTCGAAAACAGTACATTCGACAATCAATTCATCACTTATAAAGTTGAGGGTAGTAACATCAGTGGTTATATGTCTTCTTCTAACCTCCATCCAATGGACAGTTTACAGGGTGAAATCAATTGGGAAGAATCAAAAAACGATGTAGCCATTGATAAAACGTGGAATATTAAAATGAATACTCAAATTGACCCTGCATCTGTTAATGAACGAAATGTCTACATGGTTCGAGAAGATGGTGTAGGAATCCGCGCTGATGTTTCCGTAACAGATGATGGTAATCACATTTTAGTTGAACCACAGTATGACTACATGCCGGGCCAGAAATATACGCTGCACATTAAGGATATAATATCTGATCAAGGTAAGAAAATGAACACAACAACTGCAATGAATTTTGTGGTAGAAAAAGCTTACACAGATCAATTAGAAGAAGACAACGTTACATTCGAAGCTTCTTTAAACCAAAAAACATTCTATGAAGATGATCGTATTCGTGCTACAGCAACGATTGAAAACAATGGAGATGAAGCATATATCCATCAAGGTTCTTCGACGTGTGATGATAAAATCTTTTTCTTCATCCAACAAGATGGAGAAAGAACACAATTTGTAGGTACAGGAGATGTTGCGCCAAGAAACTGTACTGCAGATATGGTAAACATTGAGTTAGAAGCAGGAGAAAAAAGAACAGCTTATGCAACATTTGATTTAGAAACCGAAGAACTCGGCACACTTAATCCAGAGCTTGAAGCAGCCAAAAGTGGTGAGTACACATTAATTGCTCGTTATGGAGATAAATTAATTGAGATGCCATTTGTGATTCAATAACTTCACGTAAAAAGACGCTTGGTCCGTTCCAAGCGTCTTCTTTATGCGATAAACTTTATCCTTCTATACTCCTCCACAAAGTAAGGGAAGCATAACTTCGATAAGGCTCCCACCCCTGGCTCATTTCAGTTATTTCTGGGATAGAAGGTTTGGAATCTCGTTCAAAGTAAAATTTCAATGCATTTTGAATACCAATATCAGCTTTTGGCAGTAGATCTGCTCGTCCAACTCCAAACAACAGCCAATTTTCAACAGTCCAAGGTCCAAGACCACGAACCTTGGTTAAACGCTTCATGACCTCTTCATCATCTTTTTCAGCCAACTCTTCTAAATCCAATTCACCATTCACAATCAACTTTGACGTATCAATAACATACTCTGCTTTTCGTTGACTAAATTGCAGTTCACGGAGTTCATTATAATCAATCTTCGCCACTCGCTCAGGAGTTGGGTAGAACCAAACGCCATTGATCTGCTCTCCATACTGTTGAACAAACCGTGTACTAAGCGTAAATGCAAACTTCATGTTCAACTGCTGATGAATAATCGTCTTCATTAAACAATCATACAGGTGAAAGTCTTTTACAATGGGTGTGCCAGGATGTGCATTGAAAAGCTGATCTAAATTTGTATCAAGAAAATGCTCATGAATCTTCTCTAAATCACGATCCCATTGAAATAAGTTGTGAATGTGAGCTAGTAGTTCTTCTTTTCGCTCTATGGATTCACTGTAGATTCGAAACTTAGGTTCACTCGTTGTTCCATGAGCTTCCACGCGAACCACATGACGCTCATTCCCCAATGTAACAGGAATGTCCACCCAACGCTCATCTCTATCTAATTTACATAAAGGATCTAGACTGAATCGAAGTAAAGTATAATCAAAATCATAAAAACTCTCAGCTGTTACGTCTTCCTTCCACATAACCTCTCCTCCACTTCAACATCTTATTGCTTAGAAGTTGCAAAATAAGGTTCACAAGCCGAACGAATATAATCTGTGAAATTCACAACCGTTTGAGCACGCATTAGCATAGATGAGAAATAAGACTCTTCCTCATTCCCGAATCTTATTCTTAACGCTTCATCTAAAACAGGGTGCCAATCTTCACCGATCCAATCCTTCGCTTCTTGCATCGCTTTTGTTTTCGGAATGATCTCACCTTTTTTCATGGTACATAAGATACGGACATTTGTTTCAACACAAGATAACACCCAGTCATCCTCTAAAAATTGTTGGAGTTTTTTCTCTTTCCAATAGTGTTCAATATTGTAACGCATTGCTTTTTGAACATCGCTCCACTCCACATGTAGTGAAAGCTCTTCTACAGGTGTTCCTTTTACCGTAATCCCATGGTGCTTCATAATCCACCACGTTACAGCATTGATATCCCAATGTCCTTTTTCAAGACTTCCCTCTGAAATATAAAAATAAGGATCCAGTTCGTAGTTGGACTTTCCGAGGTTTTCCTCTTTTATATAAACGCCATCAAAACGGTTACCATAAGGATGCTGACGCAGATTCTCATGAATATTTTCTAGTGTTTTTACTTCATCCTCTTGAATAGGACGATTGAATACAACAACAAAGTCAATGTCACTTCTTTCTTTTTCAAAAGAACCTAAAGCAATCGAACCATATAAATAAACACCTTTAATCAAATCAGTAGGCAATTGTTCTAATTCAGATGAGAATTGATTTATTAAAGGTTTTACGTTTTCTGGGATCATCATGTCACCTCCACGCTATTCCACTTGTTAACGTTAGGTTAAATGATAAAGAACCCAATGTAAATGAATGTCCCTTGTGGTATTAAAAAACTAGAGCCTTCAATAATGAAGAACTCTAGTTCATGAAACCTGCTATAGGATCTGGGAGCATTTGTTTCAAAACAAGATCGTCTAGACTTTTAAATGTGTAACCCTGTTTCTGCAAATCCTCTATGATACGTTCCAAAGCTTTAGCATTATCTTCAGAAACGGTATGCAACAACATAATAGCACCTGGATGGACCTGTTTCATCACACTATCGTAAGCGTACTTCCAACCTTTTTGGCCTTTTGTATGCCAATCCACAAAAGCTAGTGACCAAAACATATTAATATAACCTAGCTCTTCAGATATGGCTAGACTTCGTTCACTAAATGTTCCACGTGGGGGACGTAAGTATTTCATCGAATCCTGATCGGTAATGTTTGCAACAGACTGTTCAACCTTCACTAACTCATTTTTAATACGATCTTTACTCATTTTTGAAAAATCAGGATGACTCCATGAGTGATTTCCAACAATATGCCCTTCATTTACCATACGCTGAACAAGCTCTTCAGCACTCTTTATATAATGACCCGTTACAAAAAAAGTGGCTGGCACTTCCTTCTCTTTCAAAACATCTAAAATATCATCTGTGTATCCCTGTTCGTAGCCATTATCAAACGTTAGATAAAGAACCTTTTCTCCTGATGGATCTATATGATATCCCCCATACTTGTTCAAAAGATCTCCATAAAATCCAGTTTTGGGTGGCTTATGATTTCCTCTCTTTTCATATCCCCATCCGTAACTATTATCTCCGTACGCATGCATATTAGAAAAAGGCATAACACTAAGGAGGACAGCAGCTAATATTACATATAAAAACCTCATCGAGTTCACCCACTTTTTTATTTAGTGTTCGATTCAAGAGGGATTTTATGCATAAGATAGGCGCAGGCACCCGTTTAGCACAACGAAGGGACTGGACTGAGCCCGTAGTGAGATAAAGGAAACACAAATTGTAAAGCAATTTGATATTGACTTATCGAACGGAGGCCAGGGAAGTCCATTCGTTGCTGGGCGTTGGAGCTAGACAGCTAAGAGCTACAACTTATACTTTCTTTTTGCATAAAAAAGCCTACTCTCTCTAGGAGAAAGCAGGCTTTCACTTCATTTACAGGATAACAGCTGCCAACCAGCCGAATAAGAATAATGGAATGTTATAGTGTATGAAAGTTGGTACACAAGTATCCCAAATGTGATTGTGTTTTCCATCTGCGTTTAATCCTGATGTTGGACCAAGTGTACTATCAGAAGCTGGAGAACCAGCATCACCTAGTGCTCCTGCCGTACCAATTAATGCTGCAGTTGCTAATGGTGAAAAGCCTACTGCCGTACAAATTGGCACATATAGAGCTGCAAGGATCGGAACCGTAGCAAACGAGGATCCGATTCCCATTGTAATAACTAAACCAACAACTAATAGAACGAAGGAAATAACGATTTGGTTATCACCCAATGCTCCAGATGTTTGATTAACTAACGCTTCAACGGAACCAGTTGACTGAAGAACATTTGCATAACCAGAAGCAACAAGCATTACAAAAGCAATCGATCCCATCATTCCAATACCTTGTGACATGACTGCGTTTCCTCTTTCAAGGGGAACAACATTCATTACTCGTGTTAAGCCTTGGAATAGATACATAAATACAAGGCCTGTAAGTGCTCCGATAATCATGTTTCCAAAATATAATTGTGCAATGAGAGCAAATAGAATAGCTACAAGAGTTAATGCGTGACGTAGACCAAACTTCTCTCCACTAAGATCTTCTTCAGCTTCTTCTTGAAGCTCTTCAACCTCATTAATGGTGTGCTCACGAGATTTACGGTAAGAGAAGAAGACCGCAATGAGAAGACCAAGAATCATTCCTGATCCAGGTAAAAGTAGAGATTGCGCGATTTCACCAAGTGAAATATCAGCACCACTTTGCTTCATAGCACTTTGAATGGTTTCATGAAAGATTAGTCCAAAACCAGCTGGAATCATGACATAAGGTGCTTTTAAACCAAATGTTAATGCTGTGGCTACCCCGCGTCGGTCAACCTTCATCTCATCGAATAATTTTAATAATGGCGGAATTAATATAGGAATAAATGCAATATGCACCGGAATTACGTTTTGAGATAAAGATGCCACTCCAGCAATAACTAGAAGTAGGGTAGCACGCTTCCCTCTTAATACAGAAACTAGATTTCGAACTAATATCCTTGTGATTCCGGAATAAGAAATCGTTACGGCAAAAGCTCCAAGCAAGATATAACTTAAAGCGGTTTTAGCTGTCCCGCCCATTCCTTCTACTAATGCTTTAACTGATTCTGTAATGGATAAATCAGCCATCAAACCTCCCGTTAATGCAGCTGCAATAATTGCAAAAATCACATTAACACGGAGCAAACTTAAAATTGTCATAACCAATACAGATACGACAACAGCCCATGCTAGCATATGTTGTACCTCCTCTGATGAATAATCTATAAATACATAATTTTTATTACGTTATCTCTCTAACGATTTAATATAATAAAGCACGGTAACAAAAAAATCAACCCACAATAATAAAAAAAGTGGGAGGTTCAAAAACTTCCGTCATTGGTTAACTTACCCAGATGATGATAAAAGCTAGCGATAGTGAAGATGCTGCCAGCGCTACTTTTTCTGCGGATGTAAGAGGTTTCTTTGCTCGAAATTTATAGTAAAACCTCATAATCATAAACATAAACCAGAAACCAATGACTGGTGATAGTATGTAGATCCATTCATTCATTAATTTTCCCTCCGCTAATTCAGTAAAATATAAAAAAGTGCCTTATAAGGCACTTTTTTATTATCCGATACCAGGATTAATATCTGGATCATAATACATGTAAGAAATTTGAGAGTCTTGCTCTGATACAGCTTTTTCTGTTGAATAATCAGAAGATAGACCAATAGTCAGTGTTAATGCTATAGCACTGAATGCCAAAAGAATCTTTTTCTTCATAATTATCCCTCCTTTGCTAAATTATTTAATTCTTGATAAGGAAGAAGAGCAAAAAACTGATCTTTCCTCTCTGTTAGGAATCTATAATATGACTTTTGCAATAAGTCCTTATCTTTTTTTGCAAGTCCTAAATAGTATTCTTGAAAAGGTGTGGGGTTTTGAATTTTATTTAATATTTGCAAGGCATCTTCCCACCTTTTTGCAGCTAAATATAAATGAGCACGTTCTACCTCATCTGTGGTTTCAACGCCTTCATAAATACCATTTATAGCAGCAATAAATGGAATGACCTTATTATTTGCATCCTTAATAAATTGAACTAAATTATAATATTCAGCAATTTCCAATGCCTTGTTCGCATGTTCCATAGCCTTATTATAATCTTCCAACACATATGTTTCCGCTAAAATTAGATGTGTATAACACTTTTTTCTAGGGTTAAATACATTTTCTAACATATTATGACCATAGTTTCTCGCAATTTGAACTTCATTTCTCTTCCAATGATAATGGAGGTACAGTTCATTTTCTCTTAATTGAAAATACACCCTAATAATTGTATTGTCTATATCTAACAAATATTTAGTCAACACATCCTGGTAGATTTCTAACTTTTCATATTCATACATTTCATAGTAACCATATATTTTAAGAAAAGTTAATAAACTTAATAGGGTTGCATCTTCTCTTACCTCTACATCTTCTAAAAGCTTAAGAAAGTCTTGACCAATAATATTATGAACCTTACGTTTTATTTGAAGTTCGTAAAGTAAACTCCACTCATTATTAAGAGAATTTGATGACTCTTTATGAAATTTAATCATCTTTTCTAAATCATCAAAAAAGCTATTCTGATACAAAAACTCCATCCCAACAAGTTGGTTTTCATGAGTTTGGCAATTTACACAGAATTCTTTTGTAAGATAGATCGTCGTTTTTTCATCATATTTCTTCGATAATTCCTGTAGTACTGAAAACAGTGAGGGTTCGTTTTCCCCTATCATGTCTTGAACCGTTTTCAGTTGCTCAGAAGAAAAGACCTGTGTACTGTTTTCTTCATTTCGCATAGTTTTGGTCCCCTTATATGTATAAGATTAGTTTTCAAGCATCTTTTTTAAGACGTTAAGCCCATTTACAACAAACTACCTATACGGGTATTTACTCATAGTTATGAAAACGTCAATGCCTCTGAAATCCTATCTTAGTATTTATCTTAATATAAAATAGGATATTTCGCTATCCAAAATATTATATATTGCTCAAAATATATCATTTATACCAAAAAAGAACTAACCTAACAAAAGTTAAGATAGGTCTTTATACTTATGTGGAGTTAAATTAATTTAATAAGATTTTAAAGCTATTTTATATTTAAGCGTTTACACTTAGCATTATACTTGTTTCTTCACCATAGTTGAAGTAAGAAGGAATAAAAATAAAGCCAGTTCGAATTTGAACTGGCTTATAACCCTTTATTTACACTGTTCTTCAAGGTCTTCTAACATCGAAATGAGCTTATCAACATCTTCAACGGAAGTCGTCTCTGGATCCATTTCGTCGATGCGGCTCATGAATGTAGAAAGACGTAATTTTAACTCTTCAATTTTCGCTTCGTTATTCATGATAGACTCCTTTATCTATAAAATAAAATTCGGTTGTGAGTGACTCTGCCTTCTATATCGTAGTAGAAATCCCCTCATTTGTCTAACCCACCTAGTCACGTTTATAGAGCAATTTTTTCGCCCATGCTATAATGAGTTACATGTGACCGTTTTAGGAGGTTCAATTATGTTTAATTTAGATGAGGTTACTTGGGATGATACAATATCTGCTTTTTTCAGTAACGGCATTGTTCAATTCTTTGGAGTAGCCATCCTAACTTATATTGCTATCTTTATTATCAAGCGATCGGTTCGTTCTTTTTTCAGTAAGACATCCTTCATTGAGGAACGAAAAGAAAAAACACTTGAATCCATGATTAGTTCAACCATTAATTATACCGCTACAATCGGCTTGATTATTTTTGCAT
Organism: Pontibacillus marinus BH030004 = DSM 16465; assembly: GCF_000425225.1. Lineage (GTDB taxonomy): Bacteria > Bacillota > Bacilli > Bacillales > BH030062 > Pontibacillus > Pontibacillus marinus. The sequence continues at coordinate 49,470 of NZ_KE384335.1, read as the reverse complement.
TAACCCTACTCGGCTTAAAGGTTGGGTCCGTCCTTGCTGGTGCCGGTGTGTTAGGGATTATTTTGGGCTTTGGTGCACAAAGTATTATTAAAGATTTGCTTGCAGGAATATTCTTTTTATACGAAAAGCAACTACATAAAGGTGACTTCATTGCTGTTAATGATAAGTTTTTTGGTACGGTCGAAGATATTGGGCTCCGTTTTTTAAAGCTTCGTGAATGGAGTGGCAAGCTACTTACCATAAGCAATGGACAAGTGAATTCCATTGAAAACTATAACATTGACCATATGCGAGTTATTGAAAAAGTTACAGTTAGCTTTGAAGAAGATCCTAGAAAGATCTATAAACTTTTAGAAGAAACATGTGAGCAGTTAAATGATGAACTGGCCCATTACTTAAAGACGGACCCTGCCGATCAGCCAGTCCAGCCATTTCAACTATATGGCATGACATCCCTTAATAGTGATCACCGCGGCTATGAATACACAGTGACTGGATTAACAGAAGATTTGGTCTACTGGACAGCTTCAAAAGAAACACGTAGAATCATCGCCGAAAAGATGTTTGATCATAATATCCAAATGTCATTACAACATATCGAACTACCACAAACACAATCCGCTACTCCGCAAGAGGAGTAAGCGGATTTTTTACTGCACACGGAATGTAATCGACAGGCGGTCTTGGATGGGAATCCATGCCCCTACTTCTTTCTTTTCAACACCTTCAATAACGATCTCCTTTTTAGATCCCTTCAGCTTAAGGTATACATCTCCAAATGTAACCTTTCCCTTTTCATGTACTGCTGGAGCATAGGCTTCTACGATTCCGACCTTTTTACGCGGAACACCATAAGAGAGGTTCATATCTGTCCCTTCTCCAATAACAGTGTCAAAAGATAATGGTAGTTCTGCTTGTTTTTGCGCTTCGAATAACATCATTTCTTTAATTTGATTTGGGTAATCAACTTTTTCTGTTAAAGCACCTCTTACCGCCCGCTCCTTCTCTTGGTTATAATGAATGTTTTTCGATTCATATCCATTCTGATTATCCTTTTGGTTCGTATTAATCTTTTGATACTGCCAATTAATATTTTGCTCTTTTGTTTCATAATTCAATGGCCACTTCCCCATATAGATCATGCCTCGATAACCTATTGCAAGAGGGGATGGACGTAAGTCTGTTTCATTCAGCATTTTTATAAGATGCGGATTATTAATTTTGACTTTACCATCCTCTAGGAGTTCTTTGGTCAGCTCATTTGGTTCAACCTGTTCCTTCATAGAGGGTGTGTTAGGGTATGTGTTTTTCTTCGAGATATCTAAGACCGAACTCAGAAAGTTATGCATCTCCTCACGTTTAGTCTTTTCACTCTCTGCGTGAATTATATCAGCCTGGAGAAGCGAGAAACATACAATCAGAGTAAGAAACCCCCACTTCATGAATATTTTCATTTAGCTCCATCCCTTCTAACGTTTTCTTATATGTTTTTCAATAGAAGGAAATATTATGTATTAAAAAAGCATGAGATTGGATTCAATCTCATGCTTTCTTTCTATATTATTAACCTATTTCTTCACCTAGGAGTCGACCTAGCACATTTTTCGCTTTTGGATCAAAAAATTGAATAGTTGGTCCAAGCATAAATAGAATTACGACTGTTCCAATCCCTATTGGACCCCCAAAAAGAAATGCCATTAATAAAGCAAAAGCTTCAGTCAACGTCTTAGCTTTTGTGATTTGTAAATTGAAGCGTTTTTGTACTGAAACCATAAAGTTGTCAATCGGAATCAAAGGAAGCTTAGGCTGAATATAAGTGGCAATTCCGAGTGATACAAATACAATACCAACTAAAAGAACAGCTATCTGAGCAGGGAAACTCGTAAATGCCCAATCGGCCATGAAAAACTCTAACCAAAAGTCTATCATAGGCCCTAAGATCGTTACGGTGATTAATGCTAAGAAATCAGGACGTTCCTTGGCTAATAGAGCATTAGAAAAGATTAAAACCATCCCCACTATAATGACCCACGTTCCAACTGTAAGTCCGACTTCATCTTCTAAACCAACATTTAATGCATCCCAGGCACCCGCACCTAAATCAGCTTTAATGGTAAGGCTTATACCAAACGATAGAATATACAAACCTAATATAAAAAATAACGCACGTATAGTAAACTTTTTCATAATTTCCCCTCTACCTTTTATATGATCTCGTTCATTCGTATTTTCCATTTATATATCTTATCATAAAAAGCTTGAGGGTGGCTTTAGTATTTTTTGTATAAGGGAATGTTTTAATTTTTTGAAATGTTCATAAAAAAAGGACCTTACCTAAAAGATAAGGACCTTTCTGCTTATAAACTTAGTTCGATGCATTCAAGTGTTTCTTCAATTTCAATGCTGTCTTTTACAGATTGAACCATGGAACAGTTTTTATAAGATGTTGCTAGGTTTTTGTACATCTTGTCTTCATCTAAATGATGACCTTTCACAACATAGTGTAGTGAAATTTTTTCGATACGGTTTGCTTCATCAGCGTTTCGCTTCACATCTGCTGTGACTTTAATATCCTCGTATTCAACACGTTGTTTATCTAAAATTTTACGAAATACGGAAAGACTACAGCTTGCTACGGATGAGACCATAAGTTGAAATGGACGAAACCCTTTCTCCTCATCTGGAGAAATATTGAGTTGACCGTATCCTGTAGATGTTCGAATACCATCGTTTTTAAGATAAAAATGTAATTCTGACATGGAATCACTCCTCATTGGAAAGTAGTCTATTACAATACTCTACTTATATTGTAACCGAATATAGAGGGTTCATAACGTCTTTTGCTTTCTTATGTAGGTAGAACCCTTAAATACTTTGCCACAATATAGCTATCTCAGCAATATATCAGCTTCGTTTTTCCTTGCTATTTTCTAGGTTGCTTAGTAGCATAAACAATTGAATGCTGTACTTCATATAAGGATGATTCTCATGTCACAACAACGCTTTCGTTTTCTTGTTTTAATTTTATTAGTCACGATTTCTGGATTTACACAGGGGATGCTCTTACCTTTAATCGCCGTTATATTAGAACAAAACGGGATTTCCTCTTCTATAAATGGTCTTCATGCGACAGGACTTTATATAGGCGTCTTAATTGCGTCACCTTTTATGGAAAAGCCATTACGAAATATTGGATATAAACCTATGATTCTTCTGGGCGGAGCACTAGTTTTTGTATCCATGTCTTTCTTTCCTTTTTGGGAGTCGCTATGGTTTTGGTTCATTTTACGAGTGACAATTGGAATTGGAGACCATATGCTCCACTTTGGTACACAGACGTGGATTACCACGACTGCAGCTGAGGATAAGCGCGGTCGTAACATTGCACTCTATGGCCTTTTCTTTGGAGCAGGATTTGCAATAGGGCCTCTAATGACTCGTCTAGTGTCCATTAATATTGCGGCACCTTTTCTTTTATCAGCTGGATTAAGCATTGTCGTTTGGTCTCTCATGTTTCTTGTTCGTAACCAATTCCCTGAAAATGAAGACAGTTACACGACCTCTTCTAGCTCCATTAAACGCTTTGCAGAAGCCGGGGAGCTTGCCTGGGTAGCCTTTCTCCCTCCATTTGCCTATGGGTTTTTGGAGGCTGCGCTTCATGGGAATTTCCCCGTGTATGGCATGCGTATCGGACATGATGTGGATATCCTATCTCTTATCATTCCTACATTTGCAGCAGGAAGTTTAATTTCTCAACTTCCTCTTGGAATATTAAGTGATCGAATCGGAAGAAAAAAAGTGCTATTGGGCGTTTTGGGAGCTGGAATCATCTGTTTTTTCGCCGCAGCCTATCTAGAGGATTCCGTCGTCTGGCTGTTCATTCTATTTACACTCTCTGGTATATTTGTCGGCTCAATCTTCTCCCTCGGGATTTCTTATATGACAGATATCTTACCCAAAAGACTACTTCCGGCGGGGAATATTATGTGCGGAATATCCTTTAGTATCGGGAGCATCATTGGCCCTTATACAGGCGGGGTATTTATTGAACTTTTCCCAGAGTTATCATTTTTCCATGTAATTACGACCATGTTGGTATTGATCACAATTCCTATTGTCTTTTCTGAAAAAGAAAACCGATCTCTTCCTTCTACCTAAAGAAGGAGAGTTCGGTTTTTTAATACTTCCAATGGCTTGGCTATAATGGGAGGTTTAAATTCACGATGAACTCGATCGATAAGATTTGTCAGTTCACTAATAATCTTCTTCGATTCATAGTAGGAATAGTTCGTAGTTAATATGGTTAATGCATAAGGGCTCTCCCCTAATACAATGGCTGTATCATTTGATATGTTATACATCGGAATCATCCCCACCTTATGTGCTACAGGTTGCTTCACTCCTTGTGGAATACCATGATCATAAGCTGTATTCTGTAACCACTTGAAAACTTCTCCTGCAAATTCACTATTCCCTTTAATCCTATAGAGGTGCTTCAAATAAAGTGTAAGATCATTTGCACTCGTATAGTTCTTCCCGTTTGGATAGGCATAATCCGCTCCGAGTTCTTTCATATAATTAATGAACTTTTGCCTTCCAACATGTTCACGAAGCATAATATAAGCAATGTTATCACTATGTACGAGCATTTTATGAACAAGATCTTCAACAGTGTATGTTGTTCCTTCTTCATTATACTGAATCACCCCACTTCCACCGTAATGGTGATAAGAGCGGTAAGTGAGTTTCTTGCCTAATTCAATTTCTTCACTCTTAACCAGTTCAATGATTAACAATGCCAGTGGTAACTTAATTGTACTAGCAGCGCTTTTAGCAATACTTCCCCCTTTTGAAACAAACTCTCCTGTTTGTAGATTCTCATAACGAAATACGACACGATCAGTATGTTTTCCTAAATATTCTTCTATTTCTTTATTCATTGTGTGTTCTAAAGAATGAGGCGCACCTTCTCCATGTACGATGTGCGGAAACATACCCCCTATCAAACAAATAATCCATACCATGATCACCTTCTTCATATTACACACCCTCTCTCCACTTAATTGAATTTATCAAATAGAGAAAGAGAATGTTGTCAAAATTTGTAACAAAAATTTTTGATACTTCATTTACCCTCACTTATTAAAAAAGACTTTTTACTCTTTTCCAAGCACGAATTACCGCCATTTGAATGTAATAAAAAGAGAACTCTTATTTACATTCAGAAAAAGGGGAATGGGTAATGACGAAATTTCAGCTAATTCCACATCAGATTGACGAGGTCCTTGAAGAAACAAATGAAATACCTGAGGGCGTCGAAATGATAGGAGCTCCTAATCAATGGGAAGAAGATACTTATGGAAGTGATACGGTCATTGCAGTCATTGATACTGGGTGTGATGTGAACCATCCAGATCTAAGAGACTCCATCATTGGAGGTCGTAATTTCTCTGGAGGGAATCCTCGTAATATATTAGACCAAAATGGCCATGGCACACATGTTGCAGGCACTATAGCCGCGTCATTAAATGGGCATGGTGTTGCAGGAGTAGCTCCTAAAGCAAAGTTATTAATCTTAAAGGTAATGGATGATAAAGGAACGACAACCTATCAAAACCTCGTAAAAGCGGTCCGCTATGCGACTCGCTGGAGAGGTCCAAACAAGGAGAAAGTAGGCGTAATCTCCATGTCTCTAGGCGGACAAAAAGATTATGCTTCCTTACACCGTTCGATAAAAAATGCTGTTAAAGAAGATATATTAGTTGTGTGTGCAGCTGGTAATTCCGGAGATGGAAATGCCAGAACACCCGAGAGACTCTATCCGGGTTATTATGATGAAGTGGTACAGGTGGGCGCAGTGGATTTCGATGCAAAGATGGCTGAATTCACCAACACAAATGATGAGATTGACCTTGTAGCACCAGGGGTAGGCATTCGTTCCACTTATTTAGGTGGGAAATATGCTACACTCTCAGGCACGTCTATGGCCACACCTCATGTTACAGGGGCAGCAGCTTTACTAATCGACCAACATCGTCAGGAAGGGATTGAGCTTTCAGAGAATGACCTCTTTGAAGCATTAACTGAGAATACGAAAGACCTTGGTTATTCACGTGAGGTTGAAGGGAATGGCATGATTTACTTCAAGGATATATTTGAATAAATTTCACCAAGTATTAATCATTAAAAAACTCTTCTAGTCTCACTAGAAGAGTCGATTTTTTTTCGTGCTATGAAAGTCGAAACGGTTCTCTAAATATTCCTGAAAGAACGCAATAATGACGCAGATTGGCCAGTAGATTAATGCAACCAATATATACATGGTCATGGAGTCCGCAGTACGACCCACTACGATTTGAGCTTTTTGTAACATCTCAGGAACGGAAATTACAGCTGCTAGCGAAGTAGCTTTAACAAGATCTAAAAACACATTGGTCAATGGTGGCAGAGATACACGTGTTGCTTGGGGGACAATAATTGACGTCAATGTTTGCCAAAAGGAAAGCCCAAGCGCACGCGCTGACTCCCACTGTCCTCTTGAAACACTATTGATCGACCCACGAATCACTTCTGCAATATAAGCTGCTGAATTCAAACCGAATCCTAACACGGCAGCTGTGAAGGCTGATAAAGTCCATCCCATAAATGGTAGACCGAAATATAAAATAAATAAAAACACTAGAATCGGCGTCCCTCGCATAAAGGAAATATATAATCTAGAAGGCCAACGAATGAAAAACTTAGAGGAACTACGCCCCAATGCTAGGAAAAATCCAATTAAGAGTCCCATACCCATTCCTAAAAAGGAAATGGCAATCGTCATGGGAAGTCCTTCTAACACTGTAGGAAGGCTCTCCCATGCTAGTTGCGGGTTAAACAGTCGATCAAATTGAAGTTCACCGAAAAATTCAAACATTATTATCAATGCCCCTTCTTAAGAAAAGCGCAAGCGCCCGTTTAGCAACGAAGGGACTGGACTGAGCCCGTAGTACGATAAAGGAAACACGATGAACATAGTGAATCGATGTTGACTTATCGTACGGAGGCGAGGGAAGTCCATTCGTTGCTGGGCGCTGGAGCTAGACACCTAAGCGCTACAACTTATACTTTTTTAACTCCTTAGAAAAAACATCTACCATTGCCCACGCAACAGTAGATGTCTATAATTTCTTACTTATCGAAGCCCTCAAGTTTCTTAATGTCACCTTCTGGTTTCGTAGATGCATCTTCACCTAAGAAGAACTTCTTGGAGATCTTAGTAAGTGTCCCATCTTCACGAAGTTCAGCTAGTGCTCCGTTAATTTTCTTTTGTAACTCAGAATCTTCTTTACCTAACAGAATAGCTTGTTCAGTTGGGTGCATTCTTAAGTCTGGGTGTAGAACTAAATCAAACTGTGGGAATGCGTTTAGGCCTAATTTTGATAGGTAATAGTCATTAATAATAACATCCGTACGACCGTTGTCTACATCACGAAGATACACATCATTATTCGCATTTCCGTAAGTTACAACTTCAGCACCAAAATGACGGGCAATGTCACTAAATACTGTTGTCGCGCCTCCACCAGCTTTTTTACCTTCAAGGTCTTCTAGAGTCTCAATACCACTGTGGTCTTCAGCACGAACGACCATTGTTGTGAAGGAATACTTATAAGGCTCACTGAATTTGTAGTTTTTCTTACGCTCTTCCGTTACTTCGATATCGTTAATCGCTGCATCAATACGACCGCTTTTGACAGCTGCGAATAATCCATCAACACCGATTTCCTGGAACTTGATGTCAACGCCAAGTTTTTCTCCAACTTTGCGCATCACTTCTACGTCATAGCCTGATAGTTTGTCAGAGTCTTTTGGATAATAAGACGTAGCTACTAATGTTCCAGATGTTCCAACGACCATTTCACCTTCTTCTTTTACTTCATCCCAAGTCGTTTGTTTATCTTCTGTTTGCCCATTCCCTTCTGCTTCTTCACTTGAACCGCAAGCAGTTAAGACAAGAGCAAACACTACTGTAAGTATGGATAACCATAAACGTTTAGCCATGTATGTTCTCTCCTTTGTAGTTATAAATCCAAACACCTTCAATAATATAGCAATCTCACAGCTTCTTTTCAACCTATCTACTCAATTAATATGTGAATTGATTTAAAAAGCCCATTCCTGCTTAAGAACTTGACTTCAAGCAACAATCTGTTAATATAAAATATATACTAAATTAAAATCATTCTAATTAATAACGATTATCACTGAAATGACACCATTCATATATCGAGAATGTTCTAAATGAAACTTATTATCATTCTCAATTAAAAAGAAGGAGTTGAGAATATTGTCATCGGAAGCGAAGCTAGTAAGCTCTCAGCCAAACCAAAACATAACCGAGTCCAAGCAACGCCATTCATCCCTTTTTTCAAAGATAAAGGAACATGGTGAGTTAATCGCTGCGATTATTAGCGGAATCATCATACTTACCGCATGGCTCACCGAAGATATTGTTAGTGAACCTGCTAAAATTGGATTATACATTCTTGGCTTTGTAATTGGTGGATTTGCGAAAGCAAAAGAAGGTATTGAAGAAACTATTGAAGACCGTGATTTAAATGTTGAAATGCTCATGATTTTTGCAGCAATAGGAGCAGCATCGATCGGCTATTGGACTGAGGGTGCTGTACTTATATTTATCTTTGCAATGAGTGGGGCTTTAGAAACTTATACGATGAACAAAAGCCAACGTGAAATTTCTTCCTTAATGGATATACAACCTGAAGAAGCTCTACGTGTTTCAGGCCAAAAGCAAGAAACCGTTCATGTATCCGAACTATCAGTTGGCGACCACATTCTAGTGAAAGCTGGTGAGCGAGTCCCTTCAGATGGTGTCATCATAAAAGGGCAGACTTCATTAGATGAAGCTGCCATCACAGGAGAATCCGTCCCAGTCTCAAAGGAAAATGGAGAGGAAGTTTTTGCAGGGACAGTGAATATCAACGGTAGTGTTACAGTTGAAATTACAAAGCCTTCAAACGAAACGCTATTCCAAAAAATCATTCAACTTGTACAGTCGGCTCAAAGTGAAAAATCACCTTCTCAGCTTTTTATTGAACGATTTGAAGGAACCTATGTAAAGGTTGTTCTAGTCGTTGTAGCCATCATGATGTTTGTTCCTCACTACGCATTTGGCTGGAGTTGGCAAGACACCATTTATCGCGCCATGATCTTACTCGTTGTAGCTTCTCCTTGTGCTCTCGTTGCATCGATCATGCCTGCAACTTTATCAGCCATATCAAATGGAGCACGAAACGGGATCTTGTTTAAAGGTGGCGTCCATTTAGAAAACCTTTCCCACCTTCAAGCCATTGCGTTCGATAAAACAGGTACCCTTACAAACGGAAAACCTGTCGTTACAGATACATTTTTCCGTACTGATGAAACAGAAACATTAAGCATCGTTACGGCTATTGAACGTGAATCGAACCACCCTCTCGCTCAGGCTATTGTTCGATACGGCCAAGACAAAGTATCACAACATCATGAAGTGTATGATATGACTGACATCTCTGGTCAAGGTGTCACTGCAAAAGTAAACGGTAAACAATATAAAATCGGAAAGCCCGATTTCGTAGGAAAAGAACAAGCTTTTGCTTTCGAGAATGGCTTGGCTGAACAATTAGCTTCAGAAGGGAAAACACTCACCTTTATATCGGATGAACAAGGAATCTTAGGGTTAATTGCCCTGAAAGATACTGTACGAAAAGATACAAAGCGTGCAATCCAAACGCTTAGAAAAGCTGGTATTTATACGGTTATGCTTACAGGTGACCATGAGACCACAGCAAAAGCAATCGCAAAAGAATGCGGGATTGATAATTATGTAGCAGAGTGCCTTCCTGAAGATAAAGTGAAGGAAGTAAAATTGTTACGTGAATCCTTCGATCAAGTTGGTATGGTTGGGGATGGAATCAACGATGCACCAGCACTCGCTACTGCAAATGTCGGTGTAGCTATGGGTGAAGGAACAGATGTGGCGCTTGAAACAGCAGATATTGTTTTAATGAAAAACGACTTACCGAAGATTGCAAATGCCCTAACGTTATCAACAAAAATGAATCGAATTGTTAAGCAGAATGTCATTTTCTCAATCGGTGTCATCATGCTTCTGATCATTTCGTACTTCTTACAAGTACTCAATATGCCACTAGGCGTAGTGGGGCATGAAGGTAGCACGATACTGGTTATTTTAAACGGATTACGATTATTAAGATAAAACGCTTAAAAGCGGCCTGACCTTGAATCAGGCTGCTTTTTCTATGAATTCTTTAAAGAGTATGGAAAGTTTACTCCAACCCTTATATAATGAAGAGGTTCCATTTTGTCGGAATTTGTAAGTTAAGGGGGAGAAAAAATGAATGAATCAACACCTCAACACCATAGTACCAACACCCCAGATTCAGAAAACGATATACATACAGAAGAACCAACAGAAACCTACCGTACCAAAGCATTAAAAAAGCGTTCGCTCTTTCTATTCCCACTTTCTTATTTTGGATTTGTTGTGGCTTTAGGTTTAGTATTTGGATTTGTTTATACGATTTCAAAACTCGTCTCAACAGGTGGAGACCCTGCGAATTCATTAGAAAGTGACTTCATGAGTATGACATATCTCATGCTTTATTTAGATACGCTTGGGTTCATTATTGCTTTTATGTTGTTTAAGTCCGTTCGACGTTTCACTCTTGAAAATATGAGCTTTGAACCACTGAAAAAAAGTATGACTTATGTATGGATCTTGATTGGGTTAGGCCTAATCTTAGGGGCTCAATATCTTGTATTCTCCGTTTTGAAACTCGAAACGCCGAGTAACCAAAACCAGCTATTTGGACTTACACCTGATAATTTCACAACTCTCAAATTTATTGCCGTTTTTGTCGTTACAGCCTTGCTCACTCCAATAAAAGAGGAATTCCTTTACAGAGGATTTCTACTTAGGTTTTTCGAAGCAAAATATGCAAAAGCTTGGTTAGGGTTGTTCATATCAAGCACAGTATTCGGACTTATGCATTTGGATTACCCACTTGCTGGGGTCACAATGGGCCTTGTTTTCGGTGCATTATATCTTAAGACTAAATCTGTTATGGTTCCAATTGTAGCTCATATAATCTGGAACTCCTATGTATGCCTAGTTGGGTTAACTTATTTATTATAAAAAGTTATAAAGGTCCAGACGCCATTGTCTGGACCTTTTCTTATTAATGATACTGATTCTTTTTATTCGCTGAACCACTTGTTTTATGCTTGGATTCGTTTTTAGCTTTTTGCTTCTTATCGTGACTATGCTTGTTGTTACGTTTGTTGTTAGCCATTACATAGTGCCTCCCTTTTGGTTGGTACAGGCATATTTTGTCCTCTACCTTCGTTTAATATGAATACCAACCTTTGGATAGCACGCTATGATACGAACACTTTTCGTTCTTTAAGCATCGCATTTACCTCGCCACCCAAAATAATAATCATTCCAGTAAGGTAAAACCAAACCATCAGGATAATGACGCCACCAAGGCTTCCATATGTAGCTGAATAAGTCATTGCACTAATATTGACGTAAAACGAAAAGGAAAACGAAGCAACTTGCCATGCAATCGTTGCAAACAATGATCCAAAAAAAGCTTGCTTCACATTAACATGGCGATTTGGGGCGAGAATGTATAAAGATATTAAGACAAACAAAATGATAACAGAGGATACAACCCACCGTAACGCTGCCCATACAGCTAAAAACTCATCTGATACACCGAACCACGAAAAGATATACAATCCAATGGCCTTACCAAATACAGGTAGGAGTAGTGCCACAATAATTACGATAATCATGGCCACGGTGAGCACAATCGCAATAAGTCGCGTTTTGATAAAAGAACGATCCTCTTCTACCTCATACGCCCGGTTAAACGCTTTAATAATCGCATTGATCCCATTTGAGGCAGACCATATTGTACCAATAAGCCCCACGGACAGGAGCCCTCCACTTTTTGTATTTAGATTTTCATTAAACAACTCTAAAGCTTTTTCAGGCATGTAGCGCGTTAGGGTTATCTGAAAATCATACGGAATTGGAATATATCCCATAAGAGCCACAAGGAAAATCATAAACGGAAAAATAGACAGCAAAAAGAAGTAGGCTAATTGTGCGGACAAGCCTACTACATCATGCTCTGAAAATCGTTTAATAAAATCCTTTCCAAACCTCAATGCTTTTCGCAAAGTACTCCCACCTGTCGATACTTATCCTTGCAATTGCTTTGGTGGTCCTTCTAGCTGTTTAGGAGGCTCTTCATCAGCTTGTTCAACCTTTGATAAGTAACCTTCCATTTGATCCAGCATATCCAGGACATTTTTAATTTGACTATCTAATGTATAGCTCCATTGTTCATATTTTATGCGTAAATCTTCAATTGCATGTGATGGATTTTTGGCATACCCTTTCGCATGACTTCCGGATTGTTTTAAACAATGAACGGTTTTCTTTCGAGTTGGACCATCAATTAATGATAAAGCCATTCCCGCAAAAGCACCAATTGCTAGCCCTTTCAGCATCTTACTTTCTCCCATGGTTGTTCCCCTCCTATTGTAATTGATTCACTTGTTTGATTTCGGATAGTAAATTGTCACAGCCTTCAGTTAATAAGTTGTACACATAATCAAAGTTCCCTGTGTAATAAGGATCCGGAACATCCTCTTCTTCTACGGATTCTACGTAATCCATAATTTTAACAACCGTAATATCATCATGCGCCGCTCGAAAACCTTTTAGGTCCTTCATGTTCTCTCGGTCCATCGCCACAATGTAATCAAACTCATTCCAATCACTTTCCTGAACTTGACGGGCACGCATCCCTTCTGATGATATTTCAGCTTTTCCTAAGATACCACGTGTTTCTGCATGAGGTGGTTTTCCTAAGTGATAATCTCCCGTTCCAGCCGAATCTACATTGATCTGATCTGACAATCCTGCTTTCTCAACACGGTCACGGAAAATCCCTTCTGCCATTGGGGAACGACAAATGTTACCTAAACATACAAAAAGAACGTTTATCATTTTATCACCTACCACTTTTATCTACTTTTCATCTCTATTATATAAAACATTCCCTATTCCATCATGGAAAACACATCAAATCCTATGTATTCCTTTCCCATTCAATATAGTCTTAAACCTTCAACATTTTAGCAATCCCTTTTCTCATTATAGTTTTTGTGAAAAATCCTCATAATACAATTAACATATTTAAATTGACATTGAGATTCAATGCAAGGTAAGATAAAACAAGTTGACCATAATTCCCATGAGTTTAGTTGGGATTAAAATAAACTATATGGAGGAATCATACATGAAAAAATTATTTACGATTTTCACGTTTGCACTTTTCGCTCTAGTTCTCGCAGCATGCGGAAGCAGTGAAGAGAATCAAACCGAAAACAACACAAACGGAGAAGGTTCGGAACAAACATCTTCTGACAAGAGCTTATACGAACAAATTAAAGAAGAAGGTGTTATTCAAGTAGGGACTGAAGGGACTTACGCTCCGTACACGTTCCATAATGATGAGGACAAACTTACAGGATATGATGTTGAGGTTGCTCGTGAAGTAGCTAAACGTCTTGATCTAGAGATTGAATTTGTTGAGACCAAATGGGATTCCATGTTTGCTGGTCTAAACTCAAAACGCTTCGACATGATTGCAAACCAGGTTGGAATTAAACCAGACCGTAAAGAGAAATATGACTTCTCAGAGCCATACACGATATCCACTGCAGTACTAGTAACACATAAAGACAACGAAGAAATTAAGTCTTTCGAAGATCTTGAGGGAAAGGTAGCCGCTCAATCTCTAACAAGTAACTTTAAGAAGATTGCTGAAAAACATGGAGCTGAAATTCAAGGTGTCGAAGGCTTTAACCCTGCCATGCAACTTCTCGCATCTAAGCGTGCTGACGCTACTGTAAACGATCGCCTTTCCGTATTAGACTTTCTACAGAAAAAAGGTGACAACGTACCAGTTGAAATTGTAGATCGTAAAGATGAAGCATCTGAGAGTGCGATGATGTTCCGTCAAGGAAACGAAGAACTTGTAAAAGCTGTTAGCGGTGCTATTAAAGAAATGAAAGAAGACGGTACACTATCTGAAATCTCCCAAAAATGGTTTAGCGAAGATGTTTCTACTAAATAATCTCATATTATCTGCTGCGCCCAATTGGGATCGGTATATAAATATTGCTGAGAGCTCCTTTCTCCCATTGCTGAAGGGAGCTCTCGTTTATTCCATACCGATGGCCATTATCTCTTTCATTATCGGGATTACAATAGCCGTCTTAACAGCTCTCTTCCGCATTTCAGGAATAAAAATCCTAAGCGGTATTGCTAGAGTGTACATTTCCATTATTCGTGGTACACCTTTACTTGTTCAGCTTTTCATTATATTTTTCGGACTTCCAAGGGTGGGAATAAACCTCGACCCCTTAACAGCAGGAATCATAGGATTTTCATTAAATACCGGGGCATATGCTTCGGAGATTATACGCGCTGCCATCCTTTCTATTCCGAAAGGTCAGTGGGAATCCTCCTATTCGATCGGAATGTCTTATGTCCAATCCTTGCGACGTATTATCCTTCCTCAAGCAACACGAGTTTCGATTCCACCATTATCAAACTCATTTATTAGTCTTGTGAAGGATACATCTCTAGCGTCGACGATCACAGTAGCTGAAATGTTTCGTAAGTCACAAGAAATAGTAGCGAATACGTATGAGCCTCTTCTTTTATACTCTGAAGCAGCGCTTATTTACTGGATCATTTGCTTTATTTTATCTCTAGGGCAAGATCAAATTGAAAATCGTTTAAATCGCTACGTTAAAACGTAAGGAGCTTGTGTATGCTATCTATCCAACAATTACACAAAAGTTTTGGAGATCTAGAAGTATTAAATGGAATTGATCTTAAAGTAGAACAAGGTAAAGTGGTCGTTGTTGTAGGACCTTCTGGTTCAGGCAAAACCACTCTACTTCGTTGTTTAAATATATTGGAGACCCCTACTAAGGGATCCGTTTCCATTGAAGGTCAAACATTAGACTTTGACCAAAAGGTATCTAAAAAAGATATTCGCACATTACGTCGCAAAACAGGAATGGTGTTTCAGACCTATAACCTATTCCCTCACAAGACAGCTTTAGAAAATGTGATCGAAGGACCTATTACTGTACAAAAAGTAGATAAATCAGAGGCGAAAGAAAAAGGAATTCATTTACTTGAAAAAGTAGGTCTTGGGGACAAAGTGGATTATTATCCTTTTCAACTATCAGGAGGTCAACAACAGCGTGTTGGTATAGCACGTGCGCTGGCAATGGATCCCGAAGTCATGTTATTCGACGAACCCACATCAGCATTAGACCCTGAGCTTGTAGGCGAAGTATTAAGAGTTATGAAGGAACTTGCTCAAGAAGGGATGACCATGGTGGTTGTGACCCATGAAATGGGCTTTGCTAAAGATGTCGCGGATGAAGTGATCTTTATGGACAATGGCTCTATTGTTGAACGGGGGAAACCGGGTCACATATTCTCTAATCCTAAAAACGAACGAACTAGAAAGTTTTTAAACCTTATTAATGAATAATAGCCTAAAAAACCGGTCAATTCATCGATCGGTTTTTTTATACATCATAGGATAAATTCATTACAAACGTTCATACTACATAATGAATTCTATTCATTAAATTGCGTCTTATAAAAAAGGATGAGCATGATTGATCTTAACTTTTTATCTTAGTCTTTTTCTTATTTTGATTCTTTCTTTCATCTTCACAACGAAATCATTAAATAAAAAAGAACTTTCCTTATTTTTAATAATAGGAATCTTCTTAAACTCGCACGCATTTACAATTCTAATGGAAATTAAATGGTTCTTTCCTTCTTATAATCCCTATCACTATGTCATTTTCTTATTTTATAGAACTTGTTTCATTCCGTTTGTTCTACTATACCTTTTGAATCTTACTGTCTTAACAAAATCCTTAATTGCAAAAGGAACAATCATAATAGGAGCTACGATTGCCCTCCTTATATTTGAAAGGCTCAATGTGATTAATCACTTATATACTTATAAAACATGGTCAGTTGTTACTTCTATCGGTTTTTATGGCTGTATTTTTCTGTTCATATCTTTAATACGCCGCTTTATCATGAATAGGGATGGGTTCAATCATGACACCAATTCTCCTGGTTGAGGAAAAGTTTAATACAAATGATATTTATATTATTTGCTTAATTTTGATCTCTTACTTGGGTTTATTTCTAAGTCCAAACCTCTTTAACAATAAATTGGATACAGTTTTAGTCATCTTTTATGGGATTTTTAGCGCAACGATTACAGACAATACCATTGGTGCTCATATCTTTGATTTTTACGATATTATGGATGGGAAACATTATACAATCATGGATACAGTTGTGTATTTGCTATACGGACCTTTTGGTTACTTTTTCATTTATGGCTATAAAAAACTACATATTAAAGGCATATACACAGTTATCTATATAGTAGCTTGGACTTTATTCAGTTTAGGATTCGATCAGATTAATATCCAAATGGGGGTATTCACCTTTAAAAACGGTTTCAATTCCTTCTTCTCCTTTGCCATCTACCTATATGTTCAATCATCTTTACTGCTGTTTTATAAATACATTATTAAAAATAGCCACGTTACATAACGTGGCTATTTCTTTAAGATCGTGAACCTACACTCTTTATTGTAAATTCATCCACTAAATTAAATTGTAGGGTGTTGGAGCCTTCACCATATTGTTTCTCCTTGTAATAAAGCTTTTGATGCTCTACTTCCCCTTGTATAACCTCTGTACTATCCCAAGCTACATCCCAGCCCAAACGATTATCTCTACCTTCCACTTTGACAACAACATCCGCTTCTTCGTCAATTTGTACAACGGCATTATGAGTCTGATCGATCATCCAATCCGCTTGAATGGTTCCAATATTGATGTTAAGACTACCTGCACCTTCTCGTATTTCTACTTTAACGTTTTCAGGTAAAGATAATGTACGTTTATAGTGTGTAGATCCATAACGAAATCCTTCCTGTTTAGGAGGCTCCATCAATTGAATAAACAACGTGTCTCCTGTTCTTGTGAAATTCACAACATCCTCTTGGTTTAATGCCTCTTTTTCAAGAAAGTTTGATTGAAATGTTCCAAAAAGATGAACTTGTCGCTCATTATTTGTTTCAATTGTCAATTCACTATATGTAGGTTGAACGACAATCTTATTTACCGATTCCTTTACCTCCTCTTCAACATGAGGCAAGGCTCCTTCGATACGATCAGCATTCATGGATGCTTTCACTTCTTCTACAATCCCAAATGAAGAGACAATATAAAAGCCAATAGCAACTGTACCAATGACCCCTATAAATATAATCGATAAAAAATCGTACTGAATCATAGGCTTTTCTTGTTTTGAAAAGAACAGATACAAGAGAATTTCTATCCCTAACACAATCAATATTGCTGGCCACCATGAGAGAGCTAGATTCATGACATCCCATCCACTAATCTGAGATACCATAAGCATAATACCTAACATAATAAGGGAAAGTCCCATTGAGACAGTCCCTACACGCCATTTTCTCATACTTCTTCCTCCTCTTTTTTCGATTTAGATCCCATAAGCAGCTTGATTCCGCCCCCTATGAGTAAAAAGCAAACGACAAACATCTGGAAGAAGCGAGTATAAAAGTAATAGAGATCAATCTGGAATGCTGCTTTAATTTTAGGAGCAAGAGCTGGCATTAAAATATCATCCATGAGATAAAAGCATCCTAACAAGATAAGCGCAATCCCCAACCATCGCTGATGATTTGCAAAATATTTAATTACGGGGACGTCCTCCACAAAGCCTTCTTCAGCTCGACTTGCTTGTTGTAAAGTATCGAAGAAGCTAAAGAACCAAATAACAGGTATTAAGAACAAGAAAACAGATAAGCGTAATACATCAAGCACATAAATGGATAACAGGAACCCTACCATAAGCTGCAGTCCTCTACGCTGCAAGCCGAGATACATATGTCCAGCTCCAGGGAAAATACCGAGTACAGTCGCTACTACCTTGCTCTTCTTCCCACTCTGCCTTTGGCGGTCCAAATCCTCCAAAATCGTTCTGTCTTCAAGTGTCTCTCCATTATCTTTTAAATTTAATAATTGAATACAGTCGAACATTCCATAGATCCATATAACGGGTAGAGCTAAAAGGAAAATAAGCAAACCACCAATGTTCAGTACCATTGAGACAAATACGATCATAATACCTGAACCTAGAAAGGCTGAAAGTAAAGTGAGTCCTCTCTGAGGTAAACCTAAGTGAAAATGGCCTACGCCTGGAACAAATGATAATAGAATCGTGAAAAAGCGTTCGTTTTCTTTATGATTCAACGAAATAGATTGTTGAGTATCACCATCACTTTGCGTTTTTTGTGAATTTAAATGGGTATTCATTAAAAGAGTGATAATCATATCAAGCATATTCACTCCCCAAATAAGAACTGATAAGAATAAAGGAATCAGAGCTGCTTCACCTGTACCATGACTGACAATCGTAATGAGCATAGCTAAGCCTATAAACCCAAAGAAAAACAAAGCATAAAGAAACCCTCGAATTTTCCTTCCTAAATACATATGCCCAAACCCAGGGATCAGGGCTAAGAAAAACGCTAATATTGGTGATTTATTCATTCGTATCTTCCCCCTTCAATTTAATTCCTTGATCGAGCCATTTGCTCGTTTGTTTGACGATTTGATCTGATATAGATGGTTGCTGCCTTAAGCTGTCTTCATCAAACACTTGCATCATTTGTTGAAAGACCCCAGAAAACATCAAGAAAAGCGTTAGCCCAGCAGCTATAGAGTAGTGCAAGAGTGTAGATTTCTTCCTGGAAGAAGGTGATGAAACTCTTTCAGACGTTGGCATAACTTGCTTCTTCAGAATTTGATCAAACGTTTGATCAGTAAAGTCTTCCGATAAAGAAGGTGCTTCTAATGACCACTGATCGACCACATCGAAATAGTTATCGAGACATCGATCACAAGTAGCTAAATGCTCCTCAATACGTTCTCGATCAACTTCTGACAGAATATCTCCTATATAAGCTTGTAACGTATCATCATTTATGTGTTCCATTAGAACTCATCCTCCTTCCAATTCTTTTTCATCCACTTCCTAGCACGGTAAAGTCGCATTTCCACTGTTTTTTCTTCAATATGATGATCTTTTGCAATTTCTTGATAAGACTTCCCATGTATGTAATACGCCTTGACTACACCTTGATATGTTTCAGGTAATTGTTCGATTGATTTTGCTACAGAAGTGATCTTCTCTTGCTGAAGCCATTCATGCTCTGCACTCCCCCTAGTTTGAGAGTCTTTTTGTTCATCATGTCCGACTACCTCTTTTTGTCTTTGCTTTTTCCGCTTAGCATCTATGGCTTTATTAAAAGCAATTCGACTTATCCAGGTTTTAAAACCTTGTGACTGATAAGAGGGGAGAGCATCCATCATTTTTATAAATGTTTCCTGTGTGATATCTTCTGCTTCTTGTTCATCACGAACGACACCATATATCACTTTAAACAAGTGACTTTTGTATCGTTCAATAAGTACACGCAGGGCTTGTTGATTCCCTTCACGCACTTTCTCAATTAGTCGATCCTCATGAATGATACTCTCCCCCCTTCTTCCCTATATCACCCTTATAGACGATTGAGTCTCTCTATCCCCTACAAGTTTTACAAAAAAAATCATAATTCTTTATTTCTACCTATTTATAAAAGAGAATCTACCCATAAAAAATCCCACCTCGTGAGGTAGGATTTTAGCGTGTAATGGGTTCTATACATGCTTCATCTTCATTTCGAGCATTGTTCACATGAGTGCTTACAGGGTAAGCCTTTAAACCATCAATTGATAAGGAGCGAAGATAGTCATGCAGCTCATTGGGGTCTCGATCCCCTTGTTGCATCCACCATGCCTCATCTTCTTTAGGTAAAATCACTGGCATACGTTTATGAATCGGCTCCATAAAGTCATTTGCTTCTTTCGTGAGTATCGTACAAGTTACAAGTTCCTTGTCATCTTGTTTCCATCGATCCCATAGACCAGCAAATGCAAAAAAAGAACGATCATCTTTTTTAATTCGCATAGGCTGCTTACCACTCTCTTCTTTTTTCCACTCATAAAAACTATCTGCTAATATTAAGCATCTTTTCCGTTGAAGCAGACGCTTGAAGCTCGGCTTTTCATGAGCTGTTTCAGAGCGGGCATTAATCATTTTATAACCGATGCTTGGATCCTTCGCCCAAAATGGAACGAGCCCCCATTTCAGATAGCCTGCCCTATTATTTTCACCATCTGAAATCACCGTTAAAACATTTTGTCCTGGTGCGATATTGTATCGTGGTGCAAATTCTTCAAGCTTATGGTCAATTCCATACTCTTTTAAAATTTCAACTTCATCAGCTAGTAATGTATAACGACCACACATTCAATATCCGCTCCTTTTTGATTTATTATGACCTACTGTTACCCTTGGATCTCTCTTGATTCTGAAGCGATGAAAGTCTTCTTTGGAAGTGGCTGTACATTACCCTCCATCATTTCAAGAGCTTCCGTAATTCGTTTCTTAACGAATTCAGCAACTTCATTTGCAGGCAAGTCTTTGTACTCTTCCGGAAAAATCGGATCACATACTTGAATCTCAACTTTTGCTGGCTTGACTTTCCCATCATTATCTTCCATGACACGGTATGTACCCTCTAATGCTACAGGAACGATAGGCACATTCGCTTGAGAAGCCATACTTAGACCTCCAGATTTGAATGGTTTTAATCCTTTCCCAAAATTACGTGTCCCTTCAGGGAAAATAAGAAGAGAATGCCCTTCTTCAAGGTAGTGAATGCCCTTTTGAACAGCTGCTAATGCTTGTTTTCGGTTCTTTCGATCAATAAACACACAGTGCATAGCCTCCATCCAGGATCGCACAACCGGAATGTTTTTCACCTCTATTTTGGAGATGAATCCAAATGGTTTCTCAAGGTAACCTAATAGCGCCATAATATCAAAATTTCCTTGGTGATTTGAGGCAATGAGAACAGGCCCTTCAGGAAACTTCTCATTCCCTTTAATAGAAACCTTGGTTCCAGCTAATCTCATTGTTTGCCGCGCCCATTGTCTAGCTTGTGAATAAACCCGTCGATCTTTTTCTTCTATGGGACGGCCTTTATATGTACGATTAATCTGCTTGATCGTGATGGAATGTCTCATTAAGTATAAAACTTCAAAAATATAAATAATAACAGTACGCAAAAGCCCCTCCCCCTTCTTGGGCTCTATTATACTACGACGAAACATAAAATGGAAAATGCATTGTAAGTTCTTCTGCTTTATGGCAATTATGTGGAATAAGGCCTAGCCCGAAAGATAGGGGGCATTCGGAATATATCTAACCCTTGGATGGATTATTTTTCCGAATAGAGACTTCATTCGGAATAAGTCTACCCCTTGGATGGATTATTTTTCCGAATATAGGCTTCCTTCGGAATAAGTCTACCCCTTGGATGGATTATTTTTCCGAATAGAGGCTTCATTCGGAATAAGTCTACCCCTTGGATGGATTATTTTTCCGAATAAAGGCTTCATTCGGAATATATCTAACCCTTGAATGGATTATTTTTCCGAATAGAGGCTTCATTCGGAATAAGTCTATCCCTGAATGAGATTATTGTTCCGAATAGAGGCTTCATTCGGAATAAGTCTATCCCTGAATGAGATTATTGTTCCGAATAGAGGCTTCATTCGGAATAAATCTATCCCTGAATGAGATTAATTTCCGAATAGAGTCCGTTATTTTCCATATGAGCAAGGGGGGAAGGAAACGTCGAACTCCAGTGGTAGAAAGGGCGGCCGAGATCCCGCAAGGAGCGCAGCGGATGAGGAAGCTCGGACGGTCTTCCACAGGAGTATCGACGTTTCACTGACCCCCTTACTCTTTTTCCAGCAATGGACCTCCACCTCACTAGTTATCTAGATACCAAGTCTTCAACAAACGGAGGCTATTCTAGAAGACGTTTTAATCATCCTTTTTAATTTTTCACCCAAATAATAAAGCCCCCACTCCAACTAAGGAGCAAGGACTCGAGTTTACTGGACTTTAAACGGCATTTGAATTCCATTATCCATGATCTTATCAGCTTTGTTCTTCAATGGTTGAATCACTAATGTATAATCTCCATTTGAATAGTTACCAGATGGTGGTGTAACCACAATTTCTGTTCCATCCCTTTCAAGCATGAGATTAACATCGACTTTTTCATTCTGATTATTAACCACATAAACATTACTACTATTTACTTGGCTAGGAAGCATCGAACTATTAAATCGAATATTCCATACTTTATCATTACTGAAACTCGATTGGTTTACATCCCATTCCTGATAGTTAGCGAAAATAGGTGTTTCTTTACCATCAGCCCCATCCGTATCCTCCATCATCACGCCATCCTCAAATACCTTAGTGACATTCAAAGGACTATCATAATCAAAATACAAGTCTTCTTTTGATTGAATCATAATTTGATAGGTTTTCACTTCATTGAAATACGGACTATCAATACTCATCGTATAAAGGCCAGGAGTCAGATCCTTATAGGTTGTTTGCTGCTGTCCTTCTCTTCGTAAATAACGCTCACCATTCATTTCAAGTGTAATAGTGGCATCTGGATCCTTTCCTGATGCCCATTCTAACGTTAAGAAGTTTGTACCATTATGCTTTTCAAAATATACACGATCTAGTGCAATTTCGTCAGCTGTTTTAAAGCTCCAAGTACGGGATACATCCTTGGTGCTTCCAGATTTCTTTTCAATATAAGCATTAACTTGTACTTGGTAGGTTTCACCTGGTTTAAGGAACTTTTTCGGGATTAAGAATAGATGGTGCTTTCCCTGATCCTCCACCTCAGGTGTAACGGTATAAGTAGAGACTTGTTGTCCTGAGCTATCAACCAAACTTGAACTTTGCACAACTAAGCGATCACTTTGTCCTCCAAAGTAGGCAAAGGATATCGGGTAACCAGTCCATATCTTATTTTTCCCGAAAAATCGTAATGGGTTGGGCTCTTCAAAAGCTAACCAGGATACCTTAGCTTGTTCTTGTCCTTCATAAGGATAAAGAACAACCTTCTCCTCCCCTTGGTTCCCTAAGCCTCCAAAATTAATCACGAAATCACCATCACCATTGTAGCCTGTTCCTGCTTCAGAATAGAAAGGGTTCATTAGACTTAAACGGTGATACGGTGCATCATACAAGTGGTCAATGGAAGTAGGGCCACCTGGTTCTTCATACGTGATCCCTTCGCCAACAAAATAGCTACCATAGCCAAAATATGCTGAGCGATCTTGTGGTGTTCTACCTGTAAATAACGTTTCATTCGTACTTACTTCTGTATGGCCTGTTTCATTTACTTCAATATAATTCGCATGAGCTTGAGCTGTTTCTTGTAATGTTTCATTGCTTGTTAAAGGAGCTACACCAATAACACTTCGATATTCATTCGCACGTTCTAAAGCATTATTTTGGACACGTTCAAGGAGGCTCATGTCTTTTCCGGCTAAAGGTGATATCGTACGATCATCAACTTTAAAATTCCAAGAACGACTTAAATTTTCTTTCCCATAAGTAGATAAAGTCACTTTAACTCTATTTTCTCCAGACAGACCTGAAGCTTGGTAAGAAACGATTCCAGTACCCTCATTATAATCAGCATTCACTTCTCTTCCGTTCAAATACATACGTATCTCATAAGGAAGGTCATAGGACGATAACTTTATGTAATACGTGATGTTAGGTGAACTACTCTGAACAATACCAGAAGGACGTCCTTCTGGAAGATACTCAATGGTAGCATCTACTTGTGTAAGGGGTTCTTTTGTAACAGTCGTTTCTGCTTCAACCGTTGGAATCCATAAGAAAAATGCAATCAATAGCATAAACCCTATTTGTTTATATCTCACTTTTGCCACCTCTTCCAATCATTTTCCACTATTCTATTAAATGTAACAGAGCAAACAAAGAATTCAAGAATGAATAAGTGCCTAGATTCTTTACCCAATTACTTGAAGTACTAAGCATAATTGAGCATACTATGAACAAAAAGGTGCGACATCTTGGTCATTTACCCTCGAAAGGAAGTTTAGATATGCTCCCTACACACTCATTTATAGAAGATAGTAAAGTTCTCATTTTCGATTTAGACGGAACACTTTACGAAGATACCGCTCATTTTGACTTATTTGCAGAAAAGCTACAAAAACTGGTCCCCCATGATCAACAAGAAAACTTTCAACAGGACTTTCAAAAAGTGAAAAACGGTACGCATCCATTAGCTATTGGGAAAGTATATGATGCCCAAGAAGATTTGATATGGACGTGGGACCCTTTCATCGAAACGCTAACTATGCCTGAAACATGGTCAGGTGAACTACATAATCAACAAGACAAACATCTAAAATTCCCTGCTTCATCATTTGATTTTGATAGATGGATTGCGATCGGTGATGGTTGGTGGCCCCCATATGTCTTAGCTAGACATTATGGAGTGCCAATGAAAACATGTCACAACGCGTATAATGAAACGAAGGTAGATATGGCTAAAGGGGATGGCTGGATCACAGAGACACCTGGTTTACGTGACTTTCTTCATAAGCTAAAAGATGATATGAAGATCGTTCTGATGACCAATAGTGATGCAGTAGATGTAGAGCGCTTGTTGGAGCACTTATCATTGCAACATGCTTTTGAAACGAAAATCACTTCAGCTGTAAAACCTGTTCGCACTAAGGAACACTTTGAACAAATCGTTAACCAGTATAATGTCCCGCCTGAAAAAGTGATCTCTATAGGGGATAATTTTATGAATGAAATTGCTCCTGCTCTTCAAATGGGGATGAAAGCAGTCTGGCTAACACCAGACCAACCTCAACAAGCACACGAGAACCTTTGGCCGGTCACATCATTGGTGGATATTATTCCAAAATGCAGCGGGAAAGAAGAATAACCATCTTTGGAGAGGATGAAGTGAAAAGAAAAACTCAGACAGATGTCTGAGCTATAACTTCCTTCTTCCTATTAAGGACATGATACCGTTAAAAATAATAATACATGAAAATAACAGTACAGCAATAACACCGATTAGATCACACAATGGTTCCAATGGAGATAATGCCCCACTTAATGGAATTCGAATCAGTGCAAACCCAGCAATAATACATGATAAATATAAAAAAGTAGTTCCATTCATTCTTATCACTCCTCCTTCTCTTCATGTCTATTCGAAAGGAAGGAGAACATGCCCTGGAAGTCGGACAAGGAGTGATCACACAAATCTATGAAATAAGAGAGGAACATGAATATGTTAACGTATGAAATTACGGATTCTAAATTAAAAAACGTAAAGCCTCTAGATGAAGAATTGGTATGTGAGGAAATTGAACAAACGTTTGATCAATATGGATTAACCATGACCCAACGCACTACACTAAGCACAAAAAAGGGGTGCTATCATTGGCATTTTAAAAAAGGGAAGGAAAAAGGGGTCTTAGAAATCACGTACTGGCCGAAGAAGCATCAACTTTCACTTGAAATTCACGAGAATCGTAGAGCTCCTTGGAATGAGGAGGCAATTGAATATTTAGCTAACGATTTTTGTAAACAATTTGGCGGTCAAGTAATCCAAAAATAGATAAATCCCTCCTCCCAGTTGGGAAGAGGGATTTTGTCTATTTTTCTAGACCATTCATGATAAAATCGATGGTACGATCAATTTCTTTTTCATCATCCCAGTCATAGTCAGGCATAATAATAAAGCGCGTCACCAAAAACCCTATTATCGTTGATATCGTTAACCGAATCACACTATGAACAGGATAGTCTTTGATCTGCCCTTTTTCCTGAAAATGCTTCACCGTTTCCTCAAAGCTCTCAAGCACATTTTCTCTAAAGATAGATTTATATCGTTCTTGTAGCTCCTCGTGAAAAGCCACCTCTTGCAAAACGATTTTTAAGAGTGTCACATTCTCTTTTACAAATTCAAATCGGTTATGAATTAGATTTCTGAGCAGCTCTTCATATCCAGATACTTCTCGATCAAACACCTGCTTCACAAAGTGTTGAGCAAAGAAAGGGACAGCGAACTTTGTGATCATCGGAGATACTATGGCAAAAAGCAGTTCTTTTTTGGTTTTATAATGCCGAAAAATGGTTCCCTCAGCGACACCAGCCCTCTTAGCTATTTCACTGGTGGAAGTCGATGCATAACCTTTTTCCGCAAACATCTCGACAGCCGCTTGAAGGATTTGGCGTTGTTTTGGGGTGAGCTGATCTTCCAGTTCTCCTGCTTGTAATAGATCGTTCACTATATCGTTATCGCTCATTCTAGATCCCCCTTTATTTCATACTTTTCATTATAGCTTGCGGTGCTTCTTTAATGCCACTATGTTTAAAAAGAAAAATAGAAAAGCAAAACCAATCAAGATTAAGATATCCGATTGAAACGATTCAATTCCTTTTCCACGAATCATGATATTTCTTAACGCATTAGCTCCATAGGTAAGGGGCATGACTTTCCCGATTGCCTGGACCCAACCAGCTAATGCATCTAGATTAAATAAGCCAGAGAAAAAGACCTGGGGTACAATGACAAGAGGAATAAATTGAATCATTTGAAACTCGTTGTTGGCATAAGCCGAGAGTAACGTTCCTAGTGTTAACGCCGTCATAGCAAGCAGAAAAGTAATCAGAAGAACATACCAGAACGATCCGTCCATCCACATACCAAGAACATAAATAGAATACGCAGC
Source organism: Pontibacillus marinus BH030004 = DSM 16465 (assembly GCF_000425225.1). Classification (GTDB taxonomy): domain Bacteria; phylum Bacillota; class Bacilli; order Bacillales; family BH030062; genus Pontibacillus; species Pontibacillus marinus. The sequence goes on along the minus strand of NZ_KE384335.1, from coordinate 22,508 downwards.
AATAATAAAGGACTGAATTAAAGTAAATAGGCCAAATCCCAGCACATACCCCGTGACAATTTCCCAACGTCTTAATGGTGTTGAGAGCAACCTCTCAAGCGTCCCCTGCGTTCGTTCTCTCAGAAATGATACCCCTCCAATAATAAACACGAAAAAGAATACAAAAAATCCGATTAATACGGGACCTACATTATCAAACAAACCAAGATCCTCTGAACCATGAATATATGTGAATGCTGGTTCCAATTGTGATTTCTGAGGGCCTAGCTCCTTCATCGCTTGTTGTATAGTCATTTTCACTGCACTATTTGTAGAAGGGTCACTCCCCTCCAATGCAACCTGCATACTTTGCTGATCCATCTTAATCATTGCATCCACTTCAACACCTTGCAGAGCATTCATAGCTTCAACTTCAGACATTTCTTTAATAACAGCGTCCTGCTTTTCTAAAACTTGAACATATGGGCTAGGTACATCCACCACTGCAATTTCTGGTTCATAGCGATCACCATCAAATACTAACCACATTAAGGTTAAAACGAGTAATGGAGCAACAATCATCAATGCCATTGATCGTTTATCTCTTCGGAACTGTCGTAAAATACGGATAATCAGTGCACGGATATTCATCCTTTTTCACCTCCATAGGCTAAAAACGCTTCTTCGATTGTTTCGGTATGGCTTTTCTCCCTTAATTCTTTTGGCGATCCTGTAGCGATCACATATCCATCTCGAAGCATAGCTAGACGATCACATTTACCCGCTTCATCCATGACATGAGTCGTTACAATAATGGTTGTTCCATTTTGCTGCCATCGCTTTAATTCGTTCCATATGGACTGACGAAGAATAGGATCAATTCCTACAGTGGGTTCATCTAAAATGAGAAGGTCCGGCTCGTGTAATAAAGCTGCCGCCAACGAGAGGCGTCGCTTCATCCCTCCTGAATACTTCTGCACTGGTTTGTCCAAATGATCATAAAGGTCCACAATATTCATTACTTCTTCGATTCTTTGTTTACGCTTTTTTGTTCTCAAACCATAAATGGAACCAAAAAAGTCTAGGTTTTCTCTAGCAGATAATTCGTTGTATAAGGCATCAGATTGAGCCATATATCCTAAAACCTTCATCTGTTCAAGAGAAGGCATCTTAACATCCTTCACCCAGGCCTCCCCCTGATCTGCTTCTAAAATTCCAACAATCATTTTTACAAGTGTAGTTTTACCTGCACCTGAAGGCCCTAATAAACCAAAGATTTCCCCTTCCTGAATAGAGAGATTAACTTCTTTCAATACTTCTTCTCTACCAAAAGAATGAGCGACATCCTTTACGTGTACCATATCCATCTTGTTTCACCCTCCTCAAACTAATGTGAGTGATTACTCACTTTTTATTCTATCAAAAATCTACAGGTTGTAAAGTGAGTAATCACTCACTATGGAAATAAAGAAAAAGCTGATCTTCTTAAAAGAGTCAGCTTTCGTTGTATTTAAAGTCCTATTTTTCGATTAATTTTGCCTCTATACTGACGAAACGCACCAGATTGCTTCATTTTACGTTTGTCCATCAGAGTTTGGAAGCGCAACTGCTTTTCATTAATTTCTTTTCGTAAAGACGCTTTCTCTTCCGGATCTTCACAAAATTGAAGTAAGTCCTCGAGCTTAACAATGTCTTTTTTAATTTGCATTTCTTCAGGAATCATGTTGGCATTTTTCATAATGGTATATCCCATACGCAAATCTTCTGGGACAGCGTTAATCTCACTTAAGTCTAAGGGCTTCCCTTTTCCGGGTAAATCTTTAAATTCACCATTTCTATCTGCTTGCTTAATTCGCTCCTCAGCCATTCGAAACGCAAAATCCATCCAGCCCAACTCCTTCATAAAGGGATTTCAAAAGACTTCTTTACATTAATTGTATCACACCTCTCTCCCCTGTGTATTTAGGCACTGAAGGTTTCATATCTTCATCTTTAGGTTACATATCTATGACCACATGATGGTCGAAAGGAGATGCTTATGGTCCGGCTTAGTAATGATTATTTAAAAGAGTTAATCACTGAATATAAACCTTACACAACCAAAGGTGAAGTCATGACAGGTATTCCAGGTCTAGACGAATTGAACCAAAATGACCTTGGTGTTGCTGTGATGGACCTTAATCACAACATCTATTCTGCAGGAGCAACAGATGTTTCGTTTTCCTTACAGAGCGCATCAAAAGTTATTAGTCTATTGATCGCATTAGAAGACCTTGGAAAGGAAAAAGTGTTTCAATCTGTTGGAATGGAGCCAATGGGTGACTTTTTCAATACAATAAGTCACTTGGAATCTGGCGATGTCCACCGCCCCTTTAATCCCATGGTAAATGCAGGAGCCATAGCAATATGCTCCCTCATTAAAGGAGATACAGTGGAAGAGCGTTTCGATCGTATTCTCATGATGCTGAAAACAATAACAGGAAATGAAAACATTGACATGGACCCAGACGTATATGAAGCTGAAAAAGTAAAAGGTGATCGAAATCGCGCTCTTGCTTATTACATGAGCAGTTCAGGAGCAGTAGCCTTAAACCCTCAGGATGCACTTGATCTATACTTCCGCATAAACTCTATTCGATTACAAGTGCATGATTTAGCCAAAATAGGCCTATTTATAGCGAATGGTGGAAGGTTAATTGAACAAAATAAACAATTGGTGTCACCAGATCATTTAAATACCATCCAAGCCATTATGATGACTTCTGGCATGTATAATGAGTCAGGTACTTTTGCCGTCGAGGTTGGTTTCCCATGTAAGAGTGGAATTAGTGGCGGGATTTTCAGTGCAGTTCCAGGCCGATATGGCATTGGTGTCTTTGGTCCAGCTATTAATCAAAAAGGAAATAGCGTGGGTGGAGCAAAGATTTTACAGCGTATCTCGGCAGATTTAAATCTAAATATTTTTAACCAAACACATACACATGACATAAAAAAGTCAGCCGAGTAGAGGCTGACTTTTCATGTGTTATTTTAAGTTTACTTTTAATAATTCTGTTTCACCTTTTGTAGCTTCCCCTGTGTTAAGCACTTCTTGAGATTCTACTACATCGTCACCATTTGTTAAGATAACTGGTGTGATGGTGCTTTTAGCTTTTTCTTTCACAAGGTCCATATCGAAAGTGATTAGCTCATCACCTTGCTTCACTTTATCGCCCACTTCTACATGACCTTCAAAGCCTTCCCCTTCCATACTTACGGTTTCAAGACCGATATGGATCAGTACTTCAAGACCGGAGTCTGTTTTCAGGCCAACCGCATGCTTCGTTGGGAAAAGTTGAACGATTTCAGCCTCTACCGGACTTACTACCTTCCCTTCAGATGGTTCAATCGCTAAACCATCACCCATCATTTTTTGTGAGAAAACTGGGTCTGGTACTTCACTAAGTTCAAGAATTTTACCGTTCAATGGAGAAACTAAAACTTCTTCCGTATTTTGATCATTCTTCTTACCAAATAGTTTTTTTAACATGGGGACCACCTTTAATATATTTTATAAATTGAATACGTAATCCTGTATATACAAGTTGATACTGTAAGAGTAAAACGGTTGCATGGCTTTGTCAAGAAAAACCCTTTCACATCAAGGATTTGGAAAAACTTCCCATCCTTCATACTGAGCTAAAGCATCTAAGTCTTCATCATCAACCGGTACATAGATCATATCCATTTCACGTTGCTCGTTCTGACCTCCTCATAACCTTCGAGACTGTAGGACTCATATTTATTTATTAAGCTCATTCCCTTTAATCGAAATCCGAAACTAATGCACGGTTTCGTTAGTATATGTTATTCATATTTTTTCTATTATATATTTGAATAAGCTCGTTAAACAGAAAAAGCTGGCTCTATATAGCCAGCTTTTTCTTCACCTTATTTACCAATAAACTGCTGCGTCCATACATTGCCGTTTTCTTCAAAACCTACACCGATGTGGGTGAAGTTTTCATTAAGAATATTTTTACGGTGACCTGCACTATTCATCCATGCATCTACTACTTCTTGGGGGCTGCGTTGTCCTTTTGCGATATTCTCTCCAGCTGTACGGTACTCGATGCCGAATTGCTTCATCATATCAAAAGGAGAGCCGTAGGTTGGGCTATTGTGTGAGAAATAATTGTTCTGTGCCATATCTTGAGACTTCTTAAGCGCTACCTTGCTTAGTTCTTTATCTATTTTTAAAGGGGAGAGTCCTTGTTCTGCACGTTTTTCATTTGTTAGTTCAATGACTTTTTGTTCATATTGACTTAACTCGTAGCTTTGTTTTTGTTTTTGTTCTTGTTCAGTTGGTTGTTGTTGTGTTGTTGCTTCGTTTTGCTGTGATGGTGTGGTTGGTGTTGCTTGTGCTTCATCTTGTTCATTTTGTTCAGGTTGTTGTTGTGTTGGTTGTTGTTTCTCTGTTTCTTTTTGTGTTGGTTGTTCAGTTTTCTCTTGCTTGTCCCATTGAGTTTCATAGTTTGATAGAATCTGGTTCATCCATTGGTTGATTTGTTCTTGATCTACTTGTTGATTGGATTGAATGTTTGTGAACAATTGGAAGTCCTTATTAGATTGAGCACTTGCCTCTGATTGAAATGGGCTCCCCAATAATACTCCGGTTGCCAACGCAGTAGTGATGGTGATTTTTTTGAACATTTTCCATCTCCTCTCGTGTTGTTTTTTGGGACAACTCCACTATAGCACCGGTTTTGATGTAATAATTTTGGTGCTCGTTTCCAATATTCAAAATCACCGTATTCTATCACCTTTTAAAATTTGTCCAAATTATTGTTAGAAATATCGTTGAGCAAGGTCTAGTAGATCTAAAGTGAATGAGGAATTAAAATCCATATAATCTATAAATTTCATTCAAATCACTATTGACAGGCATAAAAAAAGAACCCTTTTGTTACAACAAGAGGGTTCTGTGTAATAGAGCTGATATATTTTATTGTTCTGTTAACTTATTTAACCGTTCTGTAAAAGACGCCTTCAGTTCGGGTTCGAGTGCTTCAACCTGAATAGCTCTCTCTAAGCCTTCCTGGTCGTTTCGAACTTGATACTTTAACCGGTTAATCTCAGATACTGATACAAGATGAGGCTCTTGATGTGTCCGTACAAAGGAATCATGGAGTGAGGCACTTCCCTCTTTTATGACTTTTGCATAAAAGCCAGTCAGGCCTGTCTGTGTCACTTGTTTCGTAAATGTTTTAACGTCATGGACAAAAGAAATATGCTGACATGGTGTGCGGGGATGAGTTACCTGAAGCTCTGCATCTCCCCACTGAAAAACATCACCGATATACACCTTATCTTCACTAACACCGTCAATGGTTAAGTTCTCGCCAAACGCAGATGCCTCCATCTTCACACCCGTTTGCTCTTCCCAATAAGGGAAGTGCTCATAAGGATAGACACATACTGCTTTTTGTTCACCACCATGGTGCTTTTTGTCCGCCTGTTCATCGCCTTCTAACCCAAACTTGGTTACAGCTATACGATTTTTCGTTGGGGTCTTAATAAAGCTCGTGTAAAGTTCTTCTCCATTTCGCTTAACCACCTGGGGCTTACCAACATTAACAGATTTCAATTCATACGCCATGTTCCATCACCTCTAACCCCATTATACATGGAATTAACTGTTTTGTTCGGTTGAAACCCAATCTTTAACCCAATTGGCAAGATAATCATATTGCCACACATCAGTTGGATAATCTACGAAGTTCGGTTCCCCATCTTCATATAATTCTTGAAGGATTTCATTTAAAGCGCCCATGTAAAATTCATATAGAAACTCATAACTGAACGTTTCTTTAGGAAGGTAATTTTCTGCACATACCTTTGGATCCGAATAATTCACATAGGTACGGCAAGGAATTGGTCGAATCTCATAGGCCATACACATATTCGTTTCCGTATCCAACATCGGACAAGGAACTTGAGACGCAATATACTTACGCTTGAAGTCGGGATCATTTTCACGGTCTAATGAAGTCACATGCTCTATTTCATCTTTATAGGTTGATAGATACTGCTCAAGATGATTCATAATACGCTGTCTGCGTTCCTCTGGCCAATGATCAATAATACGTTTCATCGTCTTGGCTTCAAGTTCAGTAATGATAATAGGGAAATAACAACAGAACGCGCACCCCATAAAACATGAAGCTTTCGCATCCATAAACCCTTCCATCTTCGTCATTTCTTCACTTACCTGCTGTAACAGCTGTTGAAATCCATCCATAATGACTTCATTTGCAGAACGATCACTTGCAAGTAACTGGTCTACAATATTCCCAAAATACTCATCATTCAGTTCATATTGTTCATTCAACAACTCACACTTACGCAAAATTTCCTGATAAGACAAATACTCAGAACTCATAAATCTCTCCTCCTTTCTTCTCGTTTATTGTCGAAAAAATATATATCAAAATCATTAAGTCTAAGTTCCATATAAAAAGAAAAAAGCAGGAAGCTTATGCTCCCTGCTCTACATGACATATCTTACTTTGTGCGATCAAAGTATAGGTTTGCAAGAATGTGCTTTTTGTAGCTCTCAAGCTTGCGACCTTCATAACGGCTCATGCCTAGCTTTTTCAGTTCGTTAACGTACCAACCTTTGCTTCCGATATGCATCCCTATCATCCTTTCATATATAGTTCATGTAGAATTACAGTGCAATAATCATCGATAGTCATTGTACCATCATTTCCAAACAAGTGAAAGTCATTCATCAAAAATTTTTTTACAGCCAACTTTTTCTTGCGAATAAAACCAACAAAAACTGACAAAATCCGAGTTTAACCGACGAGAAAATTCCGAATTCGACCTTCACCATCATTTACCATGTTCGTGACCCCCAAAAATCACTTACAATGGAAGAAGAAATATAGGAGACTTAACATCTATGGGGGAGCTATATCATGTTAGCAAATGCAGAAATTGGTATCGACTTGGGTACCGCAAATGTTCTGATATATTCAAAAAATAAAGGTATTGTATTAAACGAGCCTTCAGTCGTAGCGATCGATACGGATTCGAAAAACGTATTGGCTGTTGGAACGGAAGCAAAGCGTATGGTCGGTAAAACACCAAAAAACGTAATTCCAATTCGTCCTCTACGTGAAGGGGTTATTGCGGATTATGATATTACGGCGCAAATGCTAAAAGCCATGCTGAAGAAAGTTAGTAAGAAAATGGGACTTTCCATGCGAAAGCCTACAGTTGTGATTTGCACACCTTCTGGGTCTACTTCTGTTGAACGTCGCGCTATACATAATGCTGTTAAAAGCTATGGTGCAAAGCATGTTCATTTAATTGAAGAGCCAGTTGCAGCAGCAATTGGTGCCGATTTACCAGTAGAAGAACCTGTCGCAAACGTTATTTTAGATATTGGTGGCGGTACAAGTGAAGTAGCGATTATCTCTTTTGGCGGTGTTGTATCCTGCCGCTCTATTCGTAATGGTGGCGACAAAATGGATGAGGAGATCATCCAACATGTACGAAAACATTACAATATCTTAATTGGTGAAAGAACCGCCGAACAAATTAAAATGCAAATCGGTTACGCACTCATTGAGCATGAGGAAGAATCAATGGATGTTCGCGGTCGCGATATGGTAACAGGTTTGCCAAAAACGATTGAGTTAACATCTACAGAAATCCAATCTGCTCTTCGCGAATCTCTAGAACACATTCTTGAGACAGTACGTGCTACCTTAGAAGACTGCCCACCTGAACTTAGTGGTGATATCGTAGATCATGGTGTTGTCATTACCGGCGGTGGCGCCTTGCTAAAAGGTATGCAAGACTGGTTAAGTAAAGAGATCTATGTACCTGTTCATCTAGCACCTAACCCACTAGAGTCTGTAGCAATCGGAACAGGCCGTTCATTGAAGATGATTACCAAATTGCAAAAGGCAGCCAAATAAAACTAGTAGAAGACTATCTCCTATCGCAGGGATAGTCTTTTTTATGGACTCTTCCCTCACCTTTATATGGTAAAATAATCTAAAAGGTACTAAGGGGGCCTCCTAATGAACGCCTTACAATCATTAGCATTAAAGCCGAAAAAACGTCACCCTATTCGAGCTCATGCAGGAAAGCTATACTACCGATCCAAAAAACATTTAGAATGGATAAAAAACAACCAGTCCTACGCTCATACACTGCATCCTGAGCCACTACAGCACCAAGTTTTCACTCATAAATCTAAGTTATATCGCCAATTACGAGATGTCGACATGTGGTATCAAGATAATAAAGTTCACAATCTCTCCATAGCAATCAAGCAACTAAATGGGCTTATTCTCAAACCAGGTGAAACATTCTCTTATTGGAAGGTGATAGGAAACCCATCAAAACGTAAAGGCTATATACCAGGCATGATTCTTTTTCACGGCTCGTTTAAACCAGGGGTTGGCGGTGGACTCTGTCAATTATCTAACCTCATTTACTGGATGACATTACACACCCCACTAACCGTCTTAGAACGCCACCGACATAGTTATGACGTGTTTCCAGATACCAATCGAAAGCAACCATTTGGTAGCGGGGCTACATGTGCCTATAATTTTCTCGATTTGCAACTACAAAATATGACAGACGTTTCTTATCAATTAAATCTTTGGTTAACAGATGAGCACCTTGTTGGTGAATGGCGATCAACCCATGCCCCTTTAACAAGCTATCAAGTATATGAAAAAGAACATGCTATCACACACGAACATTGGGGTGCATATGTACGCCACAACAAGATTCACCGAAGGGTCTATAACTATCAACAAGAAGAAATCGATGACGAGTATGTAACTGAAAACCATGCTCTTATGATGTATGACCCTCTGTTAGAAAATAATTTTAACCAATAAGAGGAAGTCTTCTCTAGGTTGACATCCTCTTTTTCTTTCTTCATAATATTTTAGTAGATAAAAGCACAAAAGCATAAAAGTGTTAAAAGGTTTAATTGGAACAACGAGAGGATGTCATCAATGAAGAAAGAACCGAGCTTTTTATTAGCCTTGATCCCTATACTTGCTTTAATTATATCTGCTACTTCTTCCATCGTTGTATGGGAAGCAGGAATGTTTATGCCGCTCATCATCGGCATTATAGCAACAGCAGCTATTGGATTTACATTAGACCACTCTTGGGATGATCTTCAGGGGTTTATGAAGGAAGGAGTTACCCGTGCATTACCTGCTGTCTTTATTCTATTGATCATTGGAACGATTGTTGGTGCATGGATTTTGAGCGGAACAATTCCAACAATCATTTATTACGGGTTAACGTTCATTAATCCAAACGTTTTTCTACCAACTGTTGCCCTAATTACAGGAATTGTTGCAGTTACGTTAGGAAGTTCTTTTACTGCAATCGCTACAGTAGGTTTAGCCTTTATGGCAATCGGTACAAGCATGGGCTTTCCGGCAGCTCATATCGTTGGTGCAACCGTTTCGGGTGCCTTTTTCGGTGATAAACTTTCACCTCTATCAGATACTACAAACGTAGCACCTGCAATGGTCGGCGTGAACCTATTCGATCACGTACGTCACATGCTGTGGGATACAATTCCAGCATTTATTTTAACGATTCTTCTATTCTGGTTCTTGGGGATGAAAACACCTCAATCATCAGTAAATGCCGATCAGATTCAAGAGGTGTTAACAGGATTAAGTGAATCCTTTGTTATTCACCCATTATTGTTACTCTTACCGCTTATCACAATTATTCTCATGGCGAAACGATACCCAGCTGTACCATCACTTGTGATCGTAAGTGCACTTGGTGGATTCATTGCGGTTTTTGTACAGGGAAGTGGAGTAAGCGAAGTCATTAACGCAATGACCGATGGATACAAGTCTCAAGCAGAAAATGAAACCATTAAAGAGCTCCTAAGCCGCGGTGGTTTAACTTCAATGCTCAATACCATTGGACTTATTGTTGTAGCAACAGCACTGGGTGGCATGCTTGAAGGTGTTCAAGTATTCAAAGTTCTTCTTGAACAAGCTATTGAAAAAATTCAAAGTACAGGGTCTCTTATTCTTTCAACCCTTTTATCCACTCTAGTTGTAAGCTTTGCTAGTGGTTCACAGTTTCTTGCGCTCATTTTACCGACTCGTGCTTTCTTAGATGGCTACGAAAAAAGAGGCATAGATCCGAAAAACTTATCACGATCTGTAGAAGCTGCGGGTACAGTTGGGATCAATCTAGTGCCATGGGGTGTTCCGGCTGTATTCGTTAGTAACCTGATGAACGTTAGTCCTTACAGCTTTATTCCGTTTATTTTCTTCTCTTACTTGGTCATTCTTATTAATATGATTTACGGATTCACTGGTTGGACGATTGAAAAGAAACAAGGAGTTTCGCAGTCTTATGACCTTCGGAAAACAGGTTAATTTTAATCAACAGTTCTTTAATTAAATAACCATTGAAATAAGCACTCTACTTTTCAGTATAAGTAGAGTGCTTATTTGTTTATTATTAAACAATCTGGCAGTTATGTTGAAGACTTGAAACTGAGAGGAGTCCGTTGCATTTATGCAGTGCTGGGGCTATGTTCTCGTGGGAAGGAATAGTATTCCCTTGGGTAAGCGACGGAATCGCTCGGGTAGGCGATGGATTCGC
>NZ_KE384335.1:0-11544 GCF_000425225.1 Pontibacillus marinus BH030004 = DSM 16465 | reverse complement strand
CGACGGAATCGCTCGGGTAAGCGACGGAATCCCTCGGGGAGGCGACGGAATCCCACGGCTAGACGCCGAATTCCCTCGCCCCCCTGCACTACCGCCTCGCACTTTATCTCGAAACCAAGTCTTCCACAAACGGGGGCGATTGTGGAATATATCCTTGATAAAAGAGAAAAAAGTCTAGGGAAGTAACCCTAGACTTTTTGTGTTATTTCGTTTCTCTATATTCTTTCCATGACCGCTTCACGACCTTTGTTAATAAGAGAAGCGCAAGGATGTTTGGAAGCACCATAAGAGCGTTAAACGTATCTGCAACTTGCCAAACGAACTCTACTTTTACAATCGCCCCGACTACTATAAACAATAATACAATTGCACGATATGGAGGTACGCCTTTTTCTCCAAATAAGAAGCGAACATTAACCTCTCCAAAATAAGCCCAGCCTAAGATGGTAGTAAAGGCAAAGAAAAGTAAACAAACTGCGATAAATGGAATACCAAATTCGCCTAATCCCCGAGCAAAGCCTTCTTGTGTAATGGCACTAGCTTCCAAATCAGTTTTGTGAGCATCTGTCATAATTACAACAAGGGCAGTTAGTGTACAAATGATTACTGTATCAATAAACACACCCACCATGGCCACAAGACCTTGTTCAGCTGGGTGTTTAACCTTAGCTACTGCGTGTGCGTGCGGGGTAGAACCCATTCCGGCCTCGTTAGAGAATAGACCACGTGCAATTCCATAACGGACTGCTTCTTTCACTGTTGCCCCCAAAACACCACCAGCAGCCGCGTTCGGATTAATAGCTGCATTGACAATTAAGGAGAGTGTAGGTAGTAATTGATCCCAGTATAAAACAACAATAATGACACTCCCGATAATATATAATAGCGCCATCACCGGAACAATATTACCGGCAAAGTTTGCAATACGCTGAATACCACCGAACAAAATGAGACCAACAAAGAATGCTACAAATGACCCAATCAAAAAACGAACGCCAAAGCTATCTGCGTTCAGTGTTTGATTCATCGCTACAGTAATCGCATTCGATTGAACCATATTCCCAACGAATCCAAGAGCAATAATAATAGCAATGGCAAAGAACCCTGCTAGCCATTTGCTTCCTAAACCATATTGAATATAGAATGCCGGACCACCAACTGGCTGTGCTCCTTGCTTTTTCTTATAGGTTTGAGCTAAAACAGACTCTGCAAAAATGGTCGCCATCCCAAAGAATGAGCTGATCCACATCCAAAAAATCGCACCAGGTCCGCCCGATGCAATTGCTGTAGCAACTCCGGCTAAGTTACCTGTTCCAACTTGTGCAGAAATGGATGTTGCTAATGCTTTAAAGGAATTGATTCCATCCTCTTGATCTTTTTTGAAAAGAGGGGCAAACGTCTTCTTGAAACCTTCCCCCAAAAAACGTACCTGTATAAAACCTAAATGAAGGGTGAGCCAAATGCCTGTCCCAAGTAAAAACAGAAGCATGAAAGGTCCCCACAAAAAGTTGTTAATTCCTTTAAAGAACTCTGTAATGAAATCCACTTTTGAAATCCCTTTCTTGTTGTAAAACTTTAATTCGCTAATGCGTAAATTCCATTTTAACAGTATCGCATATGATCACAGCACGGTGCAAGCACGATTTTCATTTACAGAAATGCAATTATTGGTATTTAAAAAAGCCGTATGTGAGCTTCGAAAACTCACATACGACTTTGAAAAGTCCCTTACCAGAAGAACGGGAAGAACCAACGTCCGATACCGAAGAAAGGAAAACGATATCGACGGAAACGACGGAAGCGACGTGGGTAGCCATAACCCCCACCATATCCGCCACCCCAGCCGTATCCTGGGCCAAATCCGCCACCATAACCCCATTGACGTTGGTCAGGTGACTCATCATCATCTTCATCTCCAACAGGCATTAATACGTACACATTTTCTGCGTCTATATCTTCAACAATACCTTCATACTGTTGACCATCTTTCATTTCTAAGATAATGAAATAGTGCTTATATCCATTTAATTGATCTTTCATATCGTTCTTACCGTATCCTTGTGGCATTTGTTGAGGCATATTCATCATCGGGTTATTCATTTGGCCACCATACCCCATGTTCCCGTGTGATGGATTTCCATAAGGATTTTGCATTCCGTAATTTCCATGTTGCATATTGAACACTCTCCCCTTTTTTTGAAGTCGCTGTTAGTGTATTCAACAGCTGGGCATATGTGACAATATCAACTCTCTTGTTTCAACACCACTTTAATTAATTTATCATCATTAGGACGTGGCGTACCTCTTCCATCCGTATTATTCGTGATAAAGTACATATCATTTTCATCAAAAAGAATGTCTCTTACACGCCCAACACCATCAACAAACACTCTCGAGGATTTTTGTTCAAGATCAAATTCACGGATTTGTTCACCTCGTAATCCTGCCATATATAAATGGCCATTTTGGTACGTGAGACCAGAAGGGGCCCATGTATTTTCTCCTGAATGGAATAAGGGTGTCTCCATCCCCTCTTTTTGTTCATTACCACGTATTACAGGCCATCCGTAGTTCGCACCAGGCTTTATTAGATTAATCTCATCATAAGCTCGGGAACCATGCTCTGCAGCATACATGGTCCCATCTTCACTCCAAGTCATCCCCTGAGGATTTCTGTGTCCGTAAGAATAGATGTAAGAGTTATTAAAAGGATTATCACTTGGGATCGAACCATCTAAATTCATCCGAAGAATTTTTCCCGACAGACTATTCAAATCCTGTGCATTGCTCTCTTGAGCTGCATCACCAGTAGACACATAGAGCTTTTGATCTGGTCCAATTTCAAGTCGTCCCCCATTATGAATGTTACTCCCGGGGATTCCCTCCAACAAAACCTTCTGTTCCTCCCAGGATTGGTTTACTTGTTTCAATAATACAACACGATTTTGCCGTCTTCCTTGCTCTTCATAAGTATGATACACATACGCATTTTGGTTTTGGGCATAGTTTGGATGAAGGACAAAGCCAAGTAACCCACCTTCACCTCTATGTACAACATCACGCTCCAATTGCAATGGCATCTCCGTCTTTTCACCATTTGCACGAACTTTTATAATGGTTCCACCACGTTGACTAATGAAAAACCCTTCACCCGTTTGAATGATATCCCAAGGCACCTTAAGATTTGTTGCTATACCTTCAGTATCCTGCACTGTTGCATTAACGCTCTCTATAGAAGAAGACTGTTCACTTTGCTCTGATTGATTCGAATCCCGATTATTACAACCTACTATTAACAATAACGGGATCATCATTACAACTAATGTTTTATACATGTCATCACTCCTTCTATATAACCATTCCCCCTTGACCGACAATTTAGACTTTCATTCTTTTTTTGAAAACATTTACAAAAAACCTACTCATGGTTCAAAACTTATACTACTATATTTATAGACTAACGATTAACTGGAGGTGGAATCATGAGACCTATTTATATCGTTCTAACGAATACAGGAACATTTTTAAACAAAGCGATTAAGAGTGTAACGAATGCGCCTTATAACCATGCTTCTATAGCGTTAGATGAAAACCTAGAATTGTTATATAGCTTTGGGAGGAAACAACCTGATAACCCATTTTGGGCTGGATTTGTAAGAGAGGATTTCGTGAAGGGTACTTATAGCTGGTATCCGAATAGCACCTGTGCCATCCTTCGCTTATACATATCAGAACGTGAATACGAAAAGCTAGTTCGACTCATTCATGTGTTTGAAAAGAATCATTTTAACTATCAATATAATTTTATTGGTCTTTTAGGGGTACCTATAAAATATCCCGTTGAAGTAAAAGCTTCCTATTTTTGTTCACAATTTGTCTCTGAAATCTTAAAACGCTCAGGGTGCAGTCTATTTGCGAAGCCAAGCTCTCTTGTCACACCTGATGACTTTCGTTATCACAACAAGTTGGAAATCACTTACGAAGGAAAAATTTACGACTATCCAGCTTTACGAGATCAAATCCAAGACTACGATCCTCAAGTCTATAAAAGCTTTCCATTCCGTAAATATATGGTACAACAAATCCGAACAGAGATTTTTCATCAAATGAAACGAAATGAACGGAAATATTTCTTTCGCGATGGTTTTGTGAAACCTAAAAAAATTTACATTGGTCAAAAAATCAATAAGGTGAGAGGAATTATGGATGTATTTGATCAGATTCTTTAATCTACTTCATTGACTGAATCGAACACATGTTCTATAATTAAAGAAATAAAAAACGGAACCCATCTCGGATAACCGCCTTTTATATTGGTTTAATTGGAAGTGTTACAATCACAGATGTGCCTTTCCCTATTTCACTCTCGTAATGAATTTGTCCATCCAAGCTTTCTACAAATTTGTTTGTAACCATAACTCCGAGACCAGTTCCTTTTTCTTTCGTTGTGAAAAAAGGTTCTCCTATACGTTGAAGCTTTTCCTGCTCTATCCCTTTTCCGGTGTCACTCACTGTAAAGCGAAGACTTGAGTCTTGTTGTATGTATTCACTTTTTACTGTTAAGCTTCCACCATCCTCCATTGCCTCTACAGCATTCTTAACCAAATTGATAAAAATCTGCTTCAATCGTTTAGGATCTGATAAGCATTGCGGGAGAGAAGGATCAAAGTTTTGGAAAAGTTCAATGTCTTGTCCCTCGATTTGGTTTTTAAATAATGAAGTGACATAAATCATGATGTCATGTACATCAGTCTCTTCTAGTTCTGTTTTCTGGGTAGGTTTTGCTAGAAGCATAAACTCATTCACAATAGTTTCTATCCTTGAAAGTTCTGAGAAAATAATTTCGCTATACTTCTGAACATCCATTTGATTAGACATCATAAGTTGCATAAAACCTTTTATGGACGTTAATGGATTTCGAATTTCATGTGCAATACCAGCCGCTACTCTCAAAGCTGTTTCATTTTGTTTTGTTCTTGCTTGTAATTCATCTTTTTCTTTTAAGCTCGTAATGTCCTCATGAACACCTACAACAATGGATTTATCTCCTTTTTGGAGTGGGTACCCCTTCGAACGTATCCATTTCCAATCACCGTTATTCATTTGAAAACGATATTCCACTGCAACTTTCTGATAGCGCATAAACAAAAATGCAGAGTTTACTTCATCACGGTCTTCTTCATGGACCCCTTGCAACCAAAGATCTTTTTCTTTATAAACCTTATCAGTACTCATTTCAAATATTTTTTCAAATGAAGGGCTCATGTATTCCCATGTCTCAAAATCAGAGGTTGTAATCCAGAATGCTTCGTTAACATTTTCAGCTAATAGGGAAAAGCGTTCCTCTGTTTCTTGTAAAGCCCTAGTGTATAAACGAACTTCTGTAAGATCTTGAATGAACAAAGTCATTTCATCTCCGTTTGGAAAAACAGTAAACTCTATCGTTTTTCCAATATCAGAAACATATTGTTCAATTTTCATTACCTCTTGTGTTTCAAATGCTTCTTTTAATTTTGAATACATATCTTGATATTGCTCAATTGGATATACCGTCCACAAACTCTTTTGATACAAATCATCTAACCGTCTACCCACAATCTTTTCAAGAGTTGGATTCATGTATCGAATCCTCCAATCATCACCAAGGACAGAAAAGCCGTGGGGGATCTCATCCATTATTCTTTTGATATGTTGATCCCCTTTAAAACGTTCAAGGACATCGACTTGTGGCTCCAATTCTGGTTTGGTAGATACCATCTCTTGATCGATTAAAGAAAGCCAAGTCATAAAATGATCAACATTCTGGTTTGCGTAGTTCTGTTTTAGCTCAACAGGCTCATTGGTATCGTCGTCTATGATGTTATCAGGAACATCACCGATAATAAAAACCCCCTCCTGGACGATCTTTAAAGATGTCTTCACCCAATTGAATTGCTGTTGATTATCGTAGACACGAATATAAAAATCCTCTTGGTTAATAGGGTTCTCCATTCGAACTTTTAAGATAGATTGATCTTTTTTAGAAAAAAAGCGCAACCATGTCCCAACGGTTAGCTCACTTTCACTGTCGACCATTGTAGTGAATGATTTGTTACAGAGCACCCTATTCCTATTATGGTTTATGTAGCACCCCCATTTTCCCGCTACATCTAACATCTCAAAACAATCTTCAACAGTCATCTTATTGTCCAATTGCTCTTTTTGAAAAACCACAAGAATACCCTCTTTTCAAATCATTTGACTTAGCTCATCTGTCCTGAAATTCCTCAGATTCGAAATATAGTTATCCTTATAATATACTAATTTAGGAAAACATTACATATATTCGATGAAATAACATATAGTTCGACAAAAAATAATAGAAATAAAAAAGACCCTAACTGCTGATCATGGTTAGGATCTCACGTGATTCTATCTATTTGTGACAATTTTCGGAAGTTCTATTTGTCGAATCATTCACGATGATGAAATGATAACCAGAACTCCCCTTTTGTATCGATTATATCCATGATCTCTGAAAAAGGAATCTCAAATGTAGGGAAACCAGCCACATAAGGTGT
This sequence comes from Pontibacillus marinus BH030004 = DSM 16465, assembly GCF_000425225.1. Taxonomy (GTDB): domain Bacteria; phylum Bacillota; class Bacilli; order Bacillales; family BH030062; genus Pontibacillus; species Pontibacillus marinus. Next base: position 4,984 of record NZ_KE384335.1, on the reverse strand, counting down.
AATTTCATAAGGTGGAAAGTAGATAAATAACGACTCTTCATTTACATAGAATGGTTGATCAGGTTGTATGCCTTTATAGCTATCAGGGAATACATTTATCTCCTGCTCTACAATTTGTTGCTCTACAATATCACTAATCACTTTCACATATGGAGCACCTTCTTTAAACAGATCCTTCAATTCATAAAATGTCCCTGATACCAGATCGATATTACTATAGATTTTAGTTGGCATTGGATGAGCAGCCCCGAAATAATATTGTGATCCATTCATCTCAACCACAACAAGATATTTTTTAAAAAACTCAATCTCAAAATCTCCTGTATAACTATACTCTAGCTTTTCATCTGATGGGATTGGCTTGACCTGAGAGATACCCTTTAACTTATCGTTTACTTGTTTCTGCACGCTAGTATCTTCCATCCCTCGAACCACAGGGTAGTACACAAGATAATCTGGGTTAGGTTTATACTTCATTCTTAAAACCCGGAACTGGTTATTTAACCGAATTGTGTTTTTCGGTCTCCAGATTACGTTCCCTTTCCGATCCAAATACATCAGTTGAAAATCTACATTTGCTTGAATCAAAGAATTTTGAAACCGCAGCGTACCTTGACCTGGCACTACAGGAAGCTTTTGTGCTATCTTTCCTTCTCGATTTAAGAAAAAGGTATTTTCATCATCATGAGCTGAAGCATACCCTTTCTCATAAGGTAGAACATTTTGATATCGATAATCAGAGAGGAAGTTCCCATTAAGATCTGCTATTGCGTACCTTACACCTAAATAAGGTTGCTCTTCCTTAATTGCTTTACCCACTGCTATTCTTTTTTCCCCTAATCTACTAATATCTGAATGAGTAGGCTCTAAGATTATATTTCCTTTTTGATCAATTAGCCCATAAGAATAAAGATAATCCTCAATTTTATTTATGACAGCACGACCTTCACTAAAAGGTTGAACTGCATCAAATGAAGGGGGAATTATCACCTTTCCAGATTTATCAATAAATCCATACTTCGGATCACCTTCTTCTTGATAAGCAAGCATGCCCTGCCCATATTGACCAACATATTCATAAGGATATTTATATAGAATGCTCGTGTCTCGTGCAATTAATTGATATTGGCCCTCTTGCGTTTGAACAACAGCCACCCCATCTTGAAAATCAGTAGCAGATTGATATTGAGCAGGAATTAAAATTCCCCCATCACGATCTAAGTAGCCATATAAGACATTGTTATTCTCTTCATTCGTTTCTTGATAGAGTGCTCTCCCTTGTTGATAAGAACTGATAAAGTCGAAAGGCTGACTTGTTAGAATGTTTCCTTTCTCATCAATCACCCATACACCTTTCTCATTGTGAACTGTAGCTCGCCCTTCACTATACTGAGTAATGTAATCGTAATCTGGTTTAACTACATATTCACCTTTTGTATTAATAACACCATTTTTGTTATGAACCTGAACAATTGCTAACCCATTTTCTTGAAAATCATGAGCAAGTTCATACTGAGGTTCAATTTCAAAAGAACCCTTCTTATTGATGTATCCCCATTGATCACCATCCGTTGTTGATTTATAAGCAGGAAACAGCTTCATGGTTATCCCTCTTTCTTATTGAAGACATTTTGTAAGTATCATATGGGAATTGTTTAGTTATGTGCCTACTTCCTATTACATATAGATTGGTAAAAGGAGAGTGAAATATCGTATGGAGATTAAAGTTAGAGACAATGGTTCACTATTGGTTACAGGTGAATTTAAAGTTTTGGATGCAGAAGGAAATGAATTTGTTACCAAGAAAGCTTGTTCATTATGTAGATGTGGTTTATCAGAAAATAAGCCTTTTTGTGATGGATCTCATAAAGGGAATTTTCAAAGTGAGCCGAGAGCTCAATAAAAGTCAAAAATCATAACCATAAACTTCCATAACACCCCTTTGCCATGTATAATGAGAGGAAACTTTGGCGAAGGGGAATTTTATGAAGAGGACGGGTATTTATTTAGGAACAATTATCGCGCTTACTGCTGTAGCTGCATTTATGTTTATGCTACTTCCAACGAATAGTAAATCAACTCAAAGCTTACAGTTTACCTCACAAAATCATGGTGAACAGGCTATTAAAGAGCTCATGGATTACACGGAATTAGAATATGAGCTTACTTCAAATCATGATAGCTGGACCGTAAAGCTACAGGAAGATATAAGTGATGAACGTTTCGAAGAACTAAAGACCATGATTCAGTCAGGAAAAGAATTATCTTTCCGAGACCATCAGGATAACCTCATGCTTTCACAGGATATTATTAAAAAAGGTTCGGCTGAATCAGAAGAAACGGGAAATGGCCAACCAGTTGTCACTTTCTCTTTAACGAGTGAAGAGAAATTTTATGAAGTGACAAGTAAAATTAGTAATACAAAAAAACCTAATAATGTATTGGTAATGTGGTTTGGGTATGAGGAAGGACAGACCTACCTAGAGGAAAGAGATAAGGAGGACCCTGCTTATTTATCCGCACCTAAGGTCAATCAAAGGCTAAAGACAAGTAAGGTACAAATAACTGGTAATTTCACAAAAGAGGAGACTCATAAGTTAGCGGAGAAAATTAATATTTCGACATTAAGCCAGGGGCTGACTTTAGTAGAGAAAAATGAAAAGTAAAAGGACTTCAGAAGATGTAACACATAAGGTTGCATCTTTTTTGTTGCCTTAAAAGAGCATTTCTTATAACAAAAACACCCTACCTCCATTAAGAAGTAGGGGTTAGGTCGATTCAACTTTTTGAAACAATTCTCCAATTTTTGAAGCGAGTTTATCCAGATGTTGTTGAATTTCATCAGGGATGTGTTGCTGCCCTTTCCATTCAACTTCGCACCCATTAACAAGGTAGCGTGGACGTTTGGAGATAAATACAACATCAACCTTTTTTTGCTTGAGAAAGGCTGTCCAAAGCCATTCTTCATGTTCAGCTTTACTCACTCCAATAATCTTGTATTTCGCTTTGCTTCTAGGGCTATGTTCAATTCGTTTTAATTGATGAATCATCCATACCGCTCCTTCCCTTTTACAAGCAGTATGGACGAATGTAAGGTCTGTTATTCTTCCATTTATCCGTTAGATTGAGAATAATAGACCTCTTCAAATGGCTGTACGATGACAAACCCTTCCCCAGAAAACTTCATTTGGATCGATTCGCCACTTCCTCTTCCAAAGAATGATTTTAACGTGACGTCTGTTTGAAATTCAGGTTCCAGATGACCAGACCATGCGACAGTTGCATGAGGATCCGTTATAACAGGTTGATCTGGTGTAACCATTAAGGTTAGAGGTTCGTAATGACAGGTAATGGCTACCATACCTTGCCCTTCTAGTGTCACATTAAAAAGACCTCCTGACATCATGCCAGCCATTTTCTTCATGAGTTGAATATCCCAATTCACACCAGGTTCAAAGGCAAGAAGATCATTCCCATTTACCGTGATGGATTCGTTTTGTAACTGAAAAATTGTAATCTTCTTTCCTTCATCAGCTAAATATAACTTTCCATTTCCATTGGCTTTCATAAGTGAGCTACCTTCACCTGAGAATGCTTTTTTAAACATTTTTCCAAGACCGTGCTCAAGAATTCCTTCACGCTCAAACTTAATATTGCCATTATAGGAAATCATCGACCCTGCTTTAGCCCAAACCTGACCATCTAAGTTGACTTCTAACATCCGCGGCGTTTCCAATTCAAAATACTCGTTTTCGCTCTCATCTTGTTTGGTTTGGTTAATAAATTGATCAATTGTATATTTGCTCATATTCGGTTCCCCTCCGATATTAGTGGTATCAGTTTTTACGTTATATAACATAAAAGGTTTCAAAAATAAAAAGTCCCTGCGACAGTGCAGAGACCTTTGATGTTAATCTTGATAAGAATAGTTATCTTGAATGCTGCCATCTTTCCTATGAATGATGGCGCTAGTGCCTTTATTCTGAGCGATCTCTTTCGCTCGTTCTATTGCATCGCTTTTATGCTCATATGTTTCAGCTGGTTTTTTAGCATCTTCTGATTGCACAGCCCAACCATCTTCGTGTGATACAACATGTTCTCCTTTTTCTAGAAGCTCAGGTCGATTTTCATACTGCTTATCTTCTTCATCACGGGCTTTTAGATCCTCATCACTCATTTGTTTTACTTGATTAATCTCTTTTTCACTTGCATTTTCATACCATTCTTTTGCCTGTTCAGTCGCGATAGGGATGGCTTGTCCCTCATCATACCCTTCATCTAACATGGCATTCCCTATATCAATCGCCTTTTTGCGTACAGCCGTATCTAAGTTTTTAAGAGAGCTTGGATAATCGTTGGTATCCCATGGCATCATAATCCCTCCATTTATTATTAGTATTTTTCATTTACCGCTCTTTATGACCTTTTAAACCAGAAATTCCCTTACCAGCGTGGCAAGGGAATCCCATTAATCATCTATTAGACTTGTCATTTTATGAAGTTGTTGGTTTAGTTCTTCAATAGGAACGATTCGCGCTTTGCGTAACATTTCTTTGCCCTCTACGGAGACAATGATGACTGGTACTGTGAAAATCGAATACTCTCCTGCGATTTCAGGGATATCTTCAGCATTTATATACAAAGACTTAATTTGTGGGTAATCCTTAAGCAACTCCTCAATCTGAGGAAGTAATGAGACACAGACTGAACAATTAGGGCGTGAAATATAAAGTAACGATATTTTTTCTTGCTTAACAAATGATTGGACATGTTCTAGTGATTGAGCTTCTTGCATGATGCACCATCCTTTGTGCCATTAGTTTGTTCACAGTATAGCATGAACATACCTTAGTAGGCTTATAAGAGGTGTTATCAAAAAGTAATTCAGAAATTAAATTGTCTTTCATTATAGCCCCCTTATCTTGAAGACTTGAATTCGAGATAAGTTGAGTATGGTTCCGTTACTTTAGTGGAGAGCGGCGGG
>NZ_AULJ01000020.1 GCF_000425225.1 Pontibacillus marinus BH030004 = DSM 16465 | reverse complement strand
CTCCTTTATCATTGATCAGTCCGGCCTCATGATGACGCTTTCCAATATCAATACCAAGATAAATCATAGATATACCACCCATATAAGATTAATCAGATGTAAGGAATCCTCTTAACTTTATAGATACTCAACCTCGTTCGATATACGGCAACTAGGTACCATCCAGCTCATACGAATAGTTCTATAAAGAAAGAGGTGTCAGTCTTAAGCACGAAGACAATGCTTCAAGGGCGCAGAGCGACAACCTCTATCTGATTTAACCTCATTATACCTTCCTAAAAAGGTAATGAGGATTAAAAGCCAGAACAAATCTGACTAATAATAATATACGAGGGCGCAAACCTGGAATAAGGTTGTGCCTATTATTTTTGTCTTGATCATAAAAATAGTCGGTTATTTGTTGGTTATTTATGTTAAAATTTCAATTAAATTGTGAAGAAGTGTACTTAAGCTTACGAGCAGGTTTGTCCATAAATGTGGGGGAATTTGATGCGAATAAAAAAGAGTATAATCTTATTAACGGTTTTAACCATAATTATGTTAACAAGCTGTTCTCAAGCGAAAGAATTAGAAGTATCTAAGGAAAAAAATTTAAGTATCTGGAAGAAGAATGCTGGGGACGGCTATTCCAAACATGTTTTCATTGAAAAGAATCCCATTCCTGATGAGGTTGACGTTATTTGGAATTACAAGAAGTATGAAAATTGGTCATCATTAAGTATTCATCGAGGTATCCAAAGTATTGGTGGTGGGGATACAACAGTAGATTATTTAGAACCGTTTGATGAAGAAGACTCTCCATTTTATCTTGTGGTATCAAAAGATGGTATTGAATTACAGACCAATTCTGTATATGAAGTGGAAAGTTTCTTTGCAGAATTTGGTGGGGAATTAAACTAAAGGGTGCTTAGTGGAAGAACATATTTGCAATTTATCTCGAATTCAAATGTTCAGCAATCGGGCGCTATTGTGGGATTGTAATAAAATCACAAAACTTAATCGGAAGTGGTGATGATTATCAATAATGTTGGCCGTTACTCCTTTTTAGCATTTACTATGATTATTTCAATTTTTGGTTACTTCAAGTTACAAAACAGTGTAGAAACAGGGAAAAATTCAGCCAGAGACTACTTATCTAAAATAGATGGTATGAACTCAGTTGAATATAGTAAGTTAACAGAATGGTTTATTACTTCGGAAGTGTTATTAGGAAGTGTTTTATTATTAATCGGACTTATATTTTTTTGCATGTGCATGTATAGGTTTACAAAACATCATTGAACTACTCAAATAAGGGACTGACGAGTTCATAATGAAATGAAAGTAGAATCACTTAAGTCACCTTTGGGACTACACAACAAATTATATAATTTAATGAGAAAATCTAAATTTCGAGAATTCCTGATAAGTGCGCTTTCCCGGGATAAGGAAAGCCCTTTTTATTTGTCTTGATCGTACAATACAGTAAGTTAATAATTAGATAATTATGTAAAAATTTGAATTAGATTGTGAAGAAATGTACTTAAGCTAACTAGACAGTAGGTTGAAAAGGAAAAGTTCAATGGGGGTGTGAAAGTTATGAGAAAGGGAATTTCATATTTATTCGTTCTATTTATTGTTTCTACTATACTCTTTTTAATTGTGACTAACGTATTTAAGACATATACACCAACGGTAGCGTATCTTCTTTCAATGATTGTAAGTCATTTAATATTAGAGAAAAATGAATGGGTTATTGATCCTATAATAAAAGGATTGAAATGGGGTTTAAGACAATAAAGAAATATTAGTTATTTTTCAACAAACGGGTGCTATAGTTGAAGTTCTAATTGGAGATATCTCGAAATCAAGTCTTCAGTAAAAGGACGCTTTTCTGGAATAAAAAAAGCCCTTTTTATTTATCTCAATCATAAATATTGCAGATTATTAACTGGATATTTATGTTAAAATCTGAATTAGATTGCGAAGAAGTGATCTCAAACTAACGGATCAGTTTAGTGAAAGAAGGGGGATTGTAATGTTAAAAAAAATGGGAATCTTTATAGTGGTAATTATGATTTTAGTAGTTGGTGTACTAGTGTATTTAAAAATAAATCCTCCATTAGACATTCGAGGTCTTGGTAGTAATGCAGAACAGTCTGGTAATATTACAAGTTATAAAGGAAATCCATTTGTAATTGTGGCTCAACCAGAGAATAATGGATTCGTTAATATAAGGTTAAAAGAAGTTCTTGTAAATTCGTATAAAGAGCCTCTTAAAGCTGAACTTGGAGTTGGTCGTTCTAATCATATGATAATGGTAAAACAGGCGTTAGGGAATATAGGCGAAGATGAAAAAATCAGCTTTAATGAGATAAGTGAATATCCAATAAGTCCATTAACTAAGGTTCAAAATGAACAAGTGGACTCGGATACAATTAAGCATTATGGAATTGCGGTTTTCCATGATAAAAAAATAAATAATCTTATCATTAAATATAGTTATTTCGGAATACCCTTTGAAAATGAAATAGAATTAAATGAAGACTAATATTCAACAACGGGAGCTTTACCAGAATAAGGAAATCCTCTTTTTATTTGTTTTGAACGTATAACATAGTAGATTATCAATTGGATATTCGTGTTAAAACTTGTATTAGATTGTGAAGAATAGGTCTTCAACTAACGGAGCAGGAATGTTGAATAAAGAAGGTCTGCGATTAGGTTTAATTTGCGTTACAAAGGAGTTGAATTATATGAACTATCTATTACTTATTGCTGCGATTTTTGTTTTGTTGTTCGCTTTGAGGAAAATCTCTTTGATTAAGTATTCTAAGAGACATACCGCTATAAAAGAGGCTAAACAAAATGTCGTTTCGTTGTTATGGGGAGTTTTGGTGGTTTCAGCAATTAATTTTATTCCTTATCAAGTTTGGGTATAAACTGGAAGTTGTCATTACTTTGATGCAGTATATATTATCAGTGGAACAGCTCTCTTAACAATAACTCTAAGCTTTATTATTTATTATAAAATCACATTTGCAATTTATCTCGGATTCAAGTTTTTCGGCAAACGGGCGCAATCATTGAATAAATGGTTGCGTCTATGGATATGCAGATATAGCTTGTATTAATGAGAAAACAGCGGAATTAGGGGTTGCCATTGGTGACAGTACACTTTGGGGAAAAGGTATAGGATTTATCTCTGTTAAATATATAATGGACTATGCTTCAAATCAGTTAGGTATTAATATCTTTAATGCAGAAACACACGAAGCTAATATTCGTTCAAAGAAAATGATAGATAAATTAGGTTTCAAGGAAATAAGTAGAATTGGTAAGGATGAATATCTAGGGGTTGAAAATCAACTAATACAATATAGGCTATCTTTATAAATTATTAAAAAACGCATGGATGTTATTAAAAAATCCATGCGTTTTAGCTATTAAGTTCCTTATTTCCAACGATAAAGTAATCCGCTTAGGAATAAAGTGATCTCTATATCATTCATATAATCAACTTAATAAACTGTTAATAAGTTTAGAAATAGCATTCATTATACTGTTGAAAAAGTTTGCTACGCTATTCCAAAAGCCTTTGTCATTAACTAGATCTTTTACACTTGAGGTGATCTCATCGAGCTGCTTTTGCACTTCATTAAAATTAATATTTAAGGATCGGATTTTATTAAATAAGTTTGTTAACAACTGGCGATCCTCAGCACTTAATTCAATATTTAAGGATTTTAACTGCTCATTAACAATCTGCTCAACTTCCTCTTTAGAAGTGGGGTTTTGTTTGGCGATTTCCTTTTTAATTGCTGATATGAGTTCGCTAACCTGTTCTTGGTTAATTCCAGCGTCTTCAGCTAGTTTTGTTGCTACATCTAATTCTTCATTAGCCACTTTCATTCTTTCTTGATCTAGTTTAGCCCCTTTTTCATCATAAGCTTTGTAAATTCCTGTTAATGCTGAGTGACCTGACACCTTTACAGGAGAGGCGACATCAACTGTTGCATTTTGGACACCCGCAGTGAGCAATGCATTCTTATACATTTCTTTTGTAACCTGCGTGATGTTATCTGGGGTAACAAGGTTAACCTGTAGACCTGATCCTTTTTCTTTCGGCGTAATTTTCACGGATGAAAACATGCGAGAATTAGGGTTTCCATCAATATAGTTTGCGATATCCTGACCATTCACTCGATATTCATCTATATTTGCTTGATTTTTTACCTCTAATAAGTTTCGAACCTTTTTTTCCTGGGATTCGGAAAGTGTGTCACCATAAACCACAATCGGTACCCCAAGTTTTTCATTTATTCCTTCTCCTTCATTTGTAGAGGCAAGGCTGGCTTGATTCCCAATAAATCCAAAGATAATAAGTAATGAAAGCAAAATAAAAGTGAATCGTTTAAGCATTTCTTCTCACCCTTTTAAAAAGATTTATATAAATCTATACCCTTTTTCAAACTGATTTTATCAATAATTAAATTTAGTTGGGCTTTTGTATTACCTTTCGTGTAATTTACCCTAATTATGGGGGCTCATAAGGTTGGGCCATATTTTGGAATATTTGCAGGACATTGTATTAGATGCATTGAAGTATTTGAAGAGTTTAAAAAGTGTAAGGAGAGATCATTGATGAAGACAGGTTTAAAGCACGTAAGAGCAAATGTGAAAGACCTAAACCGAGCAGTAGAGTGGTATGAGCGTGTATTAGGTTTTAAAGTTGAAGCCACATGGCCTCCAGAAAACCCGAACTATGTCCATTTTGAGCACGATGGTGGAGCGATATTTGGATTAATGGAGAGTGAGCACTTCCCTTCGCATGGAAGATTCAACTTTTATATATCAAACTTAGATGACTTATGGAAGGAAATAAAAGACCAGGTAGAAGTAGTGGAGGAGTTATTTGATACAGCATACGGGAGTAGAAAATTTACGATCCTTGATATAGATGGAAACGAACTAGGATTTGTTCAAGACCAAGGGTGATAATTAGGAGGTAACTAAAATGGGAGAACTCATTTTGTGTGGGGGAGGAAACGCGGAGCAATCTGACTCTATTAATCAATATTTTGCTGAAACGATAAACAAAAAGAAGCCATTACTCTATATTCCTATCGCAGGTGATCCTTCGTTTAGACCTTATCAATCAAGCTTTGAGTACATTAAGTCTATGTTTGCACCCTATGGAATAATAGATATTGCGATGTGGACAAATCTTCAATCTAAAACTCTTGAGGACTTACAAAGCTTTTCTGCGGTATATATTAGTGGAGGTAGTGCAAAACGATTAATCAATACTTTTACGCCAGCAGGGTTCGATCATATTTTGAAACAATACATAAATGATGGTGGTACAGTATATGGCCAAAGTGCTGGAGCGATGATATTTGGTCAGAAGATCGTTCATCTTGAAGGTGATGAAGACGAAGAAGTAAATGGAATGGACATGGTTCACCCTTATTCGTTTTATTGTCACTATAACGAAAATGATGATGCAGCTATACAAAATTATGTTTTGAAAAGCAAACACTCTGCTGTTGCTTTATCTGAGGGTGGAGCTTTGAATGTGAGTGATAAAGGAACGTCTGTAGTAGGGGATGGACCTGTTTATTTATTTGACGGTAACACCAAGTTTAATGAGTTTTAAACTACTCTATATGAAGGGGAAACATCTATGAAGTGTAAAGTGGACAAGGGTGATGTGTATTATGAGGTTTATGGGGAAGGGTATCCTCTTTTAATTTTACATTCTATGGGAGCCGATCATCGTTCTATGAAAAGTTGGATCGAACCGTTGTGTAAAGAAAAAAATAATATTCAACGCATTTACATAGATATACCTGCTCATGGTAAGAGTTCAATTGATTCCAGTGTGAAATCATCAGATGATATCTTATCCAATATCCTTGCGTTTATTGGGAAGATAATAGGGGATAACCCCCTTTCTATACTAGGTCATTCCTATGGAGGGTATTTAGCGCAAGGAATTCTGTATCATTATGCCGAACAAATAAAAGGAATTTGTTTGATTGCACCTATTCTTCACATTAAAGAGAAACAATTACCTCCAAAAGAGATTTTTGATAAAGACAGCAAATTGATAAGTGAGTTAGATCTTCATGTTAAAAAGGCATTTGAAACCTTATTTACATATCAAAATGAACTCTCTCTTAAAAGGTTTTTAGATGAGGTGCAACCAGGTAGATTATTAGCTAACCAATCATTTTTAGCCTCTGATTGGCGAGAAAAGGGCTACTTTTTTTCGGTTGACCCTCTGTTAGACAGCCCAGAAACATACACCTTTCCCTCCTTGTTTATTACGGGGAGGAATGATTTTATATGTGGATATGAAGACCATTTGTTTTTAATGAATAAATTTCAAAACTCCACCTTTATCACTCTGGATCGAACAGGTCACATGATTCATATTGAAAAGCGTGAAATTGTGCAAACTTTACTGGAGGATTGGTTTGTTACGCTTGTGTAGGAGAGATACTGTTCATTTATGTACAAGTCAAAACCCTCAATCTAAGAAGAACAGTCATCTTAGATTGAGGGTTTTACATATCCAATTTTAGAATTTGTAAAAATGCTTGAACTTGAGGTAATTGTTGAGCTGTATCAGTGGTACAGATCCACGTTTTGCGCGTAATGGCTTCTCCTTTTAAATGTAATGGGTTAATCGAATACTCTTGATCATTCAGATCCTGAATAGCTATCTCAGGTAATACAGCCATTCCAATCCCTTTTGACATAAGCTGTTTACATGTTTCAATTTGATCCACTTTGATTTTTTGAGAGTAAGAGATGCTGGAGTTTTGTAAGAACCACTCATTAACAGCTGAGCCATATGAGGAATCTGCTTGGAACTCTATTAGCGGTTTATCTAAGTTCTTACTATTCGAGTTTTTCTTTTCGACTAAATATAATTTGTCTGAGAATAATTCCTGACAGTTTTCTTGCCTAAGTGGTTCTCCACGTATAATACAGATATGAAAATCGTCAGGAGCTTGTCTAAACCCTTCACTTAAACCTGTCTCCAGCTCGATTTTCACCTGAGGATGTAGGTTGATATATGATTCTAGCAATTTAGGTAATACATATTGACCAATGACGGAAGAAACCCCTAGTGATAGAGTTCCACCCACTCCGCCTGCATGAATAGATACGTTATCTCGAACTCTCCTTTCTTCACTTATCACTCTGCTAGCAAATTCAACAATCTGTTCTCCTGCTGGTGTTAAAGCCAAATGTTTGTGTGATCTTATAAAGATTTTCTGTCCCCAATGATCCTCAATATGCTTTAAGCGTTGACTTAGTGCCGGTTGTGAGATAAGTAATTCTTTTGCAGCGCCTCTTATTGTTCCTGATTCCTTCAAAGCAACTAAAATTTTGTGATCTTCAACTTTCATAAACATCACCTCCAGGGTATAAGTTTTCCTTATCAAATTGAATTCAAAATATGTATTATCCTTATTATGTTTAATTATATATACTTATATTGGAAAGAGAAAGGAGGAGATGGAATGAACAATAAAGTTCTCTACAGTTTGATGATGCTATTTTCATCCATGAGTGGATCGATGTATATGATTGTGGTGGGGTGGTTGCTATATGAACTTTCAGGAAATGCTTTTTATTCTGGGATGTTAATAGGGATTGGCTTTTTACCAGGATTAATATTAAATCTTATATTTGGTGTCATTGTAGATCGTCTAAATCGAAAAAGAATCGCACTTATAGGTATAAGTATAACTACAGCTGTGTTTTTAATATTTGCCATAATCGCTGAATTAAATATGCTTCAGGTTTGGTTATTATTTATGTTTCACCTTATTATACGAACCGTTCATTCAATGAATCGACCTGCTTTACAAGCGCTTGTTGTTGGTTTGTTTTCTAAGAAAGACTATGCAAAAGTTATCGGAATCTCGACTAGTCTATCTGAATTTGGAATGGTAACAGGAGCGAGTTTGGCAGGGGTGTTACTGGCTATATTAACATCAGCTGAAATCCTCCTTATTATAGTATTGTTAAGCTGCTTAGCCCTGATCAGTCTATCCATTATCAAAGTAGAAAATGTGTATTTGAAAGATCCTACTGTACCTCAGCCTTTCCTTACTGATTTGAAAGATGGATATTTTTATTTAAAAAACAATAATATTGTACTGTATTTAATCATCATTGGTTTTGTAGGGCAGTTAACCGTACATTCCAATTCAGGTCTTCTTCCGGTTTACACAAACAGTTACTTGGAGGCTTCAAGTAAAGTATTTGGTTTATTAGAAGGAGCTTTTTCCATTTCTGCAATTATAGCCGGGATTTTTGCCTCTTGGATGTTAAAGAAATATAAATCTTTTGCAACCGTCTATTCTTTACTATTGATTATAGTGGGATTAAGTATTTTTTCCTTTACCAGGGACGTAACATTTGCATTTATCGGAATCTTTTTTATCGGTCTTGGGACCACACTATTAAGGGTAAGTACGCAATCACTCCAGCAGATGATAACAGAGCCGAATTATCATGGTAGGATGGCAAGTTTTCGTATGTTAATTAATCAGGGATCAGTTGTAATAGGCATTCCGATATTAGGGTTGATTAGTGAATATTTTGGGGCTAATAGCGGATATTTGGCGATGATGACCCCTGTTGTCATCATTTTGTTGTTTGCTGTTTTATCATTAAATAAACAAGTGACTCATAAGAGGATAGCAAACGTCTTACAATCTTAATATATATTTTCTGAAACGAAAATGGTGTTTCTGCGTAGAAATATTAAGGGGAGCTTTAAGGGAGCGCCAGTAAAAAAAGGGGAGATGTTTCATGATTATAGGAATTGCCTTACTTATAGGTTTTGTAGTAGCAGATTACTATATCTTTCGTTCGGTTTTTCGGATGTTCTTTGAGGACATGGATGACTTTTTTGAATGTGTAAGATTTGATTTTCAACCCGATTTGTTCTCGTTCTTTAAAGGTGAATTAAAAAGGGATTGGGAAGCGGAGTTTCGATTAGGTACATTTTTCTTTTTATGCGGGGCCGTTGTGTTTATTGAATTTCTAATATTGAAAGGGATCTTTTCTTGAACATGAAGAAAGCAGGAATAACAATTCTCGTTTTAGCGATTATGGTTTTTCTGTTTGAACACCAGAAGCCAGTATTAAGTACAAGTGAGGCAGTGATTCAAACTGTGAAGTGCCTAAATGATCCACCAGGGGACTTGGGGATACAGCCTATGAATATTAAAGTGGAGTCTTTGACATCAGAACATATTTCGAAAACACATTTAGTTGAAAAAAGCGGACTGTGGAATAATATAACGAACCGTAGAGAATGGGAAATAACTCTTCATTTTAACGGTAAACATACAACGGTTATTGTAGATGCTTATACAGGTGAATGCGTTAGTGTTTATGGGCCTTTAAGTTAATTTGTACATAAATATAAAAAACAGAGCTTTGTTGGTTTCAAGCTCTGTTTTTTAAAAACCTTGAATTAATACTCAATAATCTGTTTAAGTTGCTGTTCATCAAGTTTTTTAAGAAGTTCTGTTACAAGCTTGGCACAGTTCTCAATGTCTTTTTTACTAACCATGGATACATTACTATGGATATATCGAGCAGGAACGCCGATAACGATTGATGGAACGCCTTGTTTAAATAAATGGAACTTACCAGCGTCAGTTCCGCCACCAGTCATGACGTCGATTTGGTAAGGAATATTGTTTTTATCAGCTGTATCAATAACCAGGTTACGTAAGCGTGTATTCGGAATCATTGTAGCATCTAAAAAGGTCACAAGTGGTCCAGAGCCCAAACTCGGATGACCTTTGCCAGCTGGTCCATCCTGCGCCACGCCTACATCAAGGGCTATCGCAATATCTGGCTTTACTTCATATGGTGACGTTGCTGCCCCTCTTAAACCAACTTCTTCTTGAACAGTTGCTCCGGCATAGACTGTGTTTGGATGGTCTACATCTCGAAGTTGTCTCATCACTTCTAATGCAAGGTAACATCCGAAGCGGTTGTCTAAAGCTTTTGCCAAAATCGTGTCATGATCTGGTAGAATTTCATAAGGACACACCGGAATAATGGGGTCTCCAACACGAATGCCCCATTCTTTTATTTGATCATTACTACTAGCTCCGACATCTATAAACATCTCTTTAATCGGATAGACTTGATTTTTTTCGGCGGGTGTTAACACATGAGGGGGTTTTGAGCCAACTACTCCTGTAAATGTTTTATGCTCTGTAACGATTGAAACGCGTTGAGCAAGGAGCACCTGACTCCACCATCCACCTAGTGGAGTAAAGCGTAAGTAGCCTTCTTTGGTTACTTCTTGTACCATGAAAGCTACTTCATCCATGTGTCCGGCAAGCATAACACTTGGTCCAGATGTCGATCCTTTTTTCTCACCAAAAATACTCCCAAGATGGTCATGAACTACTTTGCCATCGTGCTTTCTAATTTCACGCTCCATAATTTGGCGGATTGCTCCCTCATAACCAGGAGCTCCATTTGCTTCTGTTAGTTCCTTCAAAAGATCCACAGTTGTTCATCCTCCTGTCTAGTTTATAATTATAGGATGAAGAGAGTAGAGGGATTTTATTCTTCTTTCTACTAAAGAAAATACTTGTGGTTAATGTTTCCAAAATTAGTATATCCCTTTAAACTGATTGTTGATAACTGATTGGTTAATCAAAGGTAAAATAAAGGAGAGTTTGATGAGAAAAGTTATTGTAGAATCCTATAATGAAGACTGGGTTCATAAATTTAATGAGGAAAAGAACTTACTGCATCACATTTTCGGTGATGAGCTAGTGGCCATCCATCATATAGGGAGTACTTCTGTACCTGGTTTGTCTGCTAAGCCAATTATTGATGTGATGCCAGTAGCTAAAAACATAAGACATATTGATCACTATAATGAAGCTATGAAGGATATTGGCTATGAACCAATGGGGGAATTTGGGATTAAGAATAGAAGGTTCTTTCGAAAAGGTGGAGAAGACCGAAGTCACCACATTCATGTTTTTGAAGAAGGAAGTCCAGATGTAGATCGTCATTTGGCTTTCAGAGATTATTTACGTAAACATGATCATGTAGCAAAGGAGTATGGTGAGTTAAAAGAAAAATTAGCAAAACAATATCCTCATGATATGGAAGCATACATTGCTGGGAAGGAGCAGCTGGTTAAAGATATTGAGCAGAAGGCCTTATCTTGGTACCGCAAATAGGTTAGGTCAAAAGATTTATCTGATATAACCTTCAATCTTTGCTTACCTCGAGATTAAAGTACTATAATTGTTACGAATCTACTAAATCTTAGAGGAGGTAAAGAATTCATGGCAAATAAATATAATATAGAATCATCAGAATTCCAAGCATTAAAGACCGCCTCTAAAAAAATGTTTCACATCATTACAAAACAATTAAATGTGAATACAGCTTATGTCGCCAGAAGAGGTGACACTGCAATGACTGTTCTTAGTTCATTGAATCAAGAAGAAGAAATGGTACCAGAAGGTTTCTCATTAGAATATAGTGGTTCATATTGTCGTTTAGTTATTCAAGATGATAATGAAGCGATTAGTATAGTAAACGGTTCTAAGGATGAACTAACAAGAGAGCTAGAAGTTACATCAGAAATAGGAACGAAAGGCTTTTTGGGAGTTACTTTAGCAGATGCTAAAGGGAATGTGTTTGGTACGTTATGTGTATTGGACAAAGAAGAGAAAGAATTTAGTGAAGAGGATATCGATTATCTTAAGTCTATGGCAGAGGTCCTATCATATATTATTGAACTGGATCAAACGAAGTATAATATGGCTTACTTAAGTGTTCCTATAATTCCAATAACCAAAGGGGTTTCTGTTTTACCTATCCAAGGAATAATTGATGAAAATCGAGCTGCGGATATTACGAATACAGTACTTCAGTACGGTTCTAAACATCAAATGGATTACTTTATCATTGATATGTCTGGTTTAGTCATTTTAGATGATGAATTTCCACATGTAATCATCACACTGGTGAAATCCCTTCAGCTTATGGGAATTGAAACGATTATAACAGGTATATCCCCTGAAATTGCCAAGCATGAAGTGAATAATATGCAATTTAAAGAGTTAAGTGCGAAAAAGGTCCCTGATCTAGAGTCAGCACTAGAGTATATTGGGTTTTATCTAACTGAAAAAGGAGAAAGTATTACTTCCTGACAGTCAATGTGATCATTAACCATATTACAATTACACAAACTTTTACAATCCATTTTCCATAAAGATGAAAAGCATGCAGTTAACTGCATGCTTTTCTTTTTACTGTATAAATTCGTCATTTAGATGTCTAGCCATAAAGGCTGCAAATTCTTGTCGTGTGATTTTTTTTGTTGGACGGTAGGTTTGGTCAGGATATCCTTCTGTAATGTTATTTGCAAACAATGAATTAATATATGGTGCAGCCCAGTATTCTTTAGTGATATCAAGGAAATAATCCACATTGCCAAGTCGTAAATCATCATAAGAAGAAACTAATATTTTTGCCATTTCAGCTCTGGTTAAATGGCCAGATGGATCAAATTTTTTGGATGTTTTTCCATCTATAATTCCTAATTCATGGGCTTTTGCGACTTGTTTATATCCAGGGGATGTAACAGACATATCAGAAAAACCAGGATCTTTGATATTTTTTATATCAACATTCAGGTCTCTCATGATCATACGAATAGCATCTACCCGTTTAATCGGTTCATAAGGGCCGAACTTCGTCAGAGTGAATCCGTTAATGATTTCTTCATTGTATAAAAAGTCAATTTCAGCATGAAATCTGTGCACATCTTTAAAATTAGCAGAGGGTTGCCCTACATACTTATCATCTATTGAAACATAGTTGGTTAAAGGTTCTCGTTTTAAAATGATTTTCTTAGGTTCTACTTCTCTTATTACTTGAAAGATATTATGGTTTTCATCTATCCGATATAAATATAGATTAGGAATGCTTTGTCTTAATTGCACTTTAGGCTTTTCCGAGTCACTATCGTATATAGAATGAAGTGATAAAAGTTTTCCTGCATGTATGTCAATAAAGCCGTACTTTAGAGTCTGATCATTTACAGATGACACAATACTTTTAATATCATTAGCTTTCACTTTATAAAGTCCATAATAAACGTATTTATCATGGACAAATATTTCAGCAGATCTTGATTGAGAATCGGCAGGGAATTTTTGTTTTAACGTTTGGTTAGTTTCAGTATTTAAAGCATATAATGTGTAATCCCTTTTGGAATCTAAGAAAGAACTATCTCCTATATATAGAATAGGTTTATTAGGATGAACAGCAATAGAAGGTCTCATATGAGAGTATCCTTTAATCGGAGAAACTGACTCACTCTTAATATTGTAATCATATACTCTTGGTACAGGATTCAAGTCACTCCAAGATTGATAGTCTGTAAAATAAATGTGTTCCTCTGTAACTTCGATCTGTTGTAGGTAGATCCCCTCAGCCGGGTCAGAGACAAGTTTTTCAGTTTTGTTAATCTCTGGATCGTACTTGAATATTTCCTGTGTAGTGGCTACATATAATTTACCATCCTTCATGACCATATCTGTTATGGATATATTACGGTCACCTATAAGCATTTTGGATTTGGTTTCTAAAGTTTTACTGTCCATTATTAAAATCATATTTTCTTTTAAGGGATGTTCTCGAACATACTTATCACCTTTTTTAATAACTTTAGACTGTGCGCCGGATGTTACTGCCATGTAAATTTGATTATTATTTTCATCTACTACAAAGGTATCAACTTCCATATGACTAGGTAACGAAACAGATTTACTATTCTCATTAGCTTCTACGATATGTAATGGAATAATAATGAAAATTAATGAAAGCATAATTGCGATAATATTTTTCAACATTATATCCTCCTCCCAAAAATCAATTGTAAAGAAAGGGATTGGAAGGAGAAATGATAAATTAATAGAAGTATAAGAAGAATCTACATTTCATGGTAAATAAAAGAAGTGTTAATCAGAAAAAGGAGGTACATTTAATATGAATAATCATCCCAAACACATTATTGCAGTTTCGGCCTATGTTACAAATGAAGAAGGAGACGTGTTACTTGTCAAGACACATAATCGCTCTGATACATGGGAGTCTCCAGGTGGTCAAGTAGAAGAAGGGGAAGCTCTCGATACAGCAGTTTATCGAGAAGTTTTTGAAGAAACCGGAATTAAAATTACGGTCTTAGGAATAACAGGAATTTACTATAATGCAACCAAGCATTTAATGTCTGTTGTTTTTAAAGCAAATGTTGAGGGTGGTCTGTTAAAGGTTCAGCCTGAAGAAATTAAAGAAGCTGCATTCGTTCCGTTAAGTGAAGAGAATATAAATGAATATATTACACGTCCTCACATGAAATCCCGCACATTAGATGCGATGAATGCAGACCATTACATATCCTATGAAACATGGGAAGTAAATCCTTATCAGATGACGGGGAGGTTAGACGCTTAAAAGCAATCTGGTTTTATGATCAACAAGCACGATATCTACTAACACACACAGAACACCAATATCGATATCTAGATACGATATTGATGTTCTTTTGTACCAGGATCATTATAGTCGACATCAATATTACTTCTTCAAAACCATTTCAATCCGTTCATTCATTTCATCCTTGTCTAGTGTTTCAAAGAATCCAATCCGATTCCCCCAAGGATCTGAAAATGTTCCCCATTTCGCGGGTACTTCTTTTCTAGAATGAATTTCAAAATCTTCAGCTCCAGACTCATTCACCATACGACCCCTTTCAGCTTCTATGTCCGTTACACCAAGGCGAAGCGGTCCATTCCCTGGGGTAGGTGTGCCTTCAGCGACTTGTAACCAACAGCCAGGGATGATTTCCCACTCTGCAAAACCCTCATGTGGTATAAAATCCGGTTGTCTTTGAAAAAGGCCTTCATACCATGCTTGTCCTTCTGTTATATTCGTTACTCTAAATTGGATGGTCATTTCATATATCATGCTTAGTCCTCCTATCTATATCATTAATCATTTCTACCAAAAGGAAGAGTTTTCCTTCTTGTTTATCATATTATGATCTGTTAGTACGACAATCGAGGTATAGATATTGTATGAATGGTCATTATGAATTGTAAGCCAAAGAAGTTATGGAAGATGTAGGAGTTGCCCAAATGAAGAGTGCGATGAGAATTATCATAATAAGTCTTTACATCATGATCTTATTCGGATGCTCAATGAATAAAAATGTGGAATCTAAATATTTTCAAGGAGATTATGCGGACGCCTATGTGAACGTAAATGCAGAGGCATCTTTGAAGAGAGAAGAAAACGAGTATGAAGTTCATGTGAATATTGAAAATAGATCAGATCACGATGTTCAATTGGTTTATGAGTGTGGGGAACTGATTCGATATGAAGGCAGGCCAGAACAAATAGAATGTACCAATATATATTCTGAAGGACTTGAGTCTGAGAAAGTTAAGGAACTGACCTCTCTAATCCCTGCTGAAAGGTTAACAATTTCAAATGACATGATCTTAATCAAAATCATTTATGAATTAGGTGTTGGGGAGGATAGAACGGTAGTTGGTATCCCCCTTAACATTGATAAAAATACAAAGTAACAGGAGTACTTCAACGAGTGCTCCTTTTCTTCGTTATTTTTCGATCCAATCTTCTCTAGTTATGGGTTCAGGGTATGCTTCTAGCCAACTCCACCAAGCTGAAGCACTTCCATTAAACTGATAATACACCTTAGAGACTTCTGGATAATTGAATACTACGGAATGTAATTCTTTAGATATTTTCCTTTTTTCAGCTGAAGAAGGGGATGGAATTGTATCCCTAAAATCTTTGAAATCTATAATGGCCGTTCCATCTTCTTTTATAGACACTCCGTTCAGCATTCCTGCTGTTTTCTCGGAGAAAATCGTATCTTCCTTTGTTCCTCTTAAAACTTGAAGTAAATCATTTTTTAGAACCTTGAATGGTTTTCCGGATTTCTCAAAATCAAATCCTACCTCTTTTGAGAGATAAATTTCCTTTTCTTCGGTAGATTTATTTTTATTACTTTTAGGTGAATGTAAAGAAACCTCTGTTTCTTGAGTTGGCTCTTCTGTAGTCTGGAGAACACTATGTTCTAAAAGATTAAAAGTAAGAATCAAAATAATCAAGACAGCACAAACCGCAATTCCAACAATTTTATTCATAAAAACACCACCTATAAAATACGGATAGATATCGCAACATTATGCTTTATCTATCCGCTTTATACCTGTTTATTTTAGCTGTTCATTAAACTCTTTACCTTTTTGAACGTATGTATCGATGGATAGCTGAATAAGCTCAAAGTCTTGTTCGTTTAATTCACGCACTACTTTGCCTGGTGAACCAAGAATAAGAGAACGAGGGGGAAATTTCTTACCTGGGGAAATGAGCGTATTAGCCCCTATGATGCATTCTTCCCCGATTTCTGCACCATCTAAAATGGTAGACCCCATACCAATAATGGAGCGGTTCCCTACATTACATCCATGCAAAATAACATTATGACCGACTGTTACTTCATCCCCCACATATAAAGGAGATCCCTCATATAAATGACAAGTAGCATTATCTTGGATACTAGTTCTCTTACCAATTTTAATCGGTGCCTCGTCACCTCGTAATACTGCATTAAACCAAATAGTAGATTCCTCTCCGATCTCAACATCCCCTATGATGTGAGCACCAGGAGCTACAAAAACTGACGAATCTACTTTAGGCATGATTTGATTATAAGGGTAGAGCATAGAAATCCTCCTCGAATTGTGTTAATTTTGTTAATAGTATAACACTTATCATACGAGGTGAGAACAAAATGAATGATTTATGTCAGGCTTTACATATCAAGTTCCCAATTATGCAAGGTGGGATGGGGAATATTAGTAATGCACCATTAACAGCAGCTGTTTCAAACGCAGGTGGTCTTGGCACGATAGGTGTTGGAACCATGACTCCTGGTGAAGTAGAAGGGATTATACAAGATACGAAAGATCGCACAGATAAACCTTTTGCTGTAAACATCCCTCTTAGTGTTACACCTTATCGTGAGGAAATTATTCCATTAGTAGCCAAACATAATGTGCCAGTTGTATCTCTCTCAGCCGGGAACCCAGCTCCTTTTATTCCTTATTTTCATGAACATGGAATCAAGGTTATAACGGTTGTTGCCTCAAAAAGACAGGCTTATAAAGCAGAGCAGGCTGGAGCTGATGTTATTGTTGCTGAAGGGTACGAAGCTGCAGGCATTAATTCAAACTTTGAAACTACGACACTCACGCTGATTCCGCAAATTGTTGAAACGGTAAATATACCTGTTGTGGCAGCAGGTGGAATAGGAGATGGAAAAGGGGTTGCTGCAATGCTTTCTCTTGGAGCAAGTGGTGTTCAAATGGGAACTCGATTCATCGCAACTCAAGAAGCTCCTTTTCACGATGCCTATAAACAAGAATTATTAAATGCAGATGATACGAAAACCGTAATTGTTGGAAGAAGCGTTGGGAGAGTGCGGAGGGTTATGAAAACCCCATATGCTGAAAAACTATTAACATATGAGAGTGAAGGAGTTTCTGAAGAAGAATTTCAAAACCTGACTTCTGAAGACTATCACAGAATTGGAGCTTTAGAAGGCAGATTAGAAGATGGCTTTATAAATGGTGGACAAATTTCCGGACTTCTGAAGGATATCCCAACTGTTCAGGAATTACTAGATGAAATGATGGATGATGTAAAAAAACAAATTGAAAAGGTTCACTCAAATCTTATGAAGTTTTCATAGGTTATGGGCAAAGGGCGGAGCTTAATTTAAAGCTCGGCTCTTTTTTATTACAAAAATAATAAAATACGTTAAAAATTTGTTATATACAGTTAGTTGAACTCTTTATCATTACCCCTTCAACCTATACCACTTAACCACTTTAAAAGATTGATGTACTGCAATATTTATTCTTATTCATACCTTTACTCTTGTTTCAATTTTTTGAAAATTAATTGACAGAATATTAAAGCTGATGATAACATAACGATATAATTACGTTGGTCTGTTCATGTATCATATAACCTCAGATCAACGCTTTTAAAAGGTTAATTTTGAAAACGCTTGCATATAAGTTGGATAAAATATAAGAATGAGTGGTTACATGTGAGCATACCTATTAAAAGGTAATAGAAGGGGGATTTAAATGAAGCCAGGAATGGAAGTGGGGCAAACAGCTACGATTACAGCCCAGGTTACTGAAGATATGTTTGCGCAGTTCGAAGGCAATGTGGTTCATGAGGCTTACTCAACGGTTTCAATGGTTTATCACATGGAGTGGGCTGCTAGACAAATCATTCTCCCGTACATAGAAGATCATGAGGAAGGGATTGGAGCTGCCGTTTCTGTTAAACATGTTGCACCAACTGCAATTGGAACCAATGTTTATGTCACTGCAACCCTAACCGAATTGAAGAATAATGTAATCATAACAGAGGTTGAAGCCAAGAACGATAAAGGTGTGATCGGTGCAGGAAAAGTCACACAGGCTATATTACCGAAAGAAGAGATTCATCAAAAACTAGCAGAGAGCGCTAACGAATCTTGCTAGTTTTCTAGTTTAATATAGGGGTGTCTATATGGATATTTTTGAGAAATTTTATGAGCATGAACAGGTCGTTTTTTGTAATGATCCTGATACAGGTTTGAAAGCCATTATTGCTATACATAATACAACACTTGGACCTGCGCTCGGTGGCTGTCGTATGCAACCGTATAACAGTGTAGATGATGCTTTACAAGATGTACTAAGACTATCAAAAGGTATGACCTATAAATGTGCTGCTTCTGATGTTGATTTCGGCGGAGGGAAATCCGTGATCATCGGTGACCCTGAAAAAGATCGCTCTCCAGAACTTTTTAGAGCTTTTGGTCAATTTGTTGAGTCATTAAATGGACGCTTTTATACGGGGACAGACATGGGAACTACACCGGAGGATTTTGTTCATGCGTTAAAAGAAACCAACTGTATTGTAGGAGTACCAGAAGAGTATGGCGGTCATGGTGATTCATCTGTTCCTACAGCTCTTGGTGTGATGTATGGTATCCAAGCTACGAATGAAGCCGTTTGGGGAAGTAGCTCTGTTAAAGGCAAAACTTATGCTATTCAAGGCCTGGGAAAAGTGGGCGGTAAAGTAGCGATGCGCTTGTTGGAAGAAGGGGCGGACCTTTATGTATGTGACATTAATCAACATGCTATCGATGAGGTCGTCACAAAAGGTAAAGAAATGAATCGTTCCGTACAGGTTGTTGACGGTGATGAGATTTATAAGACAGATGCTGACGTATTTGTTCCATGCGCATTTGGTGGTGTGATTAATGATGAAACACTAGCATCACTTAAAGTGAAAGCTGTAGTAGGATCCGCGAATAATCAGCTTCTTGATGATAAGCATGGAAGGCAGCTTTATGAGAAAGGGATCCTTTATGCACCGGACTATATTGTAAATAGCGGTGGTTTAATTCAAGTTTCTGATGAATTGTATGAACCAAATCGGGAACGTGTGTTAACCAAAACCAAGGCGATTTATAATTCACTATTATCCATCTACGAACAATCTGAAAACCTAGATATCCCGACTGTTGATGCCGCAAATAAGTTTTGTGAAACACGAATGGAAGCACGTAGTCGCAGAAATAACTTTTTCTCACATCAAAAACGACCAAAATGGACGATTCGTTCATAGGAAGGGGAGACATTCATGGAAAATCAATTTCCAATGAAGCAATGGATTGATGAAGAAGGAAATGTTGTATCAGAAGAATTTCAGAAGAACGTGACAGAGGATTTAGTTAAACAGATTTATCGTCAATTAGTTCGTATTCGTTCATTTGACCGTAAGTGTATCAGTTTACAGCGTCAAGGGCGTATTGGAACATATGCGCCATTTGAGGGGCAAGAAGGAGCTCAAGTTGGAAGTGCCTATGCATTAAAAGATAATGATTGGATGTATCCAACCTACCGTGACCATGGAGCAACGATGACATTTGGTCACTCCCTGAAAAATATTTTAGCTTATTGGAATGGACGTAATGAAGCTTGTGTGCCGCCTGAAGGCAGACATATTTTCCCGCCAGCTGTTCCGATCGCGACTCAGTTACCTCATGCAGCAGGGACAGCTTTTGCTGAGAAACGTAAAGGAACAGAAAATGCAGTGATCTGTTATTTCGGTGATGGCGCAACATCTGAAGGAGACTTTCATGAAGGTATGAACATGGCAAGTGTCCTTCAAGCTCCAGTTGTTTACTTCAACCAAAATAATAGTTTTGCAATCTCAGTTCCGATATCCAAACAAATGCGCTCGAAAACCATTGCACAAAAGGCTTTATCCTATGATATGCCTTCTGTTCGTGTAGATGGAAATGATGTATTTGCTGTTTACTTTGAAACGCAAAAAGCATTGGACCGTGCTCGCAAGGGCGAAGGGCCAAGTTTAATTGAAGCTGTAACATGGCGCTACGGTGCGCATACAACAGCTGATGATCCTACAAAGTATCGTGATCAGAAAGAAAGCGATACAAGACGTGAAAAAGGAGACCCTATTCTTCGTGTGGAGCTTTATATGAAAAAACATGGTCTCTATGATGAAGCCTGGATTGAGAAAATGAAGGAAGAAGTGTCTAGCGAAATCGATCAAGCTATTGAAGAGATGGAAGCTATGCCAAAAGCGAATCCAGAAGACCTTTTCGATTATGTATTTGAAAAGCCAACCTGGACGATTGAAGAACAGAAAAAAGCCTATTTTGCTTCATTAGAAAGAGGTGGAATGTAATGTCAACAGCTGTTAAGACGAATACATTAACCCTTGTTCAAGCTGTAACAGATGGTATGCGTACGATGTTACGTGAGCATGATGATGTGCTGGTATTAGGTGAAGATGTGGGAGTTAATGGAGGCGTATTCCGTGCAACAGATGGGTTGCAAAGTGAATTTGGAGAAACCCGCGTTATGGATACTCCATTAAGTGAAGCGGGTTTTACAGGAGCGGCAATTGGTATGGCTGTAAATGGCTTGAGACCTGTTGTTGAAATTCAATTCCTGGGATTTGTTTATCCCGCATACGAGCAAATCATGACCCACGCTTCTAGAATTCGTGCTCGTACGATGGGTCACTACTCTGTGCCGATGGTTATTCGCGCTCCTTATGGGGCAGGTGTACGTGCACCTGAAATCCATTCAGACTCGATTGAAGCGCTTTTCACTCATATGCCAGGAATTAAAGTGGTTTGTCCTTCCTCACCATATGATGCGAAAGGTCTTTTAGTGGCTAGTATTGAAGATCCTGACCCGGTTATTTTCTTGGAGCCAATGAAAAGTTACCGTTCCTCTCGTGAAGAAGTTCCAGAGGATAAGTACACCGTTAAAATTGGGAAAGGCAAACGTGTAATGGAAGGTGACGATGTAAGTATTTTTGCTTGGGGTGCAATGGTACCAGTTGCAGAAAAGGCTGCAAAAGAAATGACTGAGCAGGGTGTAACGTGTGATGTTATTGACTTACGTACACTTTACCCACTTGATAAGGATTTGATTGCTGAATCTGTACAGAAAACAGGGCGGACCGTTATTTTGCATGAAGCACATCGCACTGGTGGCGTAGGTAGTGAGATCCAATCGATTATTAATGATACCTCTTTCCTTTATCAAAAAGCTCCTGTTGAATATGTGACAGGGTTTGATACACCAGTCCCATTCTTTGCTTATGAGGATCACTATTTACCAACATCAAATCGTGTTGTTCAAGCGATTCAAAAGGTTATTAACTTTTAATCGAAAGGGTGGTGAATGAAATGGTAGAAGTAAAACTTCATGACATTGGTGAAGGCATGACAGAAGCTGAAATTTTGCACTATTTCGTGAAAGCAGGCGATTCTGTTAAAGCAGATGACCCACTTGTAGAAGTGCAGACAGATAAAATGACTGCAGAAATTCCTGCCCCAGCTAATGGGACCATTGAGGAACTTAAAATCGAAGAAGGTACAACAATATCCGTTGGTACTACTGTATTGGTTATGAATGCAGAGGGTGCTATTCAAAAGCAGGAAGAATCGAAGTCTGCTGAAGAGGCTGCCCCACAAGCTGAAAAAATACCAACGTCGAGCTCCGCAGCTACAGCAGTAATGGAGAAAACGCAAGGTCGAGTCCTAGCATCTCCTTATACGCGTAAAATTGCTCGTGATCATGGTGTGGACATTGAAAACGTTGAAGGAACAGGCCCGGCAGGAAGAATAATGGATGAAGATGTGTATCGTTTCATAGATGGAGGATCTACTCAGGAAGTAGAGCCAGCTGAAGAGAAACAAGAGGCTCCATCTCGAACTTATACGGATCAACAACCAGAGTCTATTCCGTTTAAAGGGCGTCGTAAACAAATTGCGAAGAAAATGAGTCATTCCTTACATACGATTGCTCATTGCACGCATTTTGAGGAGATCGATGTGACTGATGTTCAAGAATGGCGGAAAGAATGGAAGAGTCTTGATCAAGGCGTTTCCATGACCGCTATTTTCATCAAGGCTATTTCCTTAACATTAAAAGACTTCCCGATGTTCAATGCCAAGCTTGATGAAGAAAATGAAATGATTCATTTAGAAAAGGATCACCATATTGGCATTGCTACAGATACACCTGATGGGCTGATTGTTCCTGTTATCCATCATGTGAATCAGAAGTCTATTAAAGAAATTCATGAAGAAATGAAGTCCCTAACAGCTAAAGCTCAAAATAACGAGTTAACGAGCAAAGATATGACTGGTGGTACGTTTACCATTAGTAACGTGGGGCCAATGCAAGGGAGTATTGGAGCAACGCCAATCATTAACCACCCAGAAGTCGGTCTAATGGCTTTCCATAAAACAAAGAGAAGACCTGAAGTACGTGGTGACGATGAGATCGTTATTCGTTCTATGATGAACGTGTCCATGTCCTTTGACCACCGTGTTGTAGATGGTGCTTCTGCCGTGACCTTCACGAACCGTTTTGCCCAACTAATTGAGCATCCGAATCTAATTACACTGGAGTTGGTCTAATGGTTGTCGGAGAAATAGCTGAAGAAAAAGACGTTGTCATAATTGGTGGTGGACCAGGTGGGTACAATGCCGCTATCAATGCCGCGCAGCACGGATTTCGGGTTACACTTATTGAAAAAGAACAAATTGGTGGAATTTGTTTAAATGAAGGGTGTATTCCTTCTAAGGTCTATACAACAAGCGCTAAAAAACTATCTGAAGTACCTGGGCTAAGTTCTTTTGGTATTGATGTTGGGGAACCGAATTTCTCTTTGGGAAATTTACAGTCCTATCGTGATCAAGTAGTCACCACCTTACGTAAAGGTGTCGAAGCGCTCTGTAAAAAGAATAAAATTGAAATGGTTGAAGGTCATGCATCCTTTTTATCAGAGGATCGCATAGGTGTAGATAATGGTCATCAGTTCGATGTGTTTCATTTTAACCATGCCATTGTCGCTACGGGAAGTCGTCCAAGGTATGGGCAGGGACTTGATGTAGATCATAAGCGCATTTTAGATTCAAGGTCTATATTCCACTTAGAAGAAGTGCCTGAGCATTTAATTGTGTATGGAAGTGACTATATTGCACTTGAAGTTGCCATGAGCTACCATCAATTCGGATCAAAAGTATCTCTCGTACTAGATGGAGGAAAAAATGACTTTGATTTTGATTCTTCCATTAATAAAGAGCTAGGCCGCCTGCTCAAGAAGCAAAAAATTAAGCTCTATAAATCATGTGAGCTGAAATCAGTAGAGAATCAAGGGGAAGAGACGCATGTATCACTCTTAAAAAATGAGGAAGCTGTACTTCTTGAAGGCTCTCATGCTTTCATATCCCTTGGACACCAACCGAATACTGAGGAGCTTGGAATAGATCGACTAAAAATGGATCTAAGTGAAGAAGGACATATAAAAGTAGATAAACAAATGAGAACATCTATATCAAATATTTATGCTATTGGGGATGTGACAGAGGGAGCTGCACTAGCTGTAAAAGCGATTAAACAATCGGAAGTAGTTTCCGATACGATTGCAGGAAAACCTTCTGAATTTGACGGAACATTTTTACCAACTGTCGTGCATTCCATACCACCTATTGCTTCTGTCGGTTTAACAGAAGAAGAAGCAAAGGATCAATATGGTGATATACGTGTTGCCCAATTTGGTTATGGTGGGAATGGTTATGCTACAGTTCATGGAAAACGTGAAGGGTTTATTAAATACATTGTGGATGATGCAACGGATCTAGTCTTAGGATTCCATGGATTAGGCGAAGGTGCTGTTGAACTCGTTTCAACCGGTACAGTCGCTCTAGAAATGGTGGCACGAGATGAAGACTTGAAGTTTCCACACTATCCTCACCCGAGCTTTAATGAGTCTATCTCATTAGCAGAGTTTACAACAAAGCGGGAAAAGGTTAAATCATAATGAAGAAGCTATGAGATTCTATAAGAGTCTCATAGTTTTTTTGTCTGAAAATAATCAGAGCAAGCAAGTTATCTTTATAAAAAGAGAATCCGAATAAACCATTCATTTATCTGAACTTGTCCCATTCCTTAATTAGGCATACAATATAAATAGGACTCTTTAGACTTAATATTTATTGCAGAAAGGATGGAGTTATAATGGATCAAAATTTCACCATAAAAGTTAAGCAGGAAGGGGAAGTTTATGATATTGAGCCTGTGAAAGGGAAATCCTTGCTAGCTACAGCATTTGAACAGGAAGTCCCTTTAGATTATAAGTGTCAAAAAGGGAACTGTACTCGCTGTAAGGTTGAACTAGTAAATGGACAGGATATCGTAAATAAACCAACTCCAAAAGAACATGAACAAATTGAGGATCAATTAAGCGATGGCTATCGTCTTGCTTGTCAGACTGTCCCATTAAAATAATAGGATACATAGAAAAGCTCTCCATATTTGGAGGGCTTTTTGTTTTTTATACACTTTCTTTTGTATGAAAATGGTACTATTTTCTATAAACAAGTTTAACCATATTACTATGCGGAAATAGAAAGACTAATACATCAGTTAGATGTAAATATTATAAATTCTTTACATTTTAGGAGGTATTTATTTATGGCTCAAAATCAAGGTAAAAGCGGAGAAAACCGTAAAGAATCAACTAATAAAGAGTATGGGCGTCAAGGTAAATACGCTAAAGGTAACAAACAAAATCGTAAAGAAGAGGACAAATAATGATATCCCCCTTTTATAGGGGATATTTTATTGGGAAAGTATTTGCAGAAAATTGTTCAATAGTACAAATTGAGTTACACATTATGGAATAAACTCTTTTTAATAATATATATAATATCAATGGATTACAGGAATAAGAGTGTTCTCGTTGAATCCCCTATAAAAACTTGGTAATATGGGCATATACCATAACGTTATTTAAAGGAGCTTCGTATATATGGATTTCAATATTTTTATGCAAGACGTAGTTGGTCAAGCACGCCAAGAAATTGAAGATGCGGGTTATACACAGTTAACGACACCAGAAGAAGTAGATCAAGCGTTACAACAAAAGGGAACAACACTTGTTATGATTAACTCTGTGTGTGGTTGTGCAGGTGGAATCGCGCGTCCTGCTGCAGCACATGCGATTCATTATGATAAGCGCCCAGATCAGTTGGTTTCTGTTTTCGCTGGTCAGGATCGTGAAGCTACAGACCGTGCACGTGAATATTTTGTAGGATACCCACCATCTTCACCATCTTTTGCATTCCTAAAAGACGGTGAGATTATAACGATGGTTGAACGTCATGACATTGAAGGGTTCGACCCAATCAAAGTTGTAAATAGTCTCCAACAAATCTTTGACGAACATTGTGAAGAAATTTAACTAAGGAAGATGGTCATTTGGCCATCTTCTTCGTATGCCTACAGCTTTTTTCTTAAAGGAGTTACGAACGTGAAAATCGGATATCGAACAATCAAAACAGCTACAGGTACACCAATTGCCATATGGATTGCACAAATGCTATCGCTAACGAATTTTGCATCTGCCGGTATTTTAACGATTTTATGTATTCAGAATACAAGGAAGCGGTCCATTGTAAGTGCCTCATCACGTTTTGCTGCTTGTCTTTTGGCCATGCTTTTTTCCTTTATCATATTTGAAACGGTAGGATACCATCCTCTTGCGATTGGTTTAATGTTAATCCTTTTCATTCCTGCAACTGTGAAACTCAACATTAAAGAAGGAATCGTTACCAGTTCGGTTATTATTCTGCATTTATATTCCTATAAAAACATTGATCAGGAAACGCTATTAAATGAATTTTTGTTAATTGTGGTTGGAATTGGTGTTGCACTCTTATTAAACCTTTATATGCCAAGCTTAGAAGGGAAATTGCGTGAGAAACAACGATTGGTTGAAGATAACTTTCAAGTGATGCTAAAAGAAATTGCGAACTTTTTGCGTACGGGAGATCAGATGTGGTCAGGTAAGGAATTAACGGATACGGCTTCATTATTAGAAGAAGCAAAATCCTTATCTTATAAAGATGTAGAAAATCATATTTTACGTAATCACCATGCGTATTATCATTATTTTCAAATGCGCTTGAAACAATTCGAATTACTTGAGCGAATGTTACCACTCATAAGTCGAATTCACCATACTTCAGAGCAATCCATTATGATAGCTGACTTTTTTGATGAGTTAGCTGACCATGTACATCCAGGTAATACGGCGGTTATATTTTTAGATCAAATTAAAGAGATGAAGCAGAAGTTTAAAGAAAGCGATCTGCCTGAATCACGTGAAGAATTTGAATCAAGAGCAAGTCTTTTCACATTGCTTAATGAAATTGAACAATACCTCATTATTAAGCGATCTTTCAAAAAGAGCGATATATAATATTCCATCCAAAGTAGGGCAAGCTATTTCAAAATGATTTCCAAAAGGAGGTCGGTTATTTGAAAAGCTTGCTCGCTTTAATTATGTTAACTACATCACCAATATGGCCAATCGGTGAAAACCCATCACCTGGCTATCCATTTTTAATTGTAAATAAATTAACGAACCAGTTGGCTTATGTGGATGATAACGAAGTAAAAGATGTGTATCATGTGGCTACGGGGAAGAAGGGTGATCTCACTCCAGAAGGATTGCATACGATTACGATCAAAGCTGTGAATCCTTACTATCGAAAGCTTGATATACCAGGGGGAGATGAGAAAAATCCTTTAGGTTCACGGTGGATTGGGTTTGATGCTGAAAATACGAACGGAAGAATTTACGGAGTTCACGGGACAAATCGTCCAGAATCCATTGGTCGATACATCTCCAATGGATGTATTCGCATGAAAAATGAAAAGGTTGAAAAGCTCTTTGATCGGATCCCAATTGGCACCAAAGTTTTAATTGTATCAAGCAATGAATCATTTGAGTCATTGGCTAGAGAATATCATGCGATTGACCCTATAATAGAAGCGCCCCCATTTTTTCGGTAATGGGGGCGTTTTGTTACTTATTCAATGAAAATTTGATGTTTTCTTCCAGGACTAGTTCATAAGGTAAACTATTAATTGTTATATCAATCTGGTCTGATGTCGTTACGATATCTTTCTTTAGGCTAACTCCATACTTACTTTCATATAAACCTGGTCCAGCGAAACCTCCACCTTCAAGCGCATTATCTCCATTTTTATTATAAGCACTCACAGTAAAACCAGGGTACTCTCGGTCTTCAATTAATTCCAGACCCGGAATTCTACTTTTCAGGTGAATAAACGGTTTTTTAAAAGTTCTTGGGGTTTCATACTGAATGTAGAAATCATATTCTTGTATTGGATCATATCTATAGGATTCTAAGTAGATATTCGTATTCATGATATAATCGAGCTTCTCGTGTAAATCTTCTTCAATTTCTTTACTGTCCGGTTTGATTTTTGAAGTATCGATGGAGAAGGATAATTGTTTGTTGGACTGCATCTGAACATTCTTGATTCTCAACTCAACTTCGTTAGGGATCTCAGAAAATGTTGGGATCTCATCTATGAATTGTACTTTTTCCTGATGATATGTTCGGTTTCCATCTTTGTTACCACGTAAGGGAACGCCATTATTATAGTACACTCGTACTCCAACATCCTTAATTTTTTTAGGGTCGTCAGTTTCTATTTCATAATACAGTTTACTTGAATAGAATCCAATATCCAGTTTGTTAAAATTTAGTGTTGCATTCATAGGTGTAAGATCGATCGTTTGGTTGATCTCAAACGATTTGTAAACTTCATTTTCTTGATCATATTGAACTGGTAAAGTAGATTTATTTAATTCACTTTTTACACCATCTACATTTAAAGTAATTGTTACAGGTAGCTTCGTTTTGATGTTATAGATTTCTTCCCATTCCTTTAAGTATAAAGGACTTATGTAAATCTGGTGATAGTAACGTCCATTATATTGCAATCCCTCAGAAGGTCTTATACTTTTACTATAGGTATTAAGTTTTCGATATGTATTAATTGCATCTTTTGTCCGAAGAGAAACTTCTAAAATGTGAGGATCAATCCCCTGATCATGATCTTCTTTCTCTCCAATTGAACCAATATCACGACTATAAAATAAATAAGCGCCCTTTGGGGTGTACCACAATTTATCTAAATGCAAAGACCCACCAGGGTAATCGAGCTTAATCGATTGATCGATTTCTGTAACAAGACCTTGTTTCTCTGCTCGTTTCAATCCTGGAGTTTTGTCATAATAAAATTCATTAATTCTTTCCATACTGTCTACAGACATAATTCCATCAAGTTCATGCATTTTTCGCCCTTCAGAATCCCCGGTATAGAAGTAGAAAAATATAAAGAAACTGAATACCATAATACCTAATCCAACAAGTTTCCATCGCTTCATGGACTCTTCCTCCTGCTTTTTAAACTGTCAGAATTGTTTAAATGATGCTCTCATGATAACATATAACCACTTTTCTATATGGAATTTTTTCAATAAATAGTATTAAATTGTAAAAATAGACTTTCTAGATAGTGATGGTTGGATAGAAGTGAATTATAGTAAGAAAAAAGACGCTTAGGTGATAAGCGTCTTTTACTTTATATTGATGTTGAAGTCTTTATCGAAGTTTATTTGATAGGCTAGCTTTTCTATTTGGACTCGAAGTGGTGTATTAAGTTTTTGTTCTTCGATATACCATGATATCTGATAAGAATTTTCTCTACCGTATCCACCAGAAACAGCTAAAGAGAGTGGCTTTTTTTTATTTAAATAGGCTTTAGCCACAGGAGTGGGGTGATTTGGATCAAATGCTCTGCTTGTACCGATTCCCGTGCTAAGTGTAATTGAAGGTGTTTCTGCATCCTCATATTTATGATGGAGGAAGATCCCTAATCTTTCTTTGGTGTC
Organism: Pontibacillus marinus BH030004 = DSM 16465; assembly: GCF_000425225.1. Taxonomy (GTDB): domain Bacteria; phylum Bacillota; class Bacilli; order Bacillales; family BH030062; genus Pontibacillus; species Pontibacillus marinus. The sequence continues at coordinate 68,022 of NZ_AULJ01000020.1, read as the reverse complement.
TTCAAGAAATATCCGATCTAAAATGATGGATGTATTTTTAATGGTAGTTAATTTTCTATCAAGATCAATTTCTTCTTTATTGTGTTCTGAGTAGTATGATGGAAAATCTATTTCAAAGTTTAAAGAATCAGAACCAATCAATCTTGCATGCTGTAGTGTTAAAGACAAGTTTTCAGGGGTTTCATTAAATGGATCCCATTCTACATAAAAATCATTCTCTTTTTGTGTTTCTTTATTCTTATGTGTATAGGCAATTGTTTTTTGTTTAACATTGCTACTATTGAGCCTTAAGAGAACGTTATGGAAGAAATGATCCTTGGGCTGATCTACTGTAAAATGTAATCGATTTTGACTAGTTCCGATCTCTAGAGATGTAAAATTTATCGTAACTCCGTTATATGAAAACTTTTGGTCAAATGGAACGGATTGTACTTTTTCAGAACTAGGGTTATATGAAAATGGTAGAGAAACGTCAAAGGATTTAGATTCTCCCTTAACATTTGCATGTAGCTTTGCATGTACTATGTCTTCTATGTTCGTTATATGATCGTAGTTTTCATTCCTCACTTGAAAACTAACTACAGAATAAAATCTACCTTTGTATTGAACGCCGGTATCACGTTGAAAACCACCTGATATATTATGGATATTTTGTTCTTTCTCATGGTCGATTTTCACGTTGATTTGAGGTACTTCAATCATTCTATCCCCGTACTCATTTTTACCTATCGATTTAATATCCCGATTATAAAATAAATGTACCTCTTTATTTGTGTACCAGATTTTCTCCAAATCTATTGATTCTTTAAAGCCTCCAAGGTCAATCTTCTTATCAAGCTTTTTTACTACCCCTAATTTCTCAGCTCGCTTTAATCCAGGTGTTATGGACTCATAATATGCTTGAACTTTTTCTTTACTATCTACACTCTTAAATTCTTCATTTTCCAAAGACGGATAGGTCTTAGAAGATGAAGGTGTAAAGAAATAAATCGCTACGGCTAATAAGAAGAATGAAAAAAGCGATATGTATATTTTTTTATGTTTCATAGATTTTCCCCGCTTCCAGTTTTATGTATTTAGAGGGTAACATAATCAATCTCATACCTCTATTTCTCGTGTAAAATAATCCCTTTTAATTTTAAAATCTACCATAATTGCCTCAGTGAAGCAGTTTTTTATAAAAAAATTTTTAGAAAAATCTTAAGTTCAATCGATCATCTATAATCCCAGTTGTGCCAAGGAAAGAAAGATTTGTTTGTTCAGTTCAATCAACTGCATCAATTACATAAGAACAAAAAGAATGTACAATTTATTCTGTACAAAACGTTAGTTATCTATTATGATAATAAACGTACATAAAAGAGAGGACGATTAGATGAAAACGAAATTAATTGATTGGCCCACGTTTATAGGGGCATTTTTCTTACTACTAGCTGTTACAGTTCCACTAATTATTTTCCCAGAAGCGGGTGGGGAAGCTGTATTAGCTGCGAAAGATTACATGACAAAAAATTTCGGCGTTATCTTTATGATTGTAGGTTTAGGAATCTTTCTATTCCTGATCTACGTAGCATTTAGTAAAAATGGACATATTAAATTAGGCGACAAAGATGAAAAACAAGAGTTTAGCACCTTTTCTTGGGCAGCAATGTTATTCTGTGCTGGAATTGGATCAAGTATTTTATATTGGGGAACGATTGAATGGGCATACTATTATCAATCTCCACCTTGGGGTATGGAAGCAGGATCAAAAGAAGCGATTCAATGGGCAAGTGCTTATGGCATTTTCCACTGGGGTCCAATTGCTTGGGCGATCTACACACTTCCAGCTCTTCCGATAGCGTATTTCTACTATGTTCGTAAAAAGCACGTGTTAAAAATTAGTGAAGCTTGCCGTCCACTGATTGGTAAAAGAGCAGATGGCCCAATCGGAACACTAATTGATGTATTGTTTATGTTCGGTTTAATGGGTGGTGCAGGGACAACTCTAGCACTTGGAACTCCAATGATTGCACAAGGTATCTCGCAGTTAACTGGAATTGAAGTTACAATCGGATTAAAAACTGCTATTCTAGTAATCTGTACAGTTATTTTCGCGGTTAGTGCATATACTGGTTTGAAAAAAGGAATTAAGATCCTAAGTGACGTGAACTTATGGTTAGCCTTTTTCCTTCTAGCATTTGTGTTTGTATTTGGACCTACAAGATTTATTGCAGAAACAACGACAAATAGTATTGGTTTATTAATGGATAATTTCTTCCACATGAGTACATGGACAGCACCTTTCTCAGGAATGAGCCCATTCGCTGAAACGTCTTTCCCTGAATCATGGACAGTATTCTACTGGGCATGGTGGCTTGTATATGCACCATTTGTAGGACTGTTTATCGCTAAAATTTCTCGCGGACGTACCATCCGTCAAATGATTTTAGGAACGATGATTTATGGAACATTAGGTAGTGTTCTTTTCTTCGGAGTTATTGGTAACTTCGGAATGTATATGCAAATGACAGGTCAGTTTGATGTTATTTCCGTTCTAAATAATCAAGGTGCACCATATGCGATTATGTCAATCATGAATCAGCTTCCAATGGCACCTGTTATGATTACGGTATTCACAGTTCTAGCGATTATTTTCTTAGCAACAACATTTGACTCCAGTTCCTACATTTTAGCTTCTGTTGTTCAAAAGCACGTAGAAGAAGAACCACTACGCTGGAACCGTTTATTCTGGGCATTCGCTCTGTGCTTACTTCCGTTAACATTGATGTTCCTTGGTGGACTTGGAACCCTTCAAACGGCAAGTATCGTAGGAGGATTCCCATTACTCATCATTATGATTATGCTAGCTTGGTCGTTTATGAAAGCTTCCAATGCAGATATCAAAGCATCTGATGAATATACAACTAAAACGATTATTCTCGATCCTACAAAAACTCTTGGTCATCAAAAGAAAAAACAACAGGAAAAGAAAGAAGAAGAAGCAAGTTAAACTTATGACCCCCTACATTTATATAAAGAAAAACAAGGCTGCACTTTTTGGGTGCAGCCTTGTTTTGTGGATAGAGTTCGTTTGGCTTGGTAGTTTTCCCTTGGGTAGGAGCAGTAATCCCTCGGGTAGAAGCAGGAATCCCTCGGGTAGGAGCATGAATCCCTCGGGTAGGAGCAGGAATCCCTCGGGTAGAAGCAGGAATCCCTCGGGTAGGAGCATGAATCCCACGGGAAGGAGAGATAATCCCTCGGGTAGGAACATAAATCCCTCGAGTAAGCTCAAGAATCCCTCGCATCCCAACTAGGGACTTAACAGAATTTAAAAAAGGACACCTGCCATGCAGTGTGTCCTTTCATATTTCATCTATCATTTCTTATAAGAACATGGACGCGCCAGCTAACAGGGATGTTAAAAGCATAGAAATGATCATAAGATAAATAATCACTTTTTGACGCTTTTCACGTTTGGATGGCTTACGCTCTGCAAGTTGCTCTGTCTGTTTCTTCGCAGTTTTTGATGCCATGTAGTCGTCCTCCTTCGTACGAAGTGCTACTCACATTTTAACCTGAATTTTCAAAATGGACAAGGCTATGTCTGAAAATGATGTATCAAACTATCCATCAATTCATGATACAATAAGATTGTCTGAAAATTGAAAGGGTTTTCTTATAGGTTTATAGAAATATATAGGATTAGGGACGAATCGTAGAAGGAGGAGTAGCCATGAGTTCAACATTTCATGACAAAAAAGAACAATGGAAAAAGGAAGCAGATAAAGTTACAGAACGATTTCCTGAACGAAAAGACACATTCGAAACGAGCTCTCACATTGAGATCGATCGTTTATATACGCCTGAAAAAATCGATGAAGAATATGTCGAAAAATCAGGATTTCCTGGGCAATTCCCTTACACAAGGGGGATCCAGCCAACGATGTACCGTAGTCGCTATTGGACAATGAGGCAATACGCAGGCTTTGGTTCAGCGAAAGAAACGAATGAGCGATTCCGTTATTTACTGGAGCAAGGACAAACAGGTTTGTCAGTTGCATTCGACCTACCAACTCAAATTGGGTATGACTCAGATGATCCGATGGCTGAAGGGGAAGTTGGGAAAGTTGGCGTTGCTATTGACTCATTAGCTGATATGGAAACGTTATTTGATCAGATTCCACTAGATAAGGTTTCTACTTCTATGACCATTAATGCACCTGCATCCGTTCTCCTTTGTATGTATATAGCCGTGGGAGAGAAGCAAGGTGTTTCAAAAGACAAGCTAACTGGAACTATTCAAAATGATATTTTAAAAGAATACATTGCCCGTGGGACATACATTTACCCACCAAAACCATCGATGAGAATTATTACGGATATCTTTAGCTATTGTTATGAGGAAGTTCCTCGGTTTAATACCATTAGTATTTCCGGCTATCACATTCGAGAGGCAGGAGCTACAGCAGTTCAGGAGCTTGCTTTTACAATTGCGAATGGCATGGCTTATGTTGATGCAGCTCTTAAATCAGGGCTTGAGGTTGATCAGTTTGCCCCTCGTCTAGCATTTTTCTTTAATGCACATAACCAGTTCTTTGAAGAAGTGGCGAAGTTTAGAGCGGCTCGTCGTATTTGGGCAAAAATCATGAAGGATCACTATAAAGCTGAGAATCCGAAGAGTTGGAAATTACGTTTCCATACCCAAACAGGTGGTTCAACACTTACAGCTCAGCAACCTGATAACAATATTGTTCGAGTGGCCATTCAAGCACTTTCTGCTGTAATGGGAGGAACGCAAAGCTTACACACGAACTCTCGTGATGAAGCCTTAGCGTTACCAACTGAGGAATCTGCACGTATTGCGTTACGTACGCAACAAATTATTGCGAACGAAAGTGGCGTGGCAGATACGGTAGATCCATTAGGTGGGTCTTATTATGTAGAGCATTTAACGGACAAAATGGAAGAAGAGGTTAACCAGTACTTAGAACAGATTCGTGACTTAGGTGGCGCAGTTCAAGCTGTTGAAGAAGGATTTATGCAGCGAGAGATACACCATGCAGCCTATGAAGCACAGAAAAACATTGAAAATGGGGATGACATCATCGTTGGAATGAACCAGTTCCAAATTGATGAAGAGGTTAACCCTGAGCTGTTACGTGTGGATGAAACACTGGAGAAAAATCAAATTCAGAAAACAGAGGACATCCGCAATACACGAGACCAGGCTAAAGTTGAACAAGCGCTCGATCAGATTAAACAAGCATCACATGATGAACATACAAACTTAATGCCGCTTATTTTAGAGGCTGTGAAAGCATATGCAACAGTCGGTGAGATCTGCAACGTGCTTCGTAAAGAATATGGAGAATATACAGGCATGTAGGGAAAGGAGTTTAACTATGAATCGAAAAATACGTGTACTAATCGCAAAACCAGGACTTGATGGACATGATCGCGGTGCACTCGTCATTGCTCAAGCATTGCGAGATCATGGGATGGAGGTAATTTACACGGGCCTTCGTCAATCACCAGGTCAAATCGTTCAAGCTGCAATTCAAGAGGATGTTGATGTTATTGGGTTATCCTCTTTATCCGGAGCTCATAATTCTTTATTTCCTAAGGTCGTCGAACTATTAAAAGAAAATCAGGCAGAAGATATCCCTGTTATTGGTGGAGGCGTTATCCCTTATGAGGATATCCCACCTTTAGAAAATGGCGGTGTAAATAAAATTTTTACACCAGGAAGTCCAACTGAAGAAATTGCAAAATATATTAAGAGGTTAATAGATCCTGAAGCATCATCTAGTCTAGAACCTCCTGAAAAAATTGCTCATATTGGTATTGCAGTGAGCAACATTGAACATGCATTACCGTTTTATACAAATACACTAGGGCTTCGATTACAAAATGTTGAGGAAGTGGAGTCAGAAGGTGTGAAAGTAGCCTTTATTCAATTAGGGGAGACTCAACTTGAATTACTAGAACCAACTCATGAGGATTCTCCAATCGCTAAGTATATTGCAAAGCGAGGGGAGGGCATCCATCATATTGCTCTTGAAGTGAAAGATATTCATGAGCGTCTTCGTCAGTACAAGGAAGATGGAATCGACCTTATTCACGAAGAGGCAAAAGCAGGAGCGCACAACTCTCAAGTAGCTTTCTTACATCCAAAAGCGGCAAATGGCGTGTTATTTGAACTTTGTCAGCATGAGGAGGGTGAATAATGGATATTTTTGATAAGATTAATGAACTTTATGATAAACGAAGAAACGTTGAATTAGGCGGTGGTGATGACCGCATTGAAAAGCAACATGAGAAAGGAAAAATGACTGCGCGTGAACGTATCGATTACCTGCTTGATGATGGGACATTTGTGGAATTAAACGCGTTTATGGAGCATCGTAATACGGACTTCGGAATGGAAGGAAAAGAAGCTCCTGGAGAAGGTGTCGTAACAGGTTTTGGTAAAATAAACGGAGAAGATGTATATCTTTTCGCACAGGACTTTACTGTGTTTGGTGGAGCACTGGGAGAGATGCACGCGAAAAAGATTGCAGCTGTTATGGATTTAGCGGCTGAAAATGGTACGCCTTTCATTGGATTAAATGATTCTGGTGGAGCCCGCATACAAGAAGGGGTGTCTTCACTTGATGGATACGGTCAGGTATTTTATCGTAACTCGATCTATTCTGGTGTAATTCCTCAGATTTCTGTCATCATGGGACCTTGTGCCGGTGGAGCAGTTTACTCCCCTGCCATTACAGACTTTGTCATTATGGTGGAAGAAACCTCACAAATGTTCATCACTGGACCAAAAGTTATCGAAACGGTTACTGGTGAACAGATAAGCTCTGAAGGGTTAGGAGGAGCTCAAGTTCACAACAGTAAAAGTGGGAACGCACATCTAAAAGCATCTTCAGAGGAAGAAGCCTTAGACCAAGTTCGGGATCTTATTAAGTACCTTCCTGCGAATAATCAGGAGCAACCGAAACAAATTGAAATGGATGATGAGGATCACTATCGTCCTGACTTAACTGATTTAATTCCTTTTGATCCGATCCGCCCTTATGATGTTCGTACGGTCTTAGATCAAGTAGTTGATGATGGTTCATTTTTTGAAATCCATCCAGACTTTGCGAAAAACATCGTAGTTGGTTTTGCACGGCTAAAAGGAAAAACAGTAGGGTTAGTCTGTAATCAACCCAAGTTTATGGCTGGTGGCTTAGACATTGATTCCTCTGATAAGGCATCTCGTTTTATCCGTTTCTGCGATTCATTTAACATCCCATTAATTACTTTTGAGGATGTCACAGGGTTCTTCCCAGGTGTTAAACAGGAACATGGTGGTATTATCCGTCATGGTGCCAAAATTCTATATGCATACTCTGAAGCGACCGTTCCGAAAATTACAGTGATTACTCGAAAAGCATACGGTGGAGCATATGTTGCCTTGAATAGTAAATCTATTGGAGCGGATCTTGTGTATGCATGGCCAAATGCTGAGATCGCTGTCATGGGCCCTGAAGGAGCAGCAAATATTATTTTTGCTAAGGATATTCAAAACAGTGAAGATCCAGAAGCAACCCGCCAGGAAAAAATTGATGAATATCGTGAAAAGTTTGCGAATCCTTATGTTGCAGCTGGATTAGGCATGGTGGATGACGTGATCGATCCAAGAGAAACGCGTATTTCTCTTATTCAGGCGTTAGATATGTTAAAGAATAAAAAAGAAGAACGACCGAAGAAGAAACACGGAAATATCCCTCTGTAAAGGGTTGTGTTTGACACGTGAAAGGCGTTCCGCTAACGTACTAATAGAGCGTGTTTTCTAAAGGCAACGCACATGAGTATGTGTTTTACATATGAAGGAGGAAAAGACATGCCAAGCATTAATCGAGATAGACTAATCGAAGAATTTCTAGAACTTGTTCAAATTGATTCCGAAACAGGGGATGAGGCAGAGATTGCTAAAGTCCTTACCAAAAAATTCACTGACCTGGGTGTTGAGGTTACAGAAGATGATACCAAAGAAGAAACCGGCCATGGTGCAGGGAACTTAATTTGTAATCTTAAAGGAACAAAAGAAGGTGTAGATACTATCTACTTCACATCCCATATGGATACAGTTCTACCTGGTAAAGGTGTGAAACCTTCTATCGAGAATGATTATATCGTTACGGATGGGACAACCATTCTTGGTGCAGATGATAAAGCTGGTGTAGCTGGCATTTTAGAAGCGATTCGTTCCCTTAAAGAAAATAATTTCGAACATGGAGATATCCAGTTCATTATTACAGTTGGAGAAGAGTCTAGCTTAGTAGGGGCGAAAGCGCTTGATCCAAAATACTTAAAAGCTAAATACGGTTATGCCATTGATAGTGATGGACTAGTTGGTAACATCGTTGTAGCAGCTCCAACACAAGCTAGAATCAATGCCGTCATTAAAGGCAAAACAGCTCATGCTGGTGTTGCTCCTGAAAAAGGTATCTCGGCTATTACATTAGCTTCTAAAGCAATTTCGAAAATGCCATTAGGACGCATTGATGATGAAACGACTGCAAATATTGGACGCTTTGAAGGTGGACAAAAGACGAACATTGTATGCGATCATGTGGAAATCCTAGCTGAGGCAAGATCTCTAGTCCCTGAGAAAATGGAGGAACAAGTAGAGAAGATGCGCAAAGCATTCAAAGAAACTGCTGAGGAAATGGGTGGAAGTGTTGATATTGACGTTCAGGTCATGTATCCAGGTTTTAAGCATGAAGCAGGCGAACAGGTTGTTGAAGTTGCGAAAAAAGCAGCTGAGAAAATTGGCCGTTCTAGCGAGCTTTTAACAAGTGGTGGAGGAAGTGATGCCAACATCATTGCTGGTCACGGAATTCCTACTGTTAACCTTTGTGTCGGTTATGAAGAGATTCACACAACCAATGAACGTATGCCACTTTCTGAATTAGAAAAAACAGCAGAAATGATCTTAGCGATTATAGATGAAGCAGCGAATGCATAATAAGATGCGCATGAGGTAATGAACCTCATGCGTTTTTTCATTTTCTTAGTATAATGTACCTCTTTTATCTATCTTTTTCCCTATGAATTCAATGAAAGATATAATCCAAATGTATGTTTTTTGTAAAATATATTGAAAATTCAAAATAATGGATATATTCTAGTAGTAGTATATAGAGAAGGGTGATGATATGGAGAGGATTATTTCTTTAGTCGAATTGTGGGACATGTTTGAAGTCGCGATTTTGGTTAGTTTGGTAGGAGCTTTGATTGGGCATTACAAACGTAACGCATGTATTTTGTTGCCGATTATTAGTATTGATTATCGCTTTGATGGTTTTAAAGAGCTTCATCTGTCGTCTCATGGCCCTATCATGAAAGGGGTATTATGGGGATTTACGACCCTGAAAGCTGCCGTGTTATTTTTCTTGTTTTTATTAGGATTTCGTTTTGGAGAAAATAAAGAGACAGATCCAATCCTTTTTGAGTTAGGGGTGCTTGGAGATTTATTAATTGGTGCTGGAGCTGGAGTGATTGCCAAAAGTACAATCTCGTTAACAGGAACAGAAAATCCTTTATCGGTTATTGTTACATCACTTTTAGCGGGATTTGCCGGTTTATCTTATATTCAAAAGTTTCAACAGCAATCCTTAGATAATGCAACGATTGAATATCAAGAGAAACTAGATCGAACTGAGGAATATGGTGAAAGCACACAGCATACAAGCCCTTCTAATGAAGTAGCGGCTACCCATGAGAAGAAATCATATAAAGAATAAGGAAGAGGTTTTGTATGAAAGTATTGGTATCAAGTAAAGAGAAATGGCAATTAGAACAACATCTTGAGGTTTTGAACAATCCTTATGAGTCCATTGCCAAACGCAGGCTTGCCAAAAGCAAGTTTGATTTAATATATAATCGTGCAGCTACACGGTCCTATGTGTGTACCCAAACGCAAAGTAAGGGTAAAAAGCTTGCACAATTGAATGAAGGGGAGCATTAGAAGCCTCCATCACATTGATATACAACTGTGATGGAGGTTTTCTATTTGTTCTTCAAGGATAGGATGTAGCTTGTCACACGAATATATACAATATATGTTATAATACCATATAGAACTTATGTTCCACCTTAAGAGTAAATAAAATTTTAGCTAAGCGCAACTAAGCCTCTGTCTGCGCCTAGAAGGCTTGCCAATCGGCAAGTTTTCTTTAGAAGATTGAAGAAGGGTGTAGCAGTATGTCGAAATACTATCCGAAAAAGGGACGCGTGATTTTTCACGTTGATATGAACAGTTTCTATGCTTCTGTGGAAATGACACGTAATCCAGAATTAAAAGGAAAGCCTCTTGCTATAGCGGGGAATCCTGAGGAACGAAAAGGAATTGTCGTTACAAGTAGCTATGAAGCTCGAGCTAAAGGTGTTAAAACTACGATGCCTTTATGGGAAGCTAGGCGTTTATGTCCTGAGTTAATTGTTATGCGTCCAAACTTTGAGCATTATCGTGAAGCTTCTCGTGAGATTTTTTCTATTCTGTCTGACATTACACCCTATGTTCAACCTGTATCAATTGATGAAGGATACATGGATATTACAGAATGCGAGGATAAAGGAACACCTTTAGAGATCGCGGAACAGATTCAACAAACCATTTTAGATAGATTAGAGTTACCTTGTTCTATTGGAATTGCCCCAAATAAATTTTTAGCAAAAATGGCCTCTGATATGAAAAAGCCCATGGGGATTACCGTTTTACGGAAAAGAGATATTTCACATAAACTTTGGCCCATGGAGATTGGGGAAATGTATGGTGTGGGGCAAAAGACAGCTGAAAAATTACAATCGATTGAGATCAGTACAATTGGTGACTTAGCTAAAGCCGATGTCATGCAACTGAAAAGCTTACTTGGTATTAATGGAGAGCGTCTAAAAAACCGGGCTAACGGAGAAGATAACCGCCCTGTTGATCCAGATGCCGTATCAGAATTTAAGAGTATTGGAAACTCGCAAACATTACCGCATGATACAACAGATGAACAAGAGATCCAACGCTTGATTCGGCGACTCTCGCAAAAAGTTGCGGATCGGATGGAACGAAAAGAAGTTTATGCTCAAAATCTCCAAATCATGATTCGTTACCACGACCGGAAAACCATTACAAGAAGTAAACAACTGCCTGATTATATTCATCAAGTAGATGATATTTATGATTATGCTATGAGGTTATTAGAAGAGCATTGGAATCAGGACCCTATCCGTTTATTAGGTGTAACCGCTCAGGACTTAATCGAAAAACAAGATGCAGCAATGCAGTTGAACTTGTTCACTTATGAAGAAGAAGCGAAACATGAAAAACTCTATTCGACAATTGATCAACTCACTGAAAAATATGGTTCAAATCCTTTTAAAAAATTGAAAACTCCCCATAACAGTAAGGCACCAACGACAAGTTTTCAAAAGGATTTCTTGGATGATTATAAAAAAAATTAAACGAAAGAGCATGCAGAAAGCATCGCTCTTTTTTTATGGATTTTTTGAAATAATAGATGTTATATATTTCAAAAATATGTTGTGTTCTGAAAATCCTTATAGTACTATGATAATAGAAAATGAAACATTTAGAATTATATATTTCAAAAAATATTGGAGATGAGCGTATGAGTATTGTTTTATCAAACGTAAACAAAATTTATCAAAGTGGTGAAGTCAATGTTCATGCATTAAAAGAAGCATCCATTGAAATTCCAAACAAAAAGATTGTTGCCATTTTAGGACCATCGGGGTCTGGAAAATCAACGCTACTCAATGTAATTGGGGGAATTGATCGCCATGACAGTGGGTCGGTTCAAGTAGATGATCATCAATTAGATAAAATGAAAGACAAAGACTTAACTGAATACCGCCGTCATTCTTTAGGGTTTATTTTTCAACAGTATAACCTGATCCCAACGCTTACCGTAGAAGAAAATGTTGAAGTGGGGAGACAATTAAGTCAAAACCCTTTAGACATGAAAGAGATCTTAGAAAAAGTAGGAATGTGGGATAAGAAAGATAAATTCCCTCATCAGTTAAGTGGAGGAGAACAACAGCGTGTTGCTATTGCAAGAGCGCTTATTAAAAATCCAAGGGTGCTTCTGTGTGATGAACCTACAGGAGCATTAGACGAAGAGACAGGAAAGAATATATTGAAATTACTACAGTTTGTAAACGAGACTTATGGAACAACTGTATGCATTATCACGCATAATAATGGAATTGGAGAAATGGCGCATAAAGTCATACGCATGAAGAGCGGGGAGATTACTGAACACTTTTATAATGAAGCGCCTGTTGATCCTGAGAAGGTGAACTGGGTATGATTTTACGAAAAAGTATTCTACGTCATATAAAAGAGAAAAAGTTTCAGTATTTCGGCGTTATCGTTTTGTTACTTATATCAATCATGCTATTTGTGTCCATGTCGATGGCCATTTCAACATTAGATACACGTAATCAGCAATTTAAAGAATCCTATCATCAAGAAGACTTTCATTTTATTGTGAGCGAATCGATTCATCAAGATCAACTCTCGACCTGGGAACAAAACTTTGAGATAGACCTTGAGAAACGCTCGTACACGGATGTTGATTACAAGTCAGAAGACACAACACTTCGCGTATTCTCTTTAACAGAGGACATCAATAAACCTTATATCTCAGAGGGTGATTTACCTAATAAACAAGGAGAAATAGCTGTTTCTCCACCTTTTGCTAAGGCACACGATATAAGTGTGGGGGATACAGTCGAAGTGAATAACCAGAATCTTAGGGTTACAGGCTTTATGTATCTGCCTGATTATATTTATATTTTGGAAAGAGTAAGTGACCTGGTGAATGATCCTAAGTCATTTGGGCTTGCCATTACAGGAGAAGACACATTAACTAATCTTTCGAGTAGATCCGTATCTCAAGTGATCGGGCAAGGAAATAGTGAGGAAGAAGTTGCTTCATTTAAGGATCATGTAGTAGATAATTATTCTTTATTAAGATGGATGAATGCTGATGAAAATCCTCGTATAGAATTTGTGGAATCAGAAATTGAGAGTTCCGAGGCGGTTATAACGACTCTCCCTTTATTTATCTTAGTTTTATCAGTCATGATGGTATTAATGATCTTGAAGCGGCAACTTGAAATGCAGCGTAAAGAAATTGGTACGTTAATGGCTTTAGGGTATCGAAAAAAAGAATTAATGCGTCACTACCTATCACATGCAGGTGTAATCGGAATCATTGGGAGCATTTTAGGTCTACTTGCAGGAGCAGGTTTATCTATTCCTATTACAAACCTTTATTCTGAATACTATAACCTTCCTAGTATCTCTTATTTTGATTGGGATATGATGGTTTTAGTCATTGGATTCATTGTCCCTAATGTCGTTTTACTGATTATGACTTATTTTGTAATACGTAAACCATTGAAACAATCGCCACTCGATTTGTTATCTCCTAAGGATGTCTCCAAAGGAAAGAAGTCGATGTTGGAACGGTTACCATTCTTTAAAAAAGGAAGCTTTATATCACGCTTTCGATTACGTTTGTTGGTAAGGAAGAAAACACGAGCGGTCTATATTTTTATTGGCGTCATGTTCTCTACCATTCTATTAATTTTTGGTTTTGTCACGTATAACTCTATGGATGATATCGTTGAGACCACTTATAAAAAGATTTTCACCTATGACTATGGGGTGTATTACAATAAGCTTCAGCAAGGTGATCTTGAAGAGGGAGCAAGTCCTTTCACAAATGCTGAAATTCAAGTACAGCAATTGAACGACAAAGAGGATATATCGATTGATCAGAAAGTTTCCATATATGGTTTTGAACCAGGGACCGATCAAATCCAACTTCTAAATGACGAGGAACACCTATTAAATGATAAAGCTGAAAGTGGTTTTGTCGTCAGTCAACCATTAGCATCTGTTTTGGGACTAGAACTAGGTGATGAACTGACGATCGGAAATGCATATAACGATAAAACCATCACAAAAGAAGTGAAGGGCGTGGCGAATGTCTATATTGGTTTTTCAGTATATTTCCAATTAAATGAGGTGAACTCATTTTTAGGGTATCCAGAAGGCGTATATACTGCGAAATGGACAAATGTCGAACCTACAGAATCAGAGCAAATCTTATATGTTGAAAATAAAAAGGACGCTATCGAAAACTTTGAATCCACATCACAATTAACTCGGTATTCTGTAATGGGGATCGCTGGATTTGCTTTCTTAATTGGTGTCATTGTCCTTACCTTAATAACCAATCTTATCGTTGAAGAGAATTCTCCTTCTATCTCGTTGTTAAAAGTAATGGGATATAAAGATAATGAAATTTCAAAGATGGTTTTAAATGTCTTTACACCAATTGTCTTGTTCTCTTATGTAGTGTCAGTGCCTATAGCTTATTATAGTATTGATGGAATGATGACTTCACTGGTAGAGCAAACAGGATTCTCGCTTCCAGTTAACTTAAGCTGGTTTATGATTGTCCTTGGATTTGTGATCATTATGGTTACGTATTTCGTGTCGTTATGGATTTCGAAACGTAAGTTGAAGAACGTATCGTTACAAGAAGCGTTGAAGAAGCAGCAGGATTAATATCTGGAGTTAAGGTTTTTAGAAATGAGAATATAACACTTATTTGTAGGACGAAATCCATTGCGATTTCGTCCTTTTCTTTACATGTGAAGTGTGCGTAATCACTCATCAATAGGCTGACCAGTTAATTCATGTGACAAGCAAAAATGATTGGAATGCTTGTATTCGAAATAATTTTAAAAAAGCTTTTCTTATGGAAACATAAAGTTATTGAAAGTATGAGTGTTGTTTGAAATAATTGGAATTATTGTGATGTGTACCACTTTTATAGGACACGATTTGTAATAAAAATTATACTGTGGAAAACAAGTACAAGAGGTTAGTAAAAGTAATAAAGAAAGATTATCTAAAGGAAGAAGGGAACTTATGATTGAAGAGGAAAAGAGAAAGTATTTTTATACCGGCATCGGTTATATTGGTATTTTATTAGTGTTAGTCTCTGCAATTAGGTTTCTCTTAATTGATGATTCTATCGGTCAATTGATTGCACTGTTAGGTTTATTATGCTTGGGGAGCTATTCAAGATATGTAGAATCCAAACTACCTTTTACTCTAAAAGAAAAGCGTATTTTTAAAGTGGTATATGTTGGCGCCTTTCTTATCATTTTAATGACAGGTGCTTATTTTATATATTCCTAAACAAATTATTCTTATCAAGTTAATAGGTTGGTGTGTGAAGTAATATACACTATGAACTTCTACTTAATAAAAAATGATGTCTCTAATGAAATAAAGGAGTTGTATTTTTATATTACACAAGCTGTCCCGTTCGGCGTAGTTTATAGATTTGTGGGTTGGCTTGTTATGGAGAAGAGGTACAAAAATTATATAGATAATACATGAAAATGTTCAACTAATAGATATAAAGGTATTGAGTAGGTCTTTAAATTTGGGGGTGATTTAATGTCTAAGCCACATAAAGAAGATAAAAATAAAATAGATGCAGATGATGGATGGAATAGAGCATTGTACGGAAGCCCTACAAAGGGTGGTTGTTTTGTCTTTATACTAATTATAATGCTGATATATTGGTTAATGAAGTAGCCTACTGTTATTGCGGGACAGTTGTAGAAACTTCAGACAAAATTGGGAGCAGGACTTTTAATAAAGAAGGTGTTTTAATGCAAGGTTATAACGTTTTAATGATCTATAATAAAGGTTTGGATAAGTTGTTAATGTGTAAGAGGTTGAAGGACCCGTATAAGGGATTAAGTAACTTAGTCGGAGGAAAAATCGAAATTGGTGAATCGGGTAGTGAAGCTGCTTATAGAGAACTTCTTGAAGAAACGAACATTACCAAAGATGATATCAAACTCCACCATTTAATGGATTTTACATATTACGTTCATAATTGCTACGTCGAAGTATATGTTGGAAGATTAAATCGAGAAGCATCAGTTTCTGGCGATGAAAATATTTTGTATTGGTCTGATTTAGATGAGAACTTTTTTGATATGTCTTTGTATGCAGGAGAAGGAAATATTGGTCATATGATTGAACAAGTGAATTATATTAAAGACACTTTATTAACACAAGAAAATTTATATCTATAAACAGGAAAATCGAAGGGGCAGACACACGTTATGGGGTATTCAAAGGATGATGAAGACAAAAAAATAGGAATGTCAAATGTTTTCGACTTCGGTTGTTGTTCATTTGAATTATTGGGATGTTTGTCCCCGGCCCTTGTTATTTTAGCGATTACATTGTTTTTGTTTATCTAAAGGTTGCTAGAGTAAGAGAAAAGAGGAACTTCCTAAACGGAAGCTCCTCTTTTTCTTACACCATAAAAGTGTCTAAAACTTAATTTTAAAATACTTTCGTTGTCCAATCCTCACAGTTCCAAACGTCAGTCACAATATCCTGATAAAAGTCAGGTTCGTGTGAGATTAGAAGTACACTACCCTTATAATCCTTTAAAGCACGTTTCAGTTCTGCTTTTGCGTCCACGTCAAGGTGATTGGTCGGTTCATCTAGGACTAGTAGGTTGGTTTCTTTATTTATTAACTTACATAACCGAACCTTGGCTTTTTCTCCACCACTTAGTACCTGCACCTTACTTTCAATATGCTTTTGAGTAAGACCGCATTTTGCAAGAGCTGAACGTACTTCATATTGTGTGAAGTGGCGAAACTCTTCCCATATTTCTTCAATACACGTATTATTACTCGTTTCTTTTAGTTCCTGTTCAAAGTAACCGATGTGAAGGTGCTCACCTTGCTGAACAGAGCCTGAGACAGGTTGAATTTCACCTAAAATGCTACGTAATAACGTCGTTTTACCAATACCGTTAGCTCCAGAAAGTGCAATCTTTTGATTACGTTCCATTGCTAAATTCAGTGGTCTAGACAAAGGTTCTTCATACCCAATCACAAGATCATTAGTTTCAAAAAGATACTTTCCTGGTGTACGAGCTTGCTTAAAGTTGAACTGTGGCTTCGGCTTTTCAGAATCTAGTTCAATCACATCCATTTTATCAAGCTTCTTCTGACGAGACATTGCCATTTTACTTGTAGCAGCATTGGCTTTATTACGAGCTACAAAGTCTTTCAAATTGGCGATCTCTTTTTGTTGCTTCTTATAAGCTGCTTCAAGCTGTTGCTTTTTCATGTCATATACACGTAAAAACTCATTGTAATCGCCAGGGTATCTCGTAAGCTCCTGGTTTTCCATATGATAAATCAGGTTCACGACACTGTTTAAGAATGGGATATCGTGTGAAATTAAAATAAATGCATTTTCATACTCTTGAAGGTAGGTTCTTAGCCATTCAATATGCTCAACATCCAAATAATTTGTTGGCTCATCTAGTAATAAAATATCCGGTTTTTCTAATAGTAGTTTGGCTAGAAGAACCTTTGTACGTTGACCACCACTTAGATCATGAACATCACGTTCTAAGCCAATCTCATTCAAACCAAGACCGTTAGCGACCTCTTCCACTTTGGCGTCGATTGTGTAAAAGTCATTGTTTGTTAATGCATCTTGAATACGACCCGTTTCCTCAAGAAGTTCTTCAAGTTCTTCAGGGTCCACTTCTCCCATTTTGGCGAAAAGCTGATTCATTTCTGTTTCCATATCAAATAGGTATTGGAATGCTGTTCTTAAAACATCTCTAATCGACATGCCTTGTGCCAAGTCTGCATGCTGATCCAAGTATCCTACTCGAACATGTTTTGACCAGCTTACTTTACCAGCATCAGGTTCTAGTTTACCTGTAATTATATTCATAAATGTGGACTTACCTTCACCATTCGCTCCAATAAGTCCAATGTGTTCTCCTTTTAATAAACGGAACGAGACGTCATCGAAAATAGCTCGGTCTCCGAAACCGTGGCTTAAGTTATTTACTGTGAGTAAACTCATGATTGATACACCTTTCTACAATTCATTCATGCTTATCTATTATAAAGGTCATAGGAAGAATGCGATAGAGGGTAAAGGGAGAATTATTTGGATGACTTGTATGCAACCATATAGTTGCATATAATGAAAAAGTAAGGGGGGCTTGAATATAGATAAGGTCTTTAAAGCGTTAGCGGACATAAATCGTAGAACATTACTTGATCAACTGTATTTGAAAAACGGACAAACCTTACATGAATTAGTCCAACATCTAGATATATCGAGACAAGCTGTTACAAAACATCTAACTATTTTAGCTGAAGCCAATTTAGTCATTGAAGTTCGCCGTGGAAGAGAAAAGCTACACTATCTAAATTCAGCTCCTATAGGGGACATTTACAATCGGTGGATAAGCAAATATAACCACCATCGAATGGAAGTGTTAGATGATATGAAACATCAATTGGAGGAGGAAAATGATGAGTGATCAATCTTTTGTGTACGTAACGTATATTGCAACGTCACCTGAAAAATTATGGGAAGCCCTAACAAGTCCAGAATTTACTCAAAAGTATTTTTTTGGTACAAAGGTACAGTCCGACTGGCAGGAAGGTTCTGAGGTGAAATACTTTCGAGGTAATGGTGAATTGGATGTGTTTGGGGAAGTACTTAAGTCGAAACCACATGAGATTTTAACGTTTACTTGGAATCATGTTGATGATTCAGAACGTGAAAAACCAACTGTGGTGACATTTGAACTTAAACAGTTTAACGAAACAGTGAAGTTAACCCTTTTACACGAAAACTTAAAAGAAGACGATTTCTTTGAGAGAGATGATACCTTCATGGGATTAAATAACGGATGGCCAGCAATTATCAGTAACCTGAAGAGTCTTATGGAAACAGGTGAAACGTTAACACCAATGGATATATAATACTTACCTTCTAACACCGCTATCATTGGCGGTGTTTTTTAGTCATTGTAATACTAGAATTTGGAAGGTTGCTTAGATAAGAATCGCGAATAAAGGAGGAGATACGTAAATGAACAGGGGGATATATAATGAAAAGTATAGAAAGCCAATATAAAAACTCAACGAATTTAAATGCTCGAATAAAAATTCATGACCTGTATAGTACAAATTCACAAGATTGGCATGAATGGTTGTTTGAACAGTATCAAATACCAGAGGGAAGTAGTGTTTTGGAACTTGGTTGTGGGAATGGGGCATTTTGGTTGAAAAATCAACAGCATATATCTTCTGGTTGGAATATCACTCTGACTGACTTTTCACACGGAATGTTAGAAGACCTCAAAAAACAGTTACCCATTCATGATCAATTTACATATGAACAAGTTAATATTCAAGAGATTCCTTTTGAGAGCCATTCATTTGATGTCATTATTGCCAATCATATGCTCTATCACGTTGAAGATCTTGACCAAGCATTGAGTGAAGTACATAGAGTGTTAAAAGATGACGGAATTTTTTACTGTTCTACAATTGGAAACTCCCATCTGAAAGAATTTGAAGAACTCGTAAAAGGATTTGATCAACTTTTAGGATATCCATCTGCTCACATTCATGCCGATGCATTTGGATTGGAGAACGGAGAAGATAAACTTCTTAAGCATTTTACTAAAGTTAGATCTACGGAGTTTGAAGATCAATTAGACATTCCAGAAACCCAACCGATAATAGATTATTTACAGTCTACAACTTATGAATTGAAAGCCTTTCTAAATGACGGTTTATTAGATCAATTTGTACAGTATCTGGAGGATGTGAAAAAGAGACATAATGGTGTAATATCAGTTACTAAATCATCAGGTTACTTTGAAGCGGTAAAGTAAGAGTATAAGTCTCAAATGAAAAAGGTTTTAATGATCATGCAACTGAATAAATTAGTAAATATGAAGGAGGGGTAAAACAGTGGGGATTTGGCGAAAAAGAAAAGAGAGAAGAAGAGAAAGAAAAAAATTAGGTGTATATAATTGGGTTGATATGTTATTCGATATATTGTTTCTTTTACCTGAGCTTCTATTTTTACCAATTCGACTAGTGTTTTATCTGATAAGAGGGATGGGGAAGTTTATGATGGATATGTTTAATGTGTGATTTTTTAATAACTTGCCTGATAAACCATACATAGAAGACCCGCTTAAAAACGGGTCTTTCTTCATTACAAGTCATTTTTACCTTTTCTTCCTTGCTTCGAATTACGATTAGCTGCGCGTTGCATATCTTCACGGTTCTTGGATTCGTTGGTAAGCTCAACATTTTCCAAGCTTTCTGTAGGGGTATTATTGTTGCGTAATGCTGCATCATGTGCGACTTTACGTTTCGTCATCGTGATGCCTCCTTTCGATAACATAGTTTGCGTAACTATGTTAAATATCATGCGTTCCTAAGATAACCTCATTCAAAATGCTTTACGTTTAAAAAATAGAATCAAGTGTTAAAGTCCTATAGGGGAATTGATATTGAAATCAGTTTAACTCCTTCTTGAGTAAACGTACCTCTTTTAGAAATACTAACAACTAAGAGGAGGGATGATCGATGTCAAAAAAACGTAAGAACAATGAAGAAACCCATAATGAAATGTCTGAAGCTTTCAATGCCAATATTGAAATCAATAAGGCGTTTAACAACCAAGATGGAGATGATGGTCAAACTGAAGGTGAATCTTTAGCTCATCATTATTTATATAACAACACTCCAGCTATTGATGTTTCGGCTAAGGGTAAAAGAGAAAGCGATATGGAAAAAGAACTAAAAAATCATGACTAAAGAAACAAATCCTACCCATAATGAGGTAGGATTTTGTTTTTCTATTTATTTCCAAAAGTTATCCTCTTCTTCTTCCTTTGCTTTCTCATCGACGTACCCATCTGTTTCATGATAGTGAAGCTCTCCAACTACAGACATCATACCTGATTCATCGAGGTCTTCTTCATATTCTTCATGTGAAGGATTGGGATACACCTTCACTTCTTTTCCATACATATCAACACCAGTAAAGTTTTCATAATCCTCTACATAGTTAACGGGTTCATCTGAATTAATGTAGGTATCACTATAGTCATCGATATCCTGTCCTGAGAAATCAGAAGGCGTCTCAGATGTTCCATAGCGTGCTACATCTTGCCAAGAGTCTTCTGCATCGTAAAAGTTTGTTCCAGATTCCTCATCTGATTCTCGGCGTAATCCAGGTTGAATTATTTCTTCCTCAACGGGACGACGTTCATGTTCTTCTTGGTCACGGCTGTGTTCTATACAAAAAGTCGTTGTAGGTAATGCTTCAAGACGTTCAGCCGGGATGTCTTTTCCACATTCCTCGCATTGACCATAAGTGCCTTGGTTCATACGCTCTAGAGCATGATTAATGTTTTTTAACTCATCTTCAGCATGCTCATTTAAAGCAATATCTTTTTCGCGCTCATATAGATAGCTGGCATTATCACCAGGGTGATTGTCATAATTCGATAATTCATCTACGGACCCATGAACGGATGCCGTTTCAAGGTCAAAATGATCATTTTGCTCTAGATGAGAGAGCAATTCTTGTTTTTGCTTTTGTAGCTCTTGCTTGAAAGAGGCTTGTTGTTGTGAAGTAAGCATATAAGCTCCCTCCTTTTCACTTTTTATAAAAGCATTGTAACTCTTAGATGTCTAGCTCTAGTGCCCAGCAACTAGTATGCTTCCCTCACCTCCGTAAGATAAGTCAACATCGAATCACTTCGTTCTTCGTGTTTCCTTTATCTTACTGCGGCTCAGTCCAGCATATACGTTGCTAAACGGGCGCTTGCGCCTTTCTGGTATAGTATTTACACGACGAGAAAAAACATGCTGGAAATGCGATGAATTCATGAGGCTTACATGCTTATACGTCTAAAGGCTTAGTTCAAAATATATCCCAGGATCATTATGTGAAGCTTCATAACTCGGTAAGATAAAGACAAGATCACAGAGAGGAGGCAATAATGATGAAACAATTTCTTTGGTTTATAGCTGGGCTAGTCGCACTAGCAGTATTGGTGGCGAATCTTGGTCCTATGATCATGCTTGCAGCAGGAGTTTGGTTGTTGTACGTGATCTTTAAACAATTTATGAAAACAGATTCCACAGCGAAGAAAATTTTGTGGGTGATTCTAGGCTTTGTCGTATTAAGTTTCACGGTTTCCAACATCTATGCTGTTGTAGGTGTAGCGGCGGCATATGTGCTGTATATCATTTATAAAAAGTGGAGACGAAATGACGGCATTGGAACTGAAGAAACGCAAGACGACCCATTTGTAAATTTTGAAAAGCAATGGGCTGAACTAAATAAATACTAAAAGGAGAGATTATTGATGGCGAATTTATTTTCTCGAATCAAAGACACAATTTCAGCAGATATTCATGGCATGTTAGATGAGAAAGAGGAACAAAACCCAATTGTTAAACTGAATCAGTATCTTCGCGAAAGTGAAAAGGAAACCGAAAAAGTACGTAAGCTTGTTGAACGTCAGTATCGTTTGAAAGAGGAGTTCACTCGTGAATATCACCAGGCAAAAGAGATGGCAGATAAACGTAAAAAGCAATCAGATGTAGCTCAAAAAGCCGGAGAAGAATCCATGTATCAATTTGCAATTCAAGAATATGAAGAATACCAAGCTAGAGCAGATCGAATGGATCAAATGCGCCAACAAGCTTCAGAGCAACTCGAAAGCCTTGAGCAAAAATATGAAGAAATGAAGCATCGTTTAAAGGATATGCGTTTGAAACGTATGGAGCTAATGGGACGTGAGAACATTGCTCGTGCGCACAACCGTATCAATCATGTAATGGATCAATCTGCTGAGAACCCTTATTCTAAGTTTTCCGAATTAGATCAATACATGCAAAACATTGAACATAAAGTAAATAGTGCCTACTATCGGAATACATTTGACAGTAAAATTGAGCAATTAGAAAAGAGAATGAAGGAACAAGAAAGCGTTGCATCGAAGTAGAAGAAATATGCTATGCTTAAAAAGGCGCAGATAGCTGCGTCTTTTTCAGGAATAAAGAAGAAAGTTGTAACGACGCTTAGATGTCTAGCTCCAGCGCCCAGCAACGAATGGACTTGGGCCCACACGACGTGGGTCAGATCGACGTTGTCACAGGACGTGACGAACTTAACCGATCTTCCTTATCCTTATCACTTTCTCCGTACGATAAGTCAACATCGATTCACCAAGGTTCATCGTGTTTCCTTTACACGTTTGAGACATGAAATTTTAACAAGGAAGAAAGTCGACGTAGTTAAAATTTCTAAGTAAAAGTACCACGGCAACTAAGCTTCTGTCTGCGCCTGTCGGCTTGCCAATCAGCAAGTTTGGTTAATCGTACTACGGGCTCAGTCCAGTCCCTTCGTTGCTAAACGGGCGCTTACGCTTTTCTTACTTACATATCAAACAAAGGGGGAGAGCCACCATGTTTAATCGAATAAGCACAAAAAACATCAATTGGATCCTCATGATTGGGGTGATCCTCCTTATAATTGAGATTGTTTTCTTTAATAAGGTGCTCATTTTTTCAGTGGTTATCTTTGGGATTATGGTTTATTTTGGGTGGAGAAATTTTCATCGTTCACTTGGTAAGATTCTATTTTGGGTAGGCATTGTCTTTTTAACCTTTACGATCATTAATATGATGGCCGTACGTTTTATTATTATTATCGGACTTATCCTTATCTTAAGAGAATATTATAAATCCACAAAAGATCCGATTAAGTGGCAAACGCCAGAACATAACACAGACCATACAGAAGCTCTACTTGAAATGAAACCTTTTCTGCAACAGCGACTGTGGGGAGACCAAGTCACTAGTGAGAATGCCTATGAATGGCATGACGTAAATATTCAAGGAACCTTTGGAGATCGTGTGTTAGACCTGAGTAATACAGTATTACCGGATGATTCATTTATTTCTATTCGACATTTTATAGGAAATATTGAAATTTACGTTCCTTACGAAGTCGAAGTGAGCATACAACATAGCTCCTTAGTAGGGAGAGCCAATATTCTTGGGCAATATCACATGAATTTGTGGAATCATCAATTGTCATATCAAACAACAGATTACGCTAGTGATAAGCCACGTGTGAAAATTATCACCTCCTTAATGTCTGGGAACATTGAGGTGAAGCGAATATGATGTTACGTCAGGCCTTAGCAGGGTTGCTTTTCTCATTTGTGCTCACTTCATTTTTATTAGCGGGAACTTTTCTAACGTTTCCTTTAGAGCAATTTTCAGATATATGGAAAAAAGAAACGTTTGATATTCCTTATTGGCTATTCGTTATATCTGTTTCACTAGGTGGAGGTTTAATTGGTGGTGCTATATATGGCTGGTTTTGGAGAAATCGTATTTATAAAATTAGTTATCGCTTAGATGAACTAATCAAGGGGCAAAAGCTTTCTAATGATATGGGTGAGTCCTATCATGAGTTCTTTTATTTGCAGGAACAGTTGCAGAAGCTTGAAAGCAAACTTAAGCAGCAAGCTGAACTCTCTCAAAAGCTGGCCACGGAACGAGCTCATGAACGAGAGCAAAGCTTGCAAGAGGTTGTTATTCAAGAGCGGAATCGTTTAGCTCGAGAGCTTCATGATTCTGTTAGTCAGCAACTATTTGCAGCTTCGATGATGATGTCAGCCGTGAATGATTCAAATGAAGCGAAAAATACGGCCATACAAAAACAATTGGATATGGTGGAGAAAATGATTCAGCAATCACAATTAGAAATGCGAGCACTATTACTTCACTTAAGACCAGCTGCTTTAAAAGGGAAGTCCCTGAGAGAAGGAATGGAAGAATTACTCGTGGAATTAACACAAAAAGTTCCTATAGAGATTGATTGGAAAATTGAAGATCTTAACGTAGATAAAGGAATAGAAGATCAGCTTTTTCGAATTCTTCAAGAAGCGGTTTCGAACACACTTCGACATGCCAAGGCCAACAGTTTAAATGCGATGTTAATTGAACGGGATGATATGGTCATCATGCGTGTCATGGATGATGGTGTAGGCTTTAATATGGAAGAGGAAAAAACAAGTTCTTATGGATTACAAAATATGAACGAACGAGCCTTAGAAGTCGGAGGGACGTTAAAGGTCGTAAGCGTAAAGAATCAAGGAACACGTTTGGAAGTCAAAATTCCATACCGAGCAAAGGATGGTGAGCAAGATGATTAGAGTGCTTTTTGCAGATGATCATGAAATGGTTCGAATTGGTGTTTCAGCATACTTATCTTCTCAATCTGATATTGAAGTCATTGCAGAGGCAGATGACGGTCAGGAAGCGATTGACTTAGCCCTTGAGCATAAGCCGGATATCATATTAATGGATCTCGTTATGGATCATATGGACGGAATTGAAGCTACGAAAGAAATTGTTCAAAAATGGCCTGAAGCAAAAATTATTGTGGTTACAAGTTTCCTGGATGATGAAAAAGTATATCCGGCACTTGAAGCGGGAGCAACAAGCTACATGTTGAAAACTTCTAAAGCGAATGAGATTGCAGACGCTATCCGAGCCACGTATGAAGGTCAGTCTATTTTAGAGCCGGAAGTAACCGGGAAAATCATGAATAAAATGCGGACAAAACCGCAAAATGATCTTCATGAGGATTTAACAGAAAGAGAGAAAGAAGTGTTAAAACTTATGGCTGAAGGGAAATCCAATCAAGAAATTGCTGATGAACTCTATATAGCCATGAAAACAGTCAAAGTTCATGTTAGCAATGTACTTGGAAAGCTTGAGGTGCATGATCGGACACAAGCAGTAATTTATGCATTTAAACATGACTTAGTGAACTAAATAAATAACTACAAAAGGTGCGGATACATAATGTGTATCCGCACCTTTTGTATGTGCATAGATCAAGAAGACTCATGCCAAACTAATATTATCACTGGGTAGGAAAGTGGGAAGCTAGATGTACGAATTTAATGGGAATATGATGAGTGGGCATGTAAATGAAGATCAAGAATTTGTATTGACAAATATCAAACATTTAAATACAAATTCGGTCTTTGACGAGGAACAATTAGAAGCACTATCTCAATACTTGCAATCTCAACAGCAAAAAGGAGAGGTATGTACAATGATTCTAAATGATCAACTACCTGTTCCGCTACAAGTTGATGAAGTATCTACTTTAGTCAATGAAATGGAAAAAGTCATGCACAAAATGAAAGGGTAAGGAGGTCAATGAGTATGAAGAGGGATCGTGAAGTAAAGGAAATGAATGAAGCTAGAGTTGAGTCATATTCAGGACAGCATGTTGAGGAAGAAAAAGCAGAGGAAGCAGAACGTCTTGCAGAGCAATACAATAACAATAATACAATTGCTCTAGATGTTTCTAAATTTAATAAATAGTGAGTAAAGAGGCGAGTCATTATCCATGATTGATTCGCCTTTTTTAGCATTATATTTTGTTTATAAACAGGAGTGGAGTATAGATGTCACAATTAACAGATTCCCTGGTCGTTTTAGGTAGAATTGTAACCATTTTACCCTTGCTACTTATGATGGGATTGTTTATGGGGAAACGATCGATAGGAGAATTACCGGTTTTTGATTTTCTTGTAGTACTTGTTTTGGGATCTGTTGTTGGAGCGGATATCGCAGACCCGAAAATTAATCATATTCATACCGTAGTTGCCATTATAGCTATTGCTCTTTTACAGAAGTTCATTATATTTCTCAAAATGAATAACAGAAAAATAGGACGGTTATTTACATTTGAACCCACCATTGTCATTTACAATGGTCAATTTCTCATGAATAACCTGAAGAGAATAAATTATTCCATTGATAATATTCTACAAATGCTTCGAGAGAAAGATGTATTTAATATTAATGATGTAGAAATGGCAGTTATTGAGGCTAATGGCAAGATGTCTGTTCGGTTAAATCCTTTAAAAGAAGGGGTTTTAAGAGAGGATATGAACGTTCAAGTTCCTCAGCATAGTTATGATATACCTGTTATTTTAGATGGAGAAATTCAATATAATTTATTGAGGCATATACGAAGAAATGAATCATGGTTAAGAGAAGAGTTAACGAAAAAACATATTCCCGATGTAAAAAGAGTATTTTTTGCCTCTGTGAATGAAAAAGACGAGTTATTGGTTTCCTTAAAAGAATTTAACCCAAAGGATGTACCACCGATTGACCATTAAGATCCTGTGAAATTGGAAAAGGCGAACCCGATAAACGGATTCGCCTTATGGTTCATTCATATGGTTTTACTTCAAATCATGTTTGTTATTATCTATTAGCGGTTGTCTCCGCTATCTATTTATTGCTGCCGCGGTAGATCTCTGTGCTTCGCTAAGAAAACCTTAAATAATGAAAGCCCTACCTCTCTTTCATCCTTACGACTCCTCGGTCGTGCCAGTGAAAATAAGGAACAGTTTTAATGTTTTCACAGGATGCCAGATGATTTTACCGTAAAAAATTCAATATGAATATGCTTAATACCGGGTTTTACCCATGCCTCTAACGTTCCTCGTTTAAAAGCACTATATACCATCATAACATATATGTATTCAAAGTCAATATTTAAAAATCCTGGCCATTAAAAGGCCAGGATCATAATGGTTTTAGTTATTAATATAGCGCTCAAATACATAACCAAAGTCTTTAACGGTGTACTTCTCTTTGTTTTCCATCAACCATGAGAAAGCATGTTGGTTCATAGCTTTGAATTCTTCAGAAAGGCTAGATTCAGTAGCCTCCGTTCGGTTCAGTGTATTTGATGCATAATCAATGCTTTGTTTTGAGAAGTTAAGATAAATATCATTATCTCGTTCAATTTCAGCAATTTTTAATAGAGCCTTATAAAGGTCTTTTAATTCTTCCAAATGGTTTTTGTGTACATCAATGGAGAACTGTGTGTTTCCTAAAGAGAACTTGATTTCCACATCAATATCGACAGTCCCAGCCGTTTCAAGTTCAACGTTAGAAATGGTGTGTCTGTAATAGTCATACCGACGTAATGTACGTTTTTTACTTGCAGCACTTTCTCCGTCTACATGAATAAGAGCTTTATTTGTAAAGCAATACTCATCAGCTTGAGACTTTATTAGAAAGAAGATTTGTTCATCGTCTTCATGCATGACATAGTCATCAGCATCAACTTTATCAAAATCTTCTCGCTTAATAACTTTACCGACATCACTTAAACCTAGTGCATCAGATGCCACTTTCTTAAACATTTGATCAACCCTTTCATATGGGAGTTTCGAAATTATTTTATCAAAGTTTATATTTTCAAAACTCCCACATTTGTAGGAGTTTTAGTAACCTACTTCTACTGAAGCATTTACGATATACATAAGGTCATTTTTATCATCTTTATCTTCAAGCTCGATTCCACTTGTCGTTGCCATTCCACCATCTATTACTTCTACGGATTTATGACCATATGGAATCGTTTCTTTAACTTCTTCGTAGTCAAGCAGTTCCTTATCACGAGGTACTGCTAGTTTAATATTAACTTTCATGTTATCTAAGGATTTTTCAGGTAGACTTTCACGAATACCAGGCATGGAATTTGAATGAATTGCATTTTTAATAGCTCGTACAGAGGCCTTTGTTACATTTTGACCGTGTACATCAACACCCATTCCTGTTTGGATAAATACTAGTTGTTTCATTAGATCATCATCCTTTCTTATAGGAGTTATCATCATTCTAGCACAGTAGGATGATAGATTTAAAAGGAAAGGGCATGGCTCGGAAAAATCAATGCCTCGAATTAGTGTCTTCTGTTATTGGGGCAGGAGGTGATTTAAGATGAGGTAGTTGGGAGGGAGGTGACGTTTGATAACATCACCTCTTTATTTAATTAAACACTCTGATTTAACTGAGCACGTTTAATAAATGTAATTTCATCTTCAATAACACCACATGCAGCGCATTGAACACGTAATTCGCTTCCATTATATTTCATATGCATCGGACTTAAGTTATCATTCGTGTATTCTTCCACAGTTTCACCCGTTTGAGGATCCATTTTAATTGGTTTTGAAACCTGTTCAATCAGGTTGAATCTTGTACGGTTTGTTTTACAATTTGGACATAAATAAGGCTGTGACATGAGCGATAACCTCCTTGTTTTTTGTTTAGTTTTTGATAAAAAGGTAATTTTAATACAAAAAAGAACACATTACTTTATATAGCAATGTGTTAATGGGGGTTATGGTGTATTATTCTGTACGACAATAGAGGTGAATGCTGTTCCTTTATTGTTTTTAAAAAGCTTAATGTTATCGTAGTCATCATTGAATTGTTTTTTATCAATTTTAAACAGAAGTTGTTTATCGCCATTTTGACTTTGGGTGGATTGGGAATAAAATATATTTAAAGTGCCATCTTTGATCTCCGTGTAAACGTTGGAAAAGTAACTGTGTTCGTCATTGTTATTTCGATCTACGCCATCTAACAATACATAATATTGGTCTGAATCAAGCTGATCACCAAATAAGTAAACCCCTTTATCCTGTATCTGGGCAATAAACTGTTTAATGTTTTGATCAGCCTTGGTAATCTCCATTTTAGAAAATGGTTGTTGAGACTGAACACTACAGCCTAAGGGAATTGAGATCATGATTACACTCAATAAGAGTAAAATCATCCTTTTCATTTGAATCTTCCTCTCTACATTCTAATGCGATTGGAATTGAGAAAGATGACTAGTCTCGTTATAGCTTTTGATGTTCCACATATCATCGATGTGTTCTAAGTTACTTATACACGCATTAATGAGTTTTGTTTTTCCAGAGCCAACTTCACCATTAGAAAGAACACTTAACATGCAATTAATTACAGCTCCATGAGCGACTAACAGAATCTTTTTTCCTTTAAAATCATTTTGAATTTTCTCAAGTCCACTGAAGACTCTTGTTTTAAATTCTTCCCATTCTTCTTGACCAGAATAATTGCGATCAGGGTATTTTTCATGTAACTCTTGAAACGTTAAACCAGATGCTTCTCCAAAAGCTCGCTCTTTAAACTCATCGAGCGTTTGAATGGTAAGTGTTTGATCCAAGTGTTTTTGGATAATCTCAGCTGTTTCGTATGCTCTTGATAGGGGACTGGATACAATTCCATCCCAGTATTCATGTTTAAGGTGTTTCCCACTTTCGTGTGCTTGTTTTCTGCCTAATTCATTTAGAGGTATATCTTCTTGTCCTTGTAATCTTCTTTGTCTATTCCAATCCGTTTCACCGTGTCTTACTAAGCATAAAGTTGTTATATTTCTCAATCCTTTCGAAATAAGTAGCAAGGTATAAGTGGTCTCTTTTATTATATTTCCTTTTTTATAATAAAGAAAACCATTCAAATCAATTAAAGGTCATGTAGAAGGAGAGATATGTTATGAAAATCGTGGTTTTATCTGATACCCATATGCCTAAGAAGGGGAGTGGATTACCTAGACAGGTCCTAGCGGATCTTGAGGATACTGATGCAATAATACATGCTGGAGACTGGAGTTCGATTGATTTACACAATGAATTATCGAAATATGCTGAAGTCTATGGTGTTTATGGAAATGTAGATGGAGAAGAAATAACAGAGATTATGAAGGATAAAATTATTCTAGAATTTCAAGGGTATCGCATTGGTGTTGTGCATGGTCATGGGGAAAAGAAAACAACAGAAAAACGGGTCATAGAAGCTTTTCATGAAGAAGAGGTTGATTTGATCATTTTTGGTCATTCACATTTACCACTTACTCGTTGGTATAACAAGACGCTAATGTTTAATCCTGGATCGTTAACAGATAAAAGAAAGTTACCTTACTACTCTTATGGGATTATTACATTAGGAGATGCAATCCATTGTAATCATGTGTATATCAGAGAAAAATCTTAGAATGAGTGTTTTTTAGGAAACTAGTGAATCTTTCTCATGGACAAAGGTACAATTAAACTTACTAGAGACAAACCCCCATACTATTCCGGTCACATCACATACTCTATTACTACCTACGGGTAATCTGAAGAAAAGGAGTTGTGAAAAGATGAGTTGTAAATGCAAAAAAGAGCAATGTGTTTGTGACAAAGTCCGTCGTATTGCCGATGCTCAGGACGCAGTTGATAACAACTGTTGTGATAGTGGTTCATGTGAACAATCTATTCGTGACCTAGTATCGCCAACTGGTGGTAATGGAGCAGATACGATCCCGTTTATGCTCTTATGTGGATGTGAGAATACATTCGCTGGCTTACTACCTTACTTTGGGTGGGGAGTAAAACGTTTCAGTGATGGTTGTAGTGGACCAATCCCTTCACCGTTTTTCCGTGTGAAAAAGATTAAGGAAGACACAAAGTGCTGTGCGATTCTTGAACTTCTTATTCCAGTGAGATGTGATTCAAGCTTATTAAGATTTGAAAACTTCCGTCGTACAGGTGTGTGTGTGGAAGTAGATCTAAGTTGTTTCACTGGAATCACATGTTTCCATCCTGTAAATGCTTTAAATGCTTCTGATAATGAAGTGAGTGAAGGATTAGAGGTTATCAATGCGTTTCGTGGTGACAGTAACTTAATGAACGCTATGGGTATGAAAGCAGAATAAGCGTTTTAATCGTCGTTTCCCTTTTTTTATAAATGCCATTTCCCCTTTTTAATAGTAGTGCCTGGAAAAATGGACGCTTCCAGGCACTTTTTATAATGTGTTATTTCAATAATCGTTTAATAATAGTTAGGCCATTTTTGGTATTTGGATAACGAAAAGAAAAATCGAATTTCGTTGTTTGTTTCACTATGCTCTTTGCATTTGTGAATGCATCAAAACTAGCCTTCCCATGGTATTTTCCAATCCCGCTATGTCCTACGCCGCCAAAAGGGAGGTAGGGGTTTGCTACGTGAAATAACGTATCATTAATACATCCGCCACCAAATGGGATATGATTTAGTACATATTCTTGGTTCTGCTGATCTTCAGAAAAATAATAGAATGCTAGAGGCTTTTCATTCGAGCGAACTTGTGAAATGACTTCATCGATATCATCATAGGTAAGAACAGGGAGAATCGGTCCAAAAATTTCCTCCTGCATGACAGAGTCCTCCCATGTTATATGATCTAGTATGGTAGGCTCTATAATCTTGTTTTCTTCGTCTATGCCTCCGCCTATTACAATTTCTCCTTCAGACAAGTAAGGTGTTAATCGCTTGAAATGTCGATGGTTCACAATATGCGTATATTCTTCATTTAATAATGGGGTTTCACTATACATCTCTTTAATATATTGCTTCATTTTTGATAAAAGTTCAGGTTTCACATTACGGTGTACATATAAGTAATCAGGAGCGATACACGTTTGGCCTGCGTTAGTATATTTTCCCCACACGATTCGCTTCGCAGCGAGATCCAGATTAGCTTTTTCATCAACAATAACAGGGCTTTTGCCACCCAATTCTAATAGGATAGGGGTGAGGTTTTGACTCGCTTTTTCCATGACAATCTTGCCTACAGGTACGCTTCCAGTGAAAAAGATAAGGTCAACTTGCTGCTCTATTAGCTCCTGGCTCTCTTCAACTGCTCCTTCTACAACTGCAAAATACTCTTGATCAAAGGTTTTTGATATAAGCCTATTTAACAAATTCGAAATGGATGGGGTAAGTTCAGATGGCTTTAGGATGATTGTGTTTCCGCCAGCAATAGCACCAATTACAGGAGCTAAGGCAAGGTGGAAAGGATAATTCCAAGGAGCGATAATAAGACTTACACCATAGGGTTCTTTGTATATATAACTTTTTGAACCGAGATGAGATGTAGGTGTCTTAACCTTAGTCGGTTTCATCCAGGTTTTAAGTTCTTTCAATATAAGGTTAATTTCGGCATACAAGAAACCAATTTCAGAAGTATAGCTTTCAAATTCTGATTTATTTAAGTCAGCTTTCAGAGCTTGAATGATATCTGTTTCGTTCTGTTGGATCATTTTCTTCAGCTTTAGTAATTGTTCTTTCCGAAAATCAAAAGGTCGTGTTAGGTCCTTGTGATAATACGCTCTTTGTGTATTTACAAGTTGAGGGATATTCATAACATCCTCCTATAAAATTTGAGTTTGGAAAAAGTCATAAGCAATCTCGCTATTTGAAAAGACCTCTTTAGCTTCATGCATCAGTTGATCAACAGCCTCGTTTTGATAACGAGATGAAATATGAGTTAAGATCAGCCTTTGTACATTTGCATCTTTGGCTAATTGAGCAGCTTGCTTTGTTGTAGAGTGGAAGAAATTATAAGCATTCTTCTCATCTTCGCTTGCAAATGTTGCCTCATGGACGAGTACATCAGCATCTTTAACATTAGACTTTAAGTGCTCCTTGTAGCGTGTATCTCCTAAAATACATACCTTTCGCCCTTTTTTAGGCTTCCCTACAAAATCTTTACGGTGAATTTCCTTACCTGATTCCAAAATAACACTAGGTTGTTCTTTAATCTTTTGATAGATTGGGCCAGGTTGTACACCCATTTCTTTTAAACGATCGACCAGTAATTCCCCTGGTTTATCGTGCTCTTGTACACAGAAACCAAAACTAGGCATTCCGTGCTCTAAAGCAAAGCAACGTACTGTTAGTTGGTTATCCTCATAAATTGTTCCTTCTTCAACCTCAATAATTTGTAGATCATAGGCTAGTTTTGTACCACTAACACTTAAAGATGTTTCCAAATAGGCTTGAATACCTTTTGGACCATATACGGTTAAAGGTGTGTCTCCTCCTTGAAATGAACGACTGCCTAGTAAACCTGGTAACCCAAAGATATGGTCTCCATGTAAATGAGTAATGAATATTTTTTCTATACGTCTGGGTCTTATATTCGTATGTAGGATTTGATGTTGTGTGGACTCTCCGCAATCAAATAGCCATGTACTTCCTCGCTCTTGAAGTAATTGTAGGGCAATGGAGGAGACGTTACGTTGTTTAGAGGGTACCCCGGCTCCAGTCCCTAAAAAATATAAATCCATGTTGAGCCTCCTATTTTATGCATGCCTCAATTTCATTAATTAACTTTTTTAATAAGTCGATATTAGACTCTATTGATACATAATAATACCGTTTAGTTCCTTGTTTAATCGTAGATACAATTCCAGCTTCCCTTAGTATCTTTAGATGATGGGAAACAGCTGGACGAGAGAGGGGAGAGTGTTCAGCAATCTCCGTAACATTCAATTGTTTGTGCTTCTCGAGTAACAAAAGTATATCTTGTCGAGCTGTATCACCAAGGGCATGGAAAGTGGCGGTGTTTAACCGTAATAACTCTTCAAATTGATCAGACATTCTATGTACCCTTCCTCGGTTTATCGGTTTAAATTTTTAAACGAATTATAAGCCTTGTATAGGAAAAATGCAAGAAAGAAGAAGCAGAAGAGAATACCTTGTATAAGGATTACGACTATTAAATTTTATTGATAGCCTTTTTTTGTATTTACACTCATATCTGGGCGAAGTCGTTAAACAAACATTGTCACTTTTACGTAAGATATTTTAGTAAATATAAAAGGAGTGAAACTGAATGGGGTGTAGTAAGCATAAAGATTATTTCGATCATGACTATGATTATCATGAAAAACATGATGGTGACCACAAAGATTATTATAAACCACCACATGGAAAACATTATGAAAATTGTGTAGAAGATGTATTAGAGGGTATTTTAGAAGCTCAGAAAAAAGTGAAAAAAGATGATTGTTGTAAAACTTCTTGTCAGCATTCAATTGATGATCTACTACATGAAGAAAAGAAGTCTAAAAAAGACACCATTCCATTTATTCTTTACTGTGACTGCAAACCTTTTAAAGGGAGCGGTGTGACGAAGTATCGTTGTCACTCGAAGCATAGTAAGTTTAAATGTGTAGAGACATTTGTTTTTAAAGTTAAGGATCTTGATAAGAAATGTGCTGTCCTTGAACTGCTAACATTCAAAGGGGACCATAAGAATGCTTCCAAGGAAAAAGACTTGCATTCCCCTTGTGATCAAATCGATCACAAGTGTGTAGATGATTTAATTGGTACAGGGATCTGCATCAATGTAGATTTATCTTGTTTCTGTGCGATCACATGCCTACCAGCTGTAAAGTTAGATTGTTAGAGTAGCTTCTTTCATTTCATAGAAAAAGGTGAACGTGATCCGTTCACCTTATCTACATAGTCTATCCACCAAATGCCTCGAGGACATCTTCTAATTCTTTTATATCTAAGTCTTTTTCTTGTATAAAATGATTGGAGCTGTTTTGTTGTGTGACCTTTGAGTTAAAGTTTCCTTGTCGTAGCATTTTTTTAATTTCCAATAACTCACTTAGGACATCATTAGATCCGTGAATTTCAGTAGGTTTATGAGAGCTATTTACATAATCACTTAGTGCAGAAAAGATCAAATGACTTAGCGTATTATTGTTCGTGTGGTACCGAATTTGATTTTCGACAGATCTAGAAACCTGCTGCGTTTCCCCTGTCTTAACATGAATAAAGTGGTCAGGGATCGATAAGACCGTTTTATTTGTATAATCAATATAATTTTTTGACATATTCAGCCCCCACTAACTATTAGTGAGTACGTATTCAGAGTTGGTCTGCTTTTCTAGTTTCAATTGGTTCATTTTGGCTAAAATTAATAAGCCGTGAACATTTAGTGTATCCATATCTTCTGGGAAGTATAATTCAATAGGACGGCCTCGTTCTGCCCACTTTACAGCTGCTTCTTGAATTTGCCTCTTAGCTAGACTAGCAGCACCACCAACCGCAATGTAACGTACTGCTCCTTTTATTTCACTAGAACTGCTTCGAACTCGATCAAACAGTTCGAGGTACTTGATCGCCATTAACTTTAATTGAGGAATAATGTATTTGCTTATATCCTTTCTTACACCAGCGAATGGCTCAACGTACCACTCCGATTGACCTGCAGCAAGTTTTTCTTCAAGTTCAGAGCGCGAATCAAATTTATATAATTCATTTTTGCTAACTTTTTGGATGATATTATCTAAGAATTGATTAATTCCGAAAGGCTCACCCTCTACGGATGCAACAGGTTTATTATTTTTTATGCCTACGAAATCAACAGAATCTCCACCTAAATCTCCGATGATTATTCCTTTCTTTGAGTCTCTATAAAGGTCGCTATCTTTTATTTCAAGACTTTCAAGGTTACGCGTCATTCCTAAATACGCACATGCACCTTCAGCACCAACGATGACATCATTAACATGTAAATTCACCGCTATTTCCTTAGGCTCATCTACTCCAGGGACCTTATGAAAAATAATCGTATGTGTACCCGTTAAGCGTTGTTTAATGGATTCCTTCTTTTCCTTATATTGAGTAGTAGGTAAGGACACAGCTAATTGGTCGATCTGATAATCAAGTTCTGTTTCATCTGGATTAGCTAGAATAGCATGATAGGCTGAGATTCCAAATAGTAAAATGTAAGTTCGAATTTCATCTACTTTTTGGTTATTAAAAGATGTTAGACTGACATTCTTTTGCCTCGTTGCAGATTTACCAATATAAAAAATTTCTCTTTTATCGACGATAGCATGACTTTTAACCTCAACGATTAAATTATCTTCAAGCTCCATTTCCTCCTCATCATAAGGTTTTTCATGAAATTCTTCGTCGAACAACGCAATCGCATTCGGCATTTTGTATTCCGATAATTCACCTTGATCTGACGCAAGTACTTTGTACCAACTGTTGCCGATATCGGCAGCAAGTAAATTTTTATTTTCCATATACTCTCCTCCTCACGTTAAATACTATGTGCCCAGTGGGTCAATCTGTGCTAGTACCTAGTTAACTTTTTTTAATTCTATTAAGGTTTGTCTCCTATACTTATACCTATGGTTCTAGTAAATTTCCGCATTTATCTTGATGGTTTCGTCCATGCTTGTAAGGGTGTTTTGCATAGTATAAAAGTGTACTACAATACTAAGGAGGAATTTATAGTGAGCGACAATCACATTAATGAAAGAACAGATTGTATAGAAGTAAGTGAAACAGCTTCACTTGGTGAGTGTGAAAATACCCCAGTTGTTGGTGACCGAGTTATTTATCCTGGAGGGCAAACTCCAATTGTTAAAGTCCCTGTGGTATTAGGAGAATTCGATGTTACAACAAATTTAAGTGCTAACATTCATTTTCATGATCCAGTACAAGAGATCAAAAAAGTAAAGCATACTGTAGAAATTGTGCAATGTAGACTTATGACAAATGCTGTTAGTAGCGATCCTTATGCTAGTGGAGAATTCCCATTATTTTTAAAAGGCTTTGTTCGTAAAAACATTCAATATGAAACACCCGTACCTGGAACGTCTAGAGATTGTGTAAACTCTGACGTAAAATCCAAGACGGTTAGAGTTCCGTTTTCTTGTACAACAATGGTTACTGTTGAGAACGTGGTGAGACCAATATCAAGTGATAATGAAGAATTTAGCTTCTTCAGAGCACAAGATCTAGGAACTGGCTTCCCAGAAAAGGATAAATACCTTTCTTCTGATCTTTCTCAATTTCACTTTATGGAGTCACAGAGTTACAATGAATTTCCTTTCTGTGAACTTATTTCAAGTGATGTAATTGCCTGGGATGAAGCTACTGATCGACGCACTACAGGAGATAGCCCGGTTAAAGAAGGCTACTTCCATAATGTTGTAGAAAAAATGATGATTAGATTTAGAATTAAAGTATTACAGAAGCAACAAGTACGTGTTAACTCACTCTAAACGCTTTAAATCGATTGAATACAGGAAAGCATTAGTGCTCTCATAATTAGAGAACACTAATGCTTTTTTTATTTGTAATAAAATATTCACCAAATCCTTTGAAGCTAGGTGAATATCCAAGCATCAATCGAACTTATGTGACAATCGCCCAGAACATAGACAGGTAACCTGCATAGGATACACTATCTTGTTTAGGGAGGAACCCAATATGTCCGAAAATACTAACCACAAAAACAACAATTTTGAAGTCTCATCAAATTTATACGAATGTGATTCACATCACCAGGATCCACATTGTTCAAGGGGGAAAGTTTTCTCGAAGATTCCTGTAGTGCTGGCTCAGTTAAACTTACAAATGAAATTAGATGCCAAAATAAAATTTCCAGAACCAGTTTTAGAAATAAAAGATATTAAAAAGCAAGTAAAACTAACTCAGTGTCGTTTACTACTTCCGTCAAATAAATTATTTGTAAAAGGGTTTGTTCGAAAAAATATCCAATATGCAAGTCCTTGTACGGACATAGAAAACAATACTTCAAAATCAGTAGCATCAGACCTTCATTCATACACAGTAGATATTCCTTTTGACTGTGTAACAGAAGTGAAGAAGTATCTTTCTATGCCAGTAATGCCTGAAGTTAATAACAGACAGGAATTTGATTTTATGGTTTCTAAGCCATTGGGTACGGGATATCCAGAGAAAGATGAATTATTAATGAATGATCTTTCACAATTCCATCAGGAGAGCAGTCAATTTTATAATGAATTGCCATTTTGTGAGTTAATCTCAAGTAAGATTATCGAATGGGATGAAGCAATTGACCGTGTTTCATTACCAGGAGAATCACCACTTGGAGAAGGCTATTTCAATAAGATAGAGGAAAAAATGGTCGTGGATATTTGTATTAAGGTCCTACAAAACCAACAGGTTCATATTTCATCTCACCACGATCATGATTGTCATGATGATTGTGATTGATCGAAAGCTTTCAAATATTCATGAGTGAGGAGGGATGGGAGAGGGAGCTTCTTGAATAGGACCTTCCCGAAAAAGATGGAGAATAAATACTCTGAGTTTAAAAAGATTAACCCTTTCCGTAGAAGTAGTCGAGTTGGGAATGAATCTAACCATATGAACAAGAGAAGAACGAATTTTCCGAACAGGTTAGATTCTGAAACAAAGCCAACACTCTTTTCACCACCCGAGGTTGTTGATAAAGAGTATAAGAATGAGCCATTCGTATCAAGTGACAGTGAAGTTGAGTCAAGTGAGGAAAGAGTTTCATCATTTATTGATGAGTTCTCAAGCATGCTTGATATCCCCTCTCTATCCTACTCTGGATCCATGGATGATATGGAAACGTCATTATGGCAAGAACAAGAGCAGGATGAGGGAAAGGAAGAAAATGAAGAGGAAACTGAAGAAGAGAGCTTTTCTACAAGATCTGATCATGTTGAACGGAGAAATAAGAGAAATCCTTTTATAAATGAATTCACTGCAATGTTAGAGGAGTACTCAGGAAGTGAAATAGATGATGAAGAGGATGATAACAGTTTCGAAGAAGAGAGAGTTGAAGATTACCAGGACCAGAACGAAAACTTCGCAGCTCCTAACCCTTTTCAAGATGGGAGCTTAGAACAAGAGAATCCATTTGTAAATGAATTCACAACTATGTTAGATAACGAACAATCTGTTCACGATGAAGAAGAAAAAACAGATGTAAACTTAGAAGAAGCTACCATCGACGATTCTTCAGATGAAAGTGATAAGAATAATGATTCTATAAATGAAGTGTATGAAGATGAGGAGATTGAAGAAGAATCATTTCATAACGATTTTACATCGATATTAGAGGAAGATTCAGCCGAGGAGCAAAGTGAAGAATATACAGATGAAGGAAATAATGAAGAAGATCAAAATGATGAAATCCAGGAAGGAACTCCCTTTCAAGAAGAATTTACATCTATGTTAGAAGAGGGCTCTTCACTTGAGCTAGGAGATCATGAACTTGAAAAGCCTGAACCAGAGATAGAGACAAATGTTGAGGAAGATTCAACAGATGAAGAATCAGAGGATTTTGATCAAAGCGATGAAGAAGAAATTGATCACAACGAATCTCTTCAACAAGAAATGCTCTCAATTCTTGAAGAAACGGATGATGAAGATGAAACATCCTTACAATTTATGGAGGATGTGATTGAATACTTCGATGAGATTGAAGATAATAGATCATTTCCATTAGATCGATTTTTAGAATTTCTTATGAATGTATATTGTTCAGATGAATCTGATCATGTAATGGATATAGATGATGAAGAGAGCGTAGAGGAAGAAGAGCAAGAAGAAGAGAAAATAAATGAATACCATGCTGAAGATCGTTATTTAGAAGATCCTTCAGTTATTGTCAAACTTCCAGTAACCCTTGCAAATGTAAAGCTAGAGGTTGATATTTTAAAAGAAATAGAATTACACACACCGATTTCTATTATTAAGAAAATAAGATGGTCCATTTCTTCTTTAAAGAGTAAGGTGCTTTTACCATCATCAACCGTCTTTTTTAAAGGAATCTTAGTAGTAGAAGTAGAGTTTGAAGGGCAAGATACCAAAAAATCAATCCAATCTATTCAATTCCCAATTGAGTGGGAAAAAAGTGTAGATGTTATCTGGATGACAACACCAGAAAAAGCTGAAGAGTATGAAAAAGAATACACGTTTGATGGAAATAGTCATAGCATGCACTTAGAATCTTATCAAAAGCTAGCTCATGAGATTGCCCATGATTTAAAAGATATTCAATGTTTGTGGCATTATGATGTAGATAGGGAGAATCAACCTAAACATCTACAATTAAATGGGGCAGTAACACTTTTGATAGAATTAAGTCAGAATCAGTATCTTCCTATTTAAATTAAAAGTTGTAAGGGGTGTCTGGACTTTAAGGCACCCTTTAAGTATGTATAAATAAACCTCTGATTACCATTCCGATACTTTTTCCAGTTCGTTTATATGATAATAGCACTGAAAAATGATTGAAATGCCATACTACATTTGTCCACTCCTATAGTGAACATCACGCATATACAAATAGTAAGTCAGAAATAATAAAGCCTTTTTACATCACGTTAAAAATGTGTGTATAGGGTTTTATATATTTCGACAATAAAATTTATAGGAGTGAATTGGATGAAGAAGAACACAGGAAGATGTGGCGGAAGCAAGAACGGACATTGTCCTCCAATGATGGGTGTCGATAAAGCAAAAACTCATGATACTTTTTGTAATGTTGATGAACTCCAATATATTGACCCTCGAAATTTTGAGCGTACTGTAGCGTTAACGGATGCTAATATTTCAGCAAGAGTTGAAGCGGACATTAAACTTCCGACTTATGCAAATGATATTAAACACATTAGAAAAAATGTGCATCTAACTCAATGTCAGGTAATCCCTATTGAGAACCCATCCCTAGAAGTAGCAAACCAAACGAACATTTTAGATGTTTATGTTGAAGGGTATGTACACAAAAACATTCAGTATTCAGAAGGCCCTGAAGGTTATGTGAAAGACTATAGCGTAAATGTTCCTTTTAAATGTTATGAAAGAATAACATTACCTGATTTAAATACCGTTCTGATTGCAAATAGCCAAAAGAGTAACCAAATCCAAGAAATTAGAGTGACAGATGATAAAGGTATGGGGGCAGATCGTTGCGAATTCGGCTCTATCACGTTTGAGAACCTTAATGAGCCTGTAGAATGTAAATTACTAAGAGCACGAGTAAGTCAAAGAGATTTCACAGAGAACTTTAATACTTGGGGACAATTCAACAAAATTACTGAGAAAATGGCAATTGACTTTGTTTTACGTTTAACTCAAGTACAACGACGTGCTGAAGCTGGCCCAACAGAAGAAGAAACATTCTTCGAAGAATAATCTTCAAATTATAAGGGTGTCTCAATTCCTTGAGGCACCTTTATTTTAATGCGGGCAATAATTTTTCTTTAATTATTTTTAAGAAATTACCAATTAAGTTGTACGAATGTGTAACATTTTATCTCTATTTGTCGTCCAATAGGTAGAAGCCTTTAATGAAAGTTGGGAAACAATGAAAAATCTATTATTCTTAGCCATATTCATGATCATGGTTGTAACTGCTTGTGGTCCACAAAAAGAAGCAAATTCAACTGATATACATACGCTAATGCGTGATTATCCTCAGGTTGAACAAGCCCTAAAAAATATACCGGAAGAAGATTTAGAACGTATCATTGTTCCAAAATATATACCATTTGAGGTGCAAAGTGTAGAGGCAATAGTGTATCCAGGGAAAAAGAAAGAAGTTGAATTGATTTTTTCTAATGGCTCTTTGAATCTTCATGTGATGAATGGAGAGTTCTCAGGTAGTAAAATTCCTTCGAATACCAAAATACATGGTGAACGATCAGCGCTATATAACACGAATAAGTTTGGGAAAGTATTGGAGTGGCCAGATAAACAACATAATGGATATTATACGATTAAGCTAATGACTTACACTCCTGAGAAAGAATTACCTTACACGAAACAAGATTTATTAAAAGTAGCGAATTCCATGTATAATGATCAGAATGTTTCTATGTAATTAAAAATAAGATCCCTTTCCTGTGCATTAGGAAAGGGATCTTATTATGTTTTACTGTACTTGATCGTTTTGAGCAGAAAGGTTTCTTTGCGTACGTTCCATCTGCTGTTGGTATTGTTCTAATTGTTGTTGAGCTTCAAATAATTGCACATTCGATTGATCATTTCCTTTTGTAGCTTTTCCTTGCGCATCTGCAACCAAACTCTGTAGCTCTTTTATCCCGTTTTGAGCCTTTTCAACTTGTTGAGGGTCGGTACTGTTTTGTGCATTTCTTACTTCTTCTTCAATTTGCTCGATCCCTTTTAACATTTCACGTACTTCATGTTCGTTTTGTAGTGTCATATTCTCATTACCTCCAAATTAGACATTCATGCTTATTTTGTTCAGAGATAACGTTTATATCCAAAGGAAATAGGGGATCTTTTACATCCAACCTCGTTCATATTGTTTTGGCCCATTGAGGTCAACGCCCAATTCATCAGCTGCTGCTTTTGCCCAATACGGGTTACGTAGCATGGCACGGGCAACAAAGATTAAATCAGCACGTTCGTTTTGAATAACCTCCTCAGCTTGTATCCCTGAGGTGATCATGCCGACAGCCCCTGTAGCAATGTCGCCTTCATTACGAATTTGGTCAGCATACGAAAGCTGATATCCTGGGAAGACATTTGGTCGGGCCGATACGACTCCTCCAGAGCTGCAGTCAATGAGATTCACCTCATGATTTTTCATTTCTCTAGCGAAGTATAAAAAGTCATCCATAGTATTACCTTCGGGGTGATATTCATTTGCAGATATACGTACGAAAATGGGACCATCCCATGTTGTTTTTACAGCTTCAATGATTTCATCTAAGAAACGAAAACGGCTTTCACGGTCTCCACCGTATTCATCTTCGCGCTTATTCGTTAAAGGGGAGAGGAATTGGTTAATTAAGTATCCATGTGCACCATGAAGTTCAATGATATCAAAATGTGCTTCTTTAGCTCTTCTAGCACCTTCAGCGAAAGCATCTATGGTTCGTTTAATATCTTCTTTAGTCATTTCTTTAGGTACTTTCCAATCATCTTTGTAAGGAACTGAACTTGGTGCGAATATATCTCCGTCAATTACAGCTTTACGCCCAGCATGAGCTAATTGAATTCCACTTCGAGCACCATGTCTATGGATTCCCTCATTTATTTGTTGTAGTCCTTCGATATGTTCATCATTCCAAATACCAAGATCCTCTTCTGAAATACGTCCCTCAGGCAATACAGCTGTAGCTTCTGTAAAGACTAATCCAGCTTGGCCAGCAGCACGACTTTCATAATGGGCTAAATGAAAAGGGACCACTTTGCCATCTTTTTGTTCACAAGAATACATACACATTGGTGACATGACTATGCGGTTTTTTAAGGTGACTTTTCCGAAAGTAATCGGTGAAAATAATCCAGAACTCATATGGTTTCTTCCTCC
Organism: Pontibacillus marinus BH030004 = DSM 16465; assembly: GCF_000425225.1. Taxonomy (GTDB): domain Bacteria; phylum Bacillota; class Bacilli; order Bacillales; family BH030062; genus Pontibacillus; species Pontibacillus marinus. The sequence continues at coordinate 24,215 of NZ_AULJ01000020.1, read as the reverse complement.
TCGTTCTTTCTCTCTTCAATCTTTTCTATTTTCTCATATAGTCATTTGATCTTCAGCTTTGATGCTTATTTCGTTTTTTCTTTAACTCCTTTATTGAATAAAAGGTTCCTCTCCACATGATGCCGCCTCTTTTGTAGGTGAGCCAAACTGCTTTAACAGTGGCGTAAATGAAGATGGAAGCAGTTACTGGTAAAAGGAAGCTGAGAAAAGGGGAGTAGGTAGACATTTTTCTTGTCGTGAGTGCAAATAAGCCAACCATTAATAATACATCGAAGGCTGCAATAGCTTGTAATAAACCATCGCTTGTTATGAGGATCAAAAAAGGTAAAACCTGTGAAATAAAAGTACCTATAATGGCAAATAAAGCCATGAAATAGGAGTAATAAAGTCCTGCAAATGTGTTCTTTTCTAATCCTTTTATGGCATCTTTTAATGATGGATACCATTCTACCGATATCTGTTGAAAACCAGTAGCAAGTCTTTGTTTATATCCGTGCGATTTAATGGTCTGTCCCAAATGTAAATCATCATCTGGCCTTAGCGGAAACGCCGCGTGTGTACCAATGTCTTGATAGACTTGTTGAGAAAGAAGCTGAAAGGCACCAATTCCCATTCCACCTTTATTAGACCTATCATTATTTGCCGTCCAAGGACGTTTAAAGAAACCAAAACCAAATAAGAAGTAGGCAATAAATGCTTTTAACCAAAATGAATTTGCTTTCAGGTCTGTAGCTACAGTTACATGATCAGCCTGTTGTTCTTCTAAAAAAGCCATAGAGTTTAATAGTGCATGCTGATTAAATTCCACATCTCCATCTGTGAAAAGTAAATACTCACCAGTTGAAGCTTCGTATCCTTTTTGTAAAGCATGGTTTTTTCCAAGCCACCCTGAAGGGAGATGTTCGACGTGGATAACTTTTAAAGGTTTAAGTTCCTCTTGTAAGGTATTTAATATTTCACCAGTTCTATCATTAGATCGATCATTAACTGCAATGATCTCAAATTCTACACCTTGTTGAGAACTGAGAGACCGAATCGTGTTTTGAATAGACTGTTCTTCATCTTTGGCTGCAATAATAACAGATAATCGTGAACTCCTTTTTGGTCTTGAACGCCTTGTTAACGGATGTAGAGATCTCATTCCGATCCATCCATCGACAAAAGCTATAAGCCAAAATAGCGTTAGTAGAATGAATAAATACAACATACAAGGTATACTCCTATCTTAATTGTGCCGTATATCGAAATTCTTGCTATAATGAAAAGCGGATTCTATATAGAGAAGTGGTGCTACACATGATTGTCATCATCGATCATTATGATTCGTTTACTTATAATTTATATCAATATATAACAGAAATTGCAGGGGAAGTGCTTGTGTTTCGTCATGACCAAGTGACAGTAAAAGACATAGAAAAGTTATCCCCGAAAGCTATTGTTCTTTCACCAGGACCTGGTAATCCTACTGAATCAGGAATAAGTAAAGATGTTCTGGAACAATTTTATCAAAAGATTCCGATACTAGGGATCTGTTTAGGTCATCAGGTGATTGTAGAGTGGTTAGGTGGAAAAGTTCAAAAAGGGGAACAGCCGGTGCATGGTAAGACTGCAAAAGTTACGCATGATGGTCAAACGATCTTTCGTGATATACCAAACCCTACCACAGTTACCCGATACCATTCCCTTGTTGCCACAACATTACCCTCAAGCTTGAAGGTTACGGCTAGATCCGAGGATGGAGCTGTGATGGCTGTGCGACACAATACTTATCCCATTGAAGGGATCCAATTCCATCCAGAATCGATTCTTACTGAGCATGGCTTTCATATGCTCCAGAATTTCTTCTCTAATATGAAGGGAAAAGATTTGGATTTCATACGAAAGAAGGTGGAGAGATGAGTTCGTCTCCTAATCTTTATTTTGAATATGCTGATGAAAAGGGGAATAAGAATCCTTTGCTTTTTGAGGATCCTTTGAAGGTGATTCAAACGCAACAATTAGATGAAATAGAGAATGTTTTTATAGAATTAGAAAAGGCGATAAAGCAGGGCTACTATGTGGCTGGGTATGTAGCTTATGAAGCTGCGCCTGCGTTTGATGCTGCTTATCAAGTGAGTAAACAGGGAAATGAGATGCCTCTTGTGTGGTTCGGGGTATTCGAGGAGCCTGCTAAACGTGAACCAGAAAAAAAAGAAGATATGTTTAATACTTCAGAGTGGAGTATTGAAACAGATTACGAATCATACCAAAGCGATATGCAACGTATTCGACAGGGCATTGAAAAAGGAGATACGTATCAGATTAATTACACGACGAGAATGAGGGCTCAATTTGAAGGGGAACCTTTTGCTTTTTACAAGCATTTATCCCGAAATCAAAACTCTTCTTACTGTGCGTTTTTAGATATTGGTGAGTACTCCATTCTTTCAGCTTCTCCAGAACTCTTTTTCCGGAAAAAAGGGAACATCATTACAACGAAGCCGATGAAAGGTACTTCAAAGCGTGGAAGGTGGTTCGAGGAAGATGAATATCTTGCTAATGACCTTTATCACTCAGAAAAAAACCGTGCAGAAAACTTGATGATTGTAGATCTCTTGAGGAATGATCTTGGGCGTATGGCACAGTCCGGTACGGTAAAAGTCCCTCGTTTATTTGAAATAGAGACGTATCCTACAGTTCATCAAATGACTTCTACCATTCAAGCTGATGTGGATACAGAAAAGTCCATTTATGATTGGTTTCAGGCGTTATTTCCTTGTGGTTCTATAACAGGTGCTCCTAAAATCAAAACCATGGAATACATAGCAGAACTTGAAACCTCACCGAGGGAAGTGTATTGTGGTGCAATTGGTTATATTACCCCTGAAAAGGATGCGGTCTTTAATGTTCCGATTCGTACTGTTTGGATGAATCATAACAACCATCAGGCGGAATACGGTACTGGAGGCGGTGTGACGTGGGATTCAACAAGTAAGGGGGAATATGAAGAACTTCAAACAAAGGCTAAACTATTAACGGAAAATCGCCCTTCTTTTCAACTTTTAGAGACTATGAAATTAGAAAATCAAACCTACCCATTAGGGAGTCGGCATTTGAACAGATTAGATCAAAGTGCTATGTATTTCGGTTATAAGTTTGGTAAGGACTTTATTGAACAGGAGTTAAACCAAATAGCTGAAGACTATCCACATGGGGAATATAAAGTGCGTTTGTTAATGTCCGAAGATGGCACTATTGAAACTCAAGTAAGTGAAATAAAAAATAACATTGAGCATATGGAAGCGGTATTAGCTAAACAGGCAGTGGATTCTTCTGATCCTTTCCTTTACCATAAAACCACTCATCGTGCTGTATATAACAACCATAAAACCTCGGAGTTATCTAATCCAACCTCTGTATTGTTATGGAACGAACGAGAAGAGATTACGGAATTTATTATTGGGAATGTGGTTTTAGAAATGAACGGGACTATGTTAACCCCACCTGTGAATTCAGGGTTGTTAGCTGGAACGTTTAGAGAGAAGTTACTTGATAGAGGAATTATTCAAGAGCGAGTCTTATACAAACATGATCTGAAAAACTGTAATAAAGTATGGATGATAAATGCTGTCAGAGGTTGGGTGGAAGTTACTTTAAAGTAAAGGAGATTTAAGGAATGGATTTTGTATTATGGATTATTATAATAGCAAGTTTTATTGTTAGTTACATAGGTCTTATATATCCAGTACTTCCAAGTCCATTATTTTTATGGATTGGGTTGCTGACGTATCAGTTTGGAATTAATTCAGAGGAATTATCACTTTGGTTTTGGCTAACTATGGCTGTCCTTACGTTTATATTGGTAATTTCCGATATTATTATTAACAGTAAGGCAGTTAAACACTATGGTGGGTCAAAATGGGGAGAGCGAATGGCTGGTGTAGGTGTTATTGCAGGATCTTTTGTATTCCCGCCGTTTGGTGTCATTATTGTTCCTTTTATACTTGTCCTTATGACCGAGCTTGTCCAAAAGCGTGAGATGGAAGAAGCTTTTAAGTCTTCACTTGGGGCATTAATTGGATTCCTTGGTGGGACTGTAGCGAAGTTATTTATTCAAACCTTCATTATTATCTGGTTTTTACTGAGCTCTTTTGTATGGTAGAAAACGAAAATGATGTAGCGTCCTAAGAGACGCTACATCATTTTTAGTACCAGTAACCATAAGGATTATAAGGTCCGTAATATGGAGGGTAGTACGGATAATAATATGGGTAATAAGGTCTGTAGAATGGTGCGTATAATGCGCTTCCTAAAAGACCTCCTAATACTCCGCCGAAAAACGGACCGCCAAACCCATACCCTCCATAAAATGGTCGTCGACCGAATCCACCGTAGTATGGACGTCGGCCGAAACCTCCATAAAATACACGTTGATCCTCTTCATTGTGCTCAAGACGTTCATCCAATTCTGTTCTTACAGGTTCATAAGATGTTTGATTAAAATAATGCATTTAATCTCCTCCTGATTCCATTCATTACAGTTTATTCTATGCACGTTAGCCTATGAATGGGTATTTATCACAAAAAAATAGGCTTGTATCTTAATAAAATGTACTGACAATATTTCAGGAAAAGGTTACCATTATAAGAGGTGAGAGGAGGGGAGAAGTGTATGATGTATGTTCAAACGGAAGCCATTTTTCTTACCATTCCGCTTCTGATTATGGTGTATATTGCGTATAAAATTGCAGAGGTTCAAGAAGGTGAAGTTACTGGAACAAATAAGATTAAACTGTTAATTAGTTTAATTGGTGGTTGGCTATTAGCATGTGTATCCGCAATCATTACAAATGTAGTAGGTTTTCCATTCTTATTAATCGCTTTTCTAGTATTATTATTTTATGGGGGAGTCCTTCTGTTGTTGTTCCGATTGAATCTCTAATTCGTATGTAAAAGTGAGGGTTGAATTTGAAGGATTTTCACTGCTGTGCAACGTGTATCCATTTTAAAGTAGAACGCACTGAAGAAGGGGTGAAACGGTTTTGTTCCAGATTGGGATATGAGACAGATCCCACTTGGAAGTTTAATTGTTGGGCACCGAAAGAAAATGTGAAAAGGTTAATCGAAAAAGAACGTCAAAAGTAAAGAGATGCTGAAAGAAGCTTCATTTACATAATGAATGACGAGGGTTACATCACTATAAATTCCTTATTATTCAAAATAAATAGGTCATCTATCTTGAGCATAGTTTTTGAAATCTATAAAACTTTGAAATAAGTAAGTACTTTCGCTTCTGTTTAAAAACTAGGACCTTTGATAGATTTAAAACAACCATTCGTTTCACGTTAGGTTTAAGCATTAATTGAAACGGATATAAGAGAACAGCTAGGAGGTCCATATGAAAAGAATATCGATAATCATCACTGTATTTACACTTATGTTTCTTACGCCTGTACAGGAAATACTGGCAAAGCAAAATATTCAACCTTACCAAACTTATACATATGCCAAAATGAAAGAAGATTTGGTAGAACTGGATGAGCAATATGGTGATCTTGTTGAAGTATATTCCATTGGGGAAACACCTTATAATAGGGAGTTATATTTAGTGAAGTTAGGCTTTGGTAAAGCAAATGCCTTTTATAATGGCTCTCATCATGCTCGTGAATGGATTACCACAACGCTCAATATGAAAATGATTGATACATACGCAAGTGCTTATAACACAAATAGTAGTCTTGGTGGCTATAATGTAAAAGAACTCTTACATAAAACAACCATATGGTTCGTTCCTATGGTGAATCCAGATGGTGTTACCCTTCAGCAGGTTGGTCTGGATGCTTTTCCTAGTAGTGTGCACGAACAATTGATTCAAATGAATGAAGGAAGTACAAACTTTAAGCGATGGAAGGCGAATGCTCAAGGTATTGATTTAAATCGCCAGTATCCTGTTGGGTGGGAAACCGCTCATAACGCTCATCCTGACCCGAATTGGAGAAACTATAAAGGAACAAAACCATTTGAAGCCGAAGAGGCTAAGGTGATGCGCGACATCACACATATTATTCACCCTGATTTATCGCTTGCCTATCATACAGCTGGTAGAGTTCTTTACTGGAATTTTGGTGTTGATTCTGCTGATCTTGAGCGTGACCGCGCTATCACTGAAAAGTATGCAACCTTAGCCGGATATCAAATGGTTCACACAAACTCAGGAGCGGGTTATACTGATTGGATCAATGGGGTGTTTGATAAGCCTGGCATTACCCCTGAACTTGGCTATTACGTCGGTGAAACGGAAGTGAAACCCGATCAGTTCTCTGAGATTTGGAGACGAAACAAACATGCCGGGTTAGCGATGGCAGCAGAAGCGAGTAATGTTAGTAATAAGAATACACAAACAAAGGATCGCGAAAAGGCGTTATTTGTAGATGGTGCTGTAAAAGATGCGTTGTTACCAAACTCAAATGAAACCCTGTATAAACAAGCACAAAATGCCCAAAGAAAGTTAGGGTTATCGTTAGAACAAACGGTAGAATTATATAGTTGGTATCAGAAGTGCGGGGATTCTTGTTCTGTTAAAGACACTAGTTTAAAAGACATTTTCCATGATCTTCAGTACTTCACGAATATGAAATCGAAGCAAGGTATAAAGACTGATCATGCTTGGACCGTTACTTTTGCTACGGACGTCGATAAGGAGTCAATTCATCAAGATAATATTTATGTTTTAAATGAGCAGAACCAAAAAGTTGCATTACAGGATTTTGTGATTAACGGCAACCGTGTGGAAATTAAACCTCCAAAAGGAAACTATGAATCTGGTCGGTCATATACCATCTACGTAAAAGAGATTCAAGCTCCTGATGGGAAGGTAATGAAAAAACCAGTACAAATGCAGTTTACAACTCAATAAGAATTCATTATGAAGTCACAGTTTCGTTTTTGAGCTGTGACTTTTTTATTTAATGGAGGGATTTTTTGTAATTGTCAAGAAACAAGGGGGATCGGAGTTCAAGTTAGATTTATGATGTATATTGAGGTGGTTTAATGATTTTGCGTAAATTTTGTTCGGCTTCTATTTTATTTGTTCTATTATCAATTGCTTTGTTTTTCTTCTTCACCCCACGTGGAGGGATGGGCTATTATGCTGTTTTATTTACTTTTAGCTTATCTACCATTCCTGCAATATTATTCTATGGGTTACCTGTGTCGGCTTTTTCTGAATGGGTCTCTAAAAAATATGCTATAAGTGGTATACTACGCTATTTGCTTTCTGGTTTTGTCCATATTTTTGCTGGTGGATTATTCGTTCTCGTTTTTGGAATAATTTCTTACCCGGGTATCTTTTTGAATATGGATGGTATGTGGGATGTTGGGTTCACCTTCGTTTATCTGGAAATGGTTATATTTTTTCTCTTCTGGTTAATTGATGAACTTCTACGTATAAAGCTTCCGAACAAAACATGGTGTAGAAATTAAAAGGGGTGATTAGATGAAAAATGTAGCGTTAGTAACAGTCTTACATGATCCTAGTGGGAAAATCCTTTCCTTGTTTAGAAGGTTGCAAAGTGAAGTGGAGGCGTTGTATTCAAATCTATATATAACCATCAGTAATGAAACCAATGATGAACTTTGCTTAGCATTAGAGCGAAGCCATTTCAATATTAAAGTGATACCTAAAAAAGGAGCGGCTCATGCTAGGAGGGAGGTTATTCAGTTTGGGCTAGAGGGAGATAACCATTACTATCATTATTGTGATTTTGACAGGCTTTTAACATGGATTGAAAAGGATAAAACAGAGTTAAAAGAGGTCATAGGAGATATTCCAAATCACGACTTTCTTGTACTAGGTCGTACAAAAGAAGCTTTTGATTCTCATCCAACAGAATGGAGAGAAACAGAGAATATCACAAATAAAATATTTTCTCTTGAACTAGGTCAACAAATGGATATCACGGCTGGGACTTGTGCTTTCTCAAGAGAGTGTTCCAGGTACATCCAAAAGTATTCAGAAGCAGCAATGACAGATGCAGAATGGCCTATGATTGTGCATCGAATTGCCGGTATGAAGGTCAATGAGCGCCTTGTGAATGGTTTAGCATACTTAAAAGATATTAACGGAGAAAACAAAGAAGTCAGTGATTCTCAAAAGTGGGTCAATCGATTGAAGCTTAGCTATATTATAAGCGAAACGGCTATAAGTACAGGAAAAGCCCTTAAACCACTTGATTTCCATACAATTGATACAAGCGTTCATCGGGAAACTATTTTGGCATTTCGAAAAGGTTCATTTATTGCTAGTTTTGGTCATGATAGAGATTTTGGCGATGAGGAGAATTATGTGCAATGGGTTAGCGGAAAGGTTCGTGATTTCCCAACTGGATTTGTGATGGTTTATGAAAGTGGGGAGGCTATAGGTCAGTTAGAACTTCAGGTGAAGGAGTTTGAAGCAGAAAAGATTGGTTACATTAATCTTTATTATCTTATTCCTGAAAGAAGAGGTCGAGGGTATGGGAAGGTTTTGCACGATTATGCCATGGAATTTTTTAAAAAGCACCATATAGGCGAATATCATCTACGTGTAGCTCCTGATAACCACCAAGCTATTTCATTCTATAAACGTAACGGAATGGAAGAGATGTATCCAGAGGTAGATGGAAAAGTAATTCGAATGCGTGGGTTTATAACATAATATGTGATTTATCTACTTATGGAATAACTTCTTAAAGATCACTTTTTCCCCCTAAAAATGGTTCCTACATAAAAAAGCATGTAACCTCAATCAGAGTTTACATGCCTTTCTTTATATATTACATATTCAAAATTTTAACCTTGTCACGAACCACAGAAAGCAAGCTGTTGCGGATACCTTGTACGCCGAGGCCTGATCCTTTTACTCCTAAGAATGGGAAGTGGTCTGGGCCGCGTTCTGTTTTTGCGTTAATTTGAACTGATCCGACTTTTAGTTTGTCTGCGATTTTCATTGCATTTTCTGTGTCTTTTGTGAAGACGCTAGCTTGTAATCCGTAATCAGATTGGTTGGAAAGTTCAATTGCTTCGTTTTCATTTGAAATACGAATGATTGGAAGAACTGGACCGAATGGCTCTTCCCAAGCAACTTTCATGTCGCTTGTTACGTGGTCAAGTAATGTCGGATAAATTAAGTTGTCTTCACGCTTATCTCCAACAAGTACGGAAGCTCCTTGATTCTTCGCATCATCAATTAGACTTTGAACGAAATCAGCCGATTTTGTGTTAATGAGTGGTGTGATTACAGCGTTATCTTCTGGCATCCCAACTTTTAAGCTTTTGACTTTGTTCGTGATACGTTCAACAAGTTGGTCTGCTACTTCATCTTGCACAAGAACACGCTTGATTGCTGTACAGCGCTGACCACTATAGCTATAGGCACCTGCTACAATTTCTTCAGCTGCTTTGTCGAGATCAGCATCATTTAAGACGATTGCCGGGTCTTTTCCGCCTAGTTCTAGTACAAGCGGAACCATTGTTGATAGTTGCGCGATGTGACGACCTGTGCCAGTACCACCAGTGAACGTAATCATATCTACACCAGGATGTTGGACTAAATAATCGCCAATTACTGAACCACGGCCTGTTGCTAGAGTAACCAAGCTTTTAGGTAATCCTGCATCAATAAGAGCTTCAATCATTTTAATGCCACTAATTGCGCCTTGAGTTGCAGGCTTAAAGATGACAGAGTTTCCCATCATAAGAGCTGGTGCTACTTTTGAAGCGGATAGGTTTACCGGGTAGTTGAAAGGACCAATTGCTAAAATGGTTCCGAGTGGTTCTTTTTCAACCATACCGATTTTGCTAGGGGACCCACCTTTGAAAGAATCTCCGCGCATAACTTCTCCGTGAATACGTAGTGCATCTTCAACTGTATGGCGAATATAATCTGCAGTTCGACTAACTTCTGATACTGCTGAGCTTTTCTTTTTAGCTACTTCCTGCATGATTGTTTCGCCGATATCTTCCTGGCGTTCTTCGAGAATATCTGCCCATTTATTTAAGATCTCAGCACGCTCTTGAAGAGATGTTTGAGCCCATTGATCTTGAGCTGCTACCGTTTTTTCTATGGAATCGTTAAGTTCTTCTTGAGATAAAGAAGGAACACTTCCGATAAGATCATTTTTGTGAGGAGAATTGATTTCGATCGTAGCCTTAGATTGGCTCTCGTTCCATTCTCCATGAATTAATGTTTTGAATGCTTGGTGTGTTGTAATTGTCATGGCAATACTCCTTTTGCAAAATCTGTGAGGTTTTGTAAACGTGATCTGTATTTTTCTTATTTAGCTTGTATCACAGTTCATATTTTATGATTGATTGCTCAATTTTGCAAAAGATAATTATTATAACATAATGTAAGGGTTTACGTAAGGGGTTTCAAGGAAGAAAATGAAAAAATCCGGCGTTTTATGAAATGATCCGGATTGTTAAGTCTGACTATATTTATGTTTGTAGAGTTCTTTATACTCAATGGCAGAATGGGGAACATCTGTAAATATTCCATTACAGTTTAGCTTATAGCAACGCATTAATCTTGAAGGTCGGTTTACTGTATAAATACGTAATGGTAAATCGTTGTTTTGACAATCTTTCACTAAGCGACGAGTTAACACGGAGTATTTAGTATGCAATCCATTGGCGCCTACTTCACGAACGCGGGCTAATGGATCCTTTACTCGTTTTGATAACAGGAGTGCAGTATCGGCGTCAGGAAACAAGTCGTTATATCTTCTTATGCTGTTTGGGTTAAAGCTAGAAATAACTGTTCTGGTATCCATATTAAAATGTTGGAGTTGTTCTTGAACGATATATTCAATACTTGAATAATCGACAATATTATTTTTTAATTCTAAGTTTAGTTTCAATTTAGTATCTTTGATCCATGTAAGGAATTCTTCTAGTGTTACGATTTGAGTGCCTTTATATTTCGTAGCAAACCAAGAGCCAGTGTCTAAGTTTTTCAATTCTTCATATGTATATTGATAAATAAAGCCTGTTCCATTTGTTGTGCGATTTAAAGATTCATCATGGATAAGCACAGGGATGTGATCTTTTGTTAGCTGAACATCTGTTTCAATACCATCGGCCCCAATTTTTTTGGCAAGCTTAAATGCTGGCATTGTATTTTCAGGTGCAATTTTGCTTGCACCACGGTGAGCATAGATCGCTGTATTCATAATAAGGAAAACCTCCTAAGCATATCTCTATACGTTTTGATTTTGTGCTATTTACCATGAAAAGTCAATGAGTCTCGCTATAAGATTAATGCATAACCAAAGCATAATAAAAGAGGTTATGATAAGGTGTAAGAAATCAGAATTTTGCGACTCAAATATTGATTACATTCATAAAGTGTATGGAGACAGAAATGAGGTGGTTAACGATGAAGCGATGGCAAACGAAGGATTCGCTTGTTGATCTTTTGTGTTCGTTAGTCGAATACCCAAGTATTACGGGAAGCCAAGCAGAAATAGCATTAGTAGAGTATCTTTTTCATCAGTTATCTGAGCGCACCTATTTCCAACAAAACCCAGAACATATTAAGTTGCATCCATTAGATGATGGTCGCAGACTTTTAACAGCTCTTGTAAAGCAAGGTAACTCATCTGATACCGTTGTTCTTTTAAGTCATTTTGACGTAGTTGGAGTTGATGATTTTGGATCTAAGAAAAACTTAGCCTTTCATCCTAAAGCTTTAACGCAAGATTACCATCGATATTTTGATGAATTGCCTGATCCCGTTCAAGAAGACATTCAGACTGGTGAGTGGTTATTTGGACGCGGTATCATGGATATGAAAGCAGGTTTAACCGTCCATTTGTCAATGTTGGAAAAAGCGATGGATGGAGAGTTCGATGGGAATATCCTATTGTTAACGGTTCCGGATGAAGAGGTCAACTCGTTAGGGATGTTACAAGCTTTGCCAGCCCTAACCGAACTACGTGAAGCAGAACAACTCACGTATCGTGCCTGCCTAAATGGAGAGCCGATGTTCAGCCAATATCCAGGAGACCCTCATAATTATGTTTATAGTGGTTCAATTGGAAAGCTTTTGCCCGGTTTTTTTTGCTATGGCAAAGAGACACATGTTGGAGAGCCTTTCGCAGGGTTAAATGCCAACTTAATGGTGAGCTATATCGCTCAAGAGCTTGAGTTAAATGAATCTTTTATCGAAACAGTCGGGAATGAAACAACACCTCCACCTGTGAGTTTGATGCAGCGTGATTTAAAAGAGGAATATTCGGTTCAAACCCCTCAAGCGGCTGTAGCTATGTATAACGTCTTGTATTTAAAGCAATCAACACGAGAAATAAATGAAAAACTTTTGCATGCTGCTTATCGTGCTAGTAAACGAATTACGGGCCATTATAAGAGTAAGGCAGATGCATTTCACCAAGAAAAGCCAGGTCTTGAATTTCCTGAAATGGACGTTAACGTTTTAATGTATGAAGAATTATATGAAGAAGCGGTTTCCCGTTATGGAAGTCATGAAGTGGAGCGTATTCAAAACCTATTGATAAGCCAACGTGAAAAAGGGGATCGTGAATTTTCTACACTTCTTGTACATGAGCTAGCAGCTTTATGTAAAGATCTAGCTCCGATGATTGTGTTGTTCTACAGTCCACCATTTTATCCGTCAGTGTCATCAAAGCAGGATCCTTATATTCAGAATACGCTAGCCTATGTAAAAGATTACACAAGGAAACATTATTATTTAGATTTAGAGGAAATCGAATTCTTCCCGGGATTATCTGACTTAAGCTTCATTGGACCCTCTACAAGTCAGGCTCCGATCGGTACTATGCTTGATAACATGCCTTTAAAGGGAAAGGGATATGATTTATCAGAAAGCATGTTACAAACTCTGCAAATGCCGATTTTAAATGTTGGGCCACGGGGGAAAGATCCTCATCAATGGACAGAAAGACTTGAACTATCTTATAGTTTCGAGTATTTACCGGATATTTTGACCAATACCATCCATCATTTATTAAAAAATCCAGCCCCTTAAAAAGGAGCTGGATTTTTGGTTTATTTACCCCACTGTTGTGGGTCAAAGTTAATACCAGTATCTGGTCCGATTGGGATACCAACGGATACCCAGATGATGAGTACGATAATCCAAATGACAAAGAATGCAATAGAGTATGGGAGCATTGTTGAAACAAGTGTACCAATACCAACGTTCTTATCATATTTTTGTGCGAATGCAATCACTACGGCAAAGTACGTCATAAGTGGAGAGATGACGTTTGTTGTAGAGTCTGCAATACGATAGATTAACGTAGTAAACTCAGGTGTATAACCAAGGTGCATCATGATTGGAACGAAAACGGGTGCCATGATGGCCCATTTCGCTGATGCACTTCCCATAACAAGGTTAATAAGGGCTGCAACAATCATAAACAGAATAACAACACGGAAGTCATCCATTCCTGTTGACTGTAGGAATTGTGCGCCTTTAATCGCTGTGATTTTACCAATATTCGTCTTCGCAAAGAACGCAACGAATTGTGCTGCGAAGAATGAAAGTACAATGAAAGATGCCATTGTTTCCATAGTTTCAGTTAATTGGTTCGCTACATCTTTATCGGATTTAATGTTTTTCGTTACAACACCATAAACAAATCCAGGGATAAAGAATGCCAAGAAGATACTTGGTACAAGATTAAAGAAGAATGGTGACATTAATACATCTTCGTTATTACGTAATGGTGACCACTCAAAAGCAATAAGAAGAGAAAGTAACCCTAGAGTTACTAGTAGAGAAACAAATGAAAGGATTAGACCTTTCTTTTCTTGTTTAGTTAAATAGTTGACTTCTTCAGTAACTTCGCCTTTGTAATCACCAAGACGAGGCTCTACGATACGGTTGGTCACCCAAGTACCGATTGCCGTTAGGATAAATACAGAAGCTGCCATAAAGAAGTAGTTCATCGTATATTGAATCTCGTCAGCGTACTCTGGGAAGCTTGAACCTTTTACAGCTTCAATCGTTAAATCAGCTAGTAATGGATCAAGAGCTGTAAGGGATAGGTTCGCACTGAAACCAGCAGATACACCTGCGAAAGCAGCTGCCAAACCTGCAAGTGGGTGACGACCTAAACCAGCGTATAATACTGCACCTAGAGGTACTAGAACTACGTAACCAGCGTCAGCAGCCATACTGGACATAATACCAGCAAAGACTAACGTTGCTGTAACTAAATAATCTGGTACTGATGTTACGAGGCCACGTAACATAGCTGAGATGAGTCCGGAACGCTCGGCAATACCAATACCTAGCATTGTGACTAGTACGGTACCTAACGGAGCGAATCCTGTGAAGTTAGAGACGAAGTTTTCAAACATATATTTGATTCCTTCGCCAGATAGAAGGTTAAAGACTTTGACTGTTTCACCTTTAACAGGGTCTTCAACCGTAACACCCATGGAAGCCATGATGCCTGAGGCAACCACGATTAGTGCTGCAAATACTGCGAAAATGGTTGCAGGGTGGGGTAGTTTGTTCCCGACACGTTCAATGATGTCTAAGAAACGCATAACCCATCCGCGTTTCTGTGTGTTATCCATGAGGAAATCTTCCTTTCTTTAGTAATTTTCAAACAATTTATCGGTTTTGAGTACTACAGAATTATAGAAAATATCATCGAGAAATGAAAGGCATATTTAAATATACAAAATTCCTTGAAAATTCACACCCTCTATTGGTTGAAAGTGTTAAAGTAGACTAGGAAGATGACAGATACCATAAATGCAGGTACAATAGATAATGAATGATCATTCATTTTACTGGAGGAACGTATATGAAGCAGTTAACAGACACGATTTACCAAGTCTCAATTCCTACACCATTCGCTGTGGGTGATGTACATACATATCTAATAAAAGGTGAAAGTCTCACTTTAATTGATGCAGGAGTTAAAACAGATGAAGCCTGGGAAGCAATGAAGTATGAACTAAATGAACTCGGATATCAACCACATGATATAGAACAGATTGTTTTAACACACCATCACCCCGATCATATCGGACTAGTCGATCGCTTTGAACGTGTGCAAGCCATTTACGGACATCAGGATAATGAACGTTGGTTAACACATGATGAAGCATTTTTTAAACGCTTTAAATCCTTCTTTTATGACTTATATAAAGCTTTTGGAGTAAGTGAAGAGTACGAGGCTTTCTTTAAACACTTACAAGACCCGTTAAAATACGTGGGAAAAGGTTCTTTATCAAAAGCTCTTAAAGAAGGAGATGTGGTACCTGGTCACCCTGAGTGGAAAGTGCTGGAAACTGCTGGTCACGCAGAGAGTCATTTGTCTTTTTATCGTGAGGAAGACTCAAGCATGATTTCTGGGGATCATTTGCTTCAGCACATTTCATCTAATCCTTTACTGGAACCTCCACGCTATCCAGGAGGAGAGCGTCCGAGGCCTTTGGTGACGTATCGTAAAACGTTAAAGAAGTGTTTGAATATGCCTATTGGAACGGTTTATCCTGGTCATGGTTCGATTTTCAAAGAGCCACACGAATTGATTCAATCTCGTTTAGTTAAACAGGAGGAGCGAGCGGGAAAAGTGTATAATATGCTCAAAGAGCCGCAAACACCATTTACTGTGTGCAAACAATTATTCCCTCGCCATATTGAAAAACAATTTGGGTTAACGATGTCTGAGACTATGGGACAGCTCGATTATCTTGAAACTACTAATCGTGTGAACATAGAATTACAAGATGGTGTTCATTATTATCAGGCGAAATGATTGGAGAATTTCATGAGTGAACGAATGAATGGCAAGAATATTGTCATAACTGGAGCATCCAGTGGTATAGGAGAACGTCTAGCTATCCGTGTTGCGGAAGCGGGTGCCGTACCGGTTTTGCTAGCGCGTAATGAGGACAAATTACGAATGCTGAGTGATCGGATAAGGGAAACGTATGGAGTGGAAGCTTTCTGGTATCCATGTGATTTAGCTGACAAAGAAGCAATTCAAAAGTGTTTTCAGCATTTATTCAAAGAAGTGGGCCGTATTGATGCTCTGGTGAACAACGCTGGATTTGGTGTTTTTGAGCGCGTTGAAGACACTAGCATGGATGCGTTTCGCTCGATGTTTGATGTGAATGTGATAGGGCTGATCCATTGTGTGAAAGAAGTACTTCCTTTTATGAAAGAAGCAAGAGAAGGTCACATCGTAAACATTGCCTCACAAGCGGGTAAAATTTCTACTCCCAAAAGCGCTGGTTATGCCTCAACGAAGCATGCTGTTCTCGGATTTACGAACGGTCTTCGTATGGAAATCGATTCTTATAATATTGGAGTAACGGCGGTTAATTTGGGACCCGTTCGGACGAACTTTTTTGAGACAGCAGATCCTGGAGGTACATATATTAAATCTGTAGAGCGTTATATGTTAGACCCGGATGATGTAGCCAAGAAAGTGGTTGAACATTTATTTACTTCTAAGAGAGAAATCAATATGCCTCAATGGATGGAATTAGGAGCCAAAGCCTATCAACTTGCACCTGGATTGATGGAAAAAATGTTAGGTAAACAATTTAAGAAAAAATGATGGGAGAACTGCTACGTGGATGCGTGGCAGTTTTTTTATGTACTATCCTGAATTACTTTCCTACAGTTATGTCGAAAAATGGAAACCATCTCCACTTGCAAAACCGAACATATATTCGCATAATAAGAAGTACAACATGTCGTTTCAGGAGGGAACGAAGGTGACCAACCCATCTATTGATTATAATTCTTTTCCAGATCGGAAAATTCTTTGTGTGGATATGAAAAGCTTTTATGCTAGTTGTGCTGCGATTTCAATGGGATTAGATCCACTGACGAGTCACATTGCAGTCGTTGCGGATTTGAATCGACCAGGAAGCGTTGTACTAGCAGCTTCTCCTGCTTTAAAGAAAGACTTTAATATCCGAACAGGAAATCGGCTATTTGAAATTCCTGATGATCCACGTATTCACTTAGTATCTGCCCAAATGCGCATGTATTTGCAAGTATCAACGGAAATCACGCGTCTGTTCCATCGTTTTGTTCCAAAAGAGGCTATTCATACTTACAGTGTGGATGAAAGCTTTCTTGATGTAACCGGAACGGAAAAGTTGTGGGGAGATGCCGAAGAAGTTGCGCGCCGGATTCGAAAAGAGCTTTTGGAGACGTTTCAGCTCCCGTGTGCCATCGGGATTGGGCCGAATATGCTCATGTCCAAGTTGTGTTTGGATTTAGAGGCAAAAAAATACGGAGTAGCGGAGTGGACGTATGATCAAATTCCTGAAAAGCTCTGGCCGGTAGCTCCGTTACGTGAGATGTGGGGAATCGGATCACGGATGGAAAAGCGCCTTAACCGTCTAGGAATCACAACTGTTGGGCAACTTGCTAAATTTCCTTTAGAACAGCTCGAAAAAATATTTGGTGTAATGGGGAATCAATTATTTTATCATGCGAATGGAGTAGATTTGTCTGAACTGGGAGCCCCGATTATGGAGGGCCAGATCAGTTTTGGGAAGAGTCAGATTCTCATGCGCGATTATCCGGATCCAGAAGAAGTGCGTTATGTTATTTTGGAGATGTGTGAAGAGGTCGCAAAACGGACGCGTGCCAATCACAAAGCAGGTCGAACCATCAGCTTAGGGATTGGTTACAGTAAGGACGACGGGGGAGGTGGCTTTCACCGTTCCCAGTCTATTGACATCCCAACGAATATTACAACGGAAATTTATGATGTTTGCATTCAATTGTTTAACCAATTTTACGAGCAAAAGACAGTTCGCAAAATTTCGATTGCCTTGTCCAATATTACGGAGGATGAGGGTATGCAGCTTAGTTTATTTGAACCTGAGCGTGATAAGAAGCGTGATCTTGGTTATGTAATGGATGAGATTCGAGATAAATATGGAAAAGATGCCTTACTCCGTGCTGTTTCTTATACAAAAGCCGGAACTGCCAAGCATCGAAGTAAGCTTGTTGGTGGGCATTATGCGGAATAGGTTGAACGCCTTTATTCAACAATCTGGCAGTAAAGTGGAATAATGGTGTGGAGTGGTTCCGTTGCTTTTATGGAGTGCGGCGGGCTGTGGAACGGGTTGCTTTCCTGCGGACGAACTATCGAGCCTCCTCAGTCACTCTGTTCCCTGCGGGGTCTCGCTAGCCCGTTTGACCGCTGGAGTCAACCCGTTCCACAGCCCACCTTAGCCGAATGGTGACTAACGGAACCGCTGCTAACGTAAGGTATTCTGATTTAGAATAGAAGTTAAATTTCACATGCATCAAAGTGATCTAAAGCCTTATATGTAGAGCTGAAATACAGTTTCCTTAAGCAATAGATAAAATGATCTCAGCCATGGGTCCGTTAACTTTCATATCAGCAAAGGGGTGAGGGAAACGGCAAACTCCCGCGGTAGAAAGGGCGGACGAGATCCCGCAGAGAGCTTGCGAACGAGGAAGCTCGGCCGGTCTTCCGCAGGAGTATTGCCGTTTCACTGAACCCCTTACTCTCTTTCCGGCAACGGACTCCTCCCAGCTTTATCTCGAAGCCAGGTATTCAACAAACGGGGGCTTATATGAAATGGGATTTAACAGAACATTCATGAAAAAGGAATGTCCAAAATAAAATGAAATAAGCAGTCTGTACGGTAAGGGGGGGAGACGGTGGCACCTGAAGGAGAAGGAGTTGTATCGGTTTGGTTATGGGTTTTAATATTAGTCCTCACTGCTATTCCAATAGTGAACCTGCTTTCTCTTGTGACCTTAGCGTTTTTCGTTCAAAATCAAAACCTCCAAAACTATGGGAAAGCTTCTTTAATTGTCATTGTCATCCCCACCACATTCTTTTGGTTATTAAGATACTTAAGCGGCTGATGTGCAAATAAAAAAAGCGGTTGGACACTTCAATTGTCAACCGCTTTTATAAATTCTTACTCTTGAAACAAACCTGAGTCAAGCAACACCTGTTTAATTTCCTCTTCATGATCCCCCTGAACATCAATCGTAACTTCATGACCAGGTTGTAAGGAAACAGCTAAAACACCAAGTAGGCTTTTTGCATCGACAACCCATTGGTCTTTTTTGACTAGAATTGTGTCTGAGAATTCACTCATTTGATTAACAAATTGACTTGCTGATTCAGCGAAAATAGGTTTTTGTACAGTAAGTTTCACAAGAATCCCTCCTCAATAATCTACCTTTAGTATAGAGGTTCTTTAAATCATTTCCCATCCTCAATTCTCAAATAACAGAAAATTGTGTTAAGCGCCTAAAAATAGCCAACAAAACTGTGCAAATTTGATAAAAGAAAGTCCTTAGTATTGCAAAGTTACCGGCGATTTTTTACCATTAGTATCAACAAGAGGTGAACAACAATGAAGCTAACGATAACAGATGAAGCACTGCATCAGTTGCAGTTATTACAACCAGAAGGTCGGCCAAATTTACGAATGGAATATGATAGTGATGGATGTGGCTGTGGCGTTAATGGCATGCCATCGATTTATTTTACAAATGAGTCAACCGAATACGATATAAAAGTAGAGAATGAACATTACACAATTTTCTTAGATGAGCAACAAAAGATATTTTTTAAACCCGTTATGACATTAGAGTGGAATAAACGGTTGTTTCGGTTGAAAAGTCCTGAGGGAATGCTGAATCCATCGCTTTCTTCTGCAAGTATTAAGCAAGGAGGAGACCCACGTGAGTAAAGCAAAAAAACAAAAACAGGAACAAGAGGGAACGTTAAAAGAACTTTTAGGGGACGACATGCTTGAGCAACTTCGCTCGAAAAAGTCAGACTTGAAAAAGCAAGAGGAGCAACGTCAGGAAGAAGAAAGACGTCGGAAAGCTGAAGAACGTAAGCGTCGTGAAGCAAACAAAAGCTTTGAAGAGCTTCTTAATGAAAGTGATATGGATTGGAAACAGTTCAAAGATAAATAAGGGAAATGCCCTCTTACCAAGTGTGTGGTCAGAGGGCATTTTTAAGCTTTAGCGATGTTTTTGATACACAATCGGTCTTGTTACTTGCTGGGTGCTTCAATACATACTGAAGGGCAATCGCCTGTAATGAACGCTCTTCCGTTGCATGGTCTTGTAAGTTCTCCACCATGTGTTTAATTTCATCATAAGAATAGGAAAGATGGCCATTTTGTGCTTTTTCTTCTACTTTTTCTAAGCCGCGATCACTTAGCATGCCTTTAGCAAGTGGCCCACGAGCTAAGACGCTAATATGATTCTCTTGAAGAAGGTCCAACACCTCTTCTTCTGGTCGACGATCAAATAAGCTATATTGCATCATGACGCTTACAATATTCGAACGTTTAACGTATTCTCGTATGACATTAGGGCGGATGGAAGAAATGCCGTAATAACGTACGACACCTTCTTTTACGAGGTCTTCAAAAGCTTCAATCGTCTCATCAATTGGGTCTTCAATTGTACCTCCGTGCAATTGATAAAGGTCTATATAATCTGTGCCTAAACGGCGCAAGCTCTCTTTTACTTCCTCTTTTATATACGCTTTAGAAGGGTCCCAAAACCAATCCTCTTTTTCTTTGTTGAAGTTATTTCCAACTTTGGTGCCTAGAACGACTTCATCACGACGCCCTTTCAAGGCTTTACCAACGATTTTTTCGTTTTCACCAAAATCATATAAGTCAGCTGTATCCACGTAATTAATTCCCGCATCAAGAGCGCGGTCAATAATATCTTTTGCGTGCGACTCATTTGTACCTAGAGACATGCACCCTAGGCCTATTTCTGAAATGTATAAATCAGATTTACCTACTTGTCGTTTATTCAAGGGCGTTTCATCCTTTCAAAGTGGGTTATACCTATTGTATCGATGAGGAATGGGAGACTCAAATAATATACTAGTTCGTGTGTTAAAATAGGAGCACGTTAACGGAAAGGGAGAATTTGTGATGAAAAAATTTGAAGAACAAACAATTCAAACGGAGTCGATTTATAAAGGGAAAGTCATCTCCTTACAGGTGGATGATGTAGAACTGCCGAATGGTAAAACATCAAAAAGAGAATTAGTGAAACATCCTGGAGCAGTTGCGATCCTTGCGATTACACCTGAAAACAAAATTGTCATGGTGGAACAATACCGAAAGCCACTAGAGCGTTCAATTGTGGAAATTCCAGCGGGGAAACTAGAGCCTGGAGAGGAACCAAAGCAAACGGCTATGAGAGAGTTGGAAGAAGAGACAGGCTATAAAACAGATGATCTTGAGTTTATAACATCCTTTGCAACATCCCCTGGTTTTGCAGATGAAGTCATTTATATTTATTTAGCGAACAACATTGAAAAAGCTGAGAACAAGCTTGAGGGAGACGATGATGAGTTTGTAGAGCTTATAGAAGCAACTGTCGAAGAAGCGGAGCAATTTGAAAAAGACGAACGGATATGGGATGCCAAAACAGCGTATGCACTGTTATATGCAAAAGCGAAAGGGATTTTGGGGTAATATGGAAACATACTATATGGATTTACATATTCATATTGGACGTACCATGCATGGAGACCCTGTAAAGATAACTGCATCTGAGCAGCTGACCTTAACGAATATTGTAGAAGAAGCTGCTTATCGGAAAGGTCTTCATATGATTGGGGTTATCGACGGGCAGGTGCCAGCTGTACAGTCTGAAGTTATTCAATTAATCGAGCGTGGCCAAGCCGATGAATTACAAGACGGAGGTATCCAGTACGGTCCTTTAACATTACTATTAGGTTCTGAGATTGAGGTTTATGATGAACATTGTCAGGGTCCCATTCATGTCCTTTGTTATTTTCCGTATATGGAGACGATGCAACAGTTTACCGTGTGGTTAAGTGAACGGATGAAAAATATCAACTTAAGCTCACAACGTTATTACGGTAGTGCTATAGAGTTGCAACAAAAGGTGAGAGAGCTAGGTGGAATATTTATCCCAGCTCATATGTTTACACCATTCAAGAGTTTATATGGGAAGGGTGTAAAGCAGTCACTAGAAGAAGTGTTTAACCCAGAGCTGATTGATGCAGTAGAGCTTGGTCTAAGTGCCGATTCCCAAATGGCAGACTCGCTATCCCAGTTACACGACTTTACGTTTTTATCGAACTCAGATGCACATTCGATCCCCAAAATTGCACGAGAATACCAGAGTGTTCAGTTACAAGCACCTACTTTTGAAGAGTTAAGGTTGGCACTTCAAAAAAAAGATGGTCGAGGGGTCCTTGCGAACTATGGGATGAATCCTCTTTTAGGAAAGTACCATCAAACTGTATGTGCTGAATGTCTATCAGAAAAAGAATTTAACCAAGAATGTCCAAAGTGTGGTTCAATAAAATCCGTCCGAGGCGTAGCAGATCGAATTGATGAACTTTCAGATTTTGAGGGGACAAGGGAAGGACGCCCTCCATACGTCTATCAAATTCCTCTAGAATATATACCAAAACTTGGTCCAAAAACACTTGAAAAATTGTTAGATGTTTTCGTAACAGAGATGAGTATTTTACACGATGCTACGTTAGAAGAGCTACGAGAAGTTGTTCCGAAGCAGTTAGCTGAAAGGATTGTAATGAACCGAAAAGGAGAGTTGTCGATAGAAGCCGGTGGTGGCGGGCGCTATGGTCGTGTGACATAATCTCTATCATCTTTTCTATTTTTTTATAGTCTATTTGATCAAAATCCTTCATAGATTTGTAATACGACTAGAAAATGAAGCGGTAGATTGGAGGATTTTGAAATGTATGTCAAAGGGTCATTAGCGTCACAACATGTTCGCGAAAATGCGAGTATTTATGTGTTTGTCTCTTTATTATTTCTGATCGGGATCATTTTTGGTGCTGTGATTGTTAATAGTATGAATCCTATACAAAAACATGATTTATTCTTTTACTTAGACCGATTTTTTACTGAGATGTTACGTGAGTCAGTTGCAAGTTCAGAAAGTTTGTTTAAATCCAGTTTCTTTTACCATTTAAAATATTTGTTGTTTATCTTTATATTAGGTCTTTCTGTAATCGGGATGCCTATTATATGGATATTACTATTTATGAAAGGTGTAGTCGTTGGTTTTTCTGTAGGTTTCTTAGTAAATCAAATGGGCTGGTATGGACTTTTAATGGCTGCAGCATCCATCGCTCCTCAGAACTTAATTATTATTCCGGTTTATTTAATTGCGGGAAGTTTGGCTATGATCTTTTCACTTTCCCTTATTCAAAAGCTAGTGGCAAAAAAGATTCAACAACAATCTTTACTACCAGCCTTGATGAGGTATAGTTTTATTTTCCTTTTGTTATTTTTAGCTCTCAATGTAGCAGCTCTAATTGAATCATTTATTTCACCAGATGCATTGAAAAATGTAATTGAAATGACCTACAAATAATAACCGTTTTAATATAATATCTGTTTTAATTTAAAATGATTTTAATTTGACACTCCTTTTGAATCTGCTTATAATGATAAGTGGATATACGAGGGAGGGACCGGATATGGAACACCGCATTGAAAAAATAAAAAAACAACTCCATTCCCAGAGTTATAAGCTAACACCTCAACGTGAAGCGACTGTTCGAGTGTTGTTAGAACATGAAGAGGATCATTTAAGTGCCGAAGACGTATACCTCCTCGTAAAAGAAAAAGCACCGGAAATTGGTTTAGCTACAGTTTATCGTACTTTAGAATTGTTATCAGAGTTAAAAGTTGTAGACAAGATCAACTTTGGGGATGGCGTCTCTAGATACGATCTTCGTAAAGAGGGAGCAGAGCATTTCCATCACCATCTCGTTTGTGTGGAGTGCGGTTCGGTTGAAGAAATTGAGGAAGATTTACTTACTGATGTTGAGAGCCAGGTTGAACGTGATTGGGGCTTCCAAGTGAAGGATCATCGTTTAACTTTTCATGGTATCTGCAAAAAATGTCAGGTCGTCACAGTCAATTCATAATGAATGTACGAGAACCTTTTTTCCAGTTGGAAGAAAGGTTTTTTAATGTTTTGAGGTAGGAATTATTCAATATTATGGCAGGATTGTTGAAGACTTGAAACTGAGAGGAGTCCGTTGCTGATGAGTAATTTGTTCCGGTCAGTGAAACGGCAAGCCTGTTGTGGAAGAAAAGCCGAGCCTCCTCGTGCCTGCGGGGTCTCGTCTTCCCTTTGTTACCACGACAGTTTGCCGTTTCCTTCCCTCCACGCGATTATGGAG
>NZ_AULJ01000019.1:6893-123885 GCF_000425225.1 Pontibacillus marinus BH030004 = DSM 16465 | reverse complement strand
CTGATGTAGATTATGGGGGCGAGTCATATATGCACCAAAGTGATCTAAAGCCTTATATGTAGAGCTAAAATACAGTTTCCTTAAGCAAGAGATAAAATGATCTCAGCCATGGGTCCGTTAACTTTCATAACAGCAAAGGGGTGAGGGAAACGGCAAACTCCCGCGGTAGAAAGGGCGGACGAGATCCCGCAGAGAGCTTGCGAACGAGGAAGCTCGGCCGGTCTTCCGCAGGAGTATTGCCGTTTCACCGATCCCCTTACTCTCACAAAAGCAACGGACCTCCACCACAATATATCTCTAATTCAAGTCTTCAAGATAAGGGGGCTTAACTGGAAAAGACACCTAATAAAAAATCAAAACATCCCATTCAACATTTAAAGGTGGTTTCATTGGAATAGGTGAAAGGAATTTGATACAATATAGGTTACGCAATATGAGGAGGAACGATTATGCCAAAGGGTCAACAAGGAAATGTAATAGCGAGAAATAAAAAAGCGAATCATGACTTTTTCATTGAAGATACATTCGAAGCAGGAATAGTTCTACAAGGGACAGAAATCAAATCGATCCGTGCAGGTCGTGTGAATATGAAAGACTCCTTCGCTCGTGTGAAAAACGGTGAAGTGTTCCTTCATAATCTGCACATTTCTCCTTACGAGCAAGGTAACCAGTTTAACCATGAACCGACCCGCATGCGAAAACTTCTTTTACACAAAAAAGAAATTAATCGCCTGATCGGGGAGACCCAGCAACAAGGGTATTCCATCGTGCCATTAAAAATGTATATAAAAAATGGTGTCGCAAAGGTTTTAATTGGTCTAGGAAAAGGTAAAAAGAAATATGATAAACGTGAGGACCTAAAACGCAAGCAAGCGAAACGTGATATTGATCGCGCAGTGAAAGACAGCTTGAAACGTTAAGGTTTCCAACAGTTTCCTTTGATAAACGCTGCACACGTGTTATAATAAGAAATGTAGTTGAAGGAAACAAAGCAAATTGAATATAGAGAGCCTAGAGCTCCTATCCGTGAATTGCTCCACTTTTATATGGGGACGTTACGGATTCGACAGGGATAGATCGAGCTTTAGTAGCGAGTCGTATGGTAACGCGTCAAGTGCCACGCCAATAATAACTGGCAAAGAAAACAATTACTCTCTAGCAGCTGCATAAGCTGACCTAGAGGATCCTTCCTGCCATCGCCCATGTGGTAGATTGAAGGGTCTCAAACTGAAGTGGGCTACGCGTTCATTCGCCGTCTTAGGATGAACGAAGAGACCAATAAGACTAGCTACAAGGAAGCCCGTCAGTAGGTCGAATTGTTAGCGAATCATAATATACTGACTACGCTCGTAGAAGCTATTGTGACGATATCTCTGGACGTGGGTTCGACTCCCACCGTCTCCACCAATACATATGTTGGTGGTTTTTTTATGTCTTTGTGACGTGAAATAGTGTTTTCCATTTTTTATTCGTAATCTTCAACACCCAAATGCGATTTCTATGAAAGGGAAAGAGTATAAGGGCGCTTTGTTATTGACAAACTTTATAATTTAGTATATTTTTTTATATAACTAAAAAAATTGATAGATGATTATTTTTTCATTTCTGAATTGGTTAAGGGCTTTAGCATTTATTTAATATTTTAATATTGACTGGATGAAAAAGTTTCTAAAGTAATTGAATGAAAAAGTAACATAAATCAGTGTATTTTATATTCTAGTATGTAAGATTTAAGGATACTTTTTTATTAGACGCGGAATTATAATCATAATGTATTTTGATACTATAAAAGGTAGCTCTTCAAAAAACTTCATTGAAGTTAGTTGAAGCGATGCCGGCAATTTTAAAGATTCAGTGATGACTTTAAATCATCATTGAATCTTTAAAGTTGTCGGTTTTTTTGTTGAGTAAACACAATTTTATTAGAAAAGTTGTAATGGATTAAAATAAATGTGTGATTTTTTTAGAAAGATATATGGAAAGACTTTTTAATAATTTTTTAATACTTTCATCATTTGAGGGGAGAATGCTTTGTGTTAGTTTCGTTTTTGCCATCATCATTAACATTATTTATTATTATGCTTATCGCCTCTGGGGTAAGTGGCCTATTGTTTTTACATCCACGAGTCCCCTTGAGTTTTGTTCGCATTCATATTGGTATTGTGGCTTTACCGCCATTGGTTTCCTTAGTGGCTCTTTTTAATACTAGTGTGAAAGGAAATGTTGGTCCTTGGTACTTGGATTCCTTAGCTTGGTTAATGGCTTTTTTTGTTCTTGCAATTGGTTTAATCATTCAGCGTTTTTCTGTACGTTACTTAATGGGAGATCGCTCTTATCGTAAGTATTTCACCCTTTTTACCTTCACTACAGGATTTGCCTCTCTTGCATGGCTAAGTGGTGATCTCCGCTTGATGGTTATATCTTGGGGAGTAACTCTCGTCGGTTTAACCTTACTTATAAGGTTAAACAGTGAATGGGAAGTAGCAAATGAAGCTGCCAAGGTTTCTGGTCGCTTATTTACATTAAGTTGGTTTTCGATAGTATTCGCAGTGATTTGGCTTTTTCAAGTCACAGGTCAGTGGCAGTTATCATTGGCTCTAACAAATGAAAGTTTAGCTCAACTTGGAGCTTGGGAGAGAACAGGGATTAATTTATTGATTGTTTTAGCGGTGTTAATTACTGCGGCCCAATGTCCTTTCCAAAGGTGGTTAATTGAGTCTGTTGTTGCTCCGACTCCTGTTTCTGCGATTATGCACGCAGGTTTAGTCAATGCGGGTGGAATTATGCTAACTCGCTTTTCACCTCTATTTAATGGTGGTACAGCTTCGGTTATTTTACTTATTCTTGCAAGTTTATCTGTATTGATTGGATCTGGAATTAGTTTAGTCCAGGTTGACTATAAACGTCAGTTAGTAGGTTCTACGATTGGACAAATGGGATTTATGCTCATTCAGTGTGCTTTAGGAGCGTATTTAGCAGCTATTATTCATCTTGTTTTACACGGTTTGTTCAAAGCTACGCTGTTTTTACAGGCTGGTTCGGCAGTACGTCGTTTCGAAGTATCGTCTCGCGTGAATGAAAGATTATCCTATTTATGGATCATGGCTGGTCGGATATTAGGATTACTTGTAGGGGTTGCTTTTTGGCTCATGGCTCCTGGAGATGGGTATCAACTGATAAGTGCGCTAATCTTAGGGTGGTCATTGTCCGTTTCTTGGACACAGCTCGTAGCTTTTGGAGAGGGGAGAATTGGTCGGATTGCTGGCTTTTCATTTTTAGGAGGAGCTACCATCGTTTATATCCTCATTCATAACCTATTCTATGAGTGGTTGCATACAACCGTTTATCAAAGTGCTCAACCTCCAATTCCAGTTGTCATCATTGTCGTAAGTTTATTATTATTTGGCAGTACTTTAGGTACGTGGATAGCTCGTAATGGTTCTTCTGTTTCCTTCGCAATACTCTATCTTTGGTTAGTAAGATTAGGTGAAGCAAAACCAAAGTCAGTAGACAGTCATCCAAACTACCTTAAACAGTATATAGCAAGGAGGTAATGAGTGATGTGCGAAACATCTGGATTAACCAAAGAAAATGTGGAGAAGAAAGGTACAAATTTTAATTTTCAAGATAGTGATATCGATGTTTTAATTGAATCAGCGAGCCGAGTGATTGCACCACTTTGGCCAATTTCTACATTTGCAGCACGTAATCCATGGATGGGACTTGAAAAGCAATCTTTTGAACAGGTTGCTGGTTGGTTTAAGGATATTCTTGATGTTGATCTCTATCCTAGTGCCTCTATGATCCTCTCTGCCAAGAGTAGAGGAGAGATTCATGAGGATTTTGTGAATATGAGGCTGCAGCGTTGGCTTGATTCACATTCCTTTAATATCCCAAGGAACGTGGCAGAGCGATTTTGTCATGCAGCGCTAAAATTAGATCCATTACCTTCTAGCCTTTTATCATCACATGAGTTGGAGAAATCGGTAGAGGAATTTAGTGGACTGAATATGGGGAGTATCGAGAGTTCTTTTATGCAACCAATAAGTTCGCATTTAGAGGATCGAAATGGTGAAAGGTTAGTCAATATTCTCGATCATCATTGCATCAAGTGGTGTAAATTATATCTTGATGGATCACAGGCAGGTTGGACAATGCCAAACCGTCAGGAAGGTTTCTATCATACTTGGCAACGTCTCATTCAATACGATCCGGCACTTAATAAACAACAGCGTAAAAACTTAAAGGATTGGCCACAAGATCCACATATGGCTTTAAAAGAAGCATTAGCCAAACTAGAAATTCCTAGATCAAAGATACAGCCATATCTTGAAGCTCATCTGCTCTCTTTACCTGGATGGGCAGGAATGATGCTTTGGCACTCCGAACAATCAAGACATGAACATGAGCTCTTAACAGAATATTTAGCAGTTCGTATTTCCATGGAGTACACAATTATTAAGCCTCACCTACCTTTGACCAATCAACGATCAGAGAAGAAAGTTTCGATTACTCCCTTGTTAGCCTCTTGGATCCATTGGGGAGGCCTTACAATCGAGGAATGGTCACAGATGTCTTCCACTAAAAAGTATGAATATTTATCATTTGCCCACAGCTTTGATGATAAGGTTCGCAGGAAAATTTGGTTAGAAGCTTGGGAACAAACACATGCAGATCAATTAAGTCAGAAGATAGCTTCTAAACAACATGAGGCCAACGGTGAAAAATCTTCATTAGCTCAATTAGCATTCTGCATTGATGTACGTTCAGAACCTTTTCGTCGTCAACTTGAAAAAGAAGGTTCTATTGAAACGATTGGAATTGCTGGTTTCTTCGGGTTACCGATTGCAACGAGTGAACTCGGGAGTCATCACTGCCATTCTTCTTTGCCGGTTATACTAAAGCCACAACGTAAAATAAAAGAGATCGTTGATGATGATGGAGTATTTTCAAAATATCAACAACGTAAGCAGGCAGTGAGTTCATTAAGTTATACATTTAAAACAATGAAACAGAATGTGCTTGCCAGCTTACTTTTACCGGAGGTTAGTGGTCCTTGGCTTACTCTTCAAATGGTAACCCGTAGCTTTGTACCAAAGAGAGCAGATCGTTTCATTCGTAATCTTCGTGAAACATGGTTACGTAAACCTGAAACAAAACTAACGCTTAATCATGTTCATAATACAGGTGAGGAGATACCCATTGGTTTCTCTGAAGAAGAAAAGGTGTATTATGCTCGCCAAGCTCTGAAAATGATGGGGTTAATAAAGGATTTCGCACCATTAGTCGTGATATGCGGACATGGTAGCCAAAGTACCAATAATCCTTATGCTTCATCTTTAGACTGTGGTGCCTGCGGTGGAGAGTCAGGCGGATTCAATGCAAGGGTTTTAGCAGCATTGTGCAACCTTCCGGAGGTAAGAGAAGGGCTGTCTTCTGAAGGAATTGAAATCCCTGTGGACACGGTTTTCGTAGCTGCTGAGCATAAAACAACGGTAGATGAATTACACTGGCTATATGTTCCTGAACTTTCCGAAGCTGCACAAGAAGCATTTGATCATATCGAGGCTATTATGCCGAAAGTAAGTCAAAATGCAAATGCTGAGCGTCTAGCCCAATTACCGAATTTCCAATCGAAATTAAAAAATCCACAAACTGAGGCACATAGATTTGCTGAAGATTGGAGTGAGGTACGTCCGGAATGGGGATTAGCCGGAAATGCAGCTTTTATTATCGGACAACGTGAACTAACTCAGAATTGTGATTTGGAAGGTAGAGCTTTTCTTCATAATTATGATTGGAAACAGGATGAAAATGGGGATCTCCTAGCTAACATTATTGCAGGACCAGGAACAGTGGCCCAGTGGATTAATTTACAATATTATGCTTCTACGGTAGCACCACATTATTATGGTAGTGGAAATAAAGCAACTCAAACCGTTACAGCAGGTCTTGGTGTTATGCAGGGGAATGGAAGTGACTTGTTAGCCGGACTTCCTTGGCAATCCGTCATGCAATCAGATCACGAGACTTATCATTCTCCTCTTCGATTGTTGGTTGTTATCCACGCACCTAGCCAATATGTAAAACGGTTATTAAATAATGATTCAGCATTTCGAGAAAAAGTTAAAAATGGATGGGTTCGACTTGCTAGTGTTGATCCAGAAGGACGGTGGAAAAACTGGTAAAGATATAAGAAAATAGGGATGAGAAGTTTATTAAAGAGGACACTCAACTTTATAAGTATATATCTTCTCGAAATTTTAAAAACGAATAGACCAATTTTGCGATAGGAGATGTATATAAATGAAAATATCTAAAGGTTCTTATGAAGCTGAGGTAAGCAAGGCAATTACTCAATGGGAAAAGGACTTTCTTGGGCGTGGGTCTGTATCTGTTAAGACAGATATATTAAGGGATATGATAATTGTTAATTTAAAAGGTATTTTAACACCGGCTGAATATAGAGTTTGTGAAACAAAAGAGGGAATGTTAACGATAAAAAAAACTCGTTCGGAGTTAGTTGAATCCGGAATCGAAGATCTTAAGGATATTATACTAACTGTAACTGGAGAAAAAGTGAAAAGTTTTCATACCGATATAAGCACTCGTACAGGTGAACGAGTGATGGTATTTCATTTATTTAATGACCTTGAAAAAAACTTTTAACGTAATTTTCCTTAATTTCTAAAAAGGATTTTTCGTTAGTAGAAAAAACAAAGATAAGATGCCTCATGAAAATAATAATTCTATATGACTATATATAAAGACAGAATTCCAATGGAATTCTGTCTTCTTTCTTGTTAACCAACAATATGATGGGTGATTTCGACTGTTTAAATATTTTTATACTTAGAAATCAATAATAAAACCTGTGAGATGATGGCCAGAATAGGTAATTCTAAAAGCGGACCTATAACTAATGTCAATGCAATTAATGGTTGGTCGGGAAAAGCGGTCATGGCAATTGCCAAAGCGATTGGTGAATTTCTAGCTAAAGTAGTCAAACTTAAACTTACTCGGTCTGGGTAAGGGAATCTCATAAATTTTCCTACCGTTTGACTGATGAAAAAATTAATCATAAAAAATAAAAGTATAGGGATAGTAATTTGCCACATTAAATTGAGGTTATCTAACAATAATTGCCCTTGTGAAGCAAACATGGCTACAATGGCAAGGCTTAAAAAAATAATGGGAAACATACTAAGGTTAGATATCAAGTGATCTCTCACTTGTTCATTGTTTTTCAAAAGGAATTTTGTTAAAACAGCTAAAACGAATGGTATGAATAAAACAGTCAGAATGCTTTCAAACAAAACCCACGGTTCTACTACTCCTGACGTCCCACTAAAAATAAGGAGGTAAATGGGTAACAAAACGAACTGTAAAGTTAGGTTTAGAGGTAAGATAGCTGTGGATAATGCAACATTTCCTTTCGCTATCACAGTAAAAATTAAGTACCAGTCCGTACATGGTGTGACCATTAGCATGATAAACCCAATATACAATGCTGGAATGTCACCTAACCATACCATTGCGAGTAACCATGCAAATGCGGGTGTCCATACAAAGTTCATAGTTATTGAAGTATATGTGAAAGTAATGTTTTTAAAAGACTTCTTTATTTCTTCAAAAGGAATTTGTAAGAAAGTAATATAGAGCATAACTACGAGTAAAGGAACAATAAACGTTTCTGCATTAGCTTGTATTCGTTCTATTTGTCCAATACTTATGCCAATAATAATCGCTAAGAAAATAATCAAAGTATATAACTTTTCGAGTAAGTTCATTATGGACTCACACCTGACGATAACAGATTTTAAACAGACCGTTAATTTCAGCACTAAAAACTCTTTGGCTTTACATTCATGATACTACAGCTGCACTAGGAGTGACCATTTTAGCTCTTAGTCTTATATACTAAATCCGCTATTATCTCATTCTCATTACTTATCGACAGTATGCTATGTAAAGTCCTTTTTACACTTGAAAGTGATCGTTAACCTCGCCGTATTAACACTACATAAAATGTAGTTTACTCCTGAACCTCACCAGTTCTTCGATGAAAGATCCCCGTTTTTATGAATCTTTCTATGATTTTTCCAATTAAAACACCTATTAAAGAGCCAACAATGCCCCCGAATATTGGTCCGATATAGATTAAATGATTGTAAAATATACCTAAATCACCAAAAATGACTGCTGTTATAAATGGAATTGCAGTAGTGGAACGTGGGGGGGCAGAATAGGAATTTTTATATGCGTTATAATAGGCATCCCACATAGAAAAATAAAAAGCACTTAAATAATTCATTCCCCATTCATAATTTAATATTTCATGTGCAATGTGTATATCAGCTAAAAAACTGTAAAGAATAGCTTCATTTAAGTTTGCTTTTAAATTGAAATAGGTGCCTACTAAAACAAACGAAATCCCTTTGAGTATCTGTTGGTTATAAAGCTGCCCCGCTCCGCACCCAATAATACTCATATAAGTAGCAACTTTAGGGTTATATTTATCCATAAACTAAACTCCTTAGGGTAAATTAATAATATAATATTAATCATTACCAAATATAGTAAAATAAAACCTTTATGATGAATTTGCTTTTTGTTAATCATATATAGTCTTGTTTTAGGAGAGAATAAAAATAAAATAGAAAACGATGGGGTTTTAAAATGAAAGTAGCAATTATGGGTGCAGGATTATCTGGACTGGCTTGTGCCATCACGTTGGAGAGGAATGGGATTTCTCCGCATATTTTTGAAAAGAGAAGCGATGTCGGAGACCGTTTTATTAATGCGGAATTATTCTTATCATTCCTTACTAGCCCTGTTAATAATAATTACCAGTTTCTTGCAGAAGAACATAACATTTTCTTGAAACCATCAAACCTAATAAATCAGCTAAATATCCATTCAGAAAATAAAAAAGCAATAGTTAATGAGCAGGTGGGTTTTATTAACATACGAGGTCGCCATAAACATTCTTTTGAACAACAATTAAAACAGCAAGTATCATCTAAGATACACTATCAATCAACGTTTACATACGAAGAATTACTAAAAGAGTATTCTCATGTCATTTTGGCAACAGGTGACGCCGGATATGCCCTAGACTTAAACAACTATGAAGTAGATCGCTCTGTTACTTTAAAAGGAGCAACGGTTGAAGGGGATTTTAAACAATCTTCAATATATGTTTGGTTTAATCATAAGATCGTTCCTAATGGTTATGCCTATGTAATCCCTTTTTCTGAAAAAGAGGCAAATATAGTTATTGCCTACCCACAATTCTCTTCCATACAAGATGAGGACCAAATGTGGCAGAATTTCTATGACATTTTATGTTCACGGTTTAATCAATCTCTAAAGGTAACGGATCAGTTCCATGTCAAAGATTATTTAATAGGAAGATGTATATATCCACGTATTGGAAACACTTTCTTTACTGGTAACTGTTTCGGAGCTCTAATGCCGTTTCTGGGTTTTGGACAATTTTCTTCTCTTTTAACAGGCATATATGCTGCAAATGATATATGTGGGGAAGGCCAATATGAAAAGTTAATCAAACCGATAAGGAAAAGTTATAACCATTCACTTACTCTTCGTAAAGCAATTGAAAGAACAGAGAATCCTACTATGGATAAGATCGTAAGTGGCTTAGATGGTTATTGGGGGAAGAAATTTTTTAAACCTAGTAAGTTTAACTCACTAAATACACTTAGTTATATACTTCGTCCATTTATGAAGTAGTACTTATATTCAGAATGTAAAGTCACAAAAGTTTAATGAGACAAATCGTTTAGCATAGCCATAATTCACTACCTCGATGAGTAGTTGTATCATACTCATTGAGGTAAATTAATATTCTTACATCTACTGGATAGGCCTAACCTCAAAACTATATTTCCATTTAATTCATTTTGACAAATCACCCCCAAACTTTTAGTGTATGACTACATGCTCATGTAATACTATAAGAAATCTTAACAAAAGGTAAGCAAATGATATTTTGTTTAGTTACCTCAAAATCTGACTCGCTTCTATCAGAAAGTCAGTTAATAAAGATTTTCATGATATTTTCTTAAATACATTCATAATTTGAAAGATTCTTTTGTAGAATAAAGAAAATAGATTGTGATCTAATTGATTAAACCGTCATGAATTGGGATTTTATTTTACTCTATTAATCTAATTTTTGTTTGGATTTGGTCTATTCCTTCTATGAGCAATAAATATGTTTGAATCATAATCATTTCTTTCTATTCATTAACTAGTAGAGGCTGATAATATGAAAAAACAATTTTCATTAATCATTACCATGATCTTTTTTATATTTTTAATTTCTATACCAAAAACTATTGCGCAACCAGATCCTTTACCACCAGAAGTAAATAGTGAGGCAGTTATACTAATAGAATCTAATTCTGGGAAAGTGCTGTACACAAAAAATGCAGGAAAAGAAATGTATCCAGCTAGTTTAACAAAAATTGCGACTGCTATTTATGCAATTGAAAAAGGAAATTTAGATGAAATGGTAACTGTCACTAAGGAGGCAAGATCTATTGAAGGTACGAGGGTCTACCTTGATGAAGGGGAGAAGGTTACATTGAAAAAGCTCCTACAAGGGCTTTTAATCAATTCTGGTAATGATGCGGGTGTTGCGATTGCTCAGCATATGAGTGGTAGTGAGGAACAATTCGCTGCGGATCTGAATGAATATTTAACTAGTGAGGTTGGTGTAGAGAACACCACGTTTGCTAATCCACATGGACTTTTTGATCCTAAACACGTTACGACAGCCAAAGATCTAGTCAAAATTACACAATATGCAATGAAGAATGAAGTTTTCCGAGAGCTATTTGGTACGAAATCATTAAAGTGGGATGGAGAAGCATGGGATACCACGCTTTACACTCATCATAAGCTAATGCGAGAGGATCCATATGAAGGGATAACAGGTGGGAAAACAGGGTATGTAGACGAATCAGGTTTTACATTAGCTACTTCTGCTAAGAGAAATAACCTAAGTCTTATCGTGATCACTTTGAATAGTGAAAGGCAGTCCATAGCCTATGAGGATACAAAGAAACTTCTTGATTATGGTTTTGACAATTTTAAAATATCAAGTTTCTCTAAAGGGGAAGAATTTTATGTTACCCATCCAGTTCAAGACCAATTAATGTACGGGGTGAGTAATGGCGAGATGTTGAATGTGATCAATGATGCGGAAAAGGTTCAGGGGATATCCCCCTTAATAGAGATGAAAAACAAAAAAGATGACAAGCAATATAAATCCTTAACTTCTAATAGCAAAGAAGAAGAGGATGATTCATCACTTATGGCTTCTTTAAGTATTATTATTGTATTATTATTGTTAATGGTATTTTGTTTCATTCTTTATAAAACAAAACTTTCCAAAGAGAATTTTTTTAAAAGATCTTAAATTCATTAAAATTCCTTGAGAACAAAGCTTCTCAGGGAGTTTTTTAGATGGTTTTAAAGTTGTGTGAAGAAGTCGTATCTATTGACTTTCACCGTACTTTGTCCCCCAAATAGGCATTTGTTGAAGTATAATTTTCTTTAATGTAGGTGCGTATTAAGAAAAAACCCCTCATTTGAGGGGTTTTTTAGCGTTAATTCGGTAAGTTGTTAAAATCAATATTCTCATAAACATAGGGTTGTGTAGGCTTTTTGATTTTCTTTATGGACTTCATTTTAACCATAGGAAGCGACCAGCCTTTATATTTTTTCACGATTATAGTACCAGTGACTTCCACCCATGAGTCGGTAGGGAATGAACTAAAATCACTACCTTTAACCATAAGACCAAAAATCCCAGCATCCGCAACACAACAAGATACGCCCATTCTTCCAACTACAATTTGATTGGAATTAAACGAATCTTCTCTAAAAATAAATCCGTTAAATTTAATAGACTTCCCTTTAAATGTATTTGGTTCTTCTTCTAATATATTAATTGTTCCAATATAATTATCTGCTGAAAGATGAAACCTATCTGTTTGAAGCATTTTTTTGTAACGTTCTGGATAAAGTTTTTTTGGTGTTAAGATGCCATTTAGATTTGTACCTTGGTCGTTTTGTGAATTGTTTTCTTGAGACGTATTATTTGTATTCTCTATCTCTTTTTCTTCCTCCATCTTTGGTTTTGTTTCAGACTGATTATTCAAGTTTTCTGGGTTATCAGGTGTTTCATTGCTATCAGAAGCTATCTCATATTTGAACCCTTTTTTCTTCGCCATTTCGGATCCAAGTGTATGATCTGAGTATAAAAAGCCGGAAAAAATCGGAAGAATGAAAAGCCCATACACTAAGAACGACTTTTTAAAAGATTTTGTATAGGAGTGCTCGTGGTTGCAATTACAATGAGTATCTTCTTCCTTCTGATTCTTTCGACTAAACTGTACATACGAAAGAATAAACAATACAATCAATGTAAAATAAAAGAAGGGTTGCATTTTCGGTGCAATATAATTGAACAAATCTTGTGTTACGAGTAGTTTGAAAACCAATAAGGTGAAACCTGTTAATATTACGCTTCTAAAAAGCATATGGGTTTTCTGATTCATAGCTTGTCCTCCTTACATCCAAAGTTGGTATAACAATGTGATCCAAAATACTATGAAAGTTACAATGATCAAGAAGCCCATGACAAATTTCTTTTTAAAATAAGCGAATAATAGAATCGTATTTTTTAAATCAATCATAGGTCCATATACAAGAAAGCTTAAAAGAGCCGCGCCAGATGTTACACCTTTAAAAGAAGAAGCTACAAAAGCATCTGCTTCAGAGCATAATGACAATACGTAAGCTAACCCCATCATTGCCACAGGTCCTGAAATTGTTCCACTTCCGATTTCTAAAAGAGTCTCTCTAGCTAGGTATGCTTGTACAACACTTGCTACTAATGCCCCAAACAACAAGAACTTACCCATATCGAAAAATTCATCACTAGCATGGTAAAGCGTTTCTTTTAACTTACTAGAATGATGATGGTGATCATGATCATGGGTGTGGTGATTCGCATGATCCGTATTTTTTAGCTGATTTTTATTACCATAAAAGAAATAGATAAATAGCCCAATTAAGAGCGATACAATTAATGCAAGTCCCATTCTAGAATGAGCGATTATAGGTGTAGATTGAAAGGCATAATAAGTTGAAAGGTACACGATTGGGTTTAATATAGGAGCTGAAACTAAAATAACAAAACCAACATGCAATGGCATCCCTTTCTGAATGAGCCGGCGAACAATCGGAACAATAGCACATTCACATACTGGAAATATAGCTCCAATCACCACAGCTGGAACAGTTGCTACGATAGGATTGGAGGGGATATAACGTTGTAAATGATCCTCTTTTATGAATGTTTGGATGAGTGCTGAGATAAATACACCAAGCAATACAAATGGAATAGCTTCTAAAAAGATGCTTAGAAATATAGTGTTTATATCCAAAAGCTTTGTCGGTACTGTTACATAGTTATCTACAGGGATAAAATCTCCAATTAGAAAAATAATCAATATAAGAAATAGGATTATGTAAATAAAAAACTGGGTGAAGAATCTAGCGGTTTTGGTGAACAAGAAACTAAGCCTCCTGGATTCTAAATTGTATTTGTTACGATTTACTACTTTTATTATACTAACCTCTATGTAAAAAATGAATATCTTCTTTTAAAAAACGAAAGAATATACATCCAAACATACTTTTCGTTATAATAACCATATAGCTATAAATTAAAGGATGATAGCGATGAACGTAGAAAGAGCCTTACAAATTTTAAAAGATAATGGGTATAAGCATACGAAACAGCGAGAGAAGTTACTTGAAATCCTCTCTTTATATGATCAATATGTTTCTGCGCAGAATGTGTGGAAAAGGTTGCAAGAAGAATTCTCTGGAGCTAGTTATGATACAGTATATCGGAATTTATATACGATGGCTGAATTGAGTATTTTGGAATACACTGTACTGAATGGAGAAAAACACTTCGGATTCCATTGCGAGACACATGGACATCATCATCATTTTATTTGTAAATCTTGTGGAACGATGACACCGATTGATGTGTGTCCTATTGAGAAAGTTGAATCAAACTTACCAAATTACCAAATTGATAATCATTTTTTTGAAGTTTACGGCCAGTGTCCATCCTGTCAAATAAACCAGTGCTAGAGGCGCTGGTTTTATTTTTTTGGATTAAATCGTAACATTTACGATTTACAAAACGTAATCATTACGATATAATTTTTTTGAAAAGTGAATGATGAGGGGAGAGAAACATGAAATTATTACAAATTCTAACTGTATTAAGTCTTATACTTATCGTCGGGTGCAGTGGAGATAACCAAGTAAGTTCAAATGATAGCAAAGAGGATTCAAATACTTCTTCAACTACCAGTGAACTACAAATCTATACTACATTATTTCCACTTAAAGACTTTACTGAAAAAATCGGAGGAAACCATGTAGAAGTAGATTCCATTCTACCTGCCGGTTCTGATCCTCATACTTTTGAGCCGACTGCCAAAATGATGGTAAGGATCGCTGAAGCAGATGCCTTTATTTATAATGGTGGAGGGATTGAAACGTACGCAGAAAAAATCTCTGAGTCTTTGAAAGATGAAAAAGTGAAAATAATAGAAGCTGCTAAGGAAGTCAAATATCTAAGCCACTCTAACTCAGAACATGAAGAAGAGCATGAAGAGAGTCATGAAGATCATGCACATGAAGAAGAGCATGGAAAAGGTCATGAGGACCACGCACATGAAGAAGAGCATGGAAAAGGTCATGAGGACCACGCACATGAAGAAGTGCATGGAGATGAGGAAGACCATGCTAGTGAAGAAGAACATTCACATGACCATGGAGATAAAGATCCACACGTATGGTTAGATCCGATTCGAGCTATTCAACTTGCTGAAAATATTAAAAATGAACTTGTTGAGTTAAAACCGGAAGCTAAAAAAGATTTTGAGCAAAACTTTGAGGAATTAAAGGCTACCCTTGAAGAACTTGATCAAGAATTCCGCCAAACATTAGAAACAACTGAAAATAATAAGATTTTAGTTTCACATGCAGCTTATGGATATTGGGAGGAGTCTTATGGAATCAAGCAAATTGCCATTTCAGGTCTATCTTCAACCAATGAACCTTCTCAAAAAGAGTTAGAACGTATTATAAAGAAGTCAGAAAAGTACAATCTTAAATATATTTTATTTGAGCAAAACGTTACACCGAAAGTAGCAAAAGTAATTCAAAATCAAATTGGTGCTGAGGCGTTACAATTGCACAATATATCTGTATTAACTGAAGAAGAACGTAAGGAAAATGAGGATTATTTCAGCTTAATGAGAAAAAACTTAGATGTATTAGAAAAAGTATTGGAATAAAAAAGGGGATTTCTGTTAGTTCCATAAAAAAAGACTTCTTAAAATTTTTAAGAAGTCTTTTGCTTCAATTTGCTTTTAAATTAATCTAACGGCCTGTTACTACTATTCGATTTCCGTGCTTTTTTCGCTTTTTCTTTATGTGCTTGATTTGCCGCAGCACTTCCGATTTCACCTGCAAATTCTGAATCCTGTTTGCTGGAGTCAAAACCATCTTTATTTTTTTGTTGGGCATCATGTTTTTTGGTACGTTTGGACATGAAAATCTCTCCTTCTTTCTTTTTTTTAGTATGAGAATTAGGTGAAAAGAATATACGTTAAAGTGTCTTTGTTCCTTTTCAACATCAGTAATTTTTTTATCATATATTTTTTGAATTTTTTCATCATAATTTCTTTATCACTTAATAGAATAGGAGTTATCAGGGATCAAAGGATTTTCGCTCCCCCGTAAATATATTAATTTTTTTGAAAATAGTGTTTGACATTGAATCCCTTTATGAATTATGATTGTTTTCAACAAATAACTGAATAGTAATAAAATTCTTCTTATCCAGAGAGGTGGAGGGACTGGCCCTTTGAAACCTCGGCAGCGGGTTTTATGTATTTCGCATAAAACACTGTGCCAATTCCAGCAAATGCAATGTTTGAAAGATGAGAAGAGACGGTTTACATATGCCATGTAATCCCCTCTTCTCTTTTTTTGAGAAGAGGGGATTTTTTTATTCAGAAAGGAGCAATGCGAATGATTCATTTTGATCATGTTACCAAGGTTTATGAAAGTAATGGAACTTCGTTTAAGGCGGTGAATGATGTTGAGCTGAAGGTAGAGAAAGGTGAGATTTTTGGAGTAATTGGGTTTAGTGGAGCAGGCAAGAGTACGCTAATTCGTTTAGTGAATTTGTTAGAGCGCCCCACAAGTGGAAGTGTATTACTGAATGATCGTGATATGGCTTCATTAAAGAAATCTGAACTAAGAGAACAGCGACGAAAGATCGGGATGATTTTTCAGCATTTTAACCTACTTGAGTCGAAAAACGTTTATCACAATGTGGCTTTTCCACTGTCTTTAGCAGGAGTTCCGAAAAAGGAAATTGATTCTCGAGTAACGGAAATTCTAGAGTTTGTCGGGTTAAGTGACAAATCCACTCAATACCCTGATCAACTTTCAGGTGGTCAAAAACAACGTGTTGGGATTGCTCGAGCATTAGCCACATCACCAGAAATATTGCTTTGCGATGAAGCCACTTCTGCACTCGATCCAGAAACTACAAAGTCAATATTAGATTTATTAAAACGGGTTCGGGATGAATATAACATTACGATTTTAATGATCACGCATGAAATGAATGTGATCCGAGAGGTTTGTGATCAAGTTGCAGTGATGGAACAGGGGCAGCTCATTGAGCAGGGAACCATTTTCGATGTATTTTCAAATCCAAAGCATCAAACCACTAAGAATTTCGTGCGAACTGTGATGCAGGATGAGATACCGGAATCGATTTTACGATTGCTTTCTGATCAAGAAAGAAGCCGACACATTTATCGTATTACGTTTGTAAACGAAACAACAGGCGAACCGATTCTTTCGAGGGTTTCGAAAGGTTTTGATGTAGAGGTGAATGTTTTACATGGGCAGATCACAGAGCTTCAAGGAGTACCATTTGGAAATTTAATCGTGGAGTTACAAGGAGAACAATCAGAAATTCTAAAGGCCATTCATTATCTTCAAACTTCAGTCCAATTGAAGGAGGTGACAGCACATGCAGGTTGATCTACATACATTTTGGCCAAAAATTTTAGAAGCTACAAATGAAACATTATTAATGGTTGGGATTGCACTGGTTTTCGCCTCGCTGATTGGATTACCGCTCGGTGTTGCGCTTGTCGTAACTCGACCGAATGGATTGCTGCAAAATGGTCCTTTGTTTAAGGTATTAAACGCTATAGTCAATTTCTTCAGGTCCATACCCTTTATCATTTTGCTTGTAGCGATTTTACCTATTACACGATTGATCGTGGGGACGTCAATAGGAACCGCAGCAGCAGTAGTTCCCTTGGTATTATTCTCTGGGCCATTCATCGCACGCCTCGTTGAAAGTAGTTTACTAGAGGTTGAACCAGGCGTAGTAGAAGCGACAGAAGCAATGGGAGCTACATCATGGCAGATTGTCTTTCGCGTATTAATCCCAGAGGCACTTAGTTCCCTGGTCCTTAATATTACGATCGCAGCAATTGGTCTGGTAGGTGCATCCGCCATGGCAGGTTTTGTTGGCGGAGGAGGACTTGGTGACTTGGCCATTGCATACGGTTATCAACGGTTTGAAACAGAAGTCATGATCATAACGGTTTTATTACTTGTTGTCATCGTACAGGTGATTCAAACAGTTGGGAATCAATTATCAAGAAAAATTCGCAGACATTAAAGGAGGAAATAATATTATGAAAAAAATAGTAACGTTACTTAGTTTACTTGTTGTATTAGGGAGTGTTTTAGCAGGTTGTAATCAAGGGAGTGCAGAAGACAAAGTTGTGAAAGTAGGGCTGAATGGCTCTGGCGTACCGATTTGGGAGAAAATTAAAGAGGAAGCAAAAAAAGAGGACATTCAAATTGAGTTAGTAGAATTTGCAGATTATGTACGACCTAACTTAGCTTTAGCTGATGGAGATATTGATTTAAACGCATTCCAAACGGTTTCTTATTTTGACGCATTTATTAAAGAACACGATTTAGATTTAGCTCCAATTGGAACAACGTTAATTGCGCCGATGGGAATTTACTCTGAAAAGTATAAGGATGTTGGTGAGATTCCTGAGGGTAGTAAGATCGCTTTACCGAAAGAAGCAACAAATATGGGCCGTGCTCTATTACTGTTAGAAAAGTCAGGACTTATTGGTCTGCCGGAAAATTTTGATGGAAATGGCTCCATTGAAAAGATTACGAAAAAT
The DNA here is from genome assembly GCF_000425225.1 of Pontibacillus marinus BH030004 = DSM 16465. GTDB lineage: Bacteria > Bacillota > Bacilli > Bacillales > BH030062 > Pontibacillus > Pontibacillus marinus. The sequence continues at coordinate 105,520 of NZ_AULJ01000019.1, read as the reverse complement.
CCTAAGAATCTTAAGTTTGAACCTATTGTAGCTGCCCAAACTCCACGTGTATTACCAGATGTAGCAGCTTCGATTATTAATAATGGTGTAGCTGTCGAAGCAGGTTTTACCCCTGTGAAAGATGCGATTTTCATTGAAGACGATACAGCTAAGCCATACATCAATATCATTGCAGCACGTGCAGATGAAACGGATAAAGAAGTCTATCAAAAAATCGTAAAAATTTATCAACAAGAAGAAGTGGCCAATCATATTCGAGAAGTGTATAACGATTCACTAATCCCTACATTTGTTCCACTTGAGAACATTGGCTGGTAAATAGGAGGGAGACACAATGACGTTAGAGACTACTGAATCATTAGAGAATATCGTTTTACAGTCTATTGAAGATAAACGATCTACCTATATTCATACTAGTCATGAAATTCATGAACATCCTGAGGTAGGAAATGAAGAAAGATTTGCATCTGATTTACTGTGTTTGTTATTAGAGGAGGCGGGATTTGAGCTAGATCGAAATATCCCTGAACACGACACGGCTTTTATTGCTCGTAAATCCTCTACAAAACCTGGACCTAAGATTGGCTTTTTAGCGGAATATGACGCTTTGCCGGGATTAGGGCATGCTTGTGGTCACAACATCATCGGTACGACAAGTGTGGCAGCGGCTATATCATTAGGGGAACTTATTGAAGAAATTGGAGGTGAAGTAGCGGTGTTAGGGACCCCTGCTGAAGAAGGGGGTACTAATGGAAGTGCAAAAGGTACGTTTGTAAGGCATGGACTTGTGCAAGAATTTGATGCCTGTATGATGGTGCATCCACTGGGAAGAACAACAGGTTCTGCTGAGACACTTGCTGTAGATCCGATTGATTTTGAATTCTTTGGGAAGTCTGCGCATGCAGCCGCGAACCCTGAAGCGGGTGTGAATGCTTTAGATGGTGTTATCCAATTGTTTAATGGAGTTAATGCGTTGCGCCAGCATGTTACAGATGATGTTCGAATTCACGGTGTTATTCTGGATGGAGGAGAGGCTCCAAACATCGTCCCTGATTATGCTAGAGCTCGCTTTTTCACCCGAGCTGCAACACGTACAACTTGTGATGAAATCACTGAAAAAGTCGAGAGAATAGCAGAAGGAGCAGCTTTAACTACTGGCTCTAGTTACAAAATGACTAGAATTCAAAATGGGGTTGATAACTTTTATGTAACACCACGTTTTGATGAATTGTTTAAGGAAAAGGTTGAGCAACTTGGGGAAGATTTCAAAGAAGAACGCCAAGGTATAGGTTCTACGGATGCCGGTAACATTAGCCAAGTAGTTCCTACCATCCATCCTTATATTAAAATTGGGTCAGAGGACTTAGTGGCTCATACAAATGATTTTCGAGAAGCAGCTAAATCTGAAAGGGGAGATCATGCTCTGATTACTGGAGCAAAAGCTCTTGCTTTAACTGGCCTTGAGTTATTTACTAAACCTGATGTATTACAGTCTATTAAATTTCAATATGAAGAAGGAAAATAATATTGAAGCGGGATTTCCTCTAAGGAGATTCCGCTTGTTTATGATCTGACTTTGTCCTATCTTATCTTTTTTATAGGAGGATTATGAAAGATGAGTATGGAAATAGCTGTATAGCAATGTTGTGTCTTGCAGAGGGGATTCAATTCATGATTAATCAAATTATAGAAGCATATAGGGTTGAATTAAAAAAATACTGTTACACCTTAGCGGGGACTCCGTGGGACGGTAATGATCTCTATCAGAATGCGGTAGTTAAGTTACTTAAAAATCCGAACCCAATTGAAACACACCCAAACCCTAAAGGATACATGTTTAAAACAGCCACAAACGTATGGCGAGATACTCTTAGAAAATCAAAATGGGAAGAGATCACATCTGAAGATGCAATTGAGCTTCCAATTCTTGATAATAGTTTATTAGAAACTATTGAAGTTTTGCTCACCTATTTATCTTTTAAGCAATCAAGTACTTTTTTGTTAGTGGAGTATTATGGGTTCTCTATGGTTGAAGTGGCAGAAATGTTAAATATGACAGAAGGTTGAGTAAAGGCGGCTCTTCATAGAGCGAGAACAAATCTCAAAAAAATGAGGGAAGAGGCTATCATTGGTGAGGAACCTACTCCTACGATAATGGAAAGGATGCTTAAGGCTGTAGAAATGCAAGATAAACATACAATTGTGACTACATATCATCTACTAATGACAAGAGGAGTAAAGGTTAACAGGTCTCATACACATTTTACATTTACAATTCAGGATCCAGATGGAAATAAAATGATCCTACAAGAAAAAATTTAAATTCGGGCGTAACTTTTCATTCCATTCATACGTGATTGAAGTAAGGAGGGATTATATGAAATTTATTAAGCGAATTGATGCAGTCTTTGTACCGGTTATGGATGTCGAGAAATCAGAACAATGGTATCTAACAATGTTTCCGTTTAAGGTGGTATTTCGAAGCAGTGACGGAATCTATGTAGGATTTCGTTTTGAAGATGAAGACGAGGTGAAAACAGCTTTGACTATTCACAAAGTTGATAAAATGCCAGAACAACCTCATGCAGCATTTAACTTTTATGTCGATGATGTGGATGCAGTCCATAGCTATTTAAAGGAGCAAAATGTAGAAGTCGGTGAAATCCATGGGGCAGAAGGTATGCGTTTCTTTAATGCACAAGATCCTAATGGAAATAAATTTGAATTTGTAACATTTTAATTGGAGGTACAAAAAATGAGTTCATTCTTAAGAAGAGTAGGAACTACCTACATCCCTGTTACTGATCCAGAACTTTCATCAACATGGTATCAGGAGAAACTCGGCGCTATCGAAAACTTTCGGAATGATGAAAAAGCGATTCTTGACTTAGCTAATCAAAGTGTCTTTCTCGTGAAAGCTAAGGAAGGAGAGACATCAAATTTTATTGATGTTAACGGAAATCCACATTTTGCGATGACGTTTGAAGTGGATGGATATGATCAATTGAACCAATTACGTGATGATCTTTTAACAAAGGAAGTCAATGTAGGAGAGATTGAAGATCGAGGGCATCCGGGTAATAACTTCGTTTTTTATGATATAGATGGTAATGCTTTTGATGTGTGGAGTGAGCTGAGCCCAACCTTTAAAGAAATGCATGGTGTATAATTGAGAGGAGGCTTTAGGAAAGGTGGGTTCTTTTTGGAAAAGCGCTTTTTTCGTGCTCCTACCACGTTCGTGGGGCATGTTGAATTAAAAGTTCAAGATTTAACACGATCAATCAAATTCTATGAAAATATAATTGGCTTTAAAAAATTAGAAGAGAATGATCGGAGAGTTGTTTTTACAGAAGATGGAAAAACGCCTTTGTTATCGATTATTCAGCCAGAGGATGTAATACCTAAAGAAAATAGAAGGTCTGGTTTATTTCATTTTGCTATATTGTTACCGAATCGTATGGAATTAGCGAAGGTTCTAAAACATTTACATCAACATCATGTTCAAATTGGGGCATCTGACCATCTTGTTAGTGAAGCTCTTTATTTAAATGATCCTGATGGAAATGGAATTGAGATCTATTCAGATAGAGATTCAAGTGAATGGGAATGGGATAATAGCCATGTGAATATGACGGTTGATCCATTGAACTTTGAAGACCTTCTTGCTGAGGTAGGAGATGGAAAATGGTCGGGGTTACCCTCTGATACTGTTATGGGGCATATTCATTTACATGTTTCAGACTTACACAAATCTGAAGAATTTTATGATAAAGCATTAGGGTTTCAAGTTGTGAATCGTTTTGGTAATCAAGCTCTCTTTATGTCTACGGGGAATTATCATCATCACATAGGTTTAAATACATGGGCAGGTGTAGGAGTATCTGCTCCATCAAAAAACAGTGTTGGCATGAAGTTTTTCACACTTGTCTATCCTAGTGAGGATGCTAGGGATCAAGTGGCTCAACAAGTAGAGAACTTAGGATATGAAATAAATCAAGAGGGCCTAAATGTTTATACAAAGGATCCTTCCGGGAATAAAATTCAATTAGTAGTTTCAAATACTTCATATGTATTTACTTAAAAAGTACAAAAAAGCTCAAATCTCATGGGAGAGATTTGAGCTTTTTTGTTATTTCATAAGTTTTTGTTCAAATGGAAAGTCAGAGAAATTCTCAACACCGTCTTCCGTAACAAGAAGTTGCTCTTCAAGCTTAACGCCTTCTTTTCCACCTGGAGAACCAATGTAGCTTTCCACGGATAACACCATGTTTGGCTGAATTACGCCGTCATATCCTTTTTCTTCAAAGTCTTGTGGATACACAATATAAGGATACTCACCGCTTAGGCCTGTCCCATGTGCCACTGTGAAGTAACGGTTTGGGAAGAACTCATCTGGGATTTGCCAGCTCTTTTCAGCATATTCACGGAATGTCATGCCTGGTTTAAGCAAGTCGATGTTGTATTGAATTTGTTCATAAGCTGTTTGATATAAACGCTTTTGTTCATCAGATGGTTCACTATCACCGCAATAGAAAGTACGGCTGATGTCAGTGAAATAACCGAATGGACCATTCATGTCTGTGTCAAAGGCCACAAGTTCGCCTTCATTAATGACTTTATCACTACATTCCTGGAACCATGGGTTTGTGCGATTTCCTGAACTAAGCAACCTTGTTTCTACATAATCTCCGCCTTGAGCAATGTTTGTTTGGTGAAGATAAGACCATAGCTCATTTTCAGTGATGCCCGGTTGAAGTGCTTGCTGCATTCGGATCATACCTTCTTCAGCGGTCCGAACGGAGATTTTCATAGCTTCAATTTCTTGATCGTTTTTAATACTGCGCGCATGCTCAATAGGTTCTTGTCCATCTACAACATCAATACCTAATTTCGCAAGTTCAATTGCCCCTACAGATGGTACATAATCAATAGCTAATTTATTGTTATCACCTGCGTGCTGCTTGAACAAGTCTGCAATTTCTTTAGCCCAAGCTTTCGCATTATCATAAAGGTTTTCTCCAGAAGAAACGTAAGATAATGTAGTTGCAGGGCGAACTTCATCAATCGTCTCAATCCCCTCAGAAAGGTGCTCGCAGTTAGGGAAATCGAATAAGGTAACAGGTCCCTCTGTAGGAATGAACACGTAACGAGCTGGGTTACGAAGCATGAATACCTGCATGTTTCGGCTTCCTGTAGCGTAGCGCAAGTTTACCGGATCGAAAATGACAATACCTCCATACCCTTGGGCCTTAAGCTGTTCACGTACTCTTCCTAAACGATATTGGCGCATACGTACAAGGTCAATTTGTGTTTTATCATGGCGAATACTTGTTAATTTACTCACTCTTTATCCTCCTATATTGTCTGTTTCTACCTCAACATGTTTTTAATCTACCAAACATGTTATAATATGTTTAAACTTATTGCAATATAAAATGTGGAGAAAAATTATCTTCCTATTTCCACTCTATAGTTGAATGCGCTTGTTACATACTTTGTACGGCTATACTCGATCGGCATCGTATCAATACCAATTGTGGTTCGTTCAATATCCACTAAAGCCTCACCAGGGATTAAACCGAGTAAATCTGCTTCGTATTGGGTTGCATTAGAAGCGGACACGGTTTCTTTTATATTTTTATAATGGACATCATGGCGACCTAATGATGGAAAAATATCAAACATTTCAGTTGCATCTTCTTTGATCTTTTCTCCAATGGATACTGGGACGAATAACTGTTGATAGGCAATAGGTTTACCATCCGCAATTCGTAATCGCTCTAAGAAATAGACTTCATCCATTTCACTAAGCATTAGTTGTCCTTTTGCGTAATAACGGTCCATGTTTCTCCCGGAGCGTAACAATTTAACGGACATATCATCTCCGATTTCATGGTGGATAATACCAGGATTCCCTATATCCTCTTGAGGGACTTCTCGTACTCTAGTGGGAGCACCACGGCGCGTTTCCAAAACACCGTCTTGAACTAATTCACGGATCGATTGGCGGATGGTTGTCCGACTAACATTATATTGTTCTATAAGTTGATTTTCTGAAGGAACAGATTCACCAGGTTTCCATGTTCCGTTTTTTACGTTGTTCACCATTTTATTTTTTATCTGAACATATAATGGTAACTTTCTTTGCTTATTCGACATATTAGGACTCCTTTACTTACGTCTCTTTACATACTATCTTTCATTCTAAAGGAGGTATTGGAAGCTTACCAATAAAACAGGTAAGCTTTAGAAGAGAATTTAGCTGATTTTTGTGTCCTCATACTCATCTACTTCAGGTTGCTTGTATTTCTTATGATTCAAACCGAAATCATAAGAGGCGGCTTTTACAAAGGAAATCCCGAGCATTGGCATAATAATGAGTAATGGTACACCACCTACAATACTGGCTGTTTGTAAGGTTGATAGCCCACCGATATACATAAGAACAATTGGCAGGATTGACAAGGCAAAAGCCCAAAATAAACGATTCCAACGAAGTGGTTCCCCTTTAACCTCTTTTTGAACGACAGAAGCAATAATATACGAGCCTGAATCAAATGTAGTTGCTGTAAAGATTACAGCTAGTACTACAAATACACCTACTAGTAGTTTGCCCATTGGAAGTGTGTTTAATATGCCCATAACAGCAGCTGGAGGGCCAAGGTTTTGGACAGCTTCAACCACGCCATATTGTCCGCTCATTTCAAGGTAAATCGCATAGTTTCCGAGAATCCCGAAGAAGATGATGCTTCCTAATGTTCCATACAATAAAGTACCAACGATCAACTGACGAACAGTACGTCCCCTAGAGATTCTTGCGACGAAAAGACCGACAAAAGGAGCAAATACTAACCACCATGCCCAGAAGAATACAGTCCAACTTTCAGGGAAGCCTGTTCTCTCAAAAGATCCTAAATTATTGAATGGCTCTGTCCAAGTACTCATACGCAAGAAGTTCGAGCCTACAATACCTAATGCGTTAAACGTAGATTCTGCCATAAATAAGGTTGGTCCTACTAAAAAGATAAATCCTAGTAAAAATACGGATAACCATAAGTTCATATCACTTAATACTCGGATTCCTTTTTTCAATCCGCTAAATGCACTGAAGCCGAAGATGGCTGTACAAATGATCAGGATCCCAGCTTTCATCATTTTGCTTGTTTCAATACCTGTAAGGTCATTTATACCTGAACCGATTAGAGGCATTGCTAAGCCAAGTGTTGTACCTGCTCCACCTAGTAAACCAAACAGGAACAGAATGTCTACAAGTTTACCTATTGGACCATCTGTTTTATCGCCAAGAATAGGGCGGCATGCTTCACTAATTTTCAAAACTGGTTTCTTTCGTACATAATAGAAGTAAGCAATTGGGACAGCAGGTAGAGTGAAAATCCCCCATGGAATTAAGCCCCAATGGAAAATACCATATGCAGATGCCCATTCCATTGCTTTTGAAGACTCAGGTTCGATCCCTAATGGGGGTGCAGTGTAATAATATACCCACTCAATTGCAGCCCAATATAAGATACTTGCACCAATACCTGCACAGAAAAGCATGGCAGCCCAAGATAGAGTTGAAAACTCTGGTTTTTCATCTTTACCTAATTGAATATCTCCAAATCGGCTGTATGCTAAGTAAAGTAAAAAGGTAAATGTTCCTAAACCAAAAGCTAAAAAGATAACACTAAGATTACTAGTCATAGTATCTTTTAACGAAAGAACTACTTCCTTACCGCCTTTCGGGAATATTACTAAAGGTAATGTAACTGTGATTAACAGTACCAGTGAGCCTATAAATGTAGTCCAATCAATCAGTTTCTTATTCACTGTATCTCTCCTTATTAAAACTTGTTATTATATTTAATTAACTTGTTATTACAAATACGATTATACAGACTGGTTGTTCTTATTGTTAAATACGATTATACAGACTGGTTGTTCTTATTGTTAAATATGATTAATATCCGTGAGTTTAAATGAGCGTTTATGAGTATTTAATAACATGATAAAATCATTCTTTTTCGTCTGAATTCATTAATTTCCTTGAATATTCAATGTGAACTGTTCAAAATTAATGTTTGGTGAAGGGAAGGTGTTGTAATATGTTAAGAAAAAAGTAGATGTAGAGGTGGAGAAAATGAAACAAGCAAACAAACATGTTCGCTTAACATTTATACAAGATCATCAACGCCATTACTATATGGAATATTTACTTCTAGCTGATGAATCTGAAATAGTCATATCAGAATACATAAATGATGGGGATATGTTTGCTGTCTATGCTGGTGAGCTTCTTGTAGGAGTTGCACTTTTTACTTTTCATTCAGATCAAATAGTCGAGCTCAAAAACATTGCGATTTCCCCAACATATCGAGGTCAAGGGGTGGGAAAGGCTGTCATCCAAGAGGCTTGTTCGCTATATAGGGGTCAAGGCCTATACAAAATGATCGTTGGGACTGCGAATTCTAGTATTGCAAACATAGCTTTTTATCAAAAAGTTGGGTTTCGAATGGCAGAGGTTAAGAGGGATTTCTTCCTAAACTACCCTGAACCTATTTTTGAAGATGGCATTCGAGCATTAGATATGATTATGTTTGATAAAATTTTAAATGAAAGAAAATATTGACATTTCGGAAGAATCTCAGTATGATAAATGAAATTTTAAATTTCGAGCGATGAAAAGTTGAGTAGTTAAGGATCTCATTTGTTACAGAGAACTCCTGGTGCTGAGAAGGAGATGAATGCCCTTAATGAATAAAGCCTTGGAGCTTCGTAACGGCCACATGTTTTGTTTGTGGAATTTACGACGGATTCTCCCGTTATAGGGATAGGGTATAAACTGTTCCAAACAGTAGTACCCGATGAGATTGGTTTGGTGACATACCAATAAACTGAGGTGGTACCGCGAAGTTCACAACTCTCGTCCTCAAGATGACAGATCTTGAGGACGAGAGTTTTTATTTTATTGTCTAGGAAATTATAAGGTTGCTAGCTTGTGTATAACTCTTTAATGAGAGCGGGGCCAAGTCCAGCTCCAGCGCCCAGCAACGAAGGGACTTCCCTCGCTTCCGTACGATAAGTCAACATCGATTCACTTTGTTCATCGTGTTTCCTTTACACGTTTGTGACATGAAATTTTAACAAGGAAGAAAGCCGACGTAGTTAAAATTTCTAGGTGAAAGTACCACGGCAACTAAGCTTCTGTCTGCGCCTGTCGGCTTGCCAATCAGCAAGTTTGGTTAATCGTACTACGGGCTCAGTCCAGTCCCTTCGTTGCTAAACGGGCGCTTGCGCTTTTGTTCTCTACATAATAGATAGGGGGAAATGTTTTAATGAATCCAATTTTAAAAGAAGTTGCAGAAGAATTAGAAACAGAACGACTTATTTTACGCATGCCTAAGCCAGGTGATGGAACGGCTGTCAATGCAGCAATCACTGCATCACTTGAGGAAATGAAACCTTGGTTAGGGTTTGCTTTAGATGAACCGAGTATAGAAGATACAGAGATAAATACTCGACAGGCTTATGCGAAGTTTATGACACGAGAAAATCTTCGCTATCTTATTTACTTAAAAGATACTCAAGAATTTGTAGGGTCTACAGGATTCCATAATATCAATTGGGATATTCCAAAGGTTGAAATTGGCTATTGGATTGACACGAGACTCAGCGGGAAAGGGTATATGCAAGAGGCTGTTCAAAAGCTAACTGATTTTGCGCTCGATGATTTAGGGTGCCGTAGAGTAGAGATTCAATGTGAATCAGAAAACTTTAGAAGTCGTGCTATTCCAGAAAAATTAGGTTATAACTTAGATGGAATTTTGAAGAACGATGACCTATCCGTTGATGGGAAACACTTAACGGATACGTGTATTTATTCTAAGGTTAAATAGAGCTCACATACCTCAACCCCTTTTTGAACATACTAGCCAATGACTACTTAAGAAGGAGTGGGCAATTATGTCTCAAAAAGGTCCAGTAAAACGCAATCAAACATCCGAAGAGATATCAAGAAAAAATAAAAAGTACGAAACCGAACTTGCTGATGATATGCAAGTAGGTAATAGTGAGCATCAGAGTCAAAAGAAAAGTGGAAAACAGGCGAATAAAAAATAAGGGTTTAAAGAAGCAAGTACCATGGTTTAGGTGCTTGCTTTTTTTAATGTAAACATCTACGATAGGTGGCAATTCATACATAAGAAATAGAGGAGTTGAATGAAATTGTTACATTTACGTGCTTTAAGTACAACGGGAGCATCTCATGCAAAGCCTGGAGTTAGAGGCGATTCTTTGCATGAGATGGTCGTGCAATATTAGATATCGCCTAGTTTTCTAATTCATTAGGCTTTGCACCTTACATTCATCGAAATTTCATGAAATAAGGGGCTGGCAATAATGAATAATGTAAAAGCAGAAATCGTTTTACCTGAAGCATTACTTAAAGAAATACAACAATATGTTCAAGGGGAGAACTTATATATTCCAAAACCCAAACATTCATACAAAAAGTGGGGCACATGTAATGGGGGAAGGAAAAAGATAGATGATCGAAATATGAAAATGATACAAGCTTATCGTAATGGATCATCTATAAATAAGTTAGCTGATGAACATTATCTTTCTGTTGAGACTGTAAAAAAGATTGTATATGGTAACAGATAAAGAAATTTAACATGCTGATCATCTTCATCATTATATGGAGTTGATCAGCATTTTTAAGGTGAATTTATTCTAAAATTATCTTAGGCATTTCTATAAGAATTTTAAAAGATTATATTTAATTACAAGATTGCTTAGGAGGGGTAATATGGAGGAACATAAACAAATAAAATTTTTAAGAGGTAAAAGAGTTTTTGCAAGGCCTATTGAACAAGATGATTTGGATCTGTTTTATAAAAGCGCTCTTTGGGACCCGGAAGGAAGAAGATTAACAGGAACTCAAGCCTTCTTTAGCCGACAAGGTGTCCAAAAGTGGTTCGATCACATTTCAACAGATTCTAGTCGTGTCGATTTGATTATCTGTTTGGAGGAAAGTGACAAGCCTATAGGAGAGATGGCTATATTAGATATCAACCATCTAAATCGTAACGGTACTGTTCGAATCTCAATTTTTGATAAAAAATATTGGGGGAATGGATATGGAACAGAAGCGATGTCTTTATTACTTGAATATGGCTTTACGAAGTTAAATCTACATCGAGTTGGCTTAGATGTCTTTTCTTTTAATGAGAGAGCAATTAAATCTTATAAAAAATTAGGCTTCCAACAAGAGGGGCGAATAAGAGATGAACTTTGCTATGATGGAGAATACCATGATTCCATTTTAATGGGGATGTTAGACACAGAGTTTCAAATGAATCATGAAGGAATATAAGAGAAGGAATCGAATACTTTGTAGAAGGAATATTCTGCGAGCTAGTCATAAGAAGGGTGAGGAGATTCATGAGTGTAACCTTAAAACCAATGACTCAAGAACAATTCGAAAGATATTATGAAAAGTCTATCGAGGAATATGCAGCTGAACATGTGAAAGCAGGGAATTGGAGCGAAGAAGAGGCGTTACCAAATGCAAGAAAACAGTTTCAACAATTATTACCTGATGGTCTAGAGACAGAAAATCAAGTTCTCTTTACAATTGTGAATGAAGAGGATAAATCAATTGGGATTCTTTGGTTGAATATAACGGAAAAGCAAGATGAAAAACATTCCTTTATCTATGATATTAAGTTAGATGAGGAGCAGCAAGGTAAGGGGTATGGTAAAGCTTCAATGAATGTTCTTGAGGATTATGTGAAAGAACAAGGGATTTCTCAAATAGGCCTACATGTTTTCGCTCATAATAAAAGAGCAGTTGCTTTGTATGAAAAAGTAGGATTTGAAATGACTGATCATGTAATGAAGAAGCGGATTACATAATTTCACTCTAGAAGTATGGTGATAAAATGAATGAAAAAATTCAGCAGTATAAAGAGACATTTAACCTGAAAAAGGATTATGTGGAATGTCATCATATCAGTCGAGATATGCTGTTAAATGGCGAGGACCAAGCACTTGCTAAAACATTAGCAACACTATCCGCCCTTGCTGAGCAAGTGAATAAAGAGCGCTGGTCAGGGTATCACAAGCTCTACAAAAAATTAGTGGAGCAATTACAAGATCTTGAGTCTTTTCCTTTTGATCGAGAAGATTTAAGTCAGCAATTAAGTGATTTGGATCAAAGAATTAAGCGTGAAGAAAATATAAAGTCTGTCCCCATACAACTTAAAGAGTAATTGAGGTTATACACGGTTTCTAGTTTTAGAGTCCGTGTATTTTTTATTGCTATAAAAGCAGGAAAGGAATACCTTTATACAGAAATGATTGTAATATATTTCAAGAAGGTAGGGATGTCATGAGGTATGCTGAAATCTTTAATGAAATTGTAGATATTATGCATCATGATTATGCGGGTTGCTATGACAAGACTGGGTGGGACAATCCAGAGGTTTTTTCTGAAAAGATTAATTTACTAGAAGAACAAGGAGCACTAACTCCATATTCGTTCGAAAACATAGTCCAAGATTACCTACTAGATTTTCAGGACCCACATATGTTTTTTAAGCGATCCGAAAAAGGGGAAGAAAAGCAGCTTGAAATAGGGTTTAAGGTCCGGAGGTTTGAAAATAAATTATATGTTATTTCTGTAGGATCGGAAAAAAGGTTAAAGAAAGGGGAGTCATTATTATCCTTCGATGGAGTTTCTGTAAAACAACTTGTAACGAAGCATCAAAGTGAATTAATGGAAAAAGTGGCTGAACGAGAACGTTGGGAAGATATCCTCAAGAGATATTCCACGTGTGTGGTTGAAGACCATAAGGGAAACCAACAAGAAATGAAAATAGAACTTTATGAGAAGGAAAAATATCAGCCTCAACATACTGTAGAAAATATTGATGAGAGTACATTACTTATAACACTAACAGATTTTGATAAAGGGGAAGTGATGAAGAAACTCATTCATGACTATCAACAAGACCTTGAACAGACTCCTAACCTTATCATCGATGTCCGTTTAAATATTGGTGGTAGTACACAAACGTTTCAAGAATTTCTTACATATCTATTCCCTGAAGGGTCATTTGATTTAGCTGATATGCTGGATTATAAAATGGAATTTCATTGCACGGAGAGAAATTGTTCCTTACAAAAAAAGAAAACAGACAATTACTTAAAAGAAACAGAAGATGAAGATACTCGTAAATGGATACTCAATTATCAAAAGGGTTGGATAGATAATTGGGGGAAAGGGTTTATAGATTTTAATAATTCTGGAGAAAAAACATCTCATTGGATTCAAGGGAAACCGAACCCTGAGAACATTGTCCTTCTCACTGATGTCAAATGTGGAAGCGCTGGAGATATATTTGTAGAAATTGTTCAACAATCGTCTAAGGTGACGGTAGTTGGGCGTCCAACAGCAAATATTAATGCCTATTCCAATTTAATAGATAAAGAGTGGGATAACACATTCGAACTTTGGTATCCCACTTCTAAAATTGTTTCAGAAAATGAGGTGGAAGGTGGGCAACCTGACATATACATCCCATGGACACCAGAATACCTTGATCGTGATGTTGATATGGATGAGGGCGTAAGGCTGTTAAAGCAACAATCTGTTTCTAAATAATTTTAGTTGTCATTTTTATGTAACTCGATGAATTTTTTATCGTCTAATCAGGCAAAGGGGGGAGAAAAGATGAGAGAAAGTAAAATATTCATCTTAATAATCATTCTTTATCTTGGCCTGGTTGCTTGTGGAACAACCGCGACTAATGATCAATCGAAAAGTTCAGATAAAAAGGATCAGCCCTACAAAATGGAAAAGATCGACCAAGGTGTGATAGATGGTAATACTGTTTTTGCTTGGGATATGTTCAAGGAGCTAAGTGAAGAAGAAAAGCAGAAAAGCATCTTTTTTTCACCATTTAGTATATCAACTGCTCTTTCGATGACCTATCAAGGGGCACGTGGTGAAACGAAAGAAGAAATGAAAGACGTGCTTGGTTATCAAGGGATAGATATTCAACAGGTTAATGAATCGTACAAAAACTACATACGTTTCGTGACGCAAATAGATGATATAGATGTGAATATAGGAAACTCTATATGGGTTCGTAAGGGATTATCCGTAAAAGATTCCTTTATTCAAACCAATCAAAACATGTATGGTTCGGGTGTCTTCGAAAGAGAGTTTTCAGACCAAACCGTAACAGAGATGAACAATTGGATTAGTAAAGAAACCAACGGAAAAATCAAGGATATGTTGTCCCCTCCTATTAAGCCTAATGTGCAGATGTTTCTAATTAACGCGATCTACTTTAAAGGGGATTGGCAAAACCCATTTAAAAAAGAAAATACTAAAGAAGAGTCATTTCATGTTACGAAAGGTAACTCAAAAACCGTATCCATGATGTTTAAGCAAGAAGCAGTTCAATATAATGAAGGTTCTGATTATAAAGCGATTGAAATGCCTTATGGAGAAGGGAATACTTCCATGTATGCTGTTCTACCGAAAAAGGGGACACCTCTTGGTTCTTTTATTAGTGAAATGACAGATGAAAAATGGAGTAATATTATAAAAGGAATGGAAACTCAAGAAGAAGTGAATATATCCTTTCCTAAGTTTAAAGTGGAATATGGAACAAAGAACTTAAACACATCTTTAAAAAGTTTAGGAATGAAACAAGCCTTTGATAACGCCGATTTCTCTGGAATGTCAAACAGTGGGTTGCGCATTAACCGGGTTCTTCATAAAGCTTTTATAGAAGTAAATGAAAAAGGAAGTGAAGCGGCGGCTGCAACCGTGGTAGAAATGAATGAATCTGCATCAGCTTCTCAGCCTAAAACCTTTAAGGCTGATCGCCCTTTCCTTTATGTCATAGCGGATAATAAAAAAGAGTCTATTCTTTTTATGGGAACTTATTATGGAGGGTAATAGAAAAGAGGTGCACCTAAGGTAGCACCTCTTTTTTATGATTCCTCATAGGGCTTGTCTTGGTAAAAGTAATTTGGAGAGTGCATTGTATCATCATACGAACTATGAAAAATATGTGTTGAAGCGGGTGATATCGGAGGAATGAGCCATGTCCAGTCTCCTGTTACATCACGCCCGCAAGCACTTTCTTTTTGCTCAAACAAATGGAACTGCTGAGCAGCTGAATGATGATCTACTATACTCACACCATCTTCTTTAAACGAATGGAGTACCGCTGTATTTAATTCAATCAAAGCCCTATCCTTCCATAGAGAAGCATTACGTCGTACATTGTACCCAAGGTATTCTCCTACTGTTGGTAGCATGTTGTACCGGAACTCATCGGCTAAGTTTCGAGCACCAATCTCCGTTTCCATGTACCAACCATTAAAAGGAGCGGCTACATATTCAATACCACCAACTTCTAGTTTCATATCCGATATGATAGGGACGCCATACCACTTAAGGTTCAGTTCTTGAAACCAATCATATTCAGGATGTCGCAAAGGAACTTCCAAAACATGATCTTTTGGTACTTCAAATAATGTGGGTTCTTGCCCATGGACTTGAATGACCCAAGGGAGGATATCAAATGATGTTCCTTCTCCTCGCCACCCCAGTTCTTTGCATTTGGTAGTGAATTCTACCGAAGCAGGATCCCCTATCACGCGACCATCCTCTTCATATCCTGCATATCGAAGAAGCTGATGATTCCAAATACGGACAGGTGTTTCCCCGTTTGTTTTTGGTTTGAAAATGGAGATCGTAGAACGAATTTTTCCACCATTTGTTGCATAATCCAAATGGTGAACTAAAGCATCTTTTATATCTTTAGAATGGTCTAGATGACGGTAATCAAAAACGTTTAATGAATCCCAAAACAATCGACCAATACAGCGGTTACTATTGCGCCAAGCCGCTTTTGCTCCATATTCCAGTTCTTCAAAGGTGTGTTCATAATGGTTATATTTTTGAATTTCATCTTGTATGTAAATTAAGCGTTGAGTTTTTTCATCTTCAGTTTTTCCTAACTCGGAGTAACACTGTTGAATAAACACTTTTGCCTTGTTATATAATTCCTCACTCACGATGGTGTACCTCCACGTCGCTCAGTCTACGGTGATTGTACCATACCACATCTCACAATCGTAAAAGTGAAAAGTGACAATTCTTGAACAACAGATGAGGAATTCCTCTTATTCCCGCCTCATTACTCATCTGTTTTTGTTATAATGCTTCTAAAGGGGTTGTCTAATATTGAGTAACACAAAAGATAAAATTTTATTAGTAGATGGAATGGCATTATTGTTCAGAGCCTTTTATGCGACGGCGATGAGCAATTATTTTATGGTAAATAGTAAAGGTGTTCCAACAAACGGTATCTATGGATTTGTTAAGCATTTATTTACAGCAATAAATCATTATAAACCTTCTCACGTAATCTGTTGTTGGGACATGGGAAGTTCAACGTTTCGTAATGAACTATTTCCTGAATATAAAGCAAATCGTGGGGAGCCGCCTGTCGAGTTAATCCCACAATTTGATCTTGTCAAAGAAGTAACGGAATCGCTTGATATTCCGAACGTTGGTTTGGCAGGTTATGAAGCTGATGATTGTATGGGAACATTAGCTGAACATTATCGGGATCAAGGTGAAGTGATCATTTTAACAGGGGATCAGGATATTCTACAATTATTAAAGGAAAATATCTCTGTATCAATCTTGAAAAAAGGCTACGGAAATTACGCCTTATATCAAGAAACATCCTTTCTCGAAGAAAAAGGGATCACTCCAGAGCAAATGATCGACTTAAAAGCTCTAATGGGAGATAGTAGTGACAACTATCCCGGGGTTAAAGGGATCGGAGAAAAAACTGCATTGAAGTTGCTTCAGGCCCACGAATCAATCGAAGGGATTCTTGAGAACTTACCATCCTTAACAAAAGGACAACGAAATAAAATTGAGCAGGACTTAGAAATGCTTCACCTTTCTAGAAAACTAGCTCGCATCCATTGCGAGGTTGATGTAACCTGTTCATTAGATGATGCAGTACTAGGCATTAATGAAGAGAAAATGAAAGCGAAATTTGATGAGCTTGAGTTTCGTAAGTTAGATGGTATTTTGCAGTAATACAAACAAGATATTAAGTAATAAAAATGAGAGCCTGAACATACTCAGGCTCTCATTTATTTACTTACCAAGCTTCTCACGCTCTTCTTCTATTACATCCACATCAATCCGTTCAAACAAAGGCGATACCTCTCCAAGTATAGTGGGCAACGTTTCAATTGGAGCCCACTTCAGCTCTTTTATATCTAGAATTGAGCTAACTTGCTCACTTGAGAAAGGAAGAAAAGGAGAAAGAAGCTGCGCTAAGTTAGCAATGATTTTTGTACATGTAAATAATGTATTCCGGCACTCAGGCTCATTTTCTCGAATTTGGATCCAAGGCTGTCTTTCGTCAAAATATTTATTTGCTTCTCGTACAAATGAAAATACAGTCTCTAAAGCTTTTTTACATTCACCTGCTTCAATTAATGCACCAACTTGGCTGTAGACCTCCTTAATTCGCTTATTTATTGTTTCATCACTTACTCCATTCGGTACCTCTCCACTATAAGATTTTTGGATGAACTTCAACGTACGGTTAACAAAGTTTCCATAAGCACCAAGTAGCTCGCTATTATGACTATATATAAACTCTCTCCAAGAAAAATCAGCGTCTCTATATTCTGGAGCATTAATCGTTAAAAAGTACCGAATTGAGTCGGGATTGTATCTGTCCAATAGGTCAGGTACCCATACGGCCCAATTCCGACTTGTTGAAAGCTTTTTCTTTTCAATTGTCAAATACTCACTTGATAGAATGTGGTTCGGTAGGGATAACCCTTCATCGAGACCTTCTAAAACAGATGGCCAAATAATAGAGTGGAAGGGGATGTTATCTTTTCCATGAATATAATAGGATTTTGTATTCTGTTTCCAAAATGGGGCCCAGTCTTCTCCGTTTTGTTCAGCCCATTGTTTACTAGCGGATAAATAGCCAGAAACAGCTTCAATCCACACATAAATTTTCTTATCTTCAAACCCTTCAACAGGTACTGGGACACCTACTTCCAAATCTCTAGTAGCCGCTCGATCATGTAAACCTTCTTTTAGATAACGTTCGGTGAGATGGAGGGCATTTTCCCGCCATTCTTCTAGAGTTTTAGCTTTTTCCACAAGTTCCTCTAATTGTTTTTGAAAATGGGAAAGAGCAAAGTAATAATGCTCTGTAGGCTTAACAACAGGTGTATCTCCACACAGTTTACACGTCTTATCCACGATGTCTACGGGGTCTAAGAGGGTAGAACATGATTCACATTGATCGCCTCGTGCAGCTGCACCACATTGTGGGCAATTTCCCTCTACATATCGATCTGGTAAAAAGCGTTCACAGCTACGGCAAAATGTTTGGTCAACGGATTGTTTATAAAGGTGACCATGATCCAACAAACTGTTAAAAATGCGCTTTACTTCATCATGATGATAAGGAGAGTCTGTCCGAGAGTAGTGATCATAAGTGAATCCAAGGTTATCAAACGTCTCAACAAATTCCTTATGGTAGTGATCAGCAATCTCTTTAGGTTCTACTCCTTCTTGTTTTGCTTTTATGGCGATCGGCGTTCCATTACAGTCCGATCCTGAAACATATAAAACCTCTTCACCCTTTAATCGATAATAGCGTGCTAGAATATCCCCAGGTAAAAGCGCTGTTAAATGACCTAAGTGCAAGGAACCATTTGCATATGGCCAAGCACCTCCGATTAAAATACTCATCATTTCCTTCCTCCTTTTTATTGTCTAGCTCCAGCTCCCAGCGAGTTATGCTTTTCTAAATAAAAAAGCTCGCCCTCTGACATAGTCAAAGGACGAGCTTTACTCGTGGTACCACCTTAATTTCCTAGTAATTCACATTACCAGGCTCCATAAGTACGGAACAGTCATACGATTAGTGATAAAAAGTTAATCTTTTCGATCACAGCCCTACGCTGTTCTTATACTCTGGCATTGATAACGAGTGCCAAATCTCGTCACATTCTACTCTCGCTCGATTTCGATGTGAAGCTCAGGGGCCATGTTCATTCTGTCTTTGCTTTGCTTCCTTTCACCTAACGAAGCTCTCTGTAAAAGCATGTTCAGAATTACTCTTCCCATCATAGCTATTCAAAATATTGTATTAATCTTACACAAATTTGTTCATGATGACAAGTCTTTAAATAGCTTTCATGTTTAATGAAATGCAAAACGGGAATTCCATTCACAAAATCGATGGAGGGATATAAATGACACAATATCGTTTAAGTGACGTTAATGTTGGAGAAAATTATACAGCTAAAGAATTAGATAGTTTTGTATCGACAACAGATATCATTCTATTATCAAATAACGGGTCGCAGTTATTTACTGAACCTGATAGAGAATATAAAGTAACCATGGAGCTAGATGGCTTTTTCGAACATTCTTCTCAAGACGGAGAAAAATACTATCGTGATAAAAAAGCATATATTGTAGAAAAGGTATAAGGGATTAGAGAAATGCTTACCCAAGGAAGTTAGGGTAAGCATTTTTATTATTCTCAAGAATTTATTTTACGTTGCTGGGCAAAATATACAACAAATTAAACTTTAGAAATTCTATACAGTCACAAAAATTCACAAAAAATTTTGTAAAAAAAGTAAGTATTCTAAAATTACTGTCATGACAGCTTTCGAGCTAATTCGTTGTTTATTACTGTTAAATAAATTAAGGTTGTGTTGATGAAACTTTTTGTACAAAGTGTTTACTTTATACAATGAAAATTGTATAATTGACTCTGTTTTCGAGAGAGTATAAAAAATTAGAAAAATTCACAGGAGGGTCACACATATGAATATGATGAAAAAATGGTTACCTGTTCTAGGTCTTGGTCTATTACTAATTCTAGCTGCATGTGGCGGCAACAATGATACAGATCAAGGTGAAGGTAATGGCGATGCAACTGATAACGAAGGGAACACTACAGAAGAAAAAGGTACATTACAAATCGGTTTAAACAACTGGGCTGAAAACGTAGCTGTTTCAAACATGTGGAAGGTTATCCTTGAAGACAAAGGCTATACTGTTGAACTTAAAACAGTAGAGAAAGCTGCTCTTTATGAAGCACTTAAGAACGATGACTTAGATGTAGGACTTGAAGTTTGGTTACCACATACAGATAAGCCTCTATACGAAAGCTACAAAGAAGACGTGGCATTCCATAAAGACGAAACTTGGTTCGAAGGTACTGAACTAGGACTTTATGTTCCTGAATACGTAGAAGATATTAATAGTATTCCAGATCTTAAAGGAAAAGCTGATAAATTTGGTGGAAACATTGTAGGTATTGATGCAGGTTCTAGTCTTTACGGATTAACGGAAGATGCATTGAAAGAATATGGTCTAGAAAATTATGACCAACAATCAGCTTCTGGACCGTTCATGACAGCTGAACTTGGAAATGCGATTAAAGATGAAGAACCTATCCTAGTAACACTTTGGAAACCACACTGGGTGTTTGCTGAATACAAAGTTAAACTTCTTAAAGATCCAAAAGGTGTTTATGGTGAAAAAGAAGATATTAGCTGGATGTCTCGTCAAGGATTTAAAGAAGACATGCCTAAAGTTGCTAAAGCAATCAAAACATGGAAGATGGATGACGAATCTCTAGGTAGCCTTATGAACGAAGTGAAAAAAGCAGATGAGGCTCTTGATGGCGCTCGTACTTGGGTTGAAAACAACCAAGACCTAGTTAAAGAGTGGACAAGTCATATCGAATAATAAGAATTAAAATAGCCTGTCACATTAAGTGACAGGCTATTTTTTTGCGTCTAAACGGGCGCTTATGCTTTTCTTAGGTACTTGCATACTTTTTCATTCTTCGATCATCTTTTTGATCTTTAACAACCATTACAGCGTGAATAGCGCCAGGAAGCCAGAAGATCAGAGTCAGGATTAAGTTTATAATAGCCTGGAATGGACGGCCTACAAATAGAACCGCTACAGGTGGTAGAACAATAGCTAATAAATAGAGCATCATCTATGCCTCCTTTTTGTTCTATAAATCTTACTTATCCTATTTCTACCCGACTATTATTACGACAACACATAAAAAGTTATAAGAATTCCTATGTTTGATTTCATTTATTGACGGTTACATACATACCAAGGATGAATCATCCCATTCTACAAAGGAGTGGAAACAATAAATGAATTTACACAAAGAACTAAAACGATTAGAAAACTTTTATGCAGAAAAACCAGACCAAGTTTTAACCATGTATTTAAATACTGATTTATCTGACCCTGAGCAGCAGGGTGGAGAGTGGAAAATCCATTTCAAAAATGGTATGAATAACTTTGAACATTACCTACAAGAAAGCGGAAATAAAGATGAATTGAAGAATTTCCGTAACTTAAAAGAGCAATTAGAAAAGTTTATTCTGGAATATGAGCGTAATCTTTCTAAAAGTCTTGTAGTGATCGCTTCTACCGATGGTGAGCTTTGGTTCGCACAACCTATTCAAATGCCTGTGAAAACAGAATTTTATTGGGAAGATACACCACAACTTCACCAATTACGTGAGCTTCATGAGAAATTCCCTAGAACGGGTATTATTTTGGTGCAACAAAATAACATTAAAATTATTGAAGCTGAGCTAGGAGCTGTACATGATACAGACCATTATGAATTAGATATTGATACAGAAGACTGGCGTCAAAATACAGGACCACACCAAGCAAAACCTTCTATGGGTTCAGGTAAGAGTCCTCAAAAAGAACAGTTTTATGATCGCTTCCATGCCAATCAGCAGCGTTGGTATAAGAGCATTGCGCCAACCCTAGATAAGTTAGCGAAAGATGGAAATTGGGAAGCAATCTATATTGTTGGTAATAAAGAAGAAGCAGAAGAGATTGAATCTCACATGAATAAACCAATCACTGAAATTGTGCCGAAAAACTTACTTGAACATGAAGAAACGAAGGTTATTGATGAGGTCGTTTTATAAAAGGATAAAGGTGTAAAACACTACTTCATGAAGAAATCCTACCGTACTTCGGTAGGATTTCTTTTATTAATATAGAATTTGCCCATTTTATACCAACAATGCATCTACCTTAATTCAAAATTAATTTTATGATAAAATAATAATATTAAATGGAAATTTCATTCTACCAATTAAGGAGTTCTTTATGTACATAGTAGATTCTACCGTAACAGTTCCTGAAGAAAAAGCTGATGAGTTAATTGAAATTTACCAAAAGCGTTCTCGCAGTGTCGATAAGTGGGAGGGTTTTCGTTCTTTTCAATTACTTCAAAATGATAAACGGCCTGGAGAATTAACCGTTCATATGGAATGGGAATCCAAAGAAGATTATATGAAGTGGGCAACGAGTGAAGAGTTTCAAAAAATTCATGAATTAGAAAAAAATTATCCAGACCAAGAACTAGCTAACATTCCACCAAAAGTTAAAAAGTATAAGGTTGTAGCAGAATGAAGACATTAGAAAAAGAGAAGATCGTCCACCAAGTTGTTGATGAAATTTATGAAGCATTTCCTTTTCTGTGGGAGAAGTTCGGTGAAAATGGTCGAGAGCGTACAGCTGAAGATAATTACCATCACCTCGATCATCTTGAGACAACTTATCATTTACAAGATATTTCGTTCTTTTTAGACTATACAGATTGGTTAAACAGAGTGTTAACAAGTAGAAATGTTGGAACTCCTATCATCATTGATAATTACCAACGTCTTAAAACGGCTGTTCAGCTATTAGAAGATTCAGATGAAGAAGCCGCTTATCAATATTATTTAGATAAGGGGATCCAACAATTACAGCAAGCTCCCACAGAGAGGTGATCGAATGAGTCATCACAAAAAAATGGCAGATATGTTTCTTAATGGTGAGGAGGATGAAGCGCTTCAATACCTTCAAACCTTTCAAACCCCATTTGATCGAATGGTAGCGTATGAAAATCTCCTTACGCCGTCTATGTATCACGTAGGAGAGTTATGGGAAACGAATGAAATTTCTGTAGCAGATGAACATTTAGCTACAGCGATTTGCGACTTTGTGCTCTCTCAAGTAGATGATTTACAGTCATCCAACGAACAGGGGAAGAAAGTCCTTTTATTTGGTGTCGAAGAAGAGCAACATTATCTGGGGCTGAAAATGGTTGCTTCTATTTTTCGTGAAAAAGGGTGGAAGGTTCGTTATTTAGGACCAAATTTACCTTTAAGTCATGCACACATTCAGGTGAATTCCTTTAAACCAGATGTGATTGGGGTTTCTGCTGCCTTGTCTTACCGCCTACCAACATTGAAAAAGGTCATCGAATCATTTATGAATTTAGAATGGGAGCCCACAATTTTAATCGGTGGACGAATGGCTAAAAAGCACGACTTAACTTCTTTTACATCAGACCGTGTATTTGTCATGAAAGATTTACATGACTTACAAGCATGGTTAGAGGAGGATCAAAGAAACATCAATGCGACAAGTTCATGATCAATTACCTGTTCCATTCGTAACCATAGATCGAAAATTTTACATTTTAGAATATACGCCTGAAGCAAGCGAATTGTTAAACTTAAATCCTTCTTTCCTCGAAAGTGTGGATCAGGATAGTCATGATAAAGTTATAAAATGGGTAAATCCTGATGCCGGTAAGGTTAATATTGAGATTAATATGCATAAAGAATCAGAAGTGTTTTTAATCGATCTTTATGTTCATTGGAAAAATGACTTGCAAGCGGAAGTAATCATGATGCCCAAGTACGAAGCGAACAATCATGTTTCAGGTATGCTTGAAAAGCTTCAAAAACGATTAAACGATACGAATTTTGAGTTGTTAGAGGAAAAGGATAAACTTGAAGCTGCAGTAGATCAAAATAATCGATTATCTGCACCCTATATTAGGTTAACTACTGATACAGCCTTAATTCCTCTTTTTGGTGATCTTGATGAAAGAAAACTATTTGCCATCAAGGACCAAGTACTTGAAGAAGCTCACCATTATAATCATGATCGGATTCTTTTTGACTTTACAGGTGTAGGAGCTTTTAATCCTGAATCACTTCATTTGTTAAGAGATATATTTAAGAGCCTTTTTTATATGGGAAAAGAAGTTGTCATTATTGGGATTAAACCGGACCAAGCTCGCAAGCTAAATGAAATGTCTATTCAAATGAACCTTAAATATATGCACTCTCTTCAAAAAGCGATCGAAAAATATTGTTCTTAAAGAAAGTCTTTTCTCAAAATATGAGGAAGGCTTTTTTTATATGTTTTTTTTCAATTACTAGGTTTTATATGAGGTAAATGATGGTAAACCCTCTCTAACAATCGTATGAATTATTGATCAATAGTATTGAAGTTCAGATGTATGGAAATTGTGACTTTTAGGGAAAATAGTAGTAAATTGTCGAAACTTGCGCGTAATCAAGTTTCATTGGTCAACCTGCACCAACATATTCTAATAAAAAAAGAGGAGGCGAACGGTATGCCACAAAAGCTTATCCAAATTTATACGCACCCAACATGCGAGGATTCACAAGCATTGAAGAGATTTTTGTCTGAAGGTGAAGTTCCCTACAATGAAGTGGATGTGACAGAATCAAATGAACGAAGAAACCAGCTTAAACATGATACTGGAAACGAGATTACACCTGGCATTGTAGTCGAAACAAAAAATTTATTTGGTAAGAAAAAACGTAATACATTCTCAGGCTATAGTGCTAACAAAGGGAATATCAACCGTCTTTTACATTAATCAGAAAAAACCTCCAGTGAGGAAGAATCCTCGTGGAGGTTTTTTACGTCAAGAATAGTAGAAAAACGATTACTACGGTAGTAAGGCTAAATAGTAAAGATGATAGAACATAGAGTAACGCCTTTTTAACATGTCCCTCAATTATCAGATGAACTGTTTCCTTACCAAAGGTTGAAAAAGTAGTATAAGCACCACAGAAGCCGACACCAGCAAAAAGCCACATTCCTTCAGATATCCTTTCATTTATATGAAAAGCAATGATTAGAGCGAGTAATAGCGACCCTGATATATTGGCAATCCATGTCCCTTTAGGAAAGTGGAGTCTCCCCGTATTCCATCTATTACTTACTATCGATCGAGTGATAGCCCCTAGTCCACCGCCTAAGGCGACGATAAGAAAGTTCATGTGGAGTGTCCTCCCTTTTGTCCTACCTTATAGCCTGTCCAACTTAATAAAAGTCCACCAACAATGCTAAATAGTACATAGAAGAAGGCTAATAGTGGTTCATGGTCCATCCATAAATTGATTGTTTCAGTTGAAAAAGTAGAAAAAGTCGTAAACGAGCCGATTACACCTGTACCAAGACCTACTTGAACAGGACGAGAGAGTTTCGAAGTAAAAACGGGTTGCGTCATTAAGTAGGTCAGCAGAAAACAACCCATTAAGTTAACTACTAATGTTTCAAAAGGAAATGGATGAAGGTTTTCAATCCATAATGAGATTGAGTATCTCCCGATTGCACCAAGGCAACCTCCAAGGAAAATGGCTATGTAAATGTGCATCCTTTTCGTCGCTCCTTTAAGTACTATCTTAAACGTGAAAAAATGCTTGGGGGATCCAAGCATTTTTAAGCGGTTTGACACGTTGGGCATTTACCGTAAATTTCAAATTTATGATCTTCAATTGCGAAGTCTTGAAGTTCTTGTTTAACAGAGCTCATTGGACAAGTGTGAATCTCTTTTGTTTGTCCACAATCAAGACAGATAAAATGGTGATGGTGGTGACTATCACATTTAATTCGGAAGTGTTTTTCACCTTCGAGCTCCGTCACTTCTAAAATGTTTAGTTCCACAAATAAATGCAAGTTTCGATAAATCGTATCAAAACTAATGTTTGTATAGTTTTCTCGCATATTCTCAAGTAAGTCACGAGCAGTTCGATAACTATTTTCTTGATCAAAATAACGAAGCATGTCCTCGCGTTTATCTGTGTACTTATGGCCTTGTTCTTTTAATTGTTGAAGTGCACGATCTACATTCATGACATCACCTTCTTGTAGGAAGAACGTTTTTTTAATCGTTTAAATCCTATTGTACCTATTAAAATCAAAACAGCAGTTAAAACAATGGTACCACCTGGTGGGATTTCAAAATAATAGCCGGCAATCTGTCCAATCAATACAGAAGCTTCGCCAAATAGAATGGAGTACATGATGGTTTGCTTAAACCCTTTAGCGATTCTAATACTAGCAGCTACTGGAAGGGTCATAAGAGCTGATACGAGTAAGACACCCACAATTCGAATAGAGGCGGCTATAACGAGAGCGGTTAACACAATAAATAAGAAATGAATACGGCGAGCGTGTATTCCTGAAACGACAGCATGTTCTTCATCAAATGATAACATAAATAATTCTTTATAAAATATTACAATCAATATTGTAACCGCAATAGCAATGAATAAAATGGTCCATAGATCTGTGGAACTTACGGCTACAACAGATCCGAATAAATAATTAAATAAGTTCTGATTAAACCCATTTGCGATGGAAATGAATATAACGCTCAAGCCGACACCTGCTGATAAAATAATTGGAATAGCAAGCTCTTGGTAGGATTTATAGACTCGTCGTAATTGTTCGATGAATATAGACCCTAAAACAGAGAAACCAATCCCTGTATAAAATGGTGTAATGGCTACTCCGCCTAGCTTTTTATCTAACATAAGTCCAAACGCAATGCCTGAGAGTGTAACGTGGGATAAAGCATCAGCAATCAAGGATAATCTTCTAACGACAATGAACGTACCTAATAGAGGTGCGATAAAGCCGACTAAGATGCCTGTAAGAAATGCATTTCGCAAAAATGGTAGTTGTATAAAGCTTTCTAACATCGTCTAACCTCCATTAGTGATCATGTGTGACAACCTGAACAGGATGTCCGTAAATATTTGAGAGATCTTTTTCATTCATTTGTTCAAATGAAGAAGGGTCCCCATGAAAATGAATGTGCTTATTCAAGCACGCAATATCTGTAGCATAAGAAGTCATCGTACCAATGTCATGGGTGACAAATAGGAGTGTAATGCCTTTATTACGATTTAAATCTGCAAGCATGTTGTAAAAGCGCTCAACGTTCTCAGCATCAACACCCACAGTTGGTTCATCTAGTATGAGAAAGTCAGGCTCGCTTACTAGAGCACGAGCAATGAATACACGTTGTTGCTGACCTCCAGAAAGGTCTCCAACATTTTTATGCATGTATTCACTCATTCCAACAAGATCAATTGCTTCTTTAATTTTTTCCTTATGCTTCTTACGAAAGAAGTGTAGATACCCTACTTTAGATGTGAGGCCCATAGATACAACTTCAAACACGGTAGCAGGGAATCCGGTATTAAAACTATTTGCTTTTTGAGAAACAAAGCCGATTCGATCCCAATCTTTGAACTTTTCAATAGGCGTTCCGAAAAGTTCAATGTCTCCTCGCTTATGTTTGATTAAGCCTAATATAAGCTTAATGAGCGTAGTTTTACCAGATCCATTTGGGCCCACTAACCCTACAAAACGACCAGGTTGAATCGTGAAATGGATATCTTCTAGAACTTCTCTGTCTTCGTAGGCGTAGCTGAGATTCTTAATGTTCAGGATCGGTGAAGTCATGGGGGGACCTCCTTTCTCCTTTTAATCGTTTAATGCTTTTTCTAAGACATTTAAGTTGTGCTTCATTAATGATAAATAATCTTGTTCTTCTTTTATATCTTGTTCAGTACGAACGGAAAGATTATGAATCGTTAAGGCTTTAGCTCCAATTTCCCTCTGGATCATGGATGCTACTTGATTGGATACGTTTTGTTCAAAGATCATATAACTCAAGTTTTCTTTTTTGGTCTTCTCAATTAATTGTTTTACGTCTTTTTGGGACGGTTCACTGTTGGGGGAGATCCCGTTAACTGAAATTTGTTCAATTCCATAACGCTGCTCCCAATATCCGTATGCTGCATGAGAAACAAGTAGTTTGTTTTGATCGGCTTGTTGGGTTACGGATTTAAATTGTTCGTGTAGAGATTCTAAGTCATTTACAAGCTTTTCATAGTTCTCATTAAATTGTTCTTTATGCTCTGGTGCTAATTTCACAAGCTCTTGCTTGATGTATTTAGCCATCATTTGAGAGCGAAGTGGGTCTAGCCATACATGTGGATCCTTTCCACTATGGTTGTGATCATGGTCTCCTTTATGCTCTTCATCATGATTCTCTTCATGCTCTTCATGTTCTCCATGTTCGCCATGGTTATCAACTTCAACCTTCGTAAAAAGTTCTTCATGTGCTCCAAGCTCCATTAATTGAACCTTTTCTTCAGCTAATGCATTTGCAGCTGATTCTGCAAAACCTTCTAATCCTGCTCCTAAATAGATAAATGCATCACTTGTCGCAATTTCGGCCATCGTTTTAGCTGTAGGTTCATAAGTGTGAGCATCTACGCCAGGTGGGTATATGGAGTTCGCGTTAACGTGTTCACCACCGATTCGTTCTGTGAAATATTGAATGGGATAAATGGATGTATATATTGTAAGTCCAGTTTCAGATGAGCTTTCTTGCGTTGAACATGCACTCATTACCGTTACGATCATCATCAGCATTATTGCCATAATCTTTTTCATACATAATCTCCTCTTTTCTCTACCTTTCATGCCTATGTTATTTTATCGGAATGATTCCGATTTGTAAATAAGAATGATTCCGATTTATAAATAAAGCCAAAAAAAGAAACACAAATCATTGTGACCTGTGTTTCGATCAAGGATTACTATCGTAGTTTTTTTACATATAATGCGCCAATAAACATCAAAGCACTAATCGTCATAGCACTGTAAAATAATCCATTGTAACCTTGTCCCACAACGGTTTGAAGCGTTTCGAGAAGAACATCACGAACTTGATCATCCGATACAGATTGGAAGTTTGATTGGATAGTTTGGAACTCAGAGATCTGCGCGCTATCATCCACATATCCAGAGACACCCTCAGGAGGTAGATTTTTTTCTTTTAGATTGGCTTCAGTGCGTTGGTCAAGGTTAGAAAACGTTCTAGCAATAAAACCTGCATATAGTGTGGGCGCAAGGGTCATGCCTAGTTGTCGGAAAAGGGACGTTGTACCAAGCGCAACTCCTTTACGTTCATCCGTTTTTTCTGTAGCTAATACATTAATAGGAGCACCTAGCATCATACCAAATCCGAGTCCTACAAAGATACTGGCAATGATCATCTGCCATATAGTTTCTACCCATAATGGGAATAGGAAAAAGCCGATAAAAGCGATGATCGATGCTGTTAATAGGGTTGTGATAGGGCCTTTTTTATCGACAAGGGTTCCACCACCACCAGCTCCAACTCCTGAAGCAATAGCGAGTGGAGTGAACCAGTAACCTGCTTGCTCTCTTGGAATTTGTAAGTACTGCTCTAAAAAACCAGGGATGAAAATGACAGAGGCCAGAATCATACCAGAGAAGGAAGCGAGTACCAGAGTCCAAAGAAAGGAAGAAGTCTGAAATAATCTTATTGGAAGGAGAGGCTCTCTTATGCGAGCTATGCGTTTCTCCACTCGAATTAGAGTTGCAATTAAAACAATGGCTAATACAGCGAAGATAAAGAAACGTGGCTGTAAAAGGCTCGTTATGATATTTGATCCCTCTAGCATCGTTAGACTAATCATTAGTGATAAGATAGCTGAAGTTAATAGGAAGATCCCTGCCCAGTCCATTTTTTCATGATGGAGTTCTTGTTCTTCATTTATGTATTTAACGCCAAATAGGAGAAGTAGAACAGCGATTGGTATATTAATAAGAAATAACCAGTGCCAGCTTCCGGTTAGTTGAAGGATTAGTGCACCTACATTTGGCCCCAACACAGCTGCAATACCGTTCATTCCACCAATGACACCAAGAGCCCTTCCTTGTTTTTCTTTAGGGAATGTATTCAAAATAAATGAACTTGCAATGATGAATATACCCCCGCCGCCTAAGGACTGTATGAAGCGGGCGGTAAGAAACATAGGAAAGTTCACGCTCAGTGCAACGAGGAGTGAACCTAGTCCGAATAAGGCGATTTCAATAACAAACAATCTTTTCCGGCCGAACTGATCCGAGAGTTTTCCAACGATAGGAACTGAAATAGCCAGTCCCAGTGTATATAATGTAATGGTCCACGATCCCCAAGTTGCACTAACATCAAATGCATATATTAAGGTCGTTAAAGAAGCGGTAATAATACCGTTATCCAGTGCAGCCATAAAGACGCCTATGGCAAAGACAAAAAGCGCTCCTTTCAATTCCCGTTGCATGGGGTTCCTCCTTCTATGTAAAAGAAATGAAAACGTTTAGTAAGCTAATGAAATAGTAGCAATTATCTAGAAGAAGGTCAATTCTATATGAAAAGCCCGAAATACAGAAGGCTTGCATTTCGGGCTTTATTTAACAATCGTCATTTGTAGGTACGCCTGTTAGAACAAAACCTCTCGAGCGTTTTTCGAGTGTCACGGTTTCGACTAAATGGCGAACTTGATCAGCAATCGCTACTTGAATACCATTGACTGTTTCTACAGTATCATCTTTATGCGGCTCATCCAGAGCCACTCCTAATTGTGGACCTCCTCAGCCAATGCCAGCAAAGAACAGTCGAATTCCTTCTGCATCGTTATCATCTAATATAAGCTGAAGCTCCTGGCTAGCTTCATCTGTGATATACATAAGATCACTCCTTATGATTCATCATAAAATACCTAATAGCGTATATTCAACTATTTTATTTTTTATAGCTTACCTACAGTTAAATTACCCGTTTAAAAGTAGATTTACTCATTTTCTTCTGAACACGAATATGAATGAGTATGCAAGAGATCTATATTGCATAGTATGAAACAAGCGATAATAATACGTTAGTAAGTAATGAAAATTCATGTATTGTATATAAATTCTTAATTGTGTATAATGATACGAAATAACGAAGTGATAAATTATAAAGGGGAGTGGAAAAAATGAGTAACGGGAAGATTGTATTAGCGTATTCTGGAGGGCTGGATACCTCCATTTCGATTAAATGGATTCAAGAGAAATATGGGTACGAAGTCATTGCTCTTGGCTTAGATGTAGGAGAGGGAAAAGATTTGGATACTATAAAGGAAAAAGCTCTAAACGTTGGAGCATCCAAAGCCTATGTCATTAATGGGAAGGAAGAGTTAGCTGAACAGTATTTACTTCCATCCTTAAAAGCGAATGCTTTATATGAAGGAAAGTATCCATTATCATCCGCACTTTCCCGTCCTCTGATTTCTAAGTTATTAGTAGATATAGCAGAGAAAGAGGGAGCTGTAGCTGTTGCCCATGGATGTACAGGAAAAGGGAATGATCAAGTACGTTTTGAGTTATCGATTCAGGCTTTAAATCCTGATTTGAAAGTGGTTGCTCCTGTAAGAGAGTGGGGAATGACCAGAGATGAACAATTAAACTATGCACAAGAAAAAGGGATAGACGTCCCAGTGAATAAAGAGAATCCTTTCTCAATTGATGCCAACATTTGGGGGCGTGCATGCGAAGCAGGTGTATTGGAAGATACATCAGTGGAAGCTCCAGAAGAAGCTTTTGATTGGACGAATCCACTTGTATCTACACCTGATGAACCAGAATACTTAACAGTTGAATTTGATCAAGGACGTCCTGTTGCTCTAAATGGAGTTAAAATGGATCTTGTCTCTCTAATTGAAGAGTTAAACGATATAGGTGGGAAACATGGTGTTGGAAGAATAGATCATGTAGAAAACCGTTTAGTGGGTATTAAATCTAGAGAAGTGTATGAAAACCCTGCAGCTCTAATCTTAATTAATGCTCATAAAGAGCTTGAGTTTTTAACCCTTACAAGAGAAGTAAGCCAATTTAAGACATCAATTGACCAACAGATGACTAAATTAATCTATGATGGTTTATGGTTTTCCCCATTAAAGAATGCTTTAGAGGCATTTGTGGATGAAACGCAAAAGGTCGTATCGGGTACGATTCGTTTGAAGCTTCATAAAGGCCATCATGACGTAGTAGGTCGTGAATCAGCAAATTCTCTATATAATGAAGAACTTGCCACTTATTTGCAGGGAGATATGTTTGATCATGAAGCAGCTGAAGGATTTATTAAGCTTTGGGGTCTTCCTACGAAAGTATTTTCTCAAGTTCATAAAAACGGAACGCATTCATAAGAGGGGGATTGTATGTCTAAGCTCTGGGGCGGACGCTTTCAAAAACAAACGAATGAATTGGTTGAGGAATTTACAGCTTCTATTCAATTTGATCAAGAATTTGCTGAAGAGGATATAGAGGGAAGTATTGCACATGTAACCATGCTGCAAGAGAATGGAATTATTACTGAAGAAGAAATGAATCAAATCAAGAATGGTCTTTTACTGATACTAGATCGAATCCAAAATGGTACTTTTGAATATATAGTTGCAGATGAAGATATTCATATGAATATTGAGAGAGCTTTGATAGAAGAAATTGGACCTGTAGGGGGAAAACTTCATACAGGGAGAAGTCGTAATGATCAGATCGCAACCGATATGCATTTGTATTTACTTCGAAAAACGAAAGGATTTATTCATTTAATTGAAGAAGTGCAAAAGGTGATTCTGAAACAATCAGAAGAGAATGTAGAAACGATCCTACCAGGGTATACCCATCTTCAGCGTGCACAACCTGTTTCTTTTGGACATCATCTAATGGCTTATTTTTGGATGTTAGAAAGGGATAAAAGTCGGTTCCAAGATAGCCTGAAGCGTATAAGTATGTCTCCCCTAGGGGCAGGTGCCCTAGCTGGTACCACGTTTTCTATTGATCGTTCGCGTACTGCTGAATTATTACATTTTGATGAAGTGTACCCAAATAGTATGGATGCGGTTAGTGACCGAGATTTTATCCTGGAATTTTTATCGATTGCTTCTACATTAATGGTCCACATTTCCCGATTATCAGAAGAGATGGTCATATGGAGTAGCCAGGAGTTTCAGTATATTGAATTAGATGATTCTTTCTGTACAGGCTCTAGTATCATGCCTCAAAAGAAAAATCCTGATGTACCGGAGTTATTACGTGCTAAAACAGGAAGGGTTTATGGGAATTTATTTAGTTTACTCACAGTCCTTAAAGGTCTACCACTTGCTTATAATAAAGATATGCAAGAAGACAAAGAGGGAATGATTGATACAGTAAAAACGCTTGATGGCACATTACGTATACTTGCTCCTATGATTGAATCCATGGTTGTTAAGCATGAGAATATGAAATCCTCAGTCCAACATGATTATTCAAATGCAACGGACATAGCTGACTATCTAGTGAACCAGGGAGCTACGTTTCGAGAGGCTCATGAAATTATAGGGAAAATCGTTTTGTATGGTATTGAGCAAAATAAATATCTTTTGGATCTAACCATAGCAGAATATCAGCGATTTAGTCCGTTGTTTAAAGAGGATATATATGATGTTCTTCAACCAATATCAGTCATGAACGCACGGAATAGTTATGGAGGAACATCCACATCACAAGTTCAGAAACAAATTGAATATGCAAAAACCTTTCTTTAAAAAACGTGTCATGTCCCCCTTGTTTTAGGGGGATATGACTCTTTTTTGTGCAATTTAATGGAAGGATTGTTGAGAACTTGAAATTGAGAGGAGTCCGTTGCTGTTGAGTAGTTTGTTGCGGTCAGTGAAACGGCAAGCCTGTTGTTGCCCCACACGACGTGGGGTAGTTCTACGTTGCCACATGATGTGGCGGTTTTAGTAGAACCTCCATAGTATAGCCGAGCCTCCTCGTGCCTGCGGGGTCTCGTCTTGCCTTTGTTACCACGACAGTTTGCCGTTTCCTTCCCTCCACGCGATTATGGAAACTAACGGACCATAATTTGGCTTTCCCCACCTCATATTGATTGGAAATCATAGTAAGAGAAGTTGCTCAGACCCTTGTCATGATAGGATTAACCTGGAATCAGAACACTCTCTCCCAGAACTACGGCGGTTGCGTTAGTCACCATTCGGCTAAGGTGGGCTGGGAAACGGGCTGACTCCTCCGGAAAAACGGGCGAGCGAGACCCCGCAGAGAGCTTGCGAACGAGGAGGCTCGATCGTTCGTCCGGGGAAAGCAGCCCGTTTCCCAGCCCACCGCACTCCACTAAAGCAACGGAACCATACGCACTTTATCTCGAAAGCAAGTCTTCCACATAAGGGGGCTTTTCTGAAAGTAACTCCTTAATCAAATAATTCGTTTTATATATACCTTTACGGGTAAAATGAATAATGAAGAAAAAGATTGGAGGGGTAAATAGATGTTTCACTATACTGTAGAAACGCAAAAGTCATTGGATGAAGCAGTACAATCGCTTGAAGATGAGCTGAAGAAGGAAAAGTTTGGTGTGTTATGGGACTTCAATGTGAAAGAAACACTGAACAATAAAGGGTTCGATTTTGATAATACGTACCGAATTTTAGAAGTATGTAATCCTGGAGAAGCAAAAAAGGTTCTATCGAAAAATCCACTTGTGAGTTACTTCCTCCCTTGTAAAATCGTTGTTTACGAAGAAGGCAATCAGAACAAAATCGGTATGCCAAAACCTACTAAATTAATTGAATTTGTAGAAGACCCTGAATTAAATGACATCGCAAAAGATATCGAAGACAGAATGGTAGCTTGTATTGATGAAGCAAAATAATGAGAGTACCTCCTGGACATCCAGGGGGTATTTTAAATTTTATCGTAAAATCACCTTACCAAATAAAGAATTTTTATTGGTTGACTAATTATACATAACGGGGGTATAGTAAAATAAAGAACTTTAAAAGGTGGTGGTTTCATGAACAATCATGAAGAATTACCTGAAGATAGCGGAAAACAACCAGTAACACCAAGAACAGATGATGAAAAACAACTTGTTTTGAATCGTCTGAAGCGAATAGAAGGTCAAGTCCGAGGAATACAAAAGATGATTGAAGAAGATCGATACTGCGTAGATATTCTTGTTCAAATATCAGCGATTAACAATGCGCTCAAAAAAGCGGGTTTCTCTCTTATGGAAAGACACACGCACCATTGTGTTTCAGATGCTATCCAAAAGGGTGAAGGTGAAGAAGCCATAGATGAATTAATGAAAGTCATGCAACAATTCTCGAAATAGGAGGTGGGAGCATGAGTGAAGAAAAACATATGAATATCGGAGTCACCGGTATGACATGTGCTGCCTGTTCCACTCGAATTGAAAAGGTTTTAAACAAAATGGACGGGGTGGATGCGAAGGTCAACCTTGCAATGGAGAAGGCTTCAATTGACTATGATGCGGAACAAGTAACACCTGAGGATATCTCAGCACGTATAGAAAAGCTAGGATATGGGGTTCAAACCGAGAAATTAGAGTTGGACGTATATGGTATGACATGTGCTGCATGCTCCTCCCGTATTGAAAAAGTCCTCAATAAAATGGACGGTATTCAAGAGGCGAGCGTGAACCTAGCAAATGAAACAGCCCTTGTAGAATATACCCCAGGGCTTGTGTCATTAGATAATATTATCGCTCGTATTCAAAAACTTGGCTATGATGCTGAGGAGCGAGCGGCTAGAGAAGAGAAATCCTCTCAAAAAGAGGAAGAACTTAAGAAGAAACGAATTAAGCTAATTGTTTCTGCTATTTTATCTCTTCCGTTGCTTTACACCATGTTTGAGCACTTATTCGGTCTACCGGTACCAGACTTAATCATGAATCCATGGGTTCAATTTATCCTTGCAACTCCTGTTCAATTTGTCATCGGTTGGCAATTTTATGAGGGAGCTTATAAAAACCTTAAGAATAAAACAGCAAACATGGATGTACTCGTTGCACTAGGTACAAGTGCTGCATATTTCTATAGTTTAGCTGAAGCCATTCAAACGATTGGGAATCCGAGTAAAGAACCTCATTTATACTTTGAAACAAGTGCAATCCTAATCACGTTAATTCTATTAGGTAAATACTTTGAATCCATTGCAAAAGGTCGAACAACGCAGGCAATTTCATCCTTGTTAAATCTACAAGCTAAAGAAGCATCTGTTCTACGTGATGGTGAAGAACAAAAAGTGCCTGTAGAACAGGTTGTTGTAGGAGATACGATTCTTGTACGCCCCGGTGAAAAGATTCCTGTAGACGGTGAAGTCATTAAAGGCACAACTTCAATTGATGAATCCATGATTACAGGGGAGTCTATTCCTGTAGAAAAGGCTAACGGAGATAAAGTTATTGGTTCTACCATTAACAAAAATGGAACTATTCACATGCGAGCAACAAAAGTGGGAAAGGATACAGCTTTAGCCGGTATCATAAAAGTTGTGGAAGAAGCTCAAGGTTCCAAAGCGCCTATTCAGCGTATGGCCGATGTGATATCTGGATATTTTGTTCCAATTGTAGTCGGTATCGCTGTATTAACCTTTATCGTGTGGGTCACAATTGTGGCACCTGGTGATCTGCCATTATCATTAGAAGCTGCAATTGCTGTACTCGTAATTGCCTGTCCTTGTGCTTTAGGACTGGCAACACCAACATCCATTATGGTTGGAACGGGTAAAGCTGCTGAGCAAGGAATTCTATTCAAAGGTGGCGAGCATCTAGAGTCCACTCACAAAATCGATACGATCGTTTTTGATAAAACCGGAACAATAACTAAGGGCGAGCCAGAAGTAACGAACTTTGAAGGCTCTGAGGAGGTGCTTTCTCTAGTAGCAAGTGCTGAAAAAGGGTCTGAACATCCATTAGCTCAATCCATTGTTCAACATGCTGAATCTAAATCACTTGATGTAAGCGAAGTAGAATCGTTCGAGGCGATACCAGGTCATGGTATTAAAGCCACGGTGAATGAGAAAAATGTATTAATTGGTACACGCACGTTATTTCAAAATGAAAACGTGGAATATACAAACTATGATTCCTATATGCAGTCTTGGGAGGAAGAAGGTAAAACCGCAATGCTTATTGCTGTGGATGGTAAAGCTGAGGGTGTAATTGCTGTAGCTGATACCATCAAACCTTCTGCTAAAGAAGCTCTTACTCACTTGAAGGAACAAGGAATCGAACTTGTAATGCTGACTGGAGATAACGAACGCACAGCTCAAGCCATTGCCAAGCAAGTAGGGATTGACCGAGTAATTGCTCAAGTCGTCCCAGAGGAAAAAGCTGAACGCGTTAAAGAACTTCAGCAACAAGACAAAAAAGTTGCTATGGTAGGCGATGGAATCAATGATGCGCCTGCATTGGCAACAGCGGATATTGGAATTGCAATCGGAACGGGAACAGACGTAGCGATTGAAGCTGCTGACGTAACCATATTAGGTGGAGAATTAACATTAATTCCTAAAGCGATTCGGCTAAGTCAGAAGACGATGCAGAATATTCGTCAAAATTTATTCTGGGCGCTTGCTTATAACACAGCTGGTATCCCAGTAGCGGCCATAGGATTACTAGCTCCATGGATTGCAGGAGCAGCTATGGCGTTTAGTTCTGTTAGTGTTGTTTCTAACTCACTTCGATTGAAGCGAGTTAAAATATAAAATAGAGGAAAGGATGTTACGATGCAGATTACATTAGATGTACGAGGAATGACTTGTGGTCATTGCGAAAAAGCAGTAAAAGGTGCTTTAGAAGAATTAGAAGGTGTTCAAGGTGTAGAGGTTCATCTTGATTCAAACCGCGTAGACGTAACATACGATGATGTTTATGTATCAAAAGAACAAATGAAATCAGCAATAGAAGAACAAGGCTACGACGTTGTAGCTTAAATCGAAAACGTCATTCCGAATTGATCGGAATGACGTTTTTTTAGGTGTGGAAATCTTAAATTGAGCGATCGCCTGATTGTGCCTCGTATCGCCTGAATCTGTTATAAGATCGCCTGAATATAGCTAGGGACCGCTTGAATTTTGCATAAGACCGCCTGATTATGGTGTTGGGCCGCCTGAATTTGTCATCAGATCGCCCGTATCGCATAAAATTATTTGAACATGCCTTCCACCAGTAATCTAATTCATATAAGGCAACTGGTTCGTGTACCCAGAGAACTGCTGATAAGATTGTTGCATTTTTTGCTGATCTGCAGCTTCAACGCTATACCAACCATTTTTGAACATAAGGTTGTACAAATTACGTTGAGTATCTTGGGTTTCATTAAAGATAGATGAAATATCCTGATATAGATTCTGACAGCTGGCTTCATTCATTGCTGTGCTATATGCATCCGTCATGTACTTTTCTGTAGCGAGCATGTCATTCACGAAATCACGTTCATTCATTTGCTCATTTTTTGGTACTGCTGTTTCAGGATTTTGTACCTTTTTACTCTGTTGGTTGTTCATATGATATTGACCTCCTAACCTTAATTTAATGGTGGTTGTTGTTGTGGCTGAGCATTTTGATTTAAGTGCTGTAAGATTTTTTCGTAATGACGTTGGTGCATTTGACCTGCTTGCTCAAGAGAAGATTTCAGCTCTTGATTCTGACAAAAACCAGCGTAGAAATGTGCTTTTTTAGCTGCAAGTAGGTTCCAGCTAAGCATATCTGTAAGGTAAAGCTGGTCTTTTGTGCTAACCATAGTAGGTGGTTGAGGCATAATGTTCATTTGATTCTGTTGTCCTGTAGTTTGATTCTGTTGCATTTGAGGTACCCTCCTTACATAAGTCGTGTATTCTGTGTTAGATTGCCTCAATTTGATTCGTACTATGCTTTTTGAGACTTAAGTCTTATCACTTTAATTTTTCAGACTCTTTTGTCAAAATTATACGTAACTAAAATAGTAAGAATTTTATACACGTTTTGTCGAAATTGATGATAAAATGTAAGTGGTTACATGATTGTCATAATAGGAATTGCGCCATCATCAATAACAATTGATGAATAGGGAGGGGTCAAGATGGAGCAATTATTACGAAATTTCTTTCTATTTTTATCAAAGAATAAAATGTTTACAAAATTAGCCAGGAAATATGGCCTACGTTTTGGAGCGGGTCGTTTTGTTGCTGGGGAAACGATGCAAAACACTGCAAAAGTTATACAACAGCTTAATGAAAAAGGCATGGATGTGACGATTGATCACCTTGGTGAATTTGTCGATAACGAAGATGAAGCCAAGCAACGTACAGAGGAATGTATTGAAGCGATCCGTGTTATTTCTGAACAGAACCTGAACTCTCAATTGTCCTTGAAGCTAACTTCAATGGGGTTAGACATTTCAGAAGAATTAGTGATGAAAAACATGCGCACCATTTTAGATGCTGGTAAAAAGTATAATGTTTTCGTCACCATAGATATGGAAGATTACGAACGCTGCGAGAAAACACTTGAGATTTTCAAACAGCTCAAATCTGAATATGAGTTAATCGGTACAGTGTTACAGGCTTACTTATATCGTACTGTAGAGGATATCGAAGAATTAGATCAATATAGTCCGAATCTTCGTCTCGTAAAAGGGGCTTATAAAGAATCACCAAAAGTAGCGTTTCCTGAAAAGAAAGATACAGATGACAACTTTAAGAAGATTATTAAGATGCACTTATTAAATGGGAATTACACAGCAGTAGCTACCCACGATGATGAAATGATTGAATACACAAAACAACTTGAGAAAGAACACAACATCTCTCGAGATCAATTTGAGTTTCAGATGTTATTTGGCATTCGAACAGAAAGGCAGGAAGAATTAATAAAAGAAGGATATCGCATGCGTGTTTATGTACCATACGGCGATGATTGGTACGGTTACTTCATGCGTCGTCTTGCTGAACGACCTGCAAACGTAGCCTTTGTAGCAAAAGGTGTGTTCGGAAAGTAGAAATAAGAGGGTTCACCAATTCTTGGTGAGCTCTTTTTTTGTTTAATAGGGCAATTTCAGATATATTTTGCTTAAGTACGAAGCATTATAAAAACAGAAATCAATCACAAACAAGGGTGTGAGTTATACATGAAAGCCGTTCAAGTTGAAGGGTACGGAGGTCTGGAGCAACTACAATACGTTGAGAAGGACACGCCTACACCTAAAGAAGGAGAAGTATTAATTGAGGTAAAAGCCTGTGGGATTAATAATACAGAAATCTGGATGCGTGAAGGTGCGTATGGAACAGGTGGGAAATCTGGCTGGCGTCCTGAGGGGGTTCAGTTTCCAAGAATACCTGGATCAGATATAACAGGAAAAGTAGTAGAAGCAGGATCAGGTGTGAATGAAGATATCGTTGGACAAGACGTCGTATTATTCCCTTTCACTTCTAGTGGCGAGAAAGGAGAAGAGCACATTTCAGAGGATATGTCCTTCATAGGTTCAGAATATGATGGGGGTTATGCGGAGTACGTGGTATGGCCCGCAGAATTGTGCTTTCCCATGCCATTATCAACATACCCTGAGAGTGCAGCCTTTTCTGTAAGTGGTATGACAGCTTGGCATATGGTTGAAGAAGCTCAAATTCAAGAGGGAGAAACTGTAATGGTGACAGGTGCAAATGGAGGAGTGGGGTCTCTTAATGTTCAGATAGCCTCGCAAGTCTTTGGAGCAAAGGTTATTGCTATAGTAGGGGATTTAAAATTAGAAGATAAGTTGAAGGAGTTAGGTGCTACGCATGTTCTATCCTACAAATCCGATCAACTAAAAGAAGAAATTCTTGAAGCAAATAATGGTCCTATTGATGCTGTATTAGATGTTGTAGGAGACGCCTTGTTCAATACGTCACTACAAGTATTGAAAAAAGGAGGAAGGTTCTGTACTTCAGGGTCTGCAGGCGGCCAAAAAACAGAACTTGATTTTAGAACCATGTATCTGAAACACATTACTTTAATTGGATCAGTTTTAGGTACACGCGAAGAATTTAAGAAGCTGATGGATGCTGTAAGTGAAGAGAAAGTAAAACCAATCATTGATCGTACATTCCCTCTAGAACAAGCACGAGATGCTCAAAGTTATTTTAAAGAAGCAGGTAAAATGGGGAAGATTATTCTGACACCCTAAAGATACAAAGACGTTTTCAAACTAATTTGGAAGCGTCTTTCTCTTAGATGTCTAGCTCCAGCGCCTAGCAACGAATGGACTTCCCTCGCCTCCGTTAGATAAGTCAACATCAAATTGTATTACAATTTGTATTTCCTTTATCTAACTACGGGCTCAGTCCAGTCCCTTCGTTGCTAAACGGGCGCTTACGCTTTTCTTATATTTCCAAATAAAATGATTGCGAAATGTCTGAAAATATTTTATAGTAAAGATAGGATTTAGGTCGATAGCGATCTATATATTTTTTTCGTTGAAAATGAATGAGTATTCATTCAAATGTTAGGGGGATTTAGAATGAAGCGAACAATCAAGCGAGCAGCTGTTTTAGGCTCAGGCGTAATGGGAGCAGGTATTGCTGCACACTTGGCGAATGTGGGCATTCCATCTATAATGCTCGATATTGTACCTCGTGAACTAAACGACCAGGAAAAGAAAAAAGGGTTAACGTTAGAAGATCCTCAAGTACGAAATCGAATGAGTGAAGTAAGTAAGCAACGATTACTCAAACAAAAACCTTCACCACTAACTAGTAAGAAAAATTTAGACATGATTGAAACCGGTAACATGGAAGATCACATGGATCGATTAAGTGAAGTGGACTGGATTATTGAAGTTGTTGTTGAAAACCTAGAAATTAAACAAAAGGTTTTCTCATCTGTTGATCAATATCGTAAAGAAGGTTCAATTGTCACTTCCAATACATCAGGAATTTCCGTTGAGAGTATGGCGGAAGGATGTTCTGAAGATTTTCAAAAACATTTCCTAGGAACACACTTTTTCAACCCACCTCGTTACTTAAAATTATTAGAAGTTATTCCAACTAAGAACACAGATCCCGAAGTTCTTCAATTCATGAAACGCTTTGGAGAAGATGTCTTGGGGAAAGGCGTAGTTGAAGCAAAAGATACGCCAAACTTTATTGCAAACCGAATCGGAACGTACGGTCTATTAGTTACGGTACGTGAAATGGTGAATGGTGGCTATAGTGTTGGGGAAGTTGATTCAGTAACTGGCCCAATGATTGGCCGTCCGAAAAGCGCAACCTTCCGTACACTTGATGTTGTAGGACTTGATACATTCCTACACGTGGCCAAAAACGTCTACGACAAAGTAGAAGGGGACGAAAAAGATGTTTTCGATCCTCCTCAGTTTATGAAAACAATGGCTGAAAAAGGCTGGATCGGTGCGAAAAGCGGTCAGGGCTTCTTCTTGAAGAAAAAAGGAAAAGACGGAAGCACCATTTATGAATTAAATCCAGAGACTTTAGAATATGAAGATCGTAAAAAGCTGAAAACAAGCGCAACAGAGATGGCTAAACAAGAAAAAGGTCCAAAACGTAAGCTTAAAGCTCTTGTAACGTCTAAAGGCGATCGTGCTGGAGACTTTGTTTGGAACATTGTGAAGCCAGTATTAACGTATTCAGCTGAACTAACGGGTGAAATTGCTGATGATATCCCATCTATCGATAATGCGATGAAATGGGGCTTTGGCTGGGAGCTAGGTCCTTTTGAAATGTGGGATGCAATCGGAGTAGAGAAATCTGTTGCTCGTATGAAAGAAGAAGGAGAAACCGTTCCAGCTTGGGTAGAAGAAATGCTGGCAAAAGGGTACACATCTTTTTATAAGAAGGAAAATGGTAGCGTTTACTTTTACCATAACGGCGAATATAAGCTTCAATCCTTCAATGAAAAAGAGATTCATATCCAGAGCACAAAAGAGAAAAAAGGCGTTATTAAGAAAAATAGCGGTGCAAGCCTAATTGATATCGGTGATGGTGTTGCATTACTTGAATTCCATTCGCAAAACAATGCGATTGGGTTAGACATTATGCAGATGATCAATTTTGCAGTTGAGGAAGTCGAACAAAATTATGAAGGATTGGTCATTGGGAACCAAGCGAAGAACTTCTGTGTTGGTGCTAACCTTGGCATGATCCTGATGGAAGCTCAAGACTTCAACTTCATGGAAATTGAAATGGTCGTGAAGCAATTCCAAAATGCCATGATGAATATCAAATATTCTGAAAAGCCTGTTGTGGCAGCACCATTCGGCATGACACTTGGCGGAGGAACAGAAATTACATTACCAACGAGTGCGGTTCAAGCTTCACAAGAAACGTATATGGGGCTAGTGGAACCAGGAGTTGGCTTAATCCCAGGTGGAGGCGGTAACAAAGAGCTTTATATTAAACACCTGCGTGGTATTCCTGATTCCGTTGATTTTGACCTTCAAAAAGTTGCAAATGAAGTATTTGAAAAGATTGCAACAGCCAAAGTCTCTACATCAGCTGAGGAAGCACGTGAGCTTGGTTACCTAGACCAGATGGATGCTATCAGCGTAAATGGTGATCATCTTTTACATGATGCAAAACAAAAAGTGTTGGGTCTTGCTAAAGCAGGTTATCAACCACCAAAACGTAAGAAGATCCCGGTTGTTGGTGAACAAGGA
Organism: Pontibacillus marinus BH030004 = DSM 16465; assembly: GCF_000425225.1. Taxonomy (GTDB): domain Bacteria; phylum Bacillota; class Bacilli; order Bacillales; family BH030062; genus Pontibacillus; species Pontibacillus marinus. The sequence continues at coordinate 61,921 of NZ_AULJ01000019.1, read as the reverse complement.
TATGCCACCATGCTTCTTGGTGCTAAAACAATGGGATTCGGCGGATATGCATCAGAACATGATATAAAGATTGCACAAAAACTTGCCAATGTTTTAGCGGGAGGAAAAGTAGCTGCTGGAACGTTAGTAGATGAACAATATTTATTGGACTTAGAGCGTGAAGCATTCTTAAGTCTCGTAGGTGAGCCTAAGACACAACAACGTATGCAACACATGTTAATGAAAGGTAAGCCACTACGTAACTAAAGGGGGAAGGATCGTGAAGGAAGCTGTAATCGTAGCAGGTGCTCGTACACCTGTTGGGAAAGCAAGTAAAGGAACGTTAGCGAATACAAGACCAGATGATTTAGCGGCATTAACGATAAAAGAAACATTAAAACGAGCTGGAAACTACGATGGCAACATAGATGATGTCATTATCGGTTGTGCGATTCCAGAAGCTGAGCAAGGGACGAACATGGCTAGAAGCATTGCAGCTTTAGCTGGGTTACCTCACACAGTTCCTGGTATAACAATAAACCGTTACTGCTCTAGTGGCCTTCAAAGTATCGCTTATGCAGCAGAACGCATCATGCTCGGATATAGTGACACAATCATTGCGGGTGGCGCTGAATCTATGAGTCTAGTACCAGTGCCAGGGCATGTAGTGAAGCCGAATGTGAAGCTTGTTGAAAATGCTCCAGAGTACTACATGGGCATGGGCTTTACAGCTGAAGAAGTAGCGAAAAAGTATGGCATCACAAGAGAAGAGCAAGATGCTTTTGCAGTAAAAAGTCACGAGAAAGCGGCTAAAGCGATACAAGAAGGAAAGTTTCAGGATGAGATCGTTCCAGTCGACGTGATTCACAGAACGCTTGGAGGCGACAACAAGCTTCAAGAAAAAGAAGTTCAGTTTAGCGTGGATGAAGGTGTTCGACCTGATACAAACATGGAAGGACTTGCGAAGTTACGTCCTGCTTTCTCAGTAGGAGGTACAGTAACAGCGGGGAACTCCTCTCAAATGAGTGATGGTGCTGCATCCGTACTTATTATGGAACGTGAAAAGGCAGAAGCTGAAGGTTTAACGCCTCTTGTGAAGTTTCATTCTTTTGCTGTAGCAGGAGTTGAACCTGAAATTATGGGTGTTGGACCTGTTAAGGCGATTCCGAAGGCATTAAAGCTTGCTGGTTTAAGTCAGGAAGATATCGGATTGTTTGAATTAAATGAAGCATTCGCTTCTCAATCCGTTCAAGTCATCCGTGAATTGGGACTTGATGAAAATAAAGTGAATGTAAACGGAGGAGCTATTGCACTTGGTCACCCACTAGGCTGTACAGGTACAAAGCTAACCTTAAGTTTAATGCACGAAATGAAGCGTCGTAATGAGAAATATGGTGTTGTAACCATGTGTATTGGTGGCGGAATGGGCGCTGCTGGAGTATTTGAACTTATCTAAAGGAGGAAACCCTTATGAGTGAAACAAAAGAACAAGTGTTTAAAGGCGGAGCGTTTATCATTGAGGATCTAGAAGCAGAGGATATCATCACCCCTGAAGATTTTAATGATGAACACAAAATGATTGCAAAAACTACGGAAGATTTTGTAATGGGGGAAGTTGTACCAAAAATCCCTAATCTTGAAAATCATGAATTTGAGCATTCCGTAAACTTGCTAAAACAAGCTGGAGAATTAGGTCTTTTAGGTGCTGATGTGCCAGAAGAATATGGTGGATTAGGCCTTGATAAAATCAGTTCATCCTTAATCACTGAAAAATTCTCTCTAGCTGGAGGATTCTCCGTTACGCATGGTGCTCACGTAGGAATCGGATCCCTGCCAATTGTTTTCTTCGGTAATGAAGATCAAAAGCAAAAGTATTTACCTGCACTAGCTACAGGTGAAAAGTTAGCTGCTTATGCGTTAACAGAGCCAGGTTCAGGTTCAGATGCTCTAGGTGCTAAAACAACAGCGAAATTAAATGAAGCTGGAACGCACTACATTTTAAATGGTGAGAAACAATGGATTACAAACTCTGCATTTGCTGATGTGTTCGTTGTCTATGCAAAAGTTGATGGAGATAAATTCACAGCTTTCATTGTAGAACGTGATTATAATGGAGTTTCTACAGGCCCTGAAGAAAAGAAAATGGGGATTAAGAGCTCAAGTACGCGTACATTGATTCTTGAAGATGCTGAGGTACCAGTTGAAAATGTTCTTGGTGAAATCGGCCGTGGCCATGTTATCGCCTTTAACATTCTAAATGTTGGTCGTTACAAGCTTGCAATCGGAGGCGTTGGTGGATCGAAACGTGCTCTAGAATTAGCTGTGAAATATACAAATGAGCGTAAACAGTTCAATACAGCGATCTCAAGCTTCCCGCTTACACAAGAAAAACTAGGGAAGATGGCAGCTGAAACGTATGCGAATGAAAGTGGTGTCTATCGCACAGTTGGATTGTTCGAGCAACGCATGAGTAAGTTGAGTGAAGAGGAGCTTAAAGACGGCTCTAAAGTAGCGAAGGCGATTGCTGAATATGCCATTGAGTGCTCAATTGGAAAAGTATTAGGTACAGAGCTTCTAGACTATGTTGCTGACGAAGCGGTACAGCTTCACGGTGGTTATGGTTTCATGCAAGAATATGAAGTAGAACGCATTTACCGTGATTCTCGTATTAATCGTATCTTTGAAGGTACAAATGAAATCAACCGTATGATCGTACCAGGTACATTGTTGAAAAAAGCAATGAAAGGCGAATTACCATTACTTCAGAAAGCTCAAAGTTTACAAGAAGAACTAATGATGATGATGCCGGAAGAGCCTGGAAAAGAGACGTTAGAGCAAGAAAAATACCTACTGAAAAATGCTAAGAAAATCGGCTTGTTAGCTGCAGGTCTAGCTGCACAGAAATATGGTGAAAAGCTTGAAAATGAACAAGAATTGCTTGTGAATATCGCAGACATCGTAGGAGAGATTTTCAATATGGAATCCGCTGTCCTACGTACTGAAAAAGCAATTAATAAAACAGGCGAAGAGAAGAACCAACACAAACTTCTTATGACTCAAGTTTTCGTTCAGGAAGCATTCAACCGTATTGAAGCTCATGCTAAGGAAACGCTTATTGCTAGTGAAGAAGGCGATACACTTCGCATGATGCTATCAGCACTACGTAAGTTAACTCGTCATACACCAATTAATGTAATTACGAAGAAACGTGAAATTGCTGCAACAATTATTAAAGAAGAGAAATATGTTGTTTAATAAGAAAAGCGCAAGCGCCCGTTTAGCAACGAAGGGACTGGACTGAGCCCGTAGTACGATAAAGGAAACACGATGAACCTTGGTGAATCGATGTTGACTTATCGTACGGAGAAAGTATGATCGACTAAGCTCGTCACGTCCTGTGACAACGTCGATCTGACCCACGTCGTGTGGGCCCAAGTCCATTCGTTGCTGGGCGCTGGAGCTAGACATCTATGAGACAAAATATTATATTTTTTACTGAAGATAAACAATCCTATCATTTTGGTAGGATTGTTTTGTACATATCGATGTTGCCAAGATAGTCAGATGATTACAATAATGATAAAATAAAAATGATAAATAGAAGGAGGTTCTTGAAGTGGCACTAACGTTTTATTGGTACCCACAGTGTGGTACTTGTAAAAAAGCAAAAAAATGGCTGGATGAAAATGAGAAGTCATATGAGACTGTACATATTGTAGAGAACCCACCAACGAAAGAACAACTCAAAACCTTTATTGAACAAAGTGATCTTCCTGCTAAAAAGTTTTTCAACACAAGTGGTAAAAAATATCGTGAACTTGGTATGAAGGACAAGCTTCAGGATGCTAGTGAAGATCAAATGGCTGAATGGCTAGCATCAGATGGCATGCTAATTAAGAGGCCGATTGTAACTGATGGAAATAAGGTGACTGTAGGGTTTAAAGAAGAAACATTTGAGGATACTTGGAAATAGTGAGCAAAACATTTGGCTAACTTGGCCAAATTTAATACATTTACTATGAAGTAGTAGAAAATGGAGGGGTACACATGAGTTTACCAAAAGAGTTATATTATTCAGAAGAGCACGAATGGGTGAAAGTAGAAGGCGACAAAGTTCGTATCGGAATTACAGATCACGCACAGTCTGAGCTAGGCGACATTGTATTCGTTGAGCTTCCAGAAGTAGGCGATGAAATTGAAGCAGACGAGCCTTTTGGTAGTGTAGAATCTGTTAAAACAGTATCTGAACTTTATGCCCCGCTAACTGGTAAAGTTGTTGGCATCAATGAAGAGCTAGAGGATAGCCCTGAGTTTGTTAACGAATCTCCTTATGATAAAGCGTGGATGATCATTGTAGAACCATCTAACAATAGTGAGATTGACGAACTAATGTCAGCTGATCAATACCAAGAAATGATTGAAGAAGAATAATATTGGTTAAATAGTATAGACAACAAAGGGCATTCTAAGTGTAAGAGGTGATCCTTTAATGTCTAAACAAAACCATAAGCAACAAACTCAACGAACTAAAAATACCAAAGGCAAGCCTTCCGCACAAAATCACAAAAAAGAATCTTGGCGAGGAACAGCGATTCCATCACAAGTGGATAAGTATGTGGATTGTGATGAAACAAAAGGCTGGTGCTAAATAGAATGGTAATGGCAGTGGACAACCTCCCACTGCCATTTTTTACACCTTATCTTAAGTAAGCCCTTTTTAATTTCATTTAGGACATAGCAGTAGCATTTATCACACCTCATAACATAAAATAAAGAAAAGAATGTTGAGAAAACAGGTGATATGGATGGATGAATTAGAAAAAGTGATCATTGTTGAAGGGAAAACTGATAAACAACAGATCAAAAAAATTATAAATGAAAATGTCGAAATCATCTGCACGAATGGTACACTGGGTGTTGAACGTCTTGAAGAACTAATTTTTGAATATGATTTAGATCATAAAGATGTATTTATTTTGGTTGATGAGGATGATTCAGGGCATAAGCTTCGAAAGCAGTTATCAGAAGAATTACCTCATGCAGAGCACATTTATATTGATAAGTCCTTTCGAGAAGTTGCTGCGACTCCTGAGCTGGAACTGGCATCTGCCCTTGTCAGTAGAAGCATATCCGTCGACCCGTTATTTCTAGCCTAAAGGTGGTAAAGAATGATTCAGGTCAAGGAAGAACTTGATATCCATAAAGGTACGTACACATTATTTTTTATCCACAGCCCTTTCTGCGGAACGTGTCACGTAGCCAGAAAAATGTTGGATACGATTGAGGAACTATGGGGCAAAGAGGTTTTTTATGACATAAACGCACCATTGTTCCCTGATATGATGCAAACCTATAAAGTAGAAAGTGTACCCTGTTTATTAGTATTGAAGGAAAACGAGGTATGTGAGAAAATTTACGCCTTTCATTCAGTGCCTAATATGCTTGAGGTTGTGAAAAAATATACTTGAGTAAGCCTTGGGATAATAAGTCCTGAGGCTTTTTTTATGTATTGGAATGGCACGAATTTATAAGTGTGGAAGGAAACTGAAAAAGTGAGGGACTGTGCTGATAAGTGAGGAAGCAAGTCCAAAAAATGAGGAAGAGGAGCTGATAAGTGAGGAAGCAAGTCCAATAAGTGAGGAAGAGAAGCTAATAAGTGAGGAAGCAAGTCCAAAAAGTGAGGGACTGAAGCTGATAAGTGAGGAAGCAAGTCCAAAAAGTGAGGGACTGAAGCTGATAAGTGAGGAAGCAAGTCCAAAAAGTGAGGAAGAGGAGCTGATAAGTGAGGAAGAAAACCCAATAAGTGAGGAAGAGAAGCTAATAAGTGTTGAAAAAAACAAATAAGTGAAGAAGCTTAGCATAAAAGTGTTGAAACATCCATTCAGTACATAGATCTAAACAATTTGTCGAAAAGAAACTAAAGGAATTCCAATCTACATAGCGAAAGTAACAAGGAGAGATGTGAGACAAAAGGAGCAGACATATGGATGTGAATGAACTTTACCAATGGAAAGATCGAATTGAAAAGCGAAAAGACCTTGAGCACATGTTAGCTGAAAAACATATTGTCATCTATTTTCACGATGAGCAGGATCGTGTTGGAGTGATTGTGGATGGGGAAGTAATTAAAATATTAGAGCATGAACAGCAACAACCTAATGTTACGATCCATGCTCAGTTTCCGGTGCTACAAAATATATGGAATGGAAAAAAGCGTTTACTAGCCCTACCTGAGCAAACGCTTCAAGCAAAGGGACCGTTTCGAGAATTATTATTTGTAGAAGCTTTGTTTCATCTAGCTTCTTAGATTAATTCTCCTACAGCCTTAATAATATCCATCATTTCTGCTTTATCTCCGAAATGGTGAGCAATTTCTCCACTTTGGTCTATAAGGATGGTTGTAGGCACACCATCGCATTCATAAAGATCATAAGTTTTTCGACCATTATCTAATAGCGTAGGCTGAGTCAAAAACTTCTCAGCGTAATTTATCCCTTCTTGTACATTTCGCTCTCTGCCTACGACATCTATGGTTACCATTTTAACTTGGTCCTTAGGTACTGATTGATAAAACTGTTCTTTTTTGGGTAAGTCTCTTCCGCAATCTGGACACCAGGATGCCCAAAACGTGAGCATGATCACGTTCCCTAAGTCTTGTTCAAGTTGATAGGTTTCTCCATCTATTGTCTGTAACTCAAATAAAGGAGCTTTCATTTATGATCCTCCTGTAAAAAAATAATTGACGTTTATCTATACAACATGCTAACATAATCAACAATATTAAAACGAATATAAAAATCTTATCATGAGTGGTGGAGGGACTGGCCCTACGAAACCCGGCAACCGTCCAAATTGGATTGGTGCTAATTCCTGCAGAACAATAGGTTTCTGCAAGATAAGAGGATATACAAGACGTACGAATCCTCTTCATCTTTTGAAGAGGATTTTTTTATGATAGATCTTTTTTTCAAAAAATTATAATAATCGTATTGACTCAACAAAATCACAATGATAAGATTCTTTTTAGAACTTAACTGAGTTAAAGTATTAATTTATTAATTAAATAAAGCGATAAACTCTTATCACGAGAGGTGGAGGGACTGGCCCGATGAAGCCCGGCAACCGCTAAACACATATTTTGTGTTTATGAAGGTGCCAAATCCTGCTGAGATGATTGATCTCAGAAAGATGAGAGGACGTTATGGTACATATAAATGCCTTTCTGTCCTCTTGGATAGAAAGGCATTTTTTATTGGAGCAAGGAGGAGAAGCCATCATGATTTCCATCAAAGGATTAAATAAGATCTTCAAATCATCATCAGGTGATGTTACAGCTGTTGAAGATTTAAATATATCCATACCTAAAGGTGAAATATTTGGTGTAATTGGTTATAGCGGTGCTGGTAAAAGTACACTCATTCGTCTGCTTAATCGATTAGAAGAGCCGACTAGTGGTGAAGTCATCATTGATGATCAGGATGTTACCAAGCTCAGCACGAACAAGTTACGAGAGGCAAGACAAGATATCGCAATGATTTTCCAACATTTCAATCTTTTATGGTCAAGAACCGTTCGCGAAAATATTGCGTTTCCTTTAGAGATCGCCAAGGTTTCAAAACAAGAAAGAGAAAAGCGAGTAGATGAGTTAATTCATTTGGTTGGCTTATCGGGAAGAGAGGATGCTTATCCATCTCAATTAAGTGGTGGTCAAAAACAAAGAGTTGGTATTGCAAGAGCACTAGCAAATAATCCAAAAGTTTTGCTGTGTGACGAGGCAACTTCAGCGTTAGACCCAGAAACAACCGATTCAATTTTAGACTTACTGGTTGATATCAATGAAAAATTAGGTCTAACCATTATTTTGATTACACATGAAATGCATGTTATCCGAAAGATTTGCCATCAAGTTGCTGTCATGGAACACGGTCGAGTAGTAGAACAGGGCGATGTATTGGATGTTTTCTTACACCCTCAACAACCTGTTACCAAACGATTTGTGGATCAAATCATGGGGGATCGTGATGAAGAAGATGCATTATCAACAATCGTTAGCCAGCATGACTCAGGAAAAGTGTTACGTCTTCACTTTGTTGGAGAGAAGACAAACCAGGCACTTATTAGTGAAATAGCAAAGCGATTCCCTGTAGCCGTGAACATTTTACATGGAAAGATCACGCAAACGAAAAAAGGGGCTTATGGAACACTCATTGTACACATTGATGGATCATCAGAGGCGATTCAAGAGGCGATCCATTACATTGAAGAGACATCTGTTGAAGTGGAGGTGACCTCCGATGTTTCATAAATTGTTTCCGAATGCAAGAGTAGAGGATTTAGTAGAAGCAACAAAAGAAACGTTTTATATGACAGGCGTTTCCGTACTAGGAACTTTTATTTTCGGTATTATCCTTGGCTTACTTCTTTATTTAACAGCGAAAGAAGGATTGTGGGCGAATAAGGTATTGAATTTTATCGTTGCAACCATTGTGAATATATCTCGAGCAATTCCATTTATTATTCTTATTTTCTTATTATTCCCATTCACAGATTGGTTAATGGGGACAATCAGAGGACCTAATGCAGCGTTACCTGCGTTAATTATTGGGGCAGCACCCTTCTATGGACGTATGGTTGAAATCGCCTTGAAGGAGGTAGATAAAGGGGTTATCGAAGCAGCTAAAGCTATGGGAGCTAAAACATCAACGATTATTTTCAAAGTTTTATTACCTGAATCAATGCCAGCCTTAGTTTCCGGCTTAACGGTTACAGCTATTGCACTCATTAGTTATACAGCTATGGCAGGTGTTATCGGAGCAGGAGGTCTCGGTGACTTAGCCTATATGAAGGGATTCCAACTGTGGGATTTTGATGTAGTATTCTTAAGCACTGTACTCATCGTTATAATTGTATTCATTTTTCAATTCATTGGAGACTTTATATCCAATAAATTAGATAAAAGATAAAAAAAGGAGAGACAAATCATGAAGAAATTTTTAACACTAATCATTACATCATTAGCCATCCTTGCACTAGCTGCATGTGGTACAAGTGAAGAGAATAACACAAGCGCTAGTAACGATAATAAAGAACAATCTGAACAAGAATCTCAAGAAAACAAAGAGCAAGAAAAAGAAAAAACGGAATTAGTAGTCGGAGCTTCTACTACACCGCACGCTGAAATTTTAGAAAAAGCAAAGCCAATTCTTGCTGAAAAAGGTATTAACCTAAAAATTGAAACCTATCAAGACTACATCCTTCCTAACCGTGACCTTTCAGAAGGTAGACTTGATGCAAACTATTTCCAACACAAGCCTTATTTAGAAAATCAAATTAAAGAATTTGGTTATGACTTTGCAAGTGTAGGCCCTGTACACATCGAACCAATGGGCGTTTACTCTAAAAACATTAAAAGTATTGAAGAGATTCCTAAAGGTACAGATGTCATTATGAGTCGTTCAGTAGCTGATCATGGTCGTATTCTTTCTCTATTTGAAAGAAAAGGTCTTATCAAGCTAAAAGAAGGGGTCAACAAAATTAAAGCAACCCGTGAAGATATTGTTGAAAATCCAAAAAACCTTCAGTTCCATGCTGACGTAAACGCAGAACTTTTACCACAGAACTACCAACGTGAAGAAGATGCACTTGTAGCGATTAATACGAACTATGCAATTAAAGCTGATCTAAACCCTACAGAAGATTCTCTGTTCATTGAAAGTGCAGAATCTCCATACGCTAACTTAATCGTTACGAAAACGAAAAACAAAGACAATGAAGCCGTACAAACGCTTCTAAAAGTGCTTCAATCTAAAGAAATTGTAAGCTTTATTAAAGAAGAATATGAAGGTGCAATTGTACCAGTAGAAAAATAAAAATTGTTAATCCCCTCTTTGGATAGAAATAAAGTGATTGCTCATACTATGAGTAGTCACATTCTATCCTGGAGGGATTTTTTATGGATCAACAAAATAGACCAATCAATAAAACTGAAGAAGCGTTATCTGACTATAAACATGGCATGGGAGCTTTTTCTGAACACATGCCTGAATTAGCTCATCATTTCAATGAGTTTTCTGAGAAGTGCTTTGATGAAGGAGCTCTTACACAAAAAGAGAAACAGTTAATCGCTTTAGGGATTAGTATCGTAGCACAAGACGAATATTGTATTATTTATCACTCAAAGGGGTGCTTAGATCATGGTGCTTCACGCGATGAAATGATGGAAGCATGTGGGGTAGCTGCTGCCTTTGGTGGTGGAGCTGCGTTAAGCCAAGCTGTAACGCTTGTCCAAGATAGCATCACAGATTTAACGCAATATAAGCAGTAAGCCCAGATCATGAATATACGTTAGCAATGAAGAGAATATGGAAACAATTTTATGGTGTGAGAAGGTATAAACTTCACTTCCTATTGATCACTCTTCCATCCTTAATAATTGGTTTATATGGGTTTTGTTCAGGGTATTACCTCTGTGCTACTATATTTTTATACAAATTGAAGGGATGGATTCACTATTAGTGACCAACTGAATTTGAATTACACAAATGAGATGGAAAAGGCTATGCAGGCATCTCATGGAATTGGCTACCAGGAATATAGCCAGCGTTTGGATCAACGATTAAAGGTTGAACAAAGAAGACAAAGTGATTATGAACAAAGTCAACGAATTGTCGCAGAAGTAGATCGGCAAATACATCGATAATGAAACATCAGGAAAAGATATCCTTAAATATATAGAATATAAAGTCTAAATGAAAAAAGCAGGCGGGAATTGAACGCCTGCTTTTCTTTATGAAATCAGACTGGGTTTTAATAAGGTTCAAAATTTTGTTACCATAGATATGTTGGGGTTCATAAATAATAAGGTAGAAACTAAGATTTATGGGCTTTTACATTTACACTATAACCATGTTGAAAACCACGGTATAACAAGGGAAAAAAGTTGATATCACTTTTCATTTGTTATAAGATTATAATGAGAATAAATTGAGAATAGCTTTTAGATCCTCATGTTGAAATGTGGCTAAAACAAAAGATATTGGAGGTATCGCAATGGCAGGATCAACACTAGTAATCAAAGATCTTCATGTAGAAATTGAAGGTAAAGAAATCATTAAAGGTTTAAACCTTACTATAAATGGTGGCGAGTTCCACGCTGTCATGGGACCGAACGGAACTGGTAAATCCACTCTAGCATCAGCAGTAATGGGACATCCTAAGTATGAAGTAACGGGTGGTAGTATCACATTAGATGGTGAAGATGTTCTAGAGATGGAAGTAGATGAGCGTGCACAAGCAGGTCTATTCCTTGCAATGCAATACCCAAGCGAGATTAGCGGTGTAACAAACTCTGACTTCTTACGTTCTTCTATTAATGCTAAACGTGAAGAAGGCGATGAAATCAATTTAATGAAATTCATTAAAGAGATGGATAAAAATATGGATGAGCTAGAAATGGACAAAAACATGGCTCAGCGTTACTTGAACGAAGGTTTCTCCGGTGGTGAGAAGAAACGTAACGAAATTCTTCAGTTAATGATGAATAAACCTGAGATTGCAATTCTTGACGAGATTGACTCTGGTCTTGATATCGACGCACTAAAAGTGGTTTCTAAAGGCATTAACAAAATGCGCGATGAAAAATTTGGTTGCCTAATTATTACCCACTATCAACGCCTGCTAAACTATATCACTCCTGATAAAGTACACGTTATGATGCAGGGCCGTATAGTGAAGTCAGGTGGACCAGAACTTGCGCAGCGCCTTGAAGAAGAAGGTTATGATTGGATCAAGCAAGAGCTTGGAATTGAAGACGAAACAGTAGGTCAAGAAGCGTAATCAGTTAGGAGGGAAATCATGACTGTAGACACACAACTTCCATTCGACAAGCAATATGTCAGCCAATATTCTGAAAAACGTAATGAACCACAATGGATGACGGAGCTTCGTCAACAAGCGTTGGAGAAAGCTGATACGCTTCCAATGCCGAAGCCTGATAAAACTAAAATTGACAAGTGGAACTTCTCTCAGTTTAATCATGAAGCAGAAGGTCAACCTATTTCCACATTAACTGAGCTTCCTGAAGGCGTTCAGAGCTTTTTAAATACAGAAGACGAAGGTCAGAATCTTCTTATTCAACGTAATAACTCCGTAGCGTACACGTCTCTTAACCAAGAGTTAAAAGATAAAGGCGTTATTTTTACAGATATTTTTACAGCAGCAAAAGAACATTCCGATTTACTTGAGCAATATTTCATGAAAGACGGCGTGCAAGTGGATGAGCATCGTTTAACAGCTCTTCATGCTGCTCTTATGAATGGCGGAGTATTCGTATATGTTCCGAAAAATGTAGAGCTTGAACAGCCAATTCAATCCGTGTTTTGGCAAGAGGATCCATCCGTTGCGACCTTCAATCACGTACTAGTGGTAGCAGAAGAAGGAAGTTCCATAACGTATGTTGAAAACTATATTTCTCATAACGAATCGGATGAAACGGTTGCGAATATCGTGACAGAAGTGATCGCTAAAGATAATGCGAAAGTTTCTTTCGGTGCTGTTGATAACTTCGCACCAGGTACAACAACGTATGTGAACCGTCGTGGCGTTGCTTATCGTGATGCTTCTATTCAGTGGGCTCTTGGTCAAATGAATGATGGTAACACCGTAAGTGAGAACGTTACGTACCTAATGGGCGATAACGCTTATTCTGATGCAAAAACGGTATCTGTTGGTCGCGGAGATCAAAAACAAAACTTCACTGCTAAAATTGTCCACTATGGTGTGAACTCAGAAGGTTACATCCTTCAACATGGTGTTATGAAGGACAACGCAAGCGCAATCTTCAACGGAATTGGTAAAATCGAGCACGGCGCATCAAAATCTAACGCAGAACAAGAGTCTCGTGTTCTTATGCTTAGTAGTGGAGCGCGCGGTGATGCTAACCCAATTCTTCTTATTGAAGAAGACGACGTAACAGCTGGTCACGCAGCATCTGTAGGTCGTGTTGATCCTGAACAATTGTTCTACCTAATGAGTCGTGGAATTAGTCAGGAAGAAGCAGAACGTCTAGTAATCCATGGTTTCTTAGCACCAGTTGTTAAACAACTTCCTATCGAAGCTGTTAAAAACCAGTTACGTGAAGTGATTGAAAGGAAAGTATACTAATGGATGTAAAACAAGTTCGTAATGCTTTTCCGATCTTGCATCAGGAAGTAAACGGGCATCCATTGGTTTATTTAGATAGTGCGGCAACATCCCAAAAGCCTCAATCAGTAATTGATGCTATTGAAGAGTACTATAAAGGGTACAACTCCAACGTTCACCGTGGAGTTCATACCCTTGGTACTTGGGCAACAGATGGATATGAAGGAGCACGTGAAAAAGTACGTCGCTTCATCAATGCCAAAAGCACGCAAGAAATCATTTTCACAAGAGGTACAACAACCTCAATTAACACAGTTGCCTATAGCTATGGTCGCGATAATCTGCAACCAGGTGATGAAATTGTGATTACACCAATGGAACACCACAGTAATATCATTCCATGGCAGCAAACTGCTAAAGCTACAGGTGCAACATTAAAGTATATTCCATTGCAGGAAGATGGCACGATTTCCTTAGATGATGTTAAAGAAACGGTTACGGACAATACTAAGATTGTTGCGATGATGCACGTTTCAAACGTTCTAGGTTCAATCAATCCAATCAAGGAAATAACAGAAATTGCGCATGAGCACGGTGCTGTTATGCTTGTGGATGGTGCTCAGGCAGCTCCACACATGCGCGTCGATGTTCAAGACCTAAACTGTGATTTTTACGCCTTTTCTGGACATAAAATGGGTGGACCTACAGGAATCGGAGTTCTCTACGGGAAAAAGGATATACTAGAAAAAATGGAACCAGTCGAATTCGGCGGTGAGATGATTGACTTTGTAGGCTTATATGATTCTACATGGAAAGAGCTACCTTGGAAGTTTGAAGGTGGAACACCAATCATTGCAGGAGCAATTGGGCTTGGAGCTGCGATCGATTTTCTAGAAAGTGTAGGACTTGAAGAAATCGAGGCTCATGAGAAAAAGTTAGCTCAATATGCGTTAGATCGACTGCAATCCATTGACGGTGTAACCGTTTATGGCCCTCAAGAACGTGCTGGACTTGTTACATTTAATCTTGATGATGTACACCCACACGATGTGGCAACCGTATTAGACGCTGAAGGTATTGCCGTAAGAGCTGGACACCATTGTGCCCAACCATTGATGAAATGGTTAGAGGTTTCAGCTACAGCTCGTGCAAGCTTCTATATGTATAATACGAAAGAAGATGTGGATGCATTTGTCGATGGATTACAAAAGACAAAGGAGTTTTTCGGAGATGTCTTTTAATAATCTCGATCAACTATACAGACAAGTTATCATGGATCACTACAAGAACCCTCGAAACAAAGGATCTCTTGAAGAGGATGCCATGACTGTTGATATGAACAACCCTACTTGTGGTGACCGTATTCAATTGCATTTAAAAGTTGAAGACGGAAAGGTGTCAGATGCTAAATTTGATGGTGAAGGCTGCTCAATTTCTCTATCTTCTGCATCCATGATGACAGAGGCGATCAAAGGGAAAACCGTAGAAGAAGCAGTTGACATGTCAAACATGTTTTCTGATATCATGCAAGGTAAAGAGGTAAACGAAGATAAGCTGGAAGACTTGGGTGACATTCAAGCTTTACAGGGCGTTGCAAAATTCCCTGCACGTATTAAATGTGCCACTCTTGCTTGGAAAGCGATGGAACAAGGTGTAGATGAGAAAGAGTAAGTAGCTCTGTGAGTTTTACACACCTAAAGGAGGTTTTGATCGATGGCTAAAAAAGCGCCTGAGGTTGGAGAGTACAAATATGGATTTCATGATAAAGACGTATCCATCTTCCGTACACAACGTGGTCTAACGGAAGAAATTGTTCGCGAAATTTCTAATCAAAAAGATGAGCCAGAATGGATGCTTAATTTCCGTTTGAAAGCTCTTAAACAGTTTTACAAAATGCCAATGCCACAATGGGGTGGCGATCTAAACGAATTGGATTTTGATGAGATTACGTACTATGTAAAACCATCTGAAAAATCCGAGCGTTCTTGGGATGAAGTACCTGATGAAATCAAGCAAACGTTTGATAAGCTAGGTATCCCTGAAGCAGAGCAAAAATATCTTGCTGGTGTATCTGCTCAGTACGAATCTGAGGTTGTTTATCATAACATGCAAGAAGACCTTGAAAATCAAGGGATTGTGTTTAAAGACACAGATACAGCTCTTAAAGAGAATGAGGACCTTTTCAAAGAATACTTTGGTAAAGTAATTCCTCCAGCAGACAACAAGTTCTCTGCACTAAACTCTGCCGTTTGGTCTGGTGGTTCATTCATCTATGTACCAAAAGGCGTTAAAACGGAAACACCTCTTCAAGCTTACTTCCGTATTAACTCAGAGAATATGGGTCAGTTTGAGCGTACGTTAATCATCGTTGATGAAGAGGCATCTGTTCACTATGTAGAAGGTTGTACAGCACCAGTTTATACAACAAACTCTCTTCACAGTGCAGTTGTTGAGATCTACGTTAAAGATAATGCGTACTGCCGTTATACAACGATCCAGAACTGGGCGAACAACGTTTACAACCTTGTTACGAAGCGTGCTAAGGTTGGAGCAAACGGAACAATGGAATGGGTTGATGGTAACTTAGGTTCTAAGCTTACGATGAAATATCCATCTGTTATTTTAGCTGGTGAAGGTGCACGTGGTATGACCCTTTCCATCGCATTAGCAGGTAAAGGTCAGCACCAAGACGCAGGTGCGAAGATGATTCACCAAGCACCTAACACATCTTCTACAATCGTTTCTAAGTCTATTTCGAAGCAGGGTGGTAACGTAACGTACCGTGGTATCGTTCAATTCGGACGTAAAGCGGAAGGCGCACGTTCCAACGTAGAGTGTGATACGCTAATTATGGATAACAAGTCTAAATCAGATACAATTCCTTACAACGAAATCTACAATGAGAATATCTCTCTAGAGCACGAAGCTAAGGTATCGAAAGTATCTGAAGAACAGTTATTCTATCTAATGAGTCGCGGTATTTCTGAAGAAGAAGCGACTGAAATGATCGTAATGGGCTTCATCGAGCCATTCACGAAAGAACTACCAATGGAATATGCCGTAGAAATGAACCGCCTTATCAAATTCGAAATGGAAGGTTCAATCGGTTAATATATCTAGAAAAACCCCGCTTTTGCGGGGTTTTTTATGTTTTATAAGGGAATAGTTATTCTGTTTAAATACAAGTATGTTCAATTATATGGCAGGATTGTTGAATAAGCTTGTGCGGAAGGGTTCCGTTGCTTTTGTGGAGAGCGGCGGGCTGTGGGGGGGGTTGGTTTCCTGCGGACGAAGCGCCGAGCCTCCTCGTTCGCAAGCTCTCTGCGGGGTCTCGTCACTCCGTTCTTCCGCTGGAGTCAACCCGTTCCACAGCCCACCTTGGCCGAATGGTGAATAACGGAACCGCAACAATTGTAAGGCATCCTGATGCAGAATGTGGTTAAATTTTATACGCATTTAATTGATCTAAAGCCTTATATGTAGAGCTAAAATACAGTTTTCTTAAGCAAGAAATTAACTCATCTCAGCCATGGGTCCGTTAATTTCCACAAAAGCAAAGGGGGTGAGGGAAACGGCAAACTCCCGCGGTAGAAAGGGCAGATGAGACCCCGCAAGGAGCGTAGCGTATGAGGAGGCTCAGCTGGTCTTCCGCAGGAGTATTGCCGTTTCAACGAACCCCTTAGACTCATCATAGCAACGGACTCCTCTCATCTCCTTATCTCGAAACCTAGTCTTCAGCAATAGGGAGCTAAAAAGAATAAGAAATCATCAAATCTCCTCACATATTCGACATTACCTCTACACTAAAATATAATGAAAGAGTGAAAACAAACAGAGAGGGTTCATCATTTTGACCATTGTTATCTTACTTATTATCGGATTTTTCACTGCTTTCATTGGCAGTATTGCAGGAATAGGCGGAGGGACCATATTAGTTCCAAGCCTTTTATTTATGAATCATATATCTGAATCATTCAACTGGGCCACACCTCAAAAAATTGTAGGAATTTCCTTAGTTGTCATGGTGTTTACCGGTTTATCTTCCACCATTTCCTATTTGAAAAGCAGAAGAATTGATTATAAAAGTGGACTAATCTTTTTGATTGGAAGTCTCCCAGGTGGTGTGTTTGGTTCTTGGTTAAATCAGTTTCTTAACGACGATACTTTCTCTTTAGTGTTTGGACTTGTCATGATTGGAATATCACTTCTGTTCTTCTTCAAGAAATCAGGTCAACCAAACAGTAAAACAGCTGAGTCTAAACTCTATATACAGCGTTCCATAACAATCAATGGACATTCCCACTATTACGCAGTTCCAGTAATTTGGGGAATTCTTTTAGCTTTTGGTGTCGGGATATTATCTGGATTGTTCGGAATTGGTGGAGGATCATTAATGGTGCCCGCCATGATCTTATTATTTGGATTTCCAGCTCATATAGCTACAGCTACATCCATGTTTATGATTTTCTTCATGAGTCTATTCAGTTCAGGAACCCATATTGCGCTTGGTCATGTTGAGTGGGCGTACACACTAGCGTTTATCCCAGGAGCTTGGGTTGGGGGGACTGTAGGGGCTAAACTCAATCAACGTATGAAAAGTCATACGATTGAATGGGTACTACGTGTCATTTTAATTTTGATTGGAATCCGTTTGATTTGGGAAGGGATAGGATAAGGAGTCGATGATATGCAGGAAAAAATCTATCTTTATTATACAAATGACTTACATAGCCATTTTGAAAACTGGCCAAAAATTGTACACCATTGGAAGCATCAAAGGAACTATCATGACCAAAAAAATGAGCCGATGTTTTTATTAGATGTGGGAGACCACGTTGATCGATTTCATCCCATTTCTGAAGCGATGAGAGGTTCTGCAAATATAGACCTGTTGAATGATGCGGGTTACGATTGTGCAACACTTGGCAACAATGAGGGCATTACGTTGTCTCATGAGGAGTTGTTTCATTTATATGATGAAGCAAATTTTGACGTGGTTTGCGCTAACTTAGAAAATACCGGAAAAGAAAAACCGTCATGGCTTAAGCCTTATTCTTTTTTGATCACTGAGCAAGGAACAAGAATAGGCATCATAGGATTAACAGCTCCATTTAAAGCTTTTTATGGTTTGTTAGGATGGAATGTATACTCACCCTTCCAACTTCTAGATGATTATTTAGATGAGCTACGTGAGCAATCGGATATCGTTATTCTACTGTCTCACCTAGGCATCAATGATGATCAAGAAATAGCCAATCGATATTCAGGTATAGACGTGATTATAGGAGGCCATACACATCATCTTTTTAGAGATGGTGAAATGATGGAAGACACTCTTTTAACAGCGGCTGGGAAGCATGGTGTTTATGTTGGTCAAGTTGCTATGCAGTGGGATCATGAACAGAATGAACTTGTGCAAAAAGAAGCATATGCTTACCCACTCGGTACTCAAGAAGAGGATATAGAGACGCGCCAAAAATTAGATCAATACAATGATCAAGCAGCTGATATTTTAAATCATGAGGTTGTAAGGCTTCGTGAACCATTAGATGTTCATTGGTTTCAGGAAACGAAAATTATTAAGGAACTTGTTCACACGTTAAAAGAGTGGACTGATGCTGATCTTTCCATGTTAAATGCAGGTGTACTTTTGGAACCTTTTAGTGAAGGTCCTGTTACCAGAGGAGATATCCATAAAATCTGCCCTCATCCAATTAACCCTTGTAAGGTAACACTTACAGGTAGTGAACTCTTAGAGGTCATTCGACAAGCTCATACAAAACGGTTTATGGAATTAAAATTAAAAGGTTTTGGTTTCCGTGGAGAGGTGCTTGGTAGAATGGTGTTTTCTGGTGTAGAAGTAGAAACAGAAAAGGATCAAGAAGGAAATGAACATGTAAGAGAGGTACGTTTCCAAGGTGAACCTCTAGACCACAACCGAACATATACGGTAGCTACAGCTGATACATTTACATTTGGTCGATTGTTACCTGAAATCTCCCATAGTAGCGATAAACATTACTTTATGCCTGAATTGTTAAGAGATTTACTTTCAAGTACATTACAAAGACTTAGTCTAAAATAGTCACTTTCCCTTCATATCTACATAGATTGTAGAAAGAAGGGAGTGGTTTATGTGGTAACGGTTGAACCAGTTATGATTGAGGGAGTTCCATTTACTGCAGTAAGTGTGGTACTTCCTCAAACCAATCTGCTTGTTGTATCAAATGAAAAGGGATATATCATGTGCGGTGCTTTAGACGTTGATTTATTAAATGAGAAACTTGCGGATCGAAATATTGTTGCTGCAAGGGCGGTAGGTGTACGCACTATTAACGACCTTATCCAAGCTCCGTTAGAAAAAGTGACAGTAGGGGCGAAAAAATACGGTTGGGAAGAAGGCATGATTGGAAAAGATGCTTTACTGAAAATAGCTGACGAACCATCACAATCATGATACAATAAACATAAATTATGACGTATATCTTAAGAATCTGTTATATTTAGGTTGCATAACAGATTCTTTTTACTGTTAAATAGAAAGAAAGAATTATACATTAGTGAATGAATTATAGTGAAAAAGTTTTAGGGATAAAGGAACAGGGTATTTGTAAGAGTTGCATTTCTTATAAACAAGAACCGAGCAATAAATATAATACATAGTAAAAGTTAGGTTGGGATGAAATGCGTCTTGTATCGACATTTTCATTAGCAGATGGTGATGAATTATCAAAACCTATTTATAATGATAAGGGGCAAATCCTTATTCATGAGGGTGTGGCTCTTACGAAAAGAATGATTAACCGCCTCACTGATATTGGGGTTACATATGTGTACATAGAAGATGAAGCGACAAATGATATTGAGAGCAAATCGCCCATCTCAGACAGAGTCCGTGTAGAAGCTGTTAATACAATTAAGGATACATTTGATACCATGAGTGGTTCAGATGATGTTGCGAATTCATTTATTTTTGATAAGACTGGAGAAAAAATGGTGGATATCGTTCGCCATATCTTATCTGAAGTGCAAGATCATAATGAGGTGATCTCTCTCTTATCAGATGTGTTTACATATGATGATTATATCTTTACACATTCCTTGAATGTCACTATTTATGCTTTGGCACTTGGAACAGAGTTAGGGCTTCCATCTAAAAAACTAGAAGAATTAGGTTATGGAGCTATGCTTCATGATGTTGGAAAGGTTTTTGTACCTCGTGACGTTTTGTTGAAGCCAGGGAAGCTAACAGACGAGGAATTCAAGCAAATTCAAGAGCATTCAGAAGCAGGCTTTAACATGCTTCGAAAAATGCCTACTGTGCCATTAACAGCAGCTCATTGCGCTTATCAACACCATGAGCGATTAGATGGGTCAGGGTATCCTAGAGGATTAACGGAAAAAGATATTCATTTGTATGCTAAAATACTTGGTATTGCTGATGTTTTTGATGCAGTAACAAGTAATCGAGTCTATCGCAATGCAATGCTTCCGCATGAAGGTTTAGAGATTCTTTATGCAGGTGCAGGTACACTATTTGATCAAAAAATGATACAAGCCTTTAGAAAAAGTGTGGCAGCGTATCCAAATGGGTTAACAGTGGTTTTAAGCGATGGACGTAAAGGGATCGTTGCTCGTCAAAACAAACATGTGAGTGACCGTCCAGTAGTTCGCATACTAGAAGAAGATGGTCTGGAACTCTCGGAATATTATGAAATAGACATGTCTCAAGAGTTAAATGTTATTGTCACAGAATGCGACACAACTTTATTTAGTAAAAATGCATAAGTTTTTAGTCAAACCCTGTCCTAGACTTGCATAAAGTTTAGGAGAGGGGGTTTTTTATGAAAAAGATTAGACGAAAACATAAACCCATGGCACCACCTCCGCCCGGACAAATATTTATGGTAACCTTTGTATTTTTTATTATAAGCACTTTTTTGAGCTTGTGGATTATAAACAAAGGACTTGAACCCAAACTCTTAGAAATTGCTGAGGCTAAGACAGATCAATTTGCAAGGAATGCCATATTTGAAGCGGTAAATAAAAAAATAGGAGATGGGTTAAATGAAGATATCATCATCATTGATGAAAATGAAAGTAATGGTTATGTACGTTCTGTTCAATGGAATATGCCATTAATTAATCGAACACACTACCAAACCCATTATCGGGTTCAACAATATTTAGAGAGATTAGAAGAAGGAAAGGCAGTCGAACCAGGTGAGTCATTAGATATTGATGTGGACCAAGAGAATGGTACAACACAGGAAGAATTGTTGGAAAAACCTCAGATTGCAAGAATACCTTTAGGGCAAGTAACGAACAATGTTTTGCTAAGTAATTTAGGACCTAAAATTCCTGTTCATTTTGCGACAATTGGGGACGTAGAGTCTCAAGTTATAGCAAAAGTAAAGTATCATCCTATTAATAATACAATGTATCAGTTATTTTTGCGTGTAAAGGTAAATTTAAGAATTTTACTACCGTTTTCCACGGATACAACTACAGTGGAGACCGAAATTCCTATTGCTCAAAACACTGTTCATGGGGATGTGCCGGACTTTTATAACAATAGTGAGAATGGTGCAAATCCTTCTGTAGAAATTCCATTTGGATCCTTGCCAAACTAAAGAAATGTTGATATAGTAATGATCGTGACAACTGAATCGAATCTACCCTTATCATATCGATGAGGTAGAGGTGCATTTAGCATGAATACCCTATGGGAGGATGACAACGAGGATCATAGGGGGAAAGGGCTACTTGCCGAAGTATAAAATAGGTGTCTACCTACTTATGCTGGTATGTTCTTGAATAAAGAATATACTGTCATGCAAATCTGAACGTATGGATTGCATGATGCGCTACTGATCGAGATGGAGGATAACCAATATTATTTGCTTCTTAAAAGCAGGTAATGATAGTTATTGACTCTATCATTGCCTGTTTTTTTATTATTCCTCTAAAAACTCTAAAAAAACTTCAGTACACAGCATCTACATGTCCATCGTTCCTTCAGGCCATCCTATTAAAGGATAGGTACTTATTTACAGACATCAGGAGGGAACAAAATGGAATTCGGAATTCTTTCACTAATTCCACCAATCATTATGCTTGTCCTTGTGTTACTAACAAGACAGGTTTTACTTTCTTTAGGAGCAGGCATTGTTGTCGGAGCATTTATGTTAAATAGCTTTGATATCGTGCCATCATTTAATGAAATATGGAAAAGCTTTTCACAGATTTTCTATGTTGAGGGAGATCTTCAGCTTGGAAGCATTCAGTTATTAAGCTTTCTTATTTTGTTAGGTATCACAACAGCGTTTATGACAGCTTCAGGAGGAAGCTCTGCTTTTGGAGAGTGGGCTATTCAGCGTATTCGTACTCGAAAGGGCGCACAGACGATGCCGGGGATTTTAGGTCTTATCATTTTCATTGATGATTATTTCAACAGCTTAGCTGTCGGCCAAGTCGCTCGCCCACTAACAGACCGTTATAAGGTTTCTCGTGCGAAGTTAGCCTATATTATTGACTCAACATCAGCTCCAATAACGGTTGTATCTCCTATCTCTAGTTGGGGAGCTTATATTATTGGGTTGATTGGGACAATTATTGCTGCACAAGAGATCACAGGTTATGGAGAACTTGAAGCTTTCCTTCGTATGATCCCTATGAACTTCTACGTGTTTGGCTCAATATTCTTAGTATTCTTAACGATTTATCGTAAATTTGATATTGGTGCTATGAGAAAACACGAAGAAAAGGCACAAAATACAGGTGAGCTAGTGGATCCAAGTAAAGAAGTGCCAGGTGATCTTAATAATGAATTTAAAGCTACTCAAGGCGGTAAAATTTATCACCTGATCATCCCAATTCTTGTGTTGATCGTGGCTACAGTAACTACCATGTTTATTACGGGTATTCAAGGTACACCAGCTGAAGAAGAAGTATCTATTCTAAGCATCTTTGCAAATACGAATGTAAACCGTTCCTTATTCTTTGGTGGTCTATTTGCTGCTTTAAGCGGACTGGTTCTATATATGTTCTTACAAGGGTCGAAGTCTTCAACAGGCAAAGTGGTTCTTGAAGGTATTAAAGCGATGCTACCAGCTATTTATATCTTAGTTCTAGCTTGGATGATTGGAACAATTATTGGTTCTATGGGAACTGGTGAATATTTAGCAGATCGAGTTAAAGAAGCTAATATTAGTCCAACATTCTTGCCATTTATGATGTTTATCGTAGCTGGATTTATGGCTTTTGCAACAGGAACTTCTTGGGGAACATTCGGAATTATGCTACCGATTGCTGGAGAGATTGCTGCTACATTAGACGTAGCAATGTTCTTGCCATCTCTTGCTGCTGTATTGGCAGGTAGTGTATTTGGAGACCATTGTTCACCAATTTCAGATACAACGATCTTGTCCTCAACAGGAGCAGGATCTAACCATATTGATCACGTTATGACACAGCTACCATATGCATTAATTGGAGCGCTAGCTGCTTCAGTAGGGTATGTGATCTTTGGATTTACAACAAGTACAATACTCTCTTTAGTTGTCACATTAGTGATTGTACTTGTCGTTGTTCTTTTGTTTCAGCCAAAACAAAATAGTATAGAAAAATAATTTTTTTAGCCAGTAATCCTGTATAGGATTGCTGGTTTTTTTATTGGTTTCTTAGAAACGTAGAAGCTCCATCTAGAAAATCACGCCTAGTTGTATTAGGTAGAACATATTTACCAATCAAAACAAAAATCCACTAATGTCAGTATCTAGACCAAAAGTCATAATTAGAAAATACTGAAAATTGCAACATTACCTTTACAAGTATGGTTGGACTCGCTATAATCAATACTGAAACAGCAGAAATAATCAGAAAATTTTAACATTCTCATATAAGGTCAAGCATATGCTTGTATCAAAGTATGAGGAAAGAGTGAAGGGGAGGTCTTTCTATGGAAAATCGATCACAATGGGGAACACGCGCCGGATTTATATTGGCGGCAGTTGGTTCTGCTATTGGTCTAGGTAACATTTGGCGATTCCCATATGTTGCTTATGACAACGGTGGAGGAGCATTCTTCTTACCTTATTTAATTGCACTATTTACAGCTGGGATTCCAATCCTAATCATGGAATTCACCATGGGCCACAAGTTACGTGGTTCAGCACCTTTAACATTCTCTAGACTAAATAAAAAGTCAGAATTTGTTGGTTGGTTCCAAGTTTTTGTCTCATTCGGTATATCGACGTACTATGCCGTTATTATCGGTTGGGCCATAGCCTACTCCGTGTTTGCATTTAATTTATCTTGGGGTAGCGAAACAGGTGCATTCCTGATGGGGGATTACTTACAAGCAGGTGACCCTGGTAAATTTGGAAGCTTTGTACCTGGAGTACTCATTCCACTTCTAATTGTTTGGGCAGTCGTATTAAGTGTTCTATTTAAAGGTGTTAAAAAAGGAATTGAAGCAGCAAACAAGATCTTCATTCCAACGTTAGTGGTCTTATTTTTAATTATTGTTATTCGTGCGGTAACACTTGAAGGAGCAGCACAAGGGCTTAATGCCTTCTTCCAACCAAGTTGGTCAGTATTAGGTGATCCTACAGTATGGACAGCAGCTTATACACAAATTTTCTTTAGCCTATCCATCTGTTTTGCGATCATGATTACGTATTCAAGTTATTTACCGAAAAAATCAGATATTACAAATAATGCTTTCATTACTGGTTTAAGTAACTCTGGCTTCGAATTACTTGCTGGTATTGGAGTATTCAGTGCAATTGGTTTCGTAGCTGTATCTACGGGTACTGGAATTGCTGATTTTGCTGGGGATGGTGTAGGTCTTGCATTCGCCATATTCCCACAAATTATTAATCAGATGCCATTCTTAAATGGACTCTTTGGTTTCTTATTCTTTGCTTCACTAGTATTAGCAGGATTATCCTCTCTAATTTCTATTTGTGAGACGTATATTGCAGCTTTCCAAGAAAAATTCAACATTTCTCGTACAAAAGCTGTAGCATTTGGTGGAGGATTATCAGCTCTTATTTCTCTAGTTTATGCGACACAAGGTGGAGTACACTTCTTAACAGCGGTTGACCGTTATGTTCTAACAGTTGGTGTAGGCTTAGGTGGTTTAATCGAAGTTATTCTTATTGCTTGGGCAATCAAGAAAGTTAAAGAACTTCAAAGCCATGCAAATGGATTATCTCAAATCCGCCTAGGGTCTTGGTGGACCATTTGTTTAACAATTATTACACCTATCCTATTGGGTTACATGATTGTCTTACAACTGATCAATGACTTTACAGCTCCATATGTAGATGGATATTCCCTTTCCTTAATTGGACCTTGGGGAATGGGTGCACTAGCATTAGTTATTATTGTTGCAGCTATCTTCTCAAAGCTAAAATGGAAAGGTGGAGCACAAACATCCGTTAACTCAGACAAGGAGGTTAGTGGCTAATGACTGGTAGCGCGATTTTTATGATGATATTAAGTATGGTACTAATTTGGGGAGGTTTAGCTGCAAGTATTTTCAACGCAGTAAAAACTTCTGGTAAGGAATAAATCTAAAAGGATTGGGTGCACTTAGCACCCAATCCTTTTTATTATTTCTTAAGTTTTCGTGTCTCTTTTTCCCATTTCTTTAAATAAGGATAAGGGTCAAAGGACCATTCACTGTATCCATTATCTCTATACATTCCATAATGGAGGTGGGGAGGGAACTTTCCGGAAGTGCCTGGTGGACCGTATCCTGTGGCCCCTACATAACCAATTACATCTCCGGGTTTTACGACTTGTCCAACTTTTACACCTTTCTCAAAACCATTTAAATGAGCAAAATAATGGTAGATGTTATTGATATCACGTACACCAATTCTCCACCCACCGTAACGGTTCCATCCTTTCATCTCAACAACCCCATAGGATGTTGCTCGAACAGGAACCCCATAATTAGCAAATATATCGGTGCCTTCATGAATTCTTCTTCCACCAAAACCACGTGCATCTCCCCATGTATTTTTATAACTATAGTTATGATATAGAGGAACTGGAAACATGCGATTTTGAAGATCTATCGTATTAAATTTTTCATACACCTTTGCAGTGTTCATGATTGTTTGTACCGAAAGGTCTCGTTGATAATAATTCCAGATAGCGATTTTAATGTCTTGTTTAGATGTACCATACTGTTTGATCCAATCAGCCATCGTATATAAAATATCATAATCATTTGTCCGATCGGCTACATCATCCCCATCACCATCTTTTCCAATCCCACCAAGAACCTCAATTTCACTTACAGTTAATGGCCGATCTTCTATTGATTGAGCCCCATTCCAAAGGGGAGAAGGGAAGGTGATAGAGATTAGGTCATCCGAGGCATGAGTTTTGTGAATATGCTTTTCATATTGATTAATCGCAGCTAAGTAATACCAAGGAATTTGCGTTAATGTTTCCATACTTTTAAATAAGTCCATTTGTTGTTTATATGGATCTTGTTCAGGCTCAGCTTGCGTTATTGTTGGCACAATTAAACATAAGGTAAGGACGAGGACGCCTCCAAGTTTCTTTATCACAGTTGTTCACCTCCACGATAAGCTCTTATATTAGGTAGTTTGCGGTAACATAGTTGAAAACATGATTGGTAAATGTTTAAAAATTTAAATGGATATGGAAACATAAAAAGAGCTTCAAATCCCATATGATTTGAAGCTCTGTGTGAGGAGAGTTACTGGTTCATCATGTTCCCTTGTTCTTTTTCAACATCACGTTTGTCTTTTTTAGACTTTGTTTCATCGTTATACATTTGTTCGCCTTGAGGTGACTTTTTCATTTGATCAATTACGGATTCAATTGAGTCTCGATATTCGCGGTCGCCTGTCCTCATATTACTTAATGTTGCAAGCTCACGATACATGTTCTGTTGATCAGACACATAAACCTCATAATAACGAGGAACAACGGACATCGCATTTTTCTTAGCCATATCTGCTGCGCGGTTACGATCCATATTACCTTCAGGTGTATAAGCAACTAATACCTCAGAATCGGTCACTAATGTTGCTGCATCTTTAATGCCTTCGCCTTGAAGCATATAACGTGTAATTAAATCAGATACCTGCTCACGGTCCATGATACCGTAACGAATTTCCTCTTCATTATCTCCTACCTGATCCTTTGTATATCGAACATACCCGAATCGGTCTGTACGAGCATCGTTTCGGTCTTCTTTCTGTGACTGATAACTACTATTCAATGATTGGTCTTGATCAAATCCTACATTGTTGTAGCCATTATTATTTTCACCCATGTCTAGGGCTCCTTCATTACCGTTACCATTACCTGCACAGCCTGAAACCAGCATTGTCGCTGTTAAAGCTGTCGTTGCTAACCAACTTTTGTAGTTCAATGGAAACCCTCCTATGCAATTATAATGTTCCTCTCCTCATCTATAGCTTGAGTCATAATAAAATCTTCATGCTAGAAAATGTTCTCCAGTATAAAATTATAAAAGTAAAAAAATCCAAAATATGATACACTAGAAGAAGCATAAGAGGTGATCGACGTGATTGAGATTCAAGGAAAAAAATATGATCTAATTCATAATGAAAAAGACGGCTTTGAAGAAGAAGCATTTGAAGAACGTTTCAGTGATATTTTAAGTAAATATGATTTTATTGTTGGCGACTGGGGATACGGTCAACTTCGACTTCGTGGCTTTTATGATGATCAAAACCCAAAAGCAACTTTTGATACCAAAATTAGCACTTTAAATGATTATTTGTTAGAATATTGTAATTTTGGTTGTGCGCACTTTGTTATCAAAAAAGTAGATGAATAAAAACCAGACAGCTTTAAGCTTGTCTGGTTTTTTGGCCTACAGGGACATAGGTCAGATCAGTGTTGTCACAGGACGTGACGAACTTGGGCCTACAGGACGTAGGTCAGATCGGTGTTGTCACAGGACGTGACGAACTTAACCGATCATCCTTATCCCTGCCCTTTTTTAAGACTCATCTGTGTTTTGATTTTCAATAGAAGGTTTAACTTCTTTATCAGGATGATCGTGTGTCGGATGGGAAGCTGGGTCAAGTCGTTGTAAGTCCTTATGAAGCGATTTGTTTTCATAGTTAAAGGCACTGTAATAACGTTGACCAGGTTTCCATGGTGTACTTTTATTTTCTACAGGCTCATATTTGTTGCGTGGAGCTCCATAAGGGCCTTCAGGTAATTGTTCAGGAGTCAGGTAATTTCGCATAGCTTCTACATTCGCAAAGTCCGAATAACGTTCTTCTTTTTCATCAGACATAAAAAACCCTCCTTTGGTTTAGTTTAAACCAAAAGAGGGTTTCTTATTATTTATAAAGTTATATCACTTGTCTTAAAAATTCACGTAATTCTTCGGCTTCGACTTCAGTGAGGTTATATACATGCTCCAAATAGCCGGGTTCTTCTACATCATCTTGACCGATAATGGCATAATGACTTCCTTGTAGATCGATCACAATTTTTTTACCATAATACCGGTCCGTAGTCATAATGGCTAAATCGTAACGATGGTTTTCTCCCATAAAACTAACAAAACGTGTGTTTGTTTCTTCTTGATCATCATATAGAAAAAATTGGTCTTCGGACATGTCTTACAACCTCCTTAGGGTAATGTTTAATAAACGAAGTTCGGCTTATGATCCAGTTGGTGATTTGCTTTAATAAAGCGAACAGTTCTTGTTTTTGCGCGCATAACGATAGAATCTGTTTCCGTTAACTCGCCACCTAAAAACTTAACGCCGTTTAATAACTCACCTTCTGTTACACCTGTAGCTGCAAAAATGGCATCATCACTTTGAACTAAATCATCTAATGTTAATAATTGTTCTGGATCTTCAAGTCCCATACCCATGCAACGTTGTGCTTCTTCATCATTTTTAGGAACAAGACGAGCCTGCATATCTCCGTCTAAACATTTAATTGCTGCTGCTGAGATAACACCTTCTGGCGCTCCACCTCTACCGACGAAAAGGTCTACTCCTGTATGTGGAAGACATGTAGCGATAGAAGCACCAACATCGCCATCTCCAAACAACTTAACGCGAGCACCCTTAGCTCGAATACGTTCAACAAGTTCTTCGTGACGTGGACGCTCCTGCACAATAACTGTTAAATCATGAATACGTTTATTGTTAGCTTCAGCAACAATATCAATCGTTTTTTCAATCGGATCATCTAGACTGATTTTCCCTCGAGCTTTTTTACCGACAGCAATCTTTTCCATATACATATCTGGTGCATGTAATAGAGCGCCACGGTCTGCTGCTGCAATGACCGCCATTGCATTATTGTGACCTTTTGCAACAATGTTTGTTCCTTCAAGTGGATCAACAGCTATATCAACTGCAGGTCCATTACCGTTACCTAATTCTTCTCCAATATATAGCATAGGTGCTTGGTCTTTTTCACCTTCACCTATTACAACAGTACCTTCCATAGAGATGGAGTCAAACATTCCTCTCATGGCTGAAGTTGCAGCATCATCTGCCTCATTTTTCTTTCCTCTTCCCATCCATTGGGCTGAGCTTACAGCTGCTGCTTCTGTTACACGTACAAGTTCTAAGGCTAATTCACGATCCATGGTTGTTTTCCCCCGATACTTAGTTTTCCTTCTATATAATAGCAGAAAACGAACCAGAACTTAAATGGAAATTACCGTTTATATCGAATAATATATGATATGATAGCACAAGAAGAAGGTTGAAGTGAAAGGAGATATAGAGAATGTATTTTGTTGATAGAAGTAAAATTGAAGAAACATTACAATATTTTGATGAGTTGTTAGTTTGTTTCGAGAACGAGACATTTGTAACTTTCAAAGAAAAATTAGCTCTTGAGCGCATAGCTCATATGTGTGTAGAGTCAATTGTCGATGTTGGGAATATGATGATTGATGGCTTCATAATGAGAGATCCCGGTAGTTACGAGGATATTATCGATATTTTAACGGATGAAAAAGTTCTTCCTGAAGAGGAGCAAGAGCATTATAAAAACATTATCCAAATGCGTAAACCTCTAGTTAGAGAGTTTGTCAATATGGACCACGATTATTTATATAATACAATAAATGAAAATTGGACATCTTTTACAACTTTCAGCGAGCGAATACGTTATTATCTTAATGAAGAATTAGGGCCAGTTTCAGCCTTTTCCAAAGACTAGACGTTCTCCTAATACGGAGAGCGTTTTTACATGAAGAAAAGAAAGGGGATTACACCATGAAATCTTATAAAGGGTATTTAATTGATCTAGATGGAACAATGTACCGGGGAACTGAACGTATTGAAGCAGCATCAGATTTTGTTAAAGCATTAAAAGAAAAAGGCATTCCTCACTTGTTTGTTACGAACAATTCATCAAGACGCCCCGACCAAGTGGCAGAAAAATTGAATTCATTTGATATACCTGCTGAAGAAACTCAAGTATTCACAACAAGTATGGCAACAGCATCTTATATTAAACAGCAAAAGGAAGATGCAAATGTTTATGCTATAGGTGAAGAAGGACTTTTCCATGCACTGGAGGATAAAGGGCTTCAGCTTGTAGAGGAAAATAGTGATTATGTTGTTGTCGGAATTGACCGAGGAATTACATATGAAAAATTAAGTAAAGCATGCTTAAATGTACGTGATGGGGCGAAGTTCTTATCAACGAACGGTGATATCGCTATTCCTACTGAAAGAGGTATGCTCCCTGGTAATGGCTCATTAACTTCTGTTGTAACCGTCTCTACTGGAGCAGAACCCCTATTCATAGGAAAACCAGAGTCGATCATAATGCAACAAGCAATGGAGGCGTTAGGACTTACGAAAGAAGAAACGTTAATGGTAGGAGATAATTATCATACCGATATTTTAGCTGGCATGAATGCGGAATTAGATACGCTTTTAGTTCACACAGGTGTCACCACTAAGGAGCATTTAGAAGAGTATGATCGGCAACCTACTTACACAATAGAGTCTTTAGAAGAATGGATTCCGAAGTTATAAGATAGCAAAAAAGCCCTCTCTAGCGTGAGAGGGCTTTACTTAAGATTTTTTTACACGTTAAGAGTATAAAATTTTAGCATTGGAGCAATTCGACGTAGTAAAAATCTTGAAAGTATGAAGTATAAGCTAAGGCTAATCCTCTGTCTGCGCCTAAAAAGGCTTGCCAATCGGCAAGTTTTCTTTAAAATACATATGGTCCGACTGTAAGTGATAATACGAGAATATGGACAAATACAAAATAGACAACCTTATAACCAGAAGAAGTAGATCTGTGTATGAACTGCATACAACCATAAGCAATCAGACCAGCTACTAATATAAGCACAATAGAGTTTCCTGGGAAAGCGATATACGCTGGAGCAGTAGCATTTAATTTTTGAGTGAATATGGTACCACTTTGTATGAACGCCCCTAATAAATAAACCCCAATCGCAGAATAAAGAACCCAATTATAATCTTGATCGATTGACTTTCTATAGAATAAGAATAAAAGAACGAAGAATATGAGTGGCCAAACCATCCATTTCATTGCAAGGATCAAAAATGGAAATGCTTTAGTCAACATACTCATGGTTACCCCGAGAGCCAATAACATATCTGTTTTCGTGTACCCAGATGCTTGTTCAATCACCTGAGGTTTAGAGGAAGATACATATAATGTGTTTGGAATATTCGTATCCAGCCACATTACCATGTGGTCATTCACAAGTTTGGGTTTTGTTGAAAAGCGGTAGGTATTACTTCTCCTTTTCGCAGTGATATTTTCATCATCAACAACGTTTAACTCATAAATATTCGGAGCATAATTTGTTTGATAATCAACTTTACTAAATCCGATACCATAAAACACAAGACTAAGTTGGTCATTAAGGTAGGAGGCTGTTACTTCTCCGATTTCATTTAATCTTGAACCCGTATTCGGATCAATAGGGCTAATGAGCCTCGGAGATATGGAGTCATCCGATGACTGAAATTCTGAAACATATAAACGATACGGATCTTTTCCGGCACTTTCAACAAAAGATTTCATAGCCAATCCTAAACGTTTATCAGTGGCTGCATAAGCTACTTCTACAATGCTCTCATTGGCTGGGACATTAATAGACTGTTCTTGCACCTTTTTTAGGTCTCCATTTTTGAGTTGGAACATTGTAAAATTCAACTTATTTGCAACAGTACTGTCTGCAATAACTGTAAGGATATCATTATGGTTTGTGATTTTATACTCTTCATAACCTTCAGGTAAATTTCCTAGTTCTTTTGTTTCTAGTGAGTTAGGGTCTAATGAGAAAAGAGTAGTTTCTTGGATATAATAAATATCTTCTTCATTAACGTACATTGAATCAGCTTTTGCTAACACATCTCCTGAATCATGGTGAATAATTTCATCATCAAGTTGATAAATTAATGTATCGTTATAGGCGTAATACGGATCCCATTTTGTAAAAGGGATCTCCATAGTTGACTCATTCTGTAATGTGAAGTTTTTAGAGAATGTCTTTTTCGTCAGAGTCCCATCGTTAAAAATAGCCATTTGATAGTTTCCATCTTCAGTTTTATAAAGGTTAGGCAGTGTCTTACTGTTTGATTCACCTATTTCAATCCCTCGGCTCCAATCATTAGATGGTTGATTGGATACGGATTCAGCACCTTGATAAAACAAAAGAGAAAAAAAGGCAAATGCCATTGTGATTGGAACAATCCAAATGAGTTTTTGTTTAAGTACTTTCATTGTGTCTCCCCCTTTTAATATAAATGAGACCTCCTATTTATACGGCTCATTCATGAAACGGTTTCATTATTTTGTAAAAAATGGATGTTTCAATCGCATACAATGACATTGCTCTTATAAGATATAACCTCCGATTGTTAACATAAGAAAGATAATGTGCAAGCCTACAAAGTACATAACTTTATATCCTACAGACCATGTTCGACGTACAAACATTAAACAAAATAGGGCTAGCAGACCGAATAACAAAATAAATACGTAAGGAAATCCAGTAAAGGTTACAAAATCAGGTGCGCGAGCTTGAATGGTACGTACAAAGAAATGCTCTTCAAGCAGTAAAGCACCGATGATATAAACGACAATTCCACTGTACAGAACCCAAGGTAAATTTTGATCCATTGATCTCTTAAAAAAGAGAAAAAGGATACTAAAGAATAGAAGTGGTACGACGATCCATGGATAAGCTAAATAAATGGATGTAAATGATTTAACTAAGTGCATGACGGTTTGTCCGAGTGCTATAGTTAAGTCTGTTTGGGTGAATCTATCTGCTTTTTCAATTAGCTTTGGATTCTTAGACGAGATGAAAATTTTCTTCTTGATTCCATAATCGAGCCACATAATCGTTTCTTTATTGAGTAGTAATGGATTTGTTGAGAAATATCTCGTATTGCTAATTTGTTGAACATCGATTCCAGAGTCCGTTTTAGAGAATTGATAGATGTTGTTTGCACTCATTGTTTCCGTGGCGCGTTCAGTAAAGCCTGTGGCATGAAAGATTACATGTAATTGCCCATACCTATAATAGGGCCTGAAATCACCAGCTTCCTTTAAATTTCTTCCTGTATTAGGGTCTTTAAGGTTTAATAAGTTAAATTCTAATGATGGACGATCCCAAGAACTCTCTAATATATATAGACGATGTTCATTTCGATCATTTTCAGTTTTTGCAACAATCCCAAACCCTTCATCCTTTGTAGCCACTGAAATGTCTTTAAAATATTCACTTATTGGAACCTTTAGCA
Source organism: Pontibacillus marinus BH030004 = DSM 16465 (assembly GCF_000425225.1). Lineage (GTDB taxonomy): Bacteria > Bacillota > Bacilli > Bacillales > BH030062 > Pontibacillus > Pontibacillus marinus. The sequence goes on along the minus strand of NZ_AULJ01000019.1, from coordinate 27,992 downwards.
TGTCTTTTGTTTTAACGGTTAGTTCGCCACTAGGAAGTGCTTCATATAAAGCCATTGGTACTTTAAACCCTAAAGATTTATAGGCCATAAAGTACTTTTTATTGTTATGTACAATTGGCACAATGGTTTCGTATTCATCAGAAATCCTTCCTAGTAGAGTAGAGGACTTAGATTTAGGATTTAATTGATAAATTTCATGGTCCTTTGAATAAAATAAATGATCTTCTAAAGGATAGAACTTATCAGCCATTGTAATGAATTCATCAGTCTCACCGTTTATTATTTCACCGTCTTCATGGTAAATTAGTTCCCCTTTGTTATAGTAGAACGGATCCCATTTTGTGAATGGAACAGATTTGGATGATCCATGTAATAACTCGAATGACTGATTATAGGTTTTCGTGAAAATTTTCCCCTCATTAAAAAAGGCTACCCTCACCTCTGAACCATTTTGGTAAGAGAATGGTGTACGATTCGTTTGAGTTTCACCTATCTTTATATGCCGGCTCCACTCATCACTCGGTTGCTTAGCAATTAGTGTTAGATTACTCCAAAATAACCCAAGAACAATAGTTGTAATAATAATTATTGGAACAATCCAAACTAGATTTCTCCTAATTTTCTTTAACATAATGACCCCCAAAATAGAATTAGGACAAAACTCTCTAAATTTTCTTTATTTTACCATGATTTTACCATGACTCTGCGAATTAAAAAACAATTACTTCAACAACCATATGTATAAAAAAAAGAAACCGATGACTTAGTCATCGATTTCTTCGTCGCTTGCGGTACTATGGGCTAAACGACTGGATGCTGCAGCTGCAATTGCTCCAACAATGTCATCTAAGAAGGTATTACAGCCATAAGATTTGTCATTTAGCTTTTCTAATATTCCTGGTTTTTGTTTATCAATAAATCCGTAATTCGTAAACCCAATGGAACCATATACGTTTACGATAGAAAGTGCTATAACTTCATCAATTCCATATAGGCTTTCATCAACTTCAATGGTTTCTTGAAGCGGTGAGTCAAGCTGCTTTTTCTCAGCTAAAATATCAAGTTGGATCCCTGTGAGAATCGCGTTTTGAACTTCACGCTTACCAATAACTCGATCCACGTTTCTTTTACATTCTTCTAACGATAAATCGTCGTGATATTTAGACTGTAAGTAGTACACGAGATCGGCGATATCATCTAGTGTTACGCCTCTCTCTTTTAACCATGTTCTTGCTTTTTCTTCTAACTGCGTCATTTTTTGCTGTGCCATTTTTTATCACCTATTTCTTTGTTTGTACACATCATTTATTCCCCATAAATTATGTTATGAAACAAATATCATGGTTGTGATTCAGGAAAGAGTGCTCAAGGTTTTGGAACTTATACATAAATATAAAATAAGACACTTTTTAAGGTAGGTGCTAATATGAAAGACATCATTCAAGAACGGTATAATATTGAATTAGGAGAAGAGATTTATCATTCTGGTCTTCATGGATTTAAAGGGCGTGATGGGTATTATATTCTTATACCAGAACCGCCAACTACAGATGAAGAAGCATATGAACAACGCTCTCTTTGTGAATATTTAGCAAATCAAGGTTTTCAAAACGTCGCAATACCTTTGTTTACAACAGAAGGCCGACTTCAGACTAGCCTTGATAACCAAACATTCTCACTTATTTATACACCTTCTTTTGATACAGTGCAAGAAAAACAAGGAACAAAGCTTGCCAGGTTCCATCAATTAGGTAACGATTACCCCTACCAACCTCAATATGTCTCTCGATATGGTCAATGGAAAACACTTTGGGAAGATAAAATGGATGCATGGACTTCTTTATACGAACAGGAATGGGAGGAGAGACCTGCCACCTCATATCAAAGATTATTTATTGAAACATTTCCTTATTTGGAAGGGATGACCGAAAACGCGATCCAATACTTACAAGAAAGTGAGCAAGATTGGCGTTATGATCAAACAGACCAAGGAACATTTACGTTTCAACGCCTACATCCTTCTATGTTATCCGAAAACATATGGCCTCATACTTTGTTATATGATCATCCAACTCGTGACATTGCCGAATGGATGAGATACAAATTTCTCGAAAAAGGGTTTGAAGCGTTTGGAGAGATCCAAACTTTTTTAGATGATTATGAGTCCTCTAGAACATTGTCCGTTTTTAGTTGGAGGATGATTTATGCACGTTTGCTTTTACCTGTTCATTTGTTTGACTCTTTAGAAGGGGCACTTGGAAAGGGGGACAAGAGAAATCGAATGGCAGAACAATCCTTGAGAGATCTTTTGCATTATCAAGAAACATATGAACAAATTCTCTATCGCTTTTTTGCTGAGCTTTCTTTAGATGTCCAACGCGTAAATATTCCAGTTTTAGATTGGGATTGAGCTTCTATGACTAGGTAATGAATTTGTGATTATGGTACTATTGTAGGCAAAGTAATCGTTTTAGGAGGATCAACATGTCAAAGCCGTATGTATATATCACAAGATCTTTACCAGAAGATGTCGTTAATCAATTCCGAGATATTTTTGATGTTCATATGTGGGACTATAAAGAAAAACCCGTGGACAGAGAAACTTTACTTCAAGAAGCAACTAAAGCGGATGCCCTTATTACAATGCTTAGTGATAAGGTGGATGAAGAGCTGCTAAATGAATGCCAACAGGTTAAAGTTATTGCGAATCTGGCAGTAGGTTATGACAACATTAATGTGAAAAAGGCTGAGGAAAAAGGGATAACGATAACCAACACACCTGATGTTCTAACCGAAACAACAGCAGATTTAACGTTTTCTTTATTAATGGCAACAGCAAGACGTATTGTTGAAGCGGCTGAGTATGTGAAAGAAGGTCAGTGGCAAAATTGGGCACCCTTATTGTTAGCGGGCAATGATATTCACCATAAAACAATTGGTATTGTAGGTATGGGAAGAATTGGTGAAGCTGTAGCTAAGCGTGCTACAGGATTTTATATGGATATTCTCTATCATAATCGAAGTCGTAAAGAGCGGGCCGAACAGGAGCTTGGAGCAAAGTATGTTTCATTTGAAGATTTGTTAGAGCAATCTGACTATGTGGTTTGTTTAGCTCCATTAACAAAAGAAACGAAAGGGATGTTTGATCAGAAAGCTTTTGAAAAGATGAAATCCACTGCTATTTTTGTAAATGCATCTAGGGGAGCCAATGTGGATGAAGAAGCGCTTTATAAAGCTCTTGAAAAAGGTGAAATTAAAGCCGCTGGACTTGATGTTTTCGCTCAAGAGCCAATATCATCTGATCACCCTTTACTGCAATTAGAGAACGTTGTTGCATTGCCTCATATTGGGTCTTCTAGCGAGGAAACTAGAAAGAATATGATGGAACTTTGCTTCGAAAATATACAGCGTGTGTGGAATGGTCAGGAAGCTAAGACAAAAGTAAACCCTTAATGGCGAAGATCTCTCTTAATTGAGAGATCTTTTTTATTTATTATGACTTATTTAAAGACAAGTTGTTCAGTATTATGGCAGTTATCTGGAATAAGCTGGTGTGGGGTGGTTCCGTTGCTTTTATGGAGTGCGGCGGGCTATGTTCTTGTGGGAAGGAACAGTACTCCCTCGGGTAAGCGACGGAATCGGGTAGGCGATAGAATTGCTCAGGTAAGCGACGGAATTGCTCGGCTAGACGCGGAATTCCCTTGGCCCCCCTGCACTGCCTCCTCCCACTTTATCTCGAATCCATGTCTTCAACAAACGAGGGCTTTAACAGAACAATTCAATATAAAAAAACATGCAGCTTATAGCTGCATGTTTTTTAGTAAAGTGATTTAGAATACTTGTTCAACTTCACGAATACCTGGTACTTCTTCTACAAGTGCACGCTCAATACCAGCTTTTAGTGTAATCGTAGAACTTGGGCAGCTTCCGCAAGCTCCCATTAGACGAAGGCGAACGATTCCTTCTTCTACATCTACAAGCTCAACGTCTCCACCATCACGTAGTAAGAAGGGACGAAGTTTATTTAAGACCTCTTGTACTTGTTCTTGGTTTTCCATCATCCATCTTCTCCTTTCATTCTTATGTTCATTATAATTCACACTTCATAAAAAATCTATTATACTGCGTCAATTTCCTCAATCTGGTTCATCTATGGATAGATCCATTATATAATGAAAAAGTATAATTGTCTCTCTTTACATTCACTGAGAACCATTATCATTTTAACTTTTTTTCAGGTTTTTGTAAAATAGAATTATAAGAGAAATGCTTCGTCAGAGAGGGAGGAGAAAGCATGAATAAAACAACTATCACAGTGTATGGTGCAGAGCAACGATGTGCAAGTTGTGTGAATGCTCCTGGGTCTAAGGAGACATATGAGTGGCTTGAAGCAGCTATATCAAGAAAATATGATTCTAGTGATCTACAGTTTCAGTATATTGATATTTTCACACCACCCGAACAAGAAGAGCATCAATATTTCACACAAAAGATTTTAGATGACGAATACTTTTATCCACTCGTGGTCGTGAATGGAGAAGTCGTTGGAGAAGGGAACCCTCGCTTGAAAACGGTTTATAGAGCATTGGAATCGGAAGGTATTCAGCCCACAGGTTAAATGAATAAAGGTGTATGTATATTGTGATTTATACCGAAACTATGGTAGCATAGATCGTTGAGTAGGGGATTCATCATATTAAATAGCAAGAGGTGAAAACGATGAATCCGATCATCGAATTTTGTATTAATAATTTAGCAAGTGGATCACAAAAAGCAAAAGAAGAGCTAGAGAAGGATCTAGATCTTGATGTTATAGAATATGGCTGTTTAAGTCATTGTGGCCTATGTGCCCAGTCCCTTTTTTGTCTAGTGAATGGGGATCGTGTAACTGGAGAAACACCCGAAGAATTAGTAGAAAATGTATATCAGCACTTAGAAGAGAATCCCCTGTTCTAATGAAATAGAAACGCGATGTTATCACATCGCGTTTTTGTATATCATACTTTTGTCATCTGATTCGGTCGGCTCAAAAAGTGCAGAGCAGTTTACATGGAAGATATAACCTTGTTAGAATAAATTTGATTATTTTAATTCACTAAAGGGACAAAATAGAAAAGAGGTACAACATGTCAGAAACATGGTATTTTATTGACTCTGGCCATGCTTCGCCTGCTTATAATATGGCATTGGATGAAGCATTACTGAACTGGCATAGTCAAGGACTTATTCCGCCTGTCATTCGTTTTTATGGTTGGGAGCCAGCGACACTGTCAGTCGGTTATTTTCAAAAGCTTAGTGGAAAAATTGATGTGGATGCCGTGAATGAATATGGTTATGGGTTGGTGAGAAGACCTACAGGTGGACGTGCTGTACTCCATGATAATGAACTTACATATAGCGTCATCGTCTCTGAGACTCACCAATCAATGCCACCATCCGTAACAGAAGCTTATAGGGTGATCTCTGAAGGGATTCTTCAAGGTTTTCGAAACTTAGATGTTCAAGCAGATTTCTCTATTCCTGAAGGAAAGCTCGAACAAACGGGCTCAGCCGTTTGCTTTGAAGAGCCATCCTGGTATGAATTAATTGTTGAGGGCAAAAAAGCAGCAGGTAGTGCCCAAACTAGACAAAAGGGTGTCATTTTACAGCATGGTTCAATTCCAATAGAGGTAGATGAAACAGCGTTGTTTGATATGTTCATTTATCCAAATGAGCGAATAAAAGAACGTGCACGCAAGGCCTTTAGTGGAAAAGCTGTTGCTATTAATGAAGTGACAGGACGTGAAGTTTCGCTAGATGAAGTGAAAAAAGCCTTCTACTCAGGTTTTGAAAAGGGTCTAGGAATACAATTGGAGCCTTTTACATTAACAGAAGAACAATTAGCAGAAGTGAATCAGTTAGCAGAAGAGCGATATGCTAATGACGAATGGACTTATTATCGCTAAGCAAATTTAATAAAGGATGTGGGCGAATGAGTAAAAAAGAAGAACATTTACGCAAGCCGGAATGGTTGAAAATTAACATCAAGACGAACAAATCCTACAATAAACTAAAGCGTATTATGCGTGAACGCGGCTTACATACTGTATGTGAGGAAGCTAGATGCCCAAATATTCATGAGTGTTGGAGTGAGCGGAAAACAGCAACTTTCATGATTTTAGGTGATACTTGTACACGCGGTTGCCGTTTCTGTGCAGTGAAAACAGGTCTTCCAAACGAGATAGATCGCCAGGAGCCCGAAAAAGTAGCTGAATCTGTAGAGCTTATGGATCTAAAACACGCCGTTGTTACAGCAGTAGCACGAGATGATCTAAGTGATGGTGGAGCATTCATTTTTGCTGAAACAGTTAAAGCAATCCACCGTCGTCAACCAGGTTGTACTGTAGAGGTATTACCATCCGATATGGCAGGTGACTACGATAGCCTTCATACATTAATGGATGCAGGACCTGATATTTTTAACCATAATATTGAAACCGTTCGCCGTTTAACACCAAGAGTTCGTTCCAAGGCAACTTATGACCGTTCTTTAGAGTTGCTACGTCGTGTTAAAGAAATTGCTCCAAATACACCAACAAAATCAAGTTTAATGGTAGGCTTGGGTGAAACAAAAGAAGAGATTGTACAAGCGATGGACGATCTTCTTGCACACAATGTAGATATCATGACAATCGGTCAATATTTACAACCAACGAAAAAGCACCTTAAAGTTGAGCGTTACTATCATCCTGATGAATTTGAAGAACTTCGCCAAATCGCTTTAGAAAAAGGCTTCAAACACTGTCAGGCTGGCCCACTTGTCCGTTCATCTTACCACGCTGATGAACAGGTTAACGAAACATCACTTCAACGCCGAATCAAATACATGAAAGGCTATGAGGAGTCTACTGAGGAAAAACTAGATACGATGAACTTTTAATTTTAAAACCGCATGCCTTAGGGTGTGCGGTTTTTTGCGTAATTGTAGTAAAAGATTCAGATTCAAAAATTGATACAAAAGCCAATTGTTAGTATACTGAGTAATAAGATCAGACGTAAGGAGGGTCATCATATGTCGATCAACATTTCAGATAGCGCTAGTCTACAAATACAAGAAATGATGAAAGAAGAATCGGATAACGTTCGTCTACGTTTTGGTGTTAAAGGTGGAGGTTGCAGCGGACTTTCATATGCAATGGGGTTTGAATATGATATCAATGAAGAGCTTGATACCACATTCGAAGCTAATGGAATCCCTGTTGTAGTCAATAAGCAAGACCTTGCCATCGTAGAAGGTACGAATATTGACTTTAAACAAAACATGATGGGCGGCGGGTTCACGATCGATAACCCGAATGCCATCGCAAACTGCGGTTGTGGTTCATCATTCCGTACGGCAACAAATGCTGGTGCGCCAAGTACAGATTGTTAAGAACAGATAGTCTTACCTTTTACGGTAAGGCTATTTTTTTGATCGTAATTAACGAGTTCACATGTTTTGGACCTCTTTATACTGTGAATACATATAGAAAACACACTTGTAAAAGGGGATTCTTATATGAACATATCAAAAATTCTAATGCTATTAGGCTTAAGCCTCACATTAGTGTTATCAGCTTGTGGCGATTCAACTTCAGGTGATCAAAGTAGTGGTGAAGGTAATGACCAAAAGAGTGAAGAGAATAGTGAAGGTGACAAAAAGCTGTCTCAAGATAAAGCGAAATCTTTAATGGCAGAGTTTGAGGATCGCTTGTTACCAAAAACGAACGATGAGGGAAAAGTTGAAAACTTTGATACAAAAAAAGAACTTATTAATGATGTCCATGAGATCGCTAGTAAAGATGTTATTAAACCGATTGTAAATAAAATATATGAAGAGCGTGATGAAGGTCTGTATTTGAAAACAAACGAAGAGTATAAACATTTTCTTGTTCCTGAGAAATCCGTTAACTTCAAACAGATGGAAGCTGGCAAGTACAAACTAACACAAAAAAATAATACCGATATTAATGGTAAAGCAACATTGACTGCTGTGTTTGAACTACAAAATGGGTTATATAGAATTATGAAATATGATGTAGAAAAGCAAGGAGATAACTCCTAGAAAACTCATAAAAATCCCCTTGGTTTATGAAGCCAAGGGGATTTATGCTAATTAGGAACCAAATAGACTAGTTGAATGCATTGGCTGAACTTTCGCATTCGGATCAATTTTTGCTTTAGCATTATTAACTGCTGTTGGACCTTCACCGAACCCTGAAGCAATCAACTTAACTTTACCAGGGTACGTACAAATGTCTCCAGCTGCATAAATGCCAGGAATATTTGTTTCCATTCTTTGGTTTACAACAATATTGTTTTTCTCAATATCTAAGTTCCACTCTTTAATTGGTCCCAATGAAGAAACGAAACCATAGTTTACAATCATAGCATCAACTGGAATGTTATGAATCTGATCACCTTTTGTTTCTTTCAACACAACCTCTTCTATGCGGTCTGTTCCAACAAGTTCTTCAGGCGAGTATGGTGTCATAATATTGACGCTAGAGTTGTTTAACTGTTCAACACTATGCTCATGCGCACGGAATTTATCACGACGATGGACAAGGGTAACGGATTTTGCAATTGGTTCAAGCATAAGAGACCAATCAACAGCTGAGTCACCGCCACCACAAACCATTACATCTTGGCCAGCGAATTTTTTCATATCGTCAACATGATAATGAAGGTTTGTTTTCTCGAAGTGTTCGCAATCTTGTATTTTTAATCGGCGGGGTGAAAATGCACCGTTACCTGCCGTAATAATGATCGTTTTGGAATAGTGTACATCTTTATTTGTTGTAAGCTTAAATGTTTCATCATCAAGCTTTTCAACAACTTGTACAGATTCTTCTAAAGCAACAGCAGGATCAAACTGGTTTGCTTGCTCCCACAAGTTATCTACTAGTTCTTGCGCGCGAACTTTTGGAAAGCCCGCCACGTCGTAAATATATTTTTCTGGATATAAAGCGGAGAGCTGTCCACCAAGCTGAGGGAGGCTTTCGATGATTTTTACGCTGGCTTGTCTCATTCCACCGTAAAACGCAGTGAATAAGCCAACAGGCCCTCCTCCGATAATGGTAATATCATATACTTGTTCAGACACAAATGATTCCCCCATTCATAATTTCGTTTCTTTTCTATTCTACCATACTTATGACACTCCACCTTTAATAATACCAAAACCACCAATTTGATAAAACTATTTGAAATGTCTGAATGTCGTTTATTTGTCATTTAGGGTTGAAAATTGTAGTAAAAAGGACTATGATGATTTCAGAAAATATTTTACGATATTATGACAATCCCTAATTGAAGTATGTCTTCTTTTTCACATTAAGAACACATAAAACCATGTGACACTATACATCATATGTCTAAGACACAACACTGTATCTACTTGCCTGACTACAAGTAAGCTATATGGGCTTGCCAATCGGCAAGTTTTCTTAATACGTTGAATTGGGTAAATGTTTAGCAAGTAGAGATTTCGACGTAGTTAAACATTTGAGGTTCAAGTACCAGTGCAGCTAGGCCTCTGTCAGCGCCTTCGGCTTGCCAATCGGCAAGTTTTCTTAATACGTTGAATTGGGTAAATGTTTAGCAAGTAGAGATTTCGACGTAGTTAAACATTTGAGGTTCAAGTACCAGTGCAACTAGGCCTCTGTCAGCGCCTTACGGCTTGCCAATCGGCAAGTTTTCTTAATGTGTTAGTTCGTGAAGTTGGTCACAATCCACCCATTCACAAACCACTGTATGGATTTCGTGAAATGTGAAAAACTAATAGTAAATGGAAGTGATATGTTATGAAGAGACCAAATATTGTCATTCTTGGAGCAGGTTATGGTGGCATGATTACAACTGTACGTTTGCAAAAAATGCTAGGTGCTAATGAAGCGAATGTAACCCTTGTAAACAAGCATAACTACCATTATCAAACAACTTGGCTTCACGAAAATGCAGCCGGAACACTTCACCACGACAAAACTCGTATGAAGATCAGTGATGTAGTGGACACAAACAAAATTAATTTTGTTCAAGACACCGTTCTTTCCATCAATTCAGATGAGAAGAAAGTGAAGCTTGAAAATGGAGACCTTGAGTATGACTACCTTGTAGTTGGACTAGGTTTTGAAGCAGCAACTTTCGGTATCTCAGGCTTGAAAGAGAATGCGTTCACAATCAGCAATATCAACTCTGCTCGTATGATTCGTGAGCACATTGAGTACAATTTTGCTAAATACAACAATGAGAAAGAAGAACGTCAAGATAGGCTTAACATTGTTGTAGGTGGTGCAGGTTTCACTGGTATCGAATTTGTCGGTGAACTTGCAAATCGTGTTCCTGAACTTTGTGAAGAATATGATATTCCTCGTGAAAAAGTTCGTATTATGAACGTAGAAGCATCTCCAAGCGTTCTACCCGGTTTCGATGAAGAACTTGTTGAATACGCTATGAACCTTCTTGAAGGAAAAGGCGTTGAATTCAAAACGGGTACAATGATTAAAGAAGTACATGAAGATAAGATTCTAGTTGAAAAAGACGAACAGCAAGAAGAGATTCCTACAAACACAGTTGTATGGGCAGCCGGTGTACGTGGTAACTCTATCGTTGAAGAGGCTGGATTTGAAACAGCGCGTGGGCGCGTAAAAGTTTCTGATACACTTCTAGCACCAGGTCATGATGATGTATTTATCGTAGGTGACTGCGCACTTATCATGAACGAAGAAAACGATCGTCCTTATCCTCCAACTGCACAGATTGCTATGCAAGAAGCTGAAAACGTAGCGCACAACTTGAAAGTGCTCGTACGTGGTGGATCAGACCTTGAGCCATTTGAGCCACACTTAAAAGGTACCGTTGCATCCTTAGGAGAAGGACAAGCAATTGGCGTAGTTGGCGATAAAAAGCTATTTGGTTGGACAGCATCTGTTATGAAGAAGGTTATCGACAACCGTTATCTGTTCATGCTTGGCGGAGTTGGCTTACTACTGAAAAAAGGTAAATTTAATATCTTTACGAAGTAATGATAGAGCAAAGGTAGCTTAAGCTGCCTTTGCTTTTTTACGCTTTAAGAAAGTGTAACTATTGTAAAGGATTAAAGTATAAGAAAAGACATCGGTTTCGCCATTTTTGGCGATAACCGTGTTTTTCTAACGTGTATTTGTATGGATGAATCGTAAGTTTATGTGACAATCTCTAGGAGAACTTGCGCTTTTGATTTGAGCATTATAAAATGTTTTAGAAACCGTTTTAATTTAAAAGACTAAGAACAAATTAGAAAAGGTCTCTATATTATAGAGGGAATTTCTAAGATCGTTAAAATATAGGAGGAGAACATCTTTGGATATTGTACAAGCGGTAGTCTCAGTGCTTCTGTTTTTTGTTTTATTTTTTGGGATTTCTTTTATCGTCAATATGCTATTTCGTCAGACATGGCTCTTAGCCTTTTTCTATCCAATCATTGTCCTAACAATCGTGGATAATATCTCAATCGGAAAATACTTCACCCAATTCGGCTCATCTATTCAAGTGGCTTTTGAAAACTTAGTTCAGCTTCATGTTATGGATGTTGTTATCCTTTCTTCAGGTTTAGCCGGAGCCATTTGTTCTGGCATCGTTATTAAAATGCTACGTGTTCGTGGCTATCAGATGTTTTAATTGAGGCAGAGAATTTATCTCTGCTTTTATATTCCTTAAACACTACTTCCTTTTACCAGGACAAAAGTAGTGTTTTTTTAATGGATTTGTATATTACCTAATGGATTTGGCAAGGATGACATTCGAGAGAGGTGTTAACAAGATGAAAACATTACTGAAACGAATCATGATGTTGGGGTTACTGGTAGCTGCATTAGGTTCGACATTTACATCTATTTCGAATGTCTCGGCCGTTGAGGTTGGCGTTTGGATCCACAATCAAACAAAGTCTTTATATCCTTTTCAATCTACTTATGATGAACACGAGGATCGCCAAGTAAGTTTAAAGAAAAAAGAATTCAAATATGCAGATTCTAAAACTCGTTATATTTCTAGTCAGCAGATCCAAGGACCAACTTCAATTGAGGAAGCAGTAGATTTTTCACAGTTTCCTAAATCAACAGTGCTAGCAACTGGGTACACTGCTGGTGTAGAGTCAACAGGTAAAACACCGGACCACCCAATGTACGGCATTACGTATTCAGGTGTAAAAGTTAAGCGGGATCTATATTCTACGATTGCAGCAGATTTGGATATTTATCCAATTGGAACAATTCTTTATATTCCTGATTACGGATTTGGAGTTGTGGCTGATAAAGGTTCAGCTATCCAGGGAAATAAGATCGATCTTTATTATGAAACTGTTGATGATGTTTACGAAAAATGGGGTAAAAAACGCGTTGATGTATATGTTGTGAAAAAAGGAAACGGAAGGCTTTCTGAAGATACGCTTGTTACCTTAAATCAAAATGAACAACTTCAGGTGTTCCGTGAAGAAATTCTACAAAGTTAACGCAAAGACCGGTAACGATAAGAGCTTGGTTCATCCAAGCTCTTATTTGTGTTGTATGAAAAAATAAAATTGAAACTTTTTCCTTTTTAAATCGTTAGACATATAAAAGGTTAGTTTGAGGAGTTGGAAAAGGAATGAAGTCTTTTTTTATTGTATTCGGTACAATTTTCTTTGAATTTTTATTAATATTAGTAATCGCTACATTTTTGGGAGTTCAAGTCATGGAAGTCCTATTTTTAGGAGGGGCTTTTATTTTTGGGGTTATTTGGTTGTCGGGTATTGAAATGAATCGGGTTAATAATATTGCGAAGGCAGGTACAAAAGGGTGGACTGGTCTGGATGCTGGTCAAGTGAAGTTGTTTCGTTTTGAAATAACACCTATTATGTTTGGACTTATATTATTTTTGATTATTAGTTTAATTATTACATTGATCTATTATGCCCCATACTTTATGGCATAATTAAAGCATCAGCTATATAGCTGATGCTTTTTACGTGGTATTAAATCATAGAATTAAGAACGATAGCTAAAAGAACACCAGTGATTCCACCAAAAAATACTTCAATAGGCTGGTGACCAAGTAATTCTTTCAATTCTTCACGCTTTTCATACTCTGCTTTTTTATTCCACACTTTTGCTTCTTCGACAAAATGTGAGAAGTCTTTCGCTAGCATGTTTAACATCACTGCCTGCTCACCAGCTTGTCTCCGGACTCCTGTTGCATCATACATGACAATTACAGCTAAGACACATGCAATCGCAAACATGTTCGATCCGAAGCCTTCTTGAATCCCTACAGCAGTTGCAAGAGCGGTAACAGCAGCAGAGTGACTACTAGGCATACCTCCAGTTGAGAAAACGAGGCCTATATTTGCTTCTCTCGTTGCAATGTAATGAATGGGAATTTTAACAACCTGGGCAAAAACAATTGCGGTTAAAGCAGCCCAGAGGGGGAAATTGGAGAGTATTTCCATGCTTCTGTGTCATCCTTTCTACATCTAGTACATTGTTTGACCCTGACTCTGCTCCTTTAATTTTAACACGAAGGAAATGAAAATGAGGAAATTCAAGGCTTTATGTATGTAAAAATATTATTAAATATGGATATGATTACCCTGCAAAAACTTGTGTTTTTTCATTATATCACACTCATGAAATACTGAATCACAAAAACGATTGATTTTTCTGTATAATAGCAAGTGGAGGTGGAGATTTTGTTTACAATACAACCAACAACAGAAATGTTTCAAGAAACGGAAGCTCTAGTACTAGGCTTATATCATGAAAACAAACAGCATCAACCAGCTTATCAGCAACTAAACGATGCATTAGATGGAGCTCTAGATCAATATATGCAAGATGGAGATCTATCAAACGATTATAAGAAAGTTTCAAAGGTATTTACATTAAATCAAACTTCAGCCAAGCGTATCTACGTCGTAGGGTTAGGGAAAAAGAAAGATTTAAGTGTACAAAAGTTAAAGAAAGCTTTCGGTCCTTTATTTAAGCAGCTACGTAAGGATCGTGTTTCTGAAGTTACTTGTTTACTACATACGTTCCAAACCGATGAAATCTCTGAGGAGGAAGCTTCTAAAGCGTTCTCTGAAGCGATGATTGTAGCTCCTTATCAGTTTGAACACTACAAAACAAGTAATGAAAAACCAGAACAAGTCATCGAATCTGTTCGTATTTTATCTGACCAAGAATCTGGCTTACTTACAAAAGCTCTTGAAGAGGGAGTGGCAGTTGGACATGGTGTGAACACGGCCCGTCATTTAGTTCAAACACCTGGTAACTTATTAACAGCCACGGATTTAGCTGAGTATGCCATGACACTTGCTACAACGTATGATTTTGAAACAGAAATTCTGGAAAGAGAAGATATGGAACGTTTAGGTATGGGAGCTCTTTTAGCCGTAAACCAAGGGTCAACTGAGCCACCAAAGATGATCGTTTTGAAATACCAGGGTAAAGAAAAATGGGATGACGTTGTAGGTCTTGTAGGAAAAGGAATTACTTTTGATACAGGTGGATACTCGATTAAGCCGAAGGATGGCATTGTAGGTATGAAGGGTGACATGGGGGGAGCTGCCGCTGTACTTGGTGCAATGGATACAATAGGTCGTCTTAAACCAAAGCAAAACATCGTCGCTGTTATCCCTTCCACAGATAATATGATTAGTGGTTCTGCTTTCAAACCTGATGATGTGATTACTTCATTAAGTGGGAAAACGATAGAGGTGCTTAATACAGATGCAGAAGGTCGCCTAGCTCTTGCTGATGGAATCACCTATGCTAAGCATCATAAAGCTGAAAAAATAATTGATGTTGCAACGCTTACTGGCGGTGTAGTAGTTGCACTTGGGGATTGGGTTACAGGTGCGATGACGAATAATGATGATTTGTTTACAGAACTTGATAAAGCATCTAAATATACAGATGAGCCGATTTGGCAATTACCATATAATGGAATATATCGAGATCAAGTAAGATCAAGTGATGTTGCTGATTTAAATAATTCACCAGGACGTAAAGGGCATGCGATTATGGCTGGTTCCTTCTTGGCGGAATTTGCTGAAAGTACACCATGGGTTCACTTAGATATTGCAGGTACATCTAATCCAGGGACAGAATATGATTTAGGTCCAAAAGGTCCAACGGGGGTTATGGCTCGTACGTTAGCACATTATGTTTTAACAAGGTAGACATCTATAAGAGCATGGTCTTTTTATACAGGGCCATGCTTTTTTATTTTAAGAGTGCAAAAGGGATTTCGGTGTAAAGGAAACCTACCAACGTAATGCCATAATAAGCTTACTGGTTGGACTTTCCTCGATATCCATTATCGTCACTTTTATACTGTCTGGGTTATATGAAACCTCAATTGGGTGTGAGATACCTGTATTCTGTATTAAATGAACAACCGTATTGTGATCTGATTTTTGTGCCGCACGCATTACCTTACGGCGTAAATTTCCAGATTCCGCAAAACGCTGCGAAATAATCTGAGAATCATTGATTAAATTTTGATAGGCTTGAGAGGATTCTTGAAATTTTTTAGTGGTTACATCTGGGTATTGACGAGACACGATTTGCTGCTGATATTGAAGTGGATTTACAGGTACAAGCATATAGGGAGTGTAATATACAGGGTAATGGTTTTGGTAAGGGTTCATATTTCAGGCCTCCTTTTCTCATACACACTATATGCAAGTGTAAGGTAAGAGTGAAAATAGTTTATAAAAAAACGAACCTCTTATTGAGGCTCGTTTTGTAGGTTTAATCTTGAATTGCAGCTTCTAATGCTACTTCGATCATTTCGTTGAACGTTGTTTGTCGTTCTTCAGATGTGGTTTCTTCACCTGTGATAATATGGTCACTTACTGTTAGAACAGAAAGCGCTTGACGATCAAATTTTGATGCAAGAGTATAAAGAGCTGTCGTCTCCATTTCAACTGCTAGTACGTTATAGTCAGCAAGTTGATCGAATAATTCTTTTGCGTTATCGCGGTAGAAGCTATCACTTGTGAATACATTACCTACGCGCAAGTTAAGCCCTTTTTCTTCACCTACGTCATAGGCAGCTTTTAATAAGCTAAAGTCTGCTGTTGGAGCAAAGTCGATACCGCCAAATACCATACGGTTCATTTGAGAGTCTGTAGATGAAGTAGATGCAAGAATAACATCACGAACTTGCACGTCTTTTTGTAAAGCACCACAAGAACCTACACGGATTAACTTTTGTACGTCATAGCTCTGAATAAGTTCATTTACATAGATCGAAATGGACGGTACACCCATACCTGTTCCCTGTACAGAGATACGTTCTCCTTTATATGTACCTGTGAAGCCGTACATACCACGAACTTCGTTATAGCAAGTAACATCCTCTAAAAAGTTCTCTGCAATATATTTCGCACGAAGAGGGTCTCCAGGTAGTAAAATTTTATCTGCAATATCGCCTTTATTGGCACCAATATGTACTGTCATATGGTATAAACCTCCTTGAGTTCATTGTTTCTCATAAAAGTAATGTCATGAATAGAAAATTCAGGTTGTCTGACATCTACAATGTAAAAATACCATAACGGTTTTAAGAACACAAATGGGAACGTTTTCAGATCATGGAGGAATATATTTACTATGTTTTCAGTTGAAGGACTGCTAAAATAAGAACAAAGGTGTAGTTCGAGGGGATTTTGTATGAAATATAGACCAATTGATCAATTAGAGCAAAGTGATAGACTGGGACGGAATATCTATGCCAATGATGGACGTGTATTGTTAGGAAAAGGGATTTCATTAACGATTGGACTAATCGGCCGTCTTAAACGCATGGGAGTACATGCTGTTTATGTGATGGACGATGAAGAAGAGGGAAAAGACATTCCTGAGTCAGAGGATGAATCCTCCATTTCCGATAAAACGAAGCGTGAAGTTATGAAAAACCTTTCTGAATCGTTAGGAATCATTCAAGAGGGGAAAGATTTTCATACAAAGGATCTTGGCCAAACCACGAAAAATATTATTGATGAACTATTACATAATAAAGATGTGTTATTACAATTAGAAGATATCCGGACTAAGGATAATGAACTATTAATCCACTCTATGCACGTAACGGTCATGTCAGTGCTTGTGGGGATTAAGCTCCAATACACCAATAAAGAGCTTATAGAGCTGGGGATTGGTGCTATACTTCATGATGTTGGCAAGGTGGGTAAGAAACAAAAAGATGGACTTGCTGCAAATGAACATCATGCTTGGATTGGATTTAATACTTTGCGTAAAAATAGAGAAATAAGTACGGTATCTGCCCATGTAGCCTTTCAACACCATGAGTATCTTGATGGAAGTGGTGAGCCGAGGGGAGTTAAAGGTGAAAATATTCATCCTTACGCACGTATTGTTTCTGTGGCGAACACCTACGACAATTTAGTATCGCCACAAGATGGAAGTCAACCCCTACTACCTTATGAAGCAGGGGAACAGATCATGGGGTTAGCTGGGGAGAAGTTTGACCGAGATGTTGTTTGGCAATTTTTAAGAAGTGTTGCATTTTATCCGAATGGAAGTAATGTCCACTTATCTAATGGAAGTATCGCTACAATAGTTGGGCAGAATAAAGGACTACCCCAACGTCCGATTGTACGTATTTTTTCTAATAATACGACAAATCAGTATATGCATTATGATGTTGAAGAAATTAATCTGGCAAAAGCACCAACGTTATTTATTAATCGCATGGTACAAGATTAAAACCTGGTGTGAATAGGGAATGACTTAATAAAGCTTGTTGAACGAATTGTTTAAGTGAAGCATATACAAACATAATGATACATGTTGAAAGGAGATATCCGAATGAATATATCTATATCCCAATTACCTGGTATCGGTCAAAAAATTACATTAACTACTGCTGAAGATAGTCAGCTCATTTTAATTGTTCATCATACAGGAAAACGTGAATTATACTTTTTTGAGGATGCTGACAGCGAAGAAGCGGATTTTGGAATGGATCTAACTGGTGATGAAACAAGAGAACTTGGAGCACAATTGCTTGGTGCAACCTATCAACCTGTTGATGCCGATAAGCTTAAGATGTTTAATAACCAAATCGTTATTGATTGGGTGGAAATTAAAGAAGCATCTTCTATTGCACATAAGACGATTGAAGAGTCTGAGGTTCGAAATCAAACAGGAGCTACGATTATTGGAATTGTAAAAGGAGATGACATTATTGCCATCCCAGAGGCATATACAACGTTGAAACCAGGTGACGTACTTATGGGGATTGGTAAGAAAGATCAAATTGCTTCACTTACAGCATTATGTAAGGGAGAGGAATGATCCCATTGATTCCATTTGATATAGAGATGCCATCATTATTAGGTGCTGGACTTGTCCTGTTACTCATTTTTTGGCTAGGTTTTTTAAGTCTCAAAATAAAATTTCCGAATGTTATTTTATATATTTTACTTGGTATTGTGCTAGCGGGGGCACTGCATCATAATGAGTTATTGCATTTCGCTAGTGAAATTGGAATCGTATTGTTATTTTTCCTTTTAGGGTTAGAGTTTAATATCAAACGACTAGGTGGTATTGCTAAGAAGATATGGCCGGCTGGGTTTCTTGATGTTGGTCTAAGCTTAGGAGTGTCGATGGCCATAACGTATGCATTCGGCCTTGACCTCTTTACGTCCTTCTTAATTGGTGGCGTTACATATGCAACAAGTTCTTCTATCACAGCTAAGTTGCTCGATGATACAAGTCGTATGGCAAACCGTGAAACAGAGTTTATTTTGGCTTTATTAATTTTTGAAGACTTAGTTGCTCCCATTGTAGTCGCAATTATTATGGGGATGAGTAGTGGTGGAGATTTTGCTCCCATCGACCTTGCTATCTTAATTGGAAAAATTGTTGGATTAGCATTAGGTGCGATTATCCTTGGTAAAACGTTATTTAAAAGGTTTGAAGTGTTGCTTGAAAAAATTGATGATGAGGACTTTAAAATTGCCTTACTCATCGGTATTGCCTTAGCTTATGGAGGTCTTGCTTTATATCTAGATCTTTCTGAAGTGTTAGGAGCATTTCTTGCAGGAATCATGCTTGCGGAAATTGGTAAGATTGAGCGTGTTGAGCAGACTGTCTTGCCTGTTAAAGATTTGATGCTTCCTTTATTTTTCGTTTACTTTGGAACGACGATTGAGTTCGGTGATGGTATTCCAATGTTAGGTCTGTTACTCACATTGATTGGATGGGGGTTAATTGCCAAGCTGCTTGTTGGAATTATAGGTGGTAAGCTTTATGGATTATCAAAGCGTGTATCCTTAAGAGCAGGTTTGTCGATCTGTTCGAGAGGAGAATTTTCCGTTGTGATTGCGGCATTGGCAACTGGTACGATTAAGGTGTTTAGCGGCATGTACATTCTTGTTGCGGCGTTTATAGGCATGCTCTTATTTGAACGAGCGCCAAATATCACCAATCTTATTTATGGAAAACCGAAGAAGAAAAAGAAGAACTTAAAAGTACCTGGATCATAACTCTTCACAGTCCTATACCTTGATGGTGTAGGACTTTTTTATTGGTTATATGGGAGTGATGTGGAATAAGCTGGTGCGGGATGGTTCCGTCGCTTTTGTGGAGATCGGCGGGCTGTGGAACGGGTTGCTTTCCCCGGAAGACCGATCGAGCTTCCTCGTCACTTCGTTCCTGCGGGATCTCGCTCGCCCTTTCTACCGGAGGAGTCAACCCGTTCCACAGCCCACCTTAGCCGAATGGTGACTAACGGAACCGCAGCGATATTGAGAGGTCGATGCTTACGGACATATGATACCTTATTTTGTGGCAAATTGGTTTTTTCCAAGGTGATTTAAAACAAATAACGGAACAGATGTCCGTATGGTTTAGAGCTCACACAACTAGGGTCCGTTATTCCCCATAACCGCAAAGGGGTGAGGGAAATGGCAAACTCCCGCGGTAGAAAGGGCAGATGAGACCCCGCAAGGAGCGTAGCGTATGAGGAGGCTCAGCTGGTCTTCCGCAGGAGTATTGCCGTTTCAACGAACCCCTTACTCTCTTTCCAGCAAAGGACTCCACAACATAGTTTTATCTCGAACCCAAGTCTTCAATAATAGAGGGCTTTGACTGAAGAAGGGGAATATTACTTGAAATATCGTTTTTCTAATTCCGCTAATTGATGCTGAGCTTTTTCACTGAACTCATCATCTTTTGCAGCGAGTTTTTGTTTAAGTTTATCCAAAGCCTCTCTTAAAGAATCTTGATAATTTGGAATTTCTCCATCATGCTCACTCAATGAGGATTTCGAAATGTTTGCTTTTTCATTATGAGCTAAAGCTTTTCGTTCGTGGAAGAACACATTCTCCGTTTTACCAGGGTTATGTAAGTCACCTTGTTGTGGGTGCTTTAGGACTGCCAATACTTTTACTAAGTAGGCATGACCTCGATCTTCCATAATCTCTCCAATGTATTTCCCTGTTTTATAATGTGCTTGAACTTTATCTCCAGGTTGCAATTCTGCCATTTTTATTCCTCCAACATTCTATTTTAGGCTCATCATAACATAACTTGTCACTCACTGTTCACTTTCACGTAGTGTCGTTCTGGATAGAATTTGGTATAATAGAATCGGTGATATTGGTGAAAGGCGTGATAGCTTATGATGGAATTTCTATATTTTCCACAAGATAAGACCGAATACATTCCAGCGCTAATTACATTACTCTTTTTCGCTTTAGGGGCCTTTGTAACAATGCGTATTATTTTAAAGGCTGCTAAGAAAGAGAAAGAAATCGTTGATGAAACATATGATACTCACAATATAGATGAATCAGATAATGAGCCCCGTTCTTAGTCTCTTCTTGTAGAAGGGGCTTTTTTGTTCTTTAGATTGTGGCTTGTGTATAACTTTTTAATAAAAGTGGGGCCACATCCAGCTCCAGCGCCCAGCAACGAAGGGACTTGGGCCCACACGACGTGGGTCAGATCGACGTTGTCACAGGACGTGACGAACTTGGGCCCACACGACGTGGGTCAGATCGGCGTTGTCACAGGACGTGACGAACTT
>NZ_AULJ01000019.1:0-6883 GCF_000425225.1 Pontibacillus marinus BH030004 = DSM 16465 | reverse complement strand
CGTTGTCACAGGACGTGACGAACTTGGGCCCACACGACGTGGGTCAGATCGGCGTTGTCACAGGACGTGACGAACTTAGCCGATCATCCTTATTACTTTCTCCGTACGATAAGTCAACATCGATTCACCAAGGTTCATCGTGTTTCCTTTACACGTTTGTGACATGAAATTTTAACAAGGAAGAAAATCGACGTAGTTAAAATTTCTAGGTGAAAGTACCACGGCAACTAAGCTTCTGTCTGCGCCTGACGGCTTGCCAATCAGCAAGTTTGGTTAATCGTACTGCGGGCTCAGTCCAGTCCCTTCGTTGCTATATGGGCGCTTGCGCTTTTGTCTAACTTTTTTGGTTAAAGTTTCATGATTTAGGCGACACTATCAAAAGAGTATGACGAAAGGAAGAGGGTATTGATGAGAAAGTATCGTGTTTTAATCGTCGGATTCTTATTGTTATGGGTATTAACAAGTTGTAATAGTCAAAATCGATCGATGTTTGAAATTGAAATGTACAATCCAGATGGGGATTCACTTGGTACCGCGAAACTTAGTGAACAGCCGGATGAAGTGAAGATTAAACTATCACTAACGGG
Source organism: Pontibacillus marinus BH030004 = DSM 16465 (assembly GCF_000425225.1). Taxonomy (GTDB): domain Bacteria; phylum Bacillota; class Bacilli; order Bacillales; family BH030062; genus Pontibacillus; species Pontibacillus marinus. The sequence goes on along the minus strand of NZ_AULJ01000019.1, from coordinate 6,296 downwards.
GCTTGAACCTGGACTACATGGCATACATATCCATGAATTTCCGAAATGTGAGGGACCTGATTTTATATCCGCAGGAAGTCACTTTAATCCTGATGGAAAAGAGCATGGAGCGATGAATCCAAAAGGACAGCACAAAGGAGATATGCCAAATATTGAAGCAGATCCCGATGGAATGGTCGAAGCTGAAGTGAGTGTGAAAGGTGCAACATTAATGGATGGTAAATACTCTTTACTAAAGGATGAAGGAACATCCCTGGTTATCCACGAAGGACCAGACGATGGTTTATCGCAACCAGCTGGAGATGCTGGACCTCGGGTTGCTTGTGGTATTATTCAGCTGGAAGAAGCGGCTGAAAAGAACCCACCTTCTGATCCAACTAAAGGTGGAAAAGAAAAGAAAAAAGAAGAAGGATAAAGGTTTAAATAAAAAATCCTACCAAGCCAGGTAGGATTTTTTATTTTGGGCGTCCCTAATTCTGACTTGTCAAAATCAAAGGACCCTCCTTCGTGATTGCTATGGTATGTTCATATTGAGCTGACCATTTTCCATCAATTGTTCTTGCAGTCCATCCATTATCATCTTTTTGTGAATGCCATGTCCCCATATTTACCATTGGTTCTATGGTCAAGACCATTCCTTCTTTAAGACGAGCACCAGTTCCAGGTTGGCCGAAATGAAAAATGTTTGGGTCTTCATGGATAGTAGGGCCTATGCCATGTCCGGTAAAATCTCGAACAACTGAAAACCCTTCCTCTTCTACGTAAGATTGGATAGCATGCCCGATATCTCCTAGGCGATTTCCCACAAGGGCTACATCAATCGATCTTTTCAATGATTCATGAGTTACATTTAATAATTTTTCTACTTCTGGATCGACTGTGCCAACCCTATAAGTCCATGCAGAGTCTGCAAGTGCACCATTTAAATTCACAACCATGTCGATTGTAACAATATCCCCATCTTGTAAGGCTTCGTCTCTCGGAAACCCATGGCAAATTTCGTCATTAACACATGCACAAGTGGCGTAAGGATATCCATGAAATCCTTTTTGTTCAGGTGTAGCCCCGTGTTTCTCTAGGTATTCCTCAACAAATGTATTGATTTCTAGGGTTGTAATACCTGGTTGGATACGTTTCGCAATTTCTTTATGGCATGAAGCTAAAAGTTTTCCGGCTTCATGCATCATTTCAATTTCTCGTTTACTTTTTCGAGTGATCATACGTCTCCTCCTATCAAAAAAAGTCCTCCACTATTGTATGAGGAGGACCAATGAATATTGACTTATCTAGCGTTAGTAGCATTTACAATGCGGTTGATTCCTTCTTCTAGTGTTTCAGGAGGACATGCGATATTAATTCTCATGAAGCCCTCACCATCTTCACCGAATGAAGCTCCGTCATTCAACCCTACTTTTGCACCTTCTACAAACCATTGCTTTAAATCGGAATGAGATAAACCCATTTCTCTGCAATCAAGCCATACAAGATAAGTGCCTTCAGGTTCGATTACTTTTATAGTTTCTGTTTCTGAATGAAGGCGTTCCATCAGACGATCTTTGTTGCTTTTTATTACCTGAATGAGCTCTTCCAACCATTGTCCTCCGTGTTCATATGCTGCTTCCATGGCTGTAATCCCCATAGTATTTAGCATATTTAAACCTTGTAATCCGAATTGTTCATTCACTGCTTCACGCATCTTCTTATCCGGTGTAATGACATAAGAAGCTTGCAACCCGGCTAAGTTAAATGTTTTGGAAGGTGCCATACATGTGATTGTATTTGCTTCGATATCTTTAGACAATGAAGCAATCGGGATATGCTTATATCCAGGGTAGACTAGGTCTGAATGGATCTCGTCAGAAATAATTAAAACATCATGCTTCATGCATAAATCAGCCATTTTTTGTAGTTCATCCTTTTGCCAAACTCGGCCAACAGGATTATGAGGATTACACAGAATGAAAGCTTTTACTCCGGAAGCTAATTTCTCCTCTAGGTCTTTAAAATCAATTTCGTAACGTCCATTTTCAATTTGAAGAGGATTCTTAACAAGTGTTCTATTGTGTTTGTTCACCACTTGGAAAAATGGAGGATAAACTGGTGTTTGAATAAGAACTTTATCCTCTTCTGAAGTTAATGCCTCAATAATGGTATGTAACGTTGGTACTACACCAGGGCTGTATGTAAGCCAGTCTTTTTCAATCTCCCAATCATGTTTAGACTTCAGCCAATTTTGAATGGTTTCATTTACTTTTTGGTCTGTGAGAGTATATCCGAAAATGCCGTGCTCAGCTCTCTTAATAAGCGCATTTTTTACAGCTTCAGGTACTTCAAAATCCATGTCAGCAACCCACATAGGAAGTACTTCTTCACTATTGAATAATTTCTTTCTCCAATCCCACTTTACTGATCTTGTACTTAAACGATTTGTTACCTTTTGGAATTTTGACATTTCAAAAACCTCCTACATGTCTTTCCTTACATCATACAAAAAGATTTGCTGAAACAGAAATAACACGAATTATAAAAATGAAAAAACTACCCTTTAAACGGTAGCTTTCTCCTTAGGTTTACAAAAATCCTTAATTTCTTCAGTAAGAATGAGCGGTATCTCTTCAGGTAATAAGTGACCTATTTTTTCGTAAGTTACAAGTGTTGCGGTTGGTAGGTCCTTTATAAGCTTGTGCCCAAGTGATACAGGTAAAACTTTATCTTCTTCTCCCCAAAGAACCAAGCACTCTGCTTTTATGTGTTGTAAGTCTTCAGAAGGGAGGTCTCCTTCTCGATCACGAATCATTTTAGTCAGGCAGTAAAATATCTCCTTCTTTAAAAAAGGTCGCATATAGCCTTTTATCATATCCTTATCGACAACATGAGGATCATATACACAATCCAACAAAGCTCCATATACCCCTTTTCGGTGAAAATATCTTTTCAAGACATACCAAAATGCTGGTGTTTTACTAGCCATTCGCATAAAAGAATTAAATTTCTTAACATAGGTGGAAGGGGCAAATAAGATGAGCTTATCAATTCGCTCTGGATACAAGTGAGCGGTTAATAAAGCAATTTGTCCACCCATCGAATGTCCACCTATTGAAGCGGTGGAGATATTGTGTTGATCCAAAAGCTCGATAATAATACGAGCAAAGTTACGATAAGAAAAGTCGTAAGCGCAAACTTTGTCACTGTCACCAAAAGGAGGATAATCAAAAACGAAGATATCAAAGTGCTCGGCTAGCTCAGGTATCATATAACGATAACAAAACTTCGAAGACAAGAATCCATGTACTAAAACAAGAGCAGGTTTAGCGCTGGAGGAGGTTGAGTAATAATTATAGGAAATATTGATTCCCTCATGGTTTAGCCACTGTTCCTCTTGATGGATCGTTTCCACGTTTCTGTACCTCCCTTTCTCAAGTTGTTGATGTGATTTGGTTTCTTTGGTTTTAGACATTTACGTGAAAAGTTAAACCATAGGGTAGTTTTATTTGAGGTATCTTTAGTTTTTGCGTAATTCAAAGATTCATACAAAATGGGAGGTTAAGCATAAAAAAAAGCAAAGCGTTTGTCGACGCTTTGCCTCACAGGGGGAATACGAGAAAGTCTTACGTTACTATGTATTGCCAAGCTATAAGGAAATTAAACCTCAAACTCTAATTTTTTTACGAAAAATTTTATAGGATCAGATTTTTTTTCATAAGAAAATTGTAAAACCACTATGAATTAAGGGGTTAATTGTCATTTTCTTCATTTTGCTTGCGTGAGGTAATTATGATAAAATAACATATTGTGTGAAAAGAAACGAATATATAATTAATATTGGGAGTTGTTCAGCATGGCAAAGTTTGAAACAGGTCAAGTATTGGAAGGAAAAGTAACAGGTATCCAGCCTTATGGTGCCTTTGTTGCATTAGATGAAGAAGTACAAGGTTTAGTACACATTTCAGAGGTTACACATGGCTTTGTTAAGGATATTAACGAGCACTTAAATATTGGTGACGAAGTTAAGGTTAAAATCTTAAATATCGATGAAGAGAAAGGAAAGTATTCGCTTTCCATTCGCGCTACAGAAGAAGCACCAAAGCAACAACCAAAACAACAACAACAGCAGCGTAAGCCTCAGCAAAACCAACAGGTTCAACATCAAGATGATGACCAGTCTGGTTTCAATACGCTAAAAGATAAATTAGACGAGTGGATTAACCAGTCTAAAGAGCGTGAAAACACGTACCGTAAATAATGAAAATGTCCGATCTTATTAGATCGGACATTTTTTTATTATTCAGATTGTACATAACTAGCCATGGGGTCTTACGCTTCTGGTTCTGGGTGATCAGACATTTCTTCACTAGGTTTGAATAGAAGACCAATGTTGATTAGACCACTGATACCAACAAGTGTATAGATTACGCGTGCGAATGCTCCGCTTTGTTCTCCGCCACCAAATAATGCTGCTACTAAATCAAACTGAAACAAGCCAATAAGTCCCCAGTTAACAGCTCCAACAATGACTAACAAAAGAGCAATGCGTTGAAGAGTACTCATGTACCTATTCCTCCTTAGTTTAAAATTGATTCGGTTATAGGTTGAGTTGTTTTGCTGATTTTATACACTTGGAAAATTCAATTTCCTGCTGAAAGATTTACCAACAGACTCTTCTCATTGCATATCTTTTGAAACCGAAAAGAATTTTGGACATAATAAGACGGTGGAGTTAGACATCGAAAGGAGAATTACGTTGGAACCATTTGTATATCACAACCCGACAAAATTAATTTTTGGTAAGGGTCAACTAGAAAAATTAACTGAAGAAATTCCTTCACATGTTCAAAATGTATTATTAGTATATGGAGGCGGCAGTATTAAGAAGAGCGGCCTTTATGACCAAGTGATCGATAAATTAAGTAGCTTAAACCTGAATGTAAAAGAGCTTGCAGGTGTAGAGCCAAACCCAAGATTGTCTACAGTTCATAAAGGAGTAGAACTATGCAAAGAGCATAACATCGACTTCCTTCTAGCTGTTGGTGGAGGTTCTGTGATCGATGCTACAAAAACGATTGCTGCTGGTGCTAAATACGAAGGAGATGCTTGGGATTTAGTAACACGTAAAGCTACACCTCAAGAAGCATTACCGTTTGGAACAGTTCTTACATTAGCGGCAACTGGATCTGAAATGAACGCAGGGTCCGTTATTACAAATTGGGAAACAAACGAGAAGTATGGTTGGGGTGCAGCACCTTTAACCAATCCTACATTCTCTATCCTTGATCCGGTAAACACAATGACTGTTCCACGTGATCAAACGATTTACGGTATGGTGGACATGATGAGTCACTTATTTGAACAATATTTCCACCAACCTACAAATGCACCCGTACAAGACCGAATGATTGAAGGAGTCTTAAAAACTGTTATTGAGACTGCTCCAAAGCTATTGGAAGATCTTGAATCGTTTGAGCACCGCGAGACGATCATGTATGCTGGTACAATTGCATTAAACGGTTCTCTGCAAATGGGTTACCGCGGAGATTGGGCAACGCACAATATTGAGCATGCTGTTTCTGCTGTATATGATATTCCTCACGCAGGTGGCTTAGCGATTTTATTCCCAAGTTGGATGAAGCATAATGTGGATCATAATACTGAGCGCTTTAAACAATTAGCTGTTCGAGTGTTTGATGTAGAAGAAGAAGGTAAGAGTGACAGAGAAGTAGCGCTAGAAGGTATCGAAAAACTTCGCGCTTTCTGGACGAGCCTTGGTGCACCAGAACGTTTAGCTGATTATGATATTGATGATAGCCAGTTAGATCTAATGATTGACCGTGCTATGAAACGTGGACCATTTGGCAACTTTAGAAAACTTGAACACGATGATGTTGAAGCGATCTTAAAAATGTCTTTATAAGAATAGAGAACAGGCTGGGGATGCTCAGCCTGTTTTTTTATTCAGCAATCTGGCAGGATTGTGGAATAAGGCTTAGAGTGGTTCCGTTGCCAAATTGAGAGCGGGTGGGCTGGGAAATGGGTTGCTTTCCTGCGGACGAACTATCGAGCCTCCTCATCCGCTATTCGCTCCTTGCGGGGTCTCGCTAGCCCGTTTTTCCGCTGGAGTCAACCCATTTCCCAGCCCACCTTAGCCGAATGGTGAATAACGGAACCGCAGCTATCGTAAGGTTTTCTGATGTAGATTATGGGGGTGAGTCATATATGCACCAAAGTGATCTAAAGCCTTATATGTAGAGCTAAAATACAGTTTCCTTAAGCAAGAGATAAAATGATCTCAGCCATGGGTC
>NZ_AULJ01000018.1 GCF_000425225.1 Pontibacillus marinus BH030004 = DSM 16465 | reverse complement strand
CCCCGCAGGCACGAGGAGGCTCGGCTTTTCTTCCACAACAGGCTTGCCGTTTCACTGACCGCAACAAATTACTTTACAGCAACGGACTCCTCTCAGTTTCAAGTCTTCTACAATCCTGCCATATTGCTGAATAAATCATGGCTCGAGCTTCTTCGTCATATTCTTGTTGTTCTTTCTAATATAATTCTTTTCCCGGGAAATATTTTGTCATAATTTCAATTGCCTATGTCGGAATCATTCGACTGTAAATGAAAATTTAGACAGATTCCTACCAATGTCCTCTATTATTACCGCAATGTACCATATATAATAATAAGAGTAGAATTTTGTCTGAAGAATCATTTGGGGAGGAGCATCAGGATGAAGAAGACAAGTGTGGTCCTTATGAGTTTTGTGATGATGTTGTCACTATTAAGTCCAATAGGGAAGGTGCAAGCAGCCACAACCTGGAAGGAACTAGAGAGCAGAATTAACGTTTCCTTGGACAAAGAATTTAAAGTGAACTTTAATGTGGCAATGGATCCTGAAACAATCAATGAGGATACAGTGTATGTGATGAATTATCGTAGTTTACAGAAGCATCCGGTTGAAACAGAATTATCGGAGGATGGCAAGACTTTGACGGTTTCACCAAAGGAAAACTATACATTAGGTGAAACTTATACATTACATATCAAGCAATCAATCAAATCAATGCGGGACAAAGAGATGGAAGAATCTATTAAATTATCTTTTCAAACTTCAAGAGACTTTCAGATTGCTAATATGAATGCGTTAGAGGATTATAATTTAGGTGAATCCTACGATACGCTTAATGAAGCGAAAAGCCATGTTGCAAAAGACGGAACACAAGTCATTCTGGAAAATGGGGAAGTCGTATGGATGCCAGAAGGTATTGTTCGTACTAGATGGTTTACGAATATTTACGAAGATGAGAATAGGACTTCTGCTATTACCTATGTGAATGGCTCAGCTGAGATGCAGTATTTAGATACGGTTGATGATGGGATTATGATTAAAATTGCTGATCAAATTGGATATGTAGCACCAAGCGATGTGCAACTTGTACCAAATAAATTTATTGATGGACAATCCTATTACGAAAATGAAGATGGTAAATTAGTGCACCACATTTATCGAAATGGTGGTTACGTGCAATACACGTATGGATCGGCACCCGATACGATGGATGAAGGAGAGAAAGTATATAGTTGGGATGGAGAAACGTTTGAAGGGAAGGAATACCCTTTGTTTAATCAGTTATCTCTAAGAACAAAAACGCATTATACTGCTGAAGAATTAGATCAATTTATGAAGCATTTCAGTCCGGATAGCCCTTTAATTGGACTTGGTGATGTATTTATTGAAGCACAGGAAAAATATAATGTGAATGGCCTGTATCTTCTATCTCATGCTATTCATGAAAGTTTCTGGGGAAAGAGCAAAATTGCAAGGGATAAAAACAACTTGTTTGGAATCAACGCAAGTGATGACAATCCTTATGGAAATGCAGATGAGTTCAAGTCATTAGAGTCTAATATTATGTATGTTGCTGAATTTGTTTCTGAGAAGTATCTTACACCAGGGAATTTCAGATATAACGGTGACTTCCTTGGTAATAAGTCAGAAGGTATGAATGTAAAGTATGCATCTGACCCTTACTGGGGACAAAAAATCGCAGGTTGGATGTATAAAGCTGATCAGTACTTAGGTTCTAAGGATCGTAGGTTGTTGGACCCTGATTATGATCCTGAAAATACAGAGGAAGATAATACTACCGAAGAGTCTACAGATGAAAGCACGAGTAATTAAATCTAACTAAAACACCAAGATAAAAACTTGAAATGATTCAGACAATAAAAACGGATAAAAAGAAGCTAGCCTAAAACAAATATGTTAGGCTAGCTTCTTTTATGTTTTGTAGTTATTATTAAGATTCTTTATCTTGAATAGAGTCTTCATCATCTTTGGCATATGCACTGTCATCTTTTGAACCGTTATCGCCATTTTCCAAGTCGAGGTGTACTTGGAGTTTCGATTTTATATCTGTCACGCTTTGATCTTTTAAGCGGTAATAATAAATGTCGTCGATATAGGCATGGTTTCCGTTCAGTTGCATTGTATCGATTTCAACGTTGTCCCTTCGTAAAACATAGTCATGAAGGGAAACCATTTCTTCAAATTCCATGTTTGTCTTCATGTTTTTTCCTATTGAATCAATAAGAGAACCGTATTTCCCGATTGACTTCGTCTTTGAAGCTTCCTCGAAAATTGCCTTCATCAATTCCATCTGGCGTTGACCTCGGGCCATGTCGTCATCATATTGACGAGAACGTGCAAGTGCTAGAGCTTCTTCTCCATTTAAATGTTGCTTTCCTTTTTCGAGTTTTATGGCTCCTGCTATATCGTTACTATTTTTCTCTGATAAGGTGAAAGGGACATCATATTCAATCCCCCCAAGAGCATTTACGGTTTCGATAAAGGCATTGAAATTTAAACGGACGTAATAATCAACAGGGATATTAAACATATTCTCAACTGTTGATACAGCTAGGTCAACTCCTCCAAAAGCATGCGCGTGTGTAATTTTATCTTTAAATCCTTTTGATGGAATATCAACATAAGAGTCACGTGGTATGCTGACTAGCTTAATGGATTTTTCTTTTTCATTAAGTGTAGCTAGGATCATCGCATCTGAACGGGCATTTTCAATATTTCGAACGTCACTATCATCGATACCTAAAAATAGTATGGAAATATTGTCGTAGTTCGGATCCACAACTTCATCACGTTTTTTTGACTTATCTCCACGATTTAATTCTTGTTGGGCTTGATCGGTTACCGTTTTTGCTTTGTCTGTAAGATACATACCATAGCCAGCTGTTGCTCCAGCTGCAAGTAAGAAAAGAACAAGGAAAGACCATAGAATGATTCTCTTCTTTGAGGTCTTTTTCATTTTCATGCGTTATTCTCCTTTGTGGTCAGGCGGTACATCGATCTCCATATAGGAAACCTCACCTTGATTGATTTCAACCTGATCATGCGTTAGATCAACCATCCATGTCTTGAATTCCTCTTCTTCTCCCTCTTCCACATATATATCTATTTCCACATGTTCAAGGTATTCAATCCCATTTAATATGTAAGAGCTTGAACGAAGTTGGTTTTCAACTTTCCCCAACAGGTTATAGTCGGCTTTTACAATCATGGATCTCATGAGCTGACGCTTTACTATACCTGTTGTAATTAAGGCTTCAGAGGTTGCACTCCCATATGCACGAATAAGGCCTCCGGCGCCTAGTTTGATCCCTCCAAAATAGCGGGTAACGACCACTGCAGTATCTTTTAGACCTTTTTTCTTTAATACTTCAAGCATAGGTACTCCTGCTGTGCCGCTAGGTTCACCATCATCATGAGCTTTTTGAATTTGGTCATTTTCCCCTATTAGATAGGCTGAACAATTATGGGTGGCATCATTATGCTTTTTTTTAATTTCTTGAATAAATTCTTTTGCTTCTTCTTCAGTTTCTGTTCGTTTTACATATCCAATAAATCGAGATTTCTGAATCGTAATCTGTTCCGATCCTTCTCCTTTAACGGTTAGATAGCTATTTAACATCTTGCATTCTACCTCCTAAAACTTCATTATAATGTTACGGGGATGAATCAGCAAACGAATTCTTTAAGAGTAGGTAGGCTTTAAATGGGATATAAATACAAGGGAATTGGATAGGCATAAGCTTGTAGACCTATCCTAAAACACACAACTTCCGAAATTTTTTTGTTAATCAATAGTTTTTTCCGAATAACCCCCAAAAATTATCATGGGTCAAACGAATGAGTATGTGAACATAGATGGAGGAGACGTTTTATGTCTGAGTCTAAAATTGGTGAAAAAGCACTTGATTCGATTATTCAAGAGATGGTCGATGTAGTGACAAACAGTAAGGATGAAATCTTCCAAATAGGCGAGCAATCTCGGACAGAGTTTGAACAGCTAAATTCAGAGTTAAATGATACGAAAAAACAAGTTATTGAAATGATTGATGAGGGCGATAAACTTGAGCGCCAGGTTCGCTTTTCCCGTATGCGTCTTTCCGAGGTGAGTAAACATTTTGATAAGTATTCCGAAGCTGAAATACGTGAGGTATATGAGCAAACTCACCAACTTCAAATGCAGCTTTCTGTAAAACGAGAAAAGGAAAAGCAGCTGCGAGAGAAACGAGATGACCTGGAACAACGCATTAGACGTCTTTCTGAAACAGTAGATAAAGCAGATGCCTTAGGCGGCAAAATATCTGTTGTTCTCAATTACTTAAATGATGACTTCAAACAAGTATCTGAAGCACTTGAGGATGCTCGAGAAAAGCAGGCATTCGGACTGCAAATCATTGAGGCTCAAGAAGAAGAACGTAGACGTTTGTCTAGGGAAATTCATGACGGACCTGCTCAAATGCTTGCCAACGTCATGCTACGCTCTGAGTTAGTGGATCGAACCTTCCGTGAGAGAGGTGTAGATGAGGCGTTAAAAGAAATTAAGGATGTCCGGAAAATGGTCCGCTCAGCCCTGTATGAAGTTCGTCGCATCATTTATGACCTACGACCAATGGCATTGGATGACTTAGGACTCGTTCCAACATTGAAAAAATACTTAGCAACAGTAGAAGAGTATAATAGTCTCCAGATTGATTTCTCCTCACATGGAGAGGAGAAGCGTCTAGACTCCAAATACGAAGTTGCTTTGTTTCGTTTAGTTCAAGAAGCGGTTCAAAACGCTTTGAAACATGCTGAGGCTAAAACGATTCAAGTGAAATTTGAATTAAAACGTAATAATGTAAACATTGTAGTAAAAGATGATGGAAAAGGTTTTGATACCAATGAGAAAAAGGAAAAATCCTTTGGAATTGTTGGGATGAAAGAACGAATTGAAATGCTTGATGGAGAGATCACTATTGATTCAAGTATTGGAGAAGGTACTGTTATCATGATCCAGGTCCCATTGAATCAGTAGATATTGGAAATGTTGTATTCTTCTATATTCTTGTACCTATTTATATTATAATGGGTATATCAGATGAGATAAGGGGATCAACAAACATACACAAGCGACTATTTGGGCGGGTTTAAAGACTTATGAGGGTTTGAAACCTAGCACCAAAAGGGAAATAAACAATAATGAACAATGGAATTCATTGGATATGGGAGGCTTAACCATGACCACCAGCATTGTATTAATTGATGATCATAAATTATTCCGTGAAGGAGTAAAAAGAATACTAGAGTTCGAACCAAGTTTTAAAGTTGTAGCAGAGGGTGACGATGGGGATTCAGCTACAAAACTAGTTGAGGAACACAGCCCTGATGTTGTATTAATGGATATCAACATGCCACAAGTAAATGGCGTGCAAGCTACAGCTGAGCTTATCGGTCAATATCCAGATCTTAAGGTTATCATTCTATCAATCCACGATGATGAAAACTATGTAACTCACGCACTTAAAACAGGTGCGCAAGGGTATCTTTTAAAAGAGATGGATTCTGATGCCTTAATTGATGCGATTAAAGTCGTAAGTGAAGGCGGATCTTACTTGCACCCTAAAGTTACGCATAACTTGGTGAAGGAATATCGCCGCTTAGCTGATGAGGGTACAGGTGGTGCTCAAGCTGAGAACACGATTGAGTATCGTAAACCATTACACCTTCTAACTCGCCGTGAGTGTGAAGTTTTACAACTTCTAGCTGATGGGAAGAGTAACCGCGGCGTAGCAGAAGCCCTGTTCATTAGTGAAAAGACAGTTAAAAACCACGTAAGTAACATTTTGCAAAAAATGAACGTAAACGACCGGACACAAGCTGTTGTAACAGCGATTAAAAACGGTTGGGTTGAAGTTTTTGTAAATTAATAAGATAAAAGACTCTAGAAATGAGAAAGTTTCTAGGGTCTTTTTTATGTTTTGGGGTGTTGGAGACAAGTGAATATCGTAGAATCGGTTGGTGCATTTGTGATTATCTTCATGTACAATAAAGGTACATTTACATAATTTTTCATAAACTATCGTCATAACATGATATAAAAGCAAATTGGTATGAAAACCAATTTCCCATTACAAAACCAAGGAGTACGGTATCTATGAAAACAGCAATCGTTACAGATAGTACAGCTTACATACCCCAAAATGTACGAGATCAACATCACATTCATATGATCCCACTTAGCGTGCTATTTGGAAATGAAAGTTATAAAGAGGAAGTCGACATTACAACCGGAGACTTTTTTGAGATGTTGCGTGATTCAGACGAGCTCCCCAAAACATCACAGCCTTCTATAGGAATGTTACAAGAGTTATTTGAAAAGCTAAGCTTACAGTATGATGCAGTTGTCTGTATTCATTTATCAAGTGGTATTAGTGGAACCTATCAAACTGCAACAACAGCTGGAGAGATGGCTGAAGGTCTTGAAGTCCACACATTTGATTCAGAGATTAGCTGTATGGCTCAAGGATTTTATGTGATTGAAGCGGCTGAAATGGCCAATAACGGAGCTACACCTGATCAGATCCTGGCTCGATTAGAAGAGATTAAGCAGTCCTTACAGGCGTACTTTATGGTGGATGATTTAACAAACCTTCACCGTGGAGGGCGTTTGAGTGGAGCTCAGGCTATAGTAGGAAGCCTATTGCAAGTGAAGCCTGTTCTTCATTTTGTGGATACGAAGATCGTTCCATTTGAAAAGATCCGTACACGTAAGAAAGCCTTAAAGCGTGTGAAAGGATTGTTTGAAGAAGTTGCTTCAACAGGAGAACCCATGAAAGCTACGATTATTCATGCGAATCGTGAAGCTGAAGGACAGGAAATTTTAGAAGAGCTTCAGGAGCAATACCCTCACGTTGAATTTGTGTTAAGTTACTTCGGTCCTGTTATTGGCACACACTTAGGCGAAGGTGCTATCGGAATTGGTTGGTATAAGAAATAAACTTTTAAGAGACGTCATGCGAGGTAAAGGCATGGCGTTTTTATACCTTTATAAGGAGTGTGAACTTATTGAAGTTTGCTCAGGTTATTTCCTCGCTTTATTCTTACTTTAACTCATCGTTTGATTGGATCCCCTCTACCTCTACTGCTAAAAGTCATTCACCAAATGTGTATCCCTCCCTAAGCGGTAAACTCTTACTAGAAAAAGAAGTTGAAATGAATAAGGAAGAGAAAGAAATGCTTTTGTCACAAGGTTTATTACAGCGAGTTCCTGTAATAGAAGACTATGTTTGGGGGTACCTGTGTCGACGGTGTGGAAACAAGAAAAGAAGATGGTTTGCTGGCTTGCCTTGTGATTGTGGAGAAGAGTGTGTGTATTGTCGTAATTGTATTGAGATGGGAAGGGTTTCGACTAGTTCTCATTTCCTTGTTTGGACAGGTTCTGAGCCTAAATGGATAAATGATCATGTTTTGAAGTGGGATGGGGAACTCACCTTTTATCAAAAACGAGCTTCTGAAGAAATAAAGAGTGCGATAGATTCCAAGAATGATCTCCTAGTGTGGGCTGTTTGTGGCGCTGGGAAGACGGAAATGTTGTTTGAGGGTCTCTCTCACGCATTGGCGGAAGGGAAGAGAGTATGTATTGCTACTCCAAGGGCTGATGTAGTAAAGGAGTTATTTCCTCGTTTTCAGGAGGTGTTGCCCTACGTAGACATGGTGGCCCTGTATGGAGGAAGTCAACATGTTGATGAAGGAGCACAATTAGTTTTATCCACCACTCACCAATTGCTTAGGTATGCTCAAGCTTTTGACGTGTTAATTATTGATGAAGTTGATGCGTTTCCTTTTTACGCTGATTCTTCCCTTTTGTGGGCTTCAAGACGTGCAAAAAAGAAAGAATCAGCCACTATCTACTTAACTGCTACTCCTCGTATTCGCTTTAAAATCCTTTCTAAATTGAAAAAGCTACAGACTGTATTTGTTCCTCAACGATTTCATGGACATCCCCTACCTGTTCCACAATTTGTTTCATGTTTTGGTTGGAAGTCCTCTCTTGATAAAAATACATTACCTCGAAAATTTAAAAGCTGGTTACATGAAAAAGAAGCTGGAACGAGGCGTGTACTCGTTTTTGCCCCTACCATCGCTTTAGCTGAACAATTGGCAGATCTCATACCAAATGGTGTATATGTACACAGTGAAGATGAGAATCGTGATGAGAAAGTTCAGCAATTTCGTGAGCATGAGATTTCTATTCTAATTTCTACATCCATATTAGAGCGAGGTGTAACATTCCCTTCCATTGATGTAGCTGTATTCCACGCAGGTCATCGAAATTTTGATGAAGCGGCTTTAGTCCAAATTGTAGGTAGGGCTGGTCGGAGTGCCAGTGATCCTAATGGTGATGTGGTATTTTTTCATGATGGGAAATCGGAAGCGATGGTCGAAGCGAGATACTCGATTCTGAACATGAATGATCGGTCAAGGAAGGGAGAGCGATAACATGCATTGTTTATGGTGTGATCAGAAAATTCTTCCTGAAGTTACATGGTTAACCTTTTTGACACCTCACAAAATAAAAGTTCTATGCGAAGAGTGTAAGGAAAAGTTTTCTTTTATTGTGGGACCCGTTTGTATTCGGTGTAATCGTCCTATGGAAGGTAAGGGGAAAACTTGTTATGACTGTGAGCGTTGGATTGCTCAGAACCCCTCCTTGGAATGCAACATTTCAGTTTTTGAGTACAATTCTTTCATGCAAGAAGTCATTTCGAAATGGAAATATCGAGGAGATTATGTTTTAGCGGAACTTTTTCGGGAAGATGTACAACAACGTTTTGATGAAGCATTTAGCCATTTGAACAATCTAGTTGTCGTGCCGATTCCTTTGAGCGAAGAAAGGTTGCAAGAAAGAGGCTTCAATCAGGCTGAAGCTATTGCTAGTTTTGTTAACTATCCATCAGAAAATGCAATTAAACGTATCCACACTGAGAAGCAATCCAAAAAGTCTCGAAAAGAGAGGATGACTTCCACCAATCCTTTTCAAATTCAGAAACCTCAGCGTAGCACCATCGTATTAATTGATGATATTTACACTACAGGCCGCACACTACATCATGCTGCCGAGGTACTTAAATTAAGCGGTGCACAAGAGGTTCATGCTTTTACACTTATTCGAGGATAACCTTAATTCTTATAGTCCCCTTTTTAATTCAACTCTTTTGACGATATAATAGATAAAGATGATTAAGGAGGAGACTAGAGTGGGAGAGTTAGCCAATTGCCCGCGTTGTAACGCTTTATTCGTGAAAAGTGTGAAGAGTATTTGTGACGCATGTTATAAAAAAGAAGAAGAAGCTTATGATTTGGTTTATAAATTCATAAGTAAAAAGAAAAACCGTACATCATCTATTGATGAAGTTGTGGAAGCAACAGGAGTTGAGAAGGATCTTGTCCTGAAGTTTGTAAAAGAAAAGCGACTTCGTGCAGGAGACTTTCCAAACCTGACATATGATTGTGAAAAGTGTGGAGCACCTATTCAGGAAGGAAAGATTTGTAGTAGCTGTGCTTCAGGCATTCAAAACGACCTTGAAAGAGAAAAGAATATAGAAGAAGTTCAACAAAAAAATAGCCGTGACAGAAATCACACCTATTATTCAGTAGGGAATTTTAAAGGAAAGTCTTAAACATTTCTATTCCCTGCCGATATTACGGGTAGATGTAGTTGCGGCGTTTAAAAAGGGAAAGAGGTGAGTGAAATGAAAATTCATGGTCCAAACCAAACGAATTTCAACCCTTACAAAAAGCAAATTCAAAAGCAACAAGAGAATCAAAATACAAATTCACTTAAAGATAAAGTAGAAATCTCTAGCAAGGCAAAACAAATGCAGGAGATGAACAAGGCTCAAGCAGCACGAAAAGAGCATATTGAGCAAATTAAAAACAAGGTTGATGCTGGAGAATACCAAGTTGATGCCAATAAGACAGCTGAGAAAATGATAGACTTCTGGACGAACCGCTAAAGGAGGGCATGATCCATGTCCACTCAACCTATTACAGAAATAATGGATAAGCTTTGTTCCTTGCATCAAAGCTTATTGACATTATCTCAAGAAAAAACAGAAGCTCTTAAGAAGGGGAATACTGAGGAGCTTCAGGCGATCATTGTAAAAGAGCGCAAGCATGTTCAAGCAATCGGCCAGTTAGAAACGAAGCGTGAGCAGCTTGTTTCGGATTGGTTTGCATCCCAAGGTGTAAATGGAGATGAGCGAACCATTACAGCCATGCTTGAAAACATCAATAATGAGCAAGAAGGACAAGCTTTACAGGAACAATTTGAACGATTAGTTATGATTCTTGCTGACTTAAAGCAGCAAGAGAAGCTGAACCAAGAGCTTACACAGCAATCCTTACAATTTATTGATATGTCATTAGATATGATACAACCGTCTATGAAGAATTTGAATTATGGGCGACCGAATGCAAAGCAGAGTGATAGCGGTAACAGGCGATCTGTTTTTGATTCCAAAGCTTAACGAGAGGGGAATTCCACCATGCCATCAACATTCCATGGTTTAGAGGTAGCGAAGCGGGCATTGTTCACACAACAATCAGCCCTTTATACAACAGGACATAACATTTCCAATGCGAATACTGAAGGGTATTCACGTCAGCGCGTTAACTTTGAACAAACAGCGCCTTTTCCGCCTGCATCACGAAACCGTCCCGAAATTCCAGGTCAAGTGGGTTCAGGTGTACAAGCAGGATCCATCGAACGCGTACGCGAGGAATTTCTTGACGTGCAATTTCGAGGCGAAAATAGTAAACAAGGGTATTATGAATCGTTAACGAACGCCATTAACAAAATGGAAGAGGTCATGAACGAGCCTTCCGAACAAGGACTTTCGAAAACGATGGACCGTTTTTGGAACTCTTTGCAGGACCTGGCTGATAACCCACAGGACTCTGGTGCTCGTTCTGTTGTGCGACAACGTGGTATGGCTGTAGCTGAAACATTTAATTATTTATCTAACTCACTACGCACGATTCAAAAAGACCTTAAAAGCGAAATCAATGTAACAGTAAAAGACATAAACTCAAAATTAACGCAAATTCAAAACTTAAATAAACAAATTGGTGAGGTTGAGCCTCACGGATACTTACCGAACGATTTATATGATGAACGAGATCGTTTAATTGATGAGCTTTCAGGCATGATGAATATTGATGTTTCCTACTCAAAAAGTAGTAATAGCGCCAATGCAAAATCAATTGCTCAAGGTCAGGCGAATATTCAACTAGCTGATGAGACAGGGAAGCCATTGCAACCGCCTGTGTCACTCCTGAACGGAGAAAACGTTAATAAAGTGAATGTAACGTTTAATAGCTCTATGGGGCAGAACCTAGTTGATCAAATCCAAGTTGGTGGACAAGGGTATAGTTTTGATCAGTTTAAGTCCCAAGGGAAGTTAAAAGGGTTAGTGAACGCCATGGGGTACATGGGATCAGAACCTCAAGTTGAAGCTTTTTCTGTGTCTAAAGGTTTTGCTAATGCTGACAACATTACAGATTCGGACGTTAAAGCTGATACGACATTAACGTTAAAAGGTACTAAAAAAGTTGATGACGGTGACCCTCCATATGAAGCGGGAGAAGCATCAACTATAACCATTACAGATGGCATGTCTCTTCAGGATTTAAAAGAAGCTATTAACAATGAAACAGAGACAACAGGAGTTAAGGCAGAGATCATTCCTAATGGTCCGGATGCTCCGGAAGTCACTCCGAAAAAGTTAGTGTTGATGAGTGAACACTCTGGGAAAGAGGCTAATTTATCTGTTTCAGGCTCAGCAAGTGAAACTTTAGGTATTCAAGGTGAAACTCAGGGAGCTAACCAAACTGGTGGTCTTTATACGAATATGCTTCAAAACCTAGATAAGATGGCGTCTGCTTTCACTGAACAATTTAATGCAGTTCATAGACAAGGATATAACTTAAATAACTTAGAAGGAAAAACTACTACTAACCAAACGCCAAACTTCTTTTCATTAGGAGAAGGAAGTTATAAAGGAATTGGTGCAGCCAATACAATGCAGCTCTCAGATGCTATTAGCCAATCAACGGATAACATTGCTGCTGCTCAAGAAGCGGATAGTGGAGGTAGAGCCTTTATTGGTAACGGTGAGAATGCAAAAGCCCTTGCAGATGTTAAAAATACGCCTCTAAGTGATTTAGGAGAAAATACAGACGTTAGTACATTCTATGAATCTCTTATTGGTGACATGGGTGTACAATCTCAAGAATATCGTCGTTTAGAGGATAACTCGAGTACACTTCGCCTTTCTGTAGAGGAACGCAGACAATCTGTAAGTGGGGTTTCCTTGGATGAAGAAATGTCGAATATGATTAAGTTCCAGCATGCGTATAATGCAGCTGCACGTAGTATGACAACAGTTGATGAAATGCTCGATAAAATTATTAACGGCATGGGCCGAGTGGGAAGGTAGGTGAATAAATCATGCGCGTAACCCAATCGATGTTAACGAATAACATGCTTCGAAATGTGAGTAAGAGTTATGAACGAATGGGAAAGTACCAGGAACAGCTTTCAACAGGAAAGAAAATTCAAAAGCCTTCAGATGATCCTGTAGTAGCTATGCGTGGTATGAATTATCGTTCTGAGCTTACTGAGATTAAACAGTACCAGCGTAATCTGAATGAGGTTCATAACTGGATGGATAACTCAGATGCTGCGATGGATAAAGCGACCAAGGCTCTTCAGCGTATTCGTGAGTTGGCTGTACAGGGAAGTAATGGGACTTATGAAGAAGGGCAACGTGAGAATATTGCTAAGGAAGTTAAACAGTTGAAGCAACACTTAACGGATGTTGCCAACACAAAAGTGAATGATAAGTACATCTTCAATGGCACGAATACGACCGAAAAGCCGGTTAATTTTGTAGATGGTGCTGGCAATGTCATTAAAAATCCTGATGGAAGTGAAAAGGTTAGTACTTCTACAAATGGTAATGAAGTGAAGATTGAAGTTTCCAAAGGTGTTGAGATCGCAACGAACGTGAATCCTACTCAAGTTTTCAAAGAAGGAATGTTCGATGATATTGATAAGTTTATCAATCGTTTAGAGGGTACTGGCTCTGGTGAGTTAGATCACTCTATCGCAGACATTGATAAACATATCAATAGCGTAGTAAATGAACGTGCTGACCTTGGAGCTCGAATGAATCGTGTTGAGTTAATTGAGGATCGTTTGAGCAGTCAAGAAGTCATTACTTCTGGCACTCTATCAGAAAATGAAGATGCTGAACTAGAAAAAGTTATTACAGAACTAAAAACACAAGAAAGTGTACACCGTGCAGCATTAGGTGTCGGCGCAAGAATTATTCAACCATCCTTAATGGATTTCCTTCGATAAGCTATCTGTAAAAGCAGATAGCTTTTCTTTTACATTTAATAGAATAAGGAGGTGTTAGCCTGTGGATTTTCCTCAAATAAGATTGAATACACAACAAGCCAAAACTGGACTAAATATACAAAATGCTAAATTGACTATGAATCAACAAAAGGCAGATGTACGTATAGAACAACCACAGGCTGACGTATCTATTAAACAGCACTCTCCTAAATTAACGATTGATCAATCTAATGCTTGGAGTAACTTAGGACTGAAAAATGTATTTGAACGAACTCGAGATACTGCTCAGCATGCAAATCAAAAGTTCCTTGAGAATTTAGCGAAGATGTCTCAAGAAGGTGATGAACTGATGCGGATCGAAAATGGCGGAAACCCTATTGCATCTCAAGCTAAACGGAATGCAGGGTGGGATTTCACTTATAAGCCAGGTGGAATGCCGGTTTATGATCTAGTATCCCTGAGTTATGAACCAGGTCGAGCGGATATCAATGTGAAGCAGAATGACCCTATTATCCAGACCACCCCTAGGAAACCTCAATTCCAGTATCAAAGAGGGGATGTCTCTACTCAGGTTAAGCAGTATTCAAATGTGGATGTGGATTTTGTAGGATTAAAATATGTTGGCACACAAGGCTTTGAAATATCGATATAAAGAAGTGGTGAACTATGAATATTAAAACAAAATTTTTCGGAGAGATGGAAATAAATCCAGAAAGTATTATTAAGTTTCCTAACGGATTACCAGGTTTCGAGCAAGAAGATGAATTTGTACTGTTAGCTATTGATGAGGAAGAAATCTATCATTCTTTACAATCCACCAAGAGTGAGGAAGTGGCATTGATTGTTACGAATCCTTACTTATTTTTCACGGAGTATGAATTTCATGTAGATAAGAGTACTCAAGAGTTATTACATATTGAAGATGAAAGTGATGTAGTGGTTCTATCTGTATTAACGTTGAGAGACTCTTTTGCAGACTCTACAGCAAATCTTCAAGCGCCAATTATTTTGAATGTGAAGAAGAATAAGGCGAAGCAATTAATCTTAATGGACACGGATTATGAAACGAAACATCCTTTAGTGTCATCACAGAAAGATGGTGATTCGGATGTTAATCCTTAATCGTAAATTAAATGAATCGATTCAGCTTGGTGATGATATTGAGATTAAAGTTGTTGCGGTTGAAGGAGATCAAGTGAAGATCGGAATTGAAGCTCCGCGTTCACTAGACGTATATCGAAAAGAAATCTATTTAAAGATCCAAGAAGAGAACCAAGAAGCAAGCGCAATGTCGAAGGATGTCATCAATCTATTAAAAAATGCTAAAAAAGATTAAACCTTGTAAAAGTTAATCCGATATAAGAAATGTAACGTCAAAGGACCTAAAGGCGGCCGACTTTAGACCTTTTCGTAAAAATTACTTACTAAGTCTCACAAGGACGTGAGGCTCAAAATTCAAGGAGGAATCTTTTACTATGAGAATTAATCACAACATAGCGGCGTTGAATACTCACCGCCAGCTTTCCCAGGCTAACAATGCTAACCAACAGTCAATGGAGAAACTATCTTCTGGTCTTCGTATTAACCGTGCAGGAGACGATGCAGCAGGTCTTGCAATTTCTGAGAAGATGCGTGGTCAGATTCGTGGTCTAGAGCAGGCTGAACGTAACGCTCAAGATGGTATCTCTATGATTCAAACTGCAGAAGGTGCTTTAAATGAAACACACTCTATTCTGCAGCGTATGCGTGAATTATCAGTTCAAGGTGCAAACGATACTGCAACTGACGCTGACCGTGCAGAACTTCAAAAAGAGGTTTCTCAATTAAAAGAAGAAATTGACCGTATTTCAAATACTACTGAATTTAACACTAAAAAACTTTTAAATGGTGATCTTCAAAGTGTGCAAAAGGCACAAGGAGATGTACTTGAATCAGCCAATGTAGACTTTAAAAATAGTTTATCAGGTGACCCAGGTGAGAATGCAATAAATATTCAAAGTGGAAGTAATGACACCTTAACTATTGAGTATGGAGGCTCTGGAAGTACAGAAGATATCACTTTAACAGCTGGAACATATACTCAGTCTGAATTAGTTTCAGAAATCAACACCCAATTAACTGGAAGTGCAAATCTCGGTGACTTATCTGTTTCTGATACTAGTGGTAGCTTGGAATTCACTGATGGAGATGGCAGTGGTGATGCAACTGGATTTACGATAAAAACCTCTGGGAATGCAGCATCTGATTTAGGGATTTCTAGTGATTTAGTCGTGGCTGATGCAGGTAGTGCAACTGCTGCAAGTACAGTTTCTCACGATTCATACAGTATTGCGGCCGGTTCAAATGATCAATTTAATGTTTCATTAAACGGTAATTCTGCAACAACTGTAACATTAACTGCAGGTGATTATACATCAATTGATGCGTTAAATACTGAAGTGAACAATGCATTAGATGCTGCG
Source organism: Pontibacillus marinus BH030004 = DSM 16465 (assembly GCF_000425225.1). GTDB lineage: Bacteria > Bacillota > Bacilli > Bacillales > BH030062 > Pontibacillus > Pontibacillus marinus. The sequence continues at coordinate 111,376 of NZ_AULJ01000018.1, read as the reverse complement.
GGAGTAGGTATTACTGCTGCGGTTAGTGAAGATGGTGAGAGTCTTGAATTTAATGCAGATACCAAGGGTGATACTTTTGAAATGACAGAAGGAAATGCAGGACTTGGTCAATTGGGTGTAACTGATGGTGCTCAAACAGGTACATTAACTTCTCTCGGGAATGAAGATGGAGACAGTTTGGGTGTTAAAGATGGTGACACAGTTAGAATTAATGGTCAAATTAATGGTAAAGCAATTTCAGAAGCAACTCTTTCTGTAACAGCAAACACTTCGCTTAATGACTTAACTTCTTCAATCGAAACGGCATTTGGATTAGACACGGATAGTGTTAGCATTACATCTGAAGGTGAACTTCAGGTTAATGGTAAAGATGGAGAGTCAAATGATCTGCAGAATCTGAGTCTTTCTATTGATGGAAATGAATCTTTTAACAACCACTTCAGTAACTTCTCAGAAGTTCAAGATGCACAAGATGAAAGTACAAATCATTCAGCAGTATTCCAAATTGGTGCTAACCAAGGTCAAACAATGAAGGTTGATATTAATGAAATGTCAGTAGGTTCATTATCTCTTTCTTCTGTTGACATTTCATCTCAACAGGGTGCTGAAAATTCTGTTACAGTTATTAACGATGCAATTGAGCAAGTATCAGCAGAACGTTCTAAACTTGGTGCATTCCAAAACCGAATGGAACACTCAATCAATAACTTAGGAACTTCTTCTGAAAACCTAACAGCAGCGGAATCACGAATCCGCGACGTAGATATGGCCAAAGAAATGATGAACCAAACGAAGCAAAACATCCTTGCACAAGCATCTCAGTCTATGCTTGCTAAGGCGAACCAACAGCCACAAGGTGTACTTCAGTTACTACGTTAATATTTCTTAGAATGCTCATGGACGAGTATTCTCGTAATACTCAAGGAAGAGTTACTGTTTCATAGTATGACTATGAATTCAGTAGCTCTTTTTTATATAAAAATAATGGTATTTTTTAAGTTTTTTTCATATTTTTACTAAACATATAGGTACATAATCCGATATAATAGTAGAAGGAAAAGTTAACCACTTCTCCAATAAAAATAATAACCTATGTTCTCAAGGAAGAGAATTTCAAGGTGTACATAATAAACTCAAGGATGAGTTACTAAACCTAATGTTAGTTCATAATTTTGAATTAATCGTAGGTTTATTAACTCATCTCTTTTTTGAGACTTTAATAGGTATTAAGTTGCATGAAGGGAGACCTATTTATGTTAGTGATTGGTCGAAAGCCAGGGGAATCTGTAGTTATTGATGACAAAATTACGGTTAAGGTAGTAAAAAGCGAGGACGGACATCTTCGTTTAGCAATTGATGCTCCGAGAGAAATTAGTATTACTCGAGGAGAACTATACGAACAATCAAATGATTAAATTTTCTAAGTAAACTCACGGACGAGTTTGAGGAAAGAGACTGCAAGGATGCAAAATTCGGTCTCTTTTTCAAACTCGTCATTTTTTATGAGTTTGATTCAGGTGTAAGAGTAGGGCCCACTCTTACGCTTGTTCAATATATATGAGGTGAAAATGGACGTTCACCTACTAAAACATATTCCAGGGAGGAATTTTATTATGAGAATTAATCACAATATTGCGGCATTAAATACGTATCGTCAGTTAGGCTCAGCAAATCAAGCAAACTCAGCATCAATGCAAAAACTATCATCAGGTCTCCGTATTAATAGTGCTTCTGATGATGCAGCAGGCCTAGCAATTTCAGAGAAAATGCGTGGTCAAATTCGTGGCTTGGAACAAGCTCAAACAAATGCCCAAGATGGTATTTCTATGATTCAAACGGCTGAAGGAGCATTGAATGAAACACATTCTATCCTTCAACGTATGCGTGAACTTGCTACTCAAGCTTCCAATGATACTAATACGACTGAAGACCGTGGTGAAATTCAAAAAGAAATGAACCAATTAACTTCAGAGATTAATAGAATTGGTAATACAACTGAGTTTAACACTCAAAAATTAATTAATGGTGACAAATCTTCAACAACAACACAAGCTACTAATATCACTGGTGTTTCTAATACATCTGGTGGTGTTGATGCTGTAAAAGCTTCAACTACTCTTGAAATTACTAAGGCTAATTTAGCAGAAGATGAAATTCTTACAATTGATGGCAAAACTATTGAGTTTTATGACAGCTCCAGTGGTAGTGCAGACCAAGCAACTGACTATAGCATTGACTTAAATGGTCTTGCAGATGATAATGCTGTAGCAAATGCAATTGCATCTTTAAATGGTGGTTCGCTTGGTACAAATGGCGTTGATTTGAGTGCAACTGGTAATGTAGTAACAGTTTCAGCATCTACTGCTGGAACAGCAGGAAATTCTATATCTGTTACAGCTCCTACAGATGGTACTGGTGTAACTGGACCATCTGGCGCAGATATTTCAGGAGGAACAACTCTATCTGGTGGAGTAGATGAAACAAAATCAAGTGATACATTTACCGTTACAACTGCTCCTTCTGAAGGAGATACATTAGATATTAATGGTACTACAGTTGCGTTTTGGGATAGTAATAATGGAAATTATGCAGACGCATCTGCTGCAGCATCAGATTTAGGTGTTAGTACAAGTGAATTAATTGATGTCTATGACACTTCGGGTGGTGCTGCGAAAAATACTACACAAATTGCTACAGATATTGCCTCACTAGAAGATAATGGAGTGGTTTCTGGAGTAACAATCACATCAAGTACTAATAGTGTAACGGTTACTTCAACAGCTAACGGAACGGCTGGTGATGGTACTACCGTATCCTATACTGGTGTTACTACAACAAATGGTGGTGTAAACCTCCAAATCGGTGCAAATGAAAACCAAAGCTTAATAGTAGATGTTGGGGACATGCGTGCAAATGCATTAGGAATTACTGCTGCAGCAGGAACAAATGGTTTTACAGGTACTGATACAGTTTCAGATGGTACAAGTAGTGCTAGTGTAGAAGCTGCGTTAGATGTTTCAACTCACAAAAATGCTTCAGCAGCGATTACTAAACTTGATGCAGCAATAGAAAATGTATCAGGTGAACGTTCTAAATTAGGTGCATATCAAAACCGTCTAGATCACACTATTAATAACTTAGGTACATCTTCTGAAAACCTAACAGCAGCGGAATCTCGAATCCGCGACGTTGATTATGCTTCTGCCGCATAGCGGACATGAAGCACAGTCGTCCTAACGGGAAACGGTTAGGATTACGATCGGGTGAATTGCTGGGAACCCCTTAGAGCCTTTGATGCGACAGCGAAGCCGGAAACGGCAAACGTAAACGCTAGAAAAATTAAAGGATTGGGCAATCAGCAGCCAAGCTCCTGTTCCGAAAGGATGGAGAAGGTTCAACGACTAGGATAAACCACTGTCTGGGTGATGAAATCCGTAGGAAAGTAGAGCTTTCCGAAGTGCCCGACCCCTACTAGAATAGCTAGAGGGTGAAGATATAGTCTGGTCAATCATGAGAGTGATTGTGGCACGATGGCCAAAGAAATGATGAACCAAACAAAACAAAGTATCCTTGCACAAGCTTCTCAAGCAATGCTTGCTAAGGCGAATCAACAGCCGCAAGGTGTACTTCAATTACTACGTTAATCTATCGATATTTAAAAAGGTCCACATTCGTGGGCCTTTTTTCTATCATAAAACCTTAAGGTCTCACCACCTAAATCCGATATAATAAGAAAGATGTGAGGAGGAGTTGGCTAGCGATGGATGTGGGGAAAATCTTATCTGGATCCCAACTCCTGCAAAGGGCTGAGCGCATCGAGAATACAACATCATATGCAGAAAAGGGATCTGAACAACAAAACTTAGAAGCTTCGTCTGAAGAGGTAGCATTAGCGACCAAAGAAATAGATAAAGACGAAGCCAAAAAAATTGTAGAAAGTATGAACGAATTTTTAGGACCTACGAGAACGGAACTGAAATTTCAGTTTCATGATAAGCTAGATGAATACTATGTATCTGTTATAAATCCAGAAACAGATGAAGTTATAAAGGAAATCCCTCCTAAGAAGCTATTAGATATCTATGCATCTATGGCAGAGTTTATGGGATTTATTGTAGACGAGAAAGTATAGGTGGTGAGTGGATATGAGCAGTGATATGCGTATAGGCGGATTAGCCTCAGGAATGGATATCGACAAAATTGTTGGTGACTTAATGAAGGCAGAGCGCATGCCTCTAAATAAAATGGAACAAGAAAAAACTTGGACTACATGGCAACGCGATGCTTATCGTGACATGAACAAAAAGTTTTTTGAACTTAAAAACATGGCTTTTGATATGAAGCTTGAAAGAACATTTAATAGTAAAACAACTTCTTCCACGAATGAAAGTGCTGTTACCGCAACTGCAACTGCTTCATCTAGTAATGGAAGTTATAATATTCAAGTTGACCAACTTGCGACTGCAGCGATTAATACGAGTCGCGCACCGGTTTCAGCTGATTCAGGAGATAAGATCGATCCTACTAAAAGTTTAAGTTCTCAAGAAAGTAAGTTTGCAAATGCACTTAACTTAGATGATTTTACTATTGAAACCTATAATGAAGATGGAACCGTTAATTCGAAAACGTTCCAGATTGATAGTTCAATGTCACTCAATGATGTTTTCAAAAAGATTAACGATTCTGACCTAGGCGTTCGAGCTTTTTATGATAAACAAGCTGATAAAGTCGTAATGGAGCGTACTCAAACAGGTGATTTTAACACGGATTCTACTCGCTTCAGGGGAGCTGAAATTGGATTTGATGGTACTACCGCTAAGTTTTTAACAAATACACTAGGTGTATGGAACGCAAAGCAAAAAGCAGATGGTAGTTGGGTTAAGGCAGAACAAGGTGGAACAGATGCACAATTCACTTACAACAATGCTTTAACAATCAATTCACATGATAATAATTACACACTAAATGGCATTACTTTTGAATTCAAAAATACAACACAACAAAATGCCACAATTTCCGTTAATAACGACGTAGATTCAGCATTAGAAAAAATTACAAAGTTCGTGGATAAATATAACAAAGTAATCGAATCCGCTAATGAACAGGTTAATGAAAAACGTTATAGAGACTATAATCCTTTAACAGAGAAGCAGAAAGAATCTATGGAAGAAAAAGAAATTGAACTATGGAACGAAAAAGCCAAAAGTGGGCTATTGCGAAGCGACTCTATCATTCGAGGAACTCTTTTTGATATGCGTAGTCAGTGGTATGACACTGTACAAACAGGTGGAGAGTTCAACCAATTGTCTGAGATTGGGATTACAACTTCTCCAAACTACCGAGATGGTGGAAAACTACTAATTGATGAGGATAAACTGCGTCAGGCTCTTACAGATAATCCTGGAGATGTTCATAAACTGTTTGCAAGTGATGGTACGGGTGATCAAAAAGGGATAGCTAGAAAAATAGATGAGACACTCAAAAACGCTATGGACTCTATCGAAAATAAAGCAGGTAAAACGACTAGTACGAACAGTTCTTTTATGCTTGGTCGTCAACTAAACGATTTAGATGATGAAATCAATCAATTTGAAGATCGTCTAACGCAAATCGAAGACCGCTATTGGAGTCAGTTCACGCAAATGGAGAAAGCCATTCAGAAGATGAACTCTCAGTCTAATTATATGATGCAACAATTTGGATAAAGAGATAAAGGGGAGTGAAACGTATGTCTACTCAAGCTTATCAAGCGTATCAAAATAACTCAGTAGAAACAGCGTCACCAGGTGAATTAACACTAATGCTTTATAATGGATGCTTAAAGTTTATTCGATTAGCTAAAAAAGGTATAGAAGAGTCGAACTATGAGTTGAAAAACACAAACATCCAAAAAGCTCAAAAAATCATTCAAGAACTCATGGTAACCATGAATCCAGAGTATAAAATCACAGAAGAGATTATGCCTTTATATGACTATATCAATCGCAAACTAATGGAAGCGAACCTTCACAACGACACTGCGATGTTAGATGAAGCGGCTGAGCTTGTTACGGATTTCCGTGATACATGGAAAGAAGTTGTGAAGCAAACGCGTCAGCAAAAGTTCGGTTCTGGTGGCAATGCCTAATGAGTCAGGTTCAAAAACTTCACGAAGTGACATCACAGTTATATGAGCTTATACAAGAGGAGCCAAAAACTGAAGATCGAGAAGAAATCATAGAAAAAGTAAATGACTTGTTAGACAAGCGAGAAGTGCTTTTACAAGACATTCAAGGTCCTTACTCTGAAGAAGAAAAGCAGTTGGGTAAGGAGATTGTACATATGGATCAGTACGTTCAAGAAAGAACGAATGCTTTAATGAAACAAGTGAAAATGGATATAGCACGAACCAAAAAACAAAAATCTTCTAACCAGAAATATACTAATCCTTATCAAAATGTGAGTAATTACGATGGTATGTTTATGGATCAGAAGAAATAGAGGTGATCTATTGTCTCAACTAACAGAAGAACAAATGCATTTCTTAAAGCAGTATGATCATCTTTTACAAACGATGAGTGAAGGATTTGAATACTTAGAAGAAAATATTAAAGAAGAAGCACCGCCACAAGTCGATCAGGTTTTTGCTGATATCGTTCAAGCTATGCAGCAACTTAATCAGGGTAACCAGCAGTTAGCTGCAATTCTTGAAAAACCTGAACAGATCAAGCCACTTATGGAAGACTTTCAAGACATCGTTAATATGATGACAGAATGGTTTGAACTGAACACTGTAGACGGACGTTATAGTCTATTAAACAATCGTGTAGTGCCAACTTTCGAAAGCTGGCGTTATTCCATGCATGAGCTCTTAAAACCATATGTATCTCATTAATCTATCCCGTTCCCTCTGTATATTAGAGGAGCGGGTTTTTACACGTTAAGAAGCATAAAATTTTAGCAATGGAGAAGTTCGACGTAGTTAAAATTTTGAAAGTATGAAGTATAAGAGCAACTAAGCCTCTGTCTGCGCCTTAAAAGGCTTGCCAATCGGCAAGTTTTCTTTATGTTAATCGAAATATAAATTTTCACTAAATATTCAATCATATCATGAGCATTCCCGCATAGATTAGGTGTACAATATAAGTGAAAGGAATACTTTGATAAACAGAAGAATTTTCTTGTTTATCCTTCAGTAATGCAGGGTATTTCTTTCAAATAAACCATCCTTATCCTTAGCTGCCTACAAGTTTCGACACTGAATCTTCTAAAAAGTCAGAAAAATAATAGAAGCGTTTCGATCCTTGTGGTAGAATAGGTAATACATAAGGATGAAAGGAGGACACTTCTATGAAGTACAACATTCGTGGTGAAAATATTGAGGTAACGTCAGCTATTAAGGAATATGTGGAAAGAAAAATAGGTAAACTGGGGCGTTACTTTGATGAGGAACCATCTTCAGAAGTACATGTTAATTTAAGTGTCTATAATGATGAGCAGCAAATTGAGGTAACTATTCCAATGCCAAATCTTTTGCTCCGTGCTGAGGAACAGCACGTGGACTTATACGCTGCCATTGACCTTGTGGTAGAAAAGCTAGAGCGTCAAATTCGTAAGCACAAAACCAAGGTGAATCGCAAATTCCGTCAACAAGGTGCACCGAAATATGTGTTTGCTGAGTTAGAAAAAGAAAACGCTGAAAAGGCAGATCCTTATAGTGACAATGACATTGAAATTGTTAGAAACAAGCGATTTGATTTGAAACCAATGGATTCTGAGGAAGCGATCTTACAAATGGACATGTTAGGCCATAGCTTCTTCGTTTTCACAAACGTCGAAACGAATGACACAAGCGTTGTTTATCGACGCCGAGATGGTCGTTACGGCATTATTGAGCCAAGCTAAAAAAATTCATAATGAAAGAGCTCCTTTTCACAGGAGCTCTTTTTTAGGTTGTATGTAACCTTATTGCCGCGATCTACCATCGCCGCCTTGGTTTTGTAGTTTATCTTTGATAGCAGCAACTTGAGTCAAGATTACACTGTTTAAAACAGTTGAAGTCACAATACCCAATATTGTGAAGAAAACAAGCGCTGCAAAGTAGTTGTTTGTCCGCATTCTAACCCTCCTAAGATTTGGTCAGTATAGTATGTGAAAGTTTTAGGAAGGCCATTCATAAAAAAATCTCCTCCATTATGAAAATCGCACTATTTTTCCGCCACAACCCTCTAATTTTCATTTTCTGCAAAGCAAAATCCCTTTATGACGCTTTTCATGCTCTCAAAATTTCATTTTTGGTAATTCGCCTTCCAAAAGGTTTCCATGATATAAATAACTTATCTTGAAAGGAGGCGTATTTAATGAAAGAAAGCAAATGTGATACGTGTAAGGATCTTCGTTTCAAAGTGAAAAGACAAGAAGAGTATATCGCTCAATTAGTTGAAATCGTTGCGGTAACAAACCGGAACGCAACAGAGCTGGATCGTCGTATATCTCAATTGGAGCACCAGTTAAATTACAACCATCATAACCTCATTTGCTAAGTCTCCGTTATGTTTCCTCTTCACTCCTCTAGCAGCCTCGCAATACGCCTCATTTGATGAGCAGGCTATCCCCAGTCTGTTCATCTTTTTACATATTTGCACGCTTTTCTTTTATCTTATATCATAGTTTTAATACCATCTGGGAGGACTGTCCTATACAAGGAGACTCCAGTTGTCATGGGACTAGGACTAGTGTTATGATTATGGTTGGATCAATCTATTTGAAATAACGGATTTCTATAAATAGGGGAGCGTTATACATGCGTGCTTTAATCAAAAAAGTTTTTGGCGATGAGAATTCACGTCAACTGAAACAAGTTCAAAAAGTTGTCGATCAGATCGAATCGTTAGAACCTGAATACGAGAAACTTACAAATGAACAAATTCAAGAAAAAACAGAAGAGTTCAAAGGTCGTATCCAAGACGGAGAAAGCCTTGATCATATTTTGCCTGAAGCTTATGCGATTGTTCGTGAAGCTTCGAAGCGTGTTCTGGAAATGCGACCATTCCCAGTTCAGCTAAGCGGTGCGATTGCCCTTCATGAAGGTAATATTGCTGAGATGAAAACGGGTGAAGGTAAAACACTTGCATCTACAATGCCTGCTTATCTAAACGCTTTAACTGGAAAAGGCGTGCACATTATCACGGTTAACGATTACTTAGCTAGTCGTGACGCAGAGGAAATGGGCAAGCTTTATAATTTCCTAGGCCTTACGGTTGGCCTGAACTTAAATGGGATGTCAAAAGAAGAGAAGCGTGAAGCGTATGATGCGGATATCACGTACGGAACGAACAACGAGTTTGGTTTCGACTACCTTCGTGACAACATGGTTTTGTATAAAGAAGAAATGGTACAACGTCCTCTTCCTTTTGCCATCATTGACGAGGTCGACTCCATTTTGATTGATGAAGCGCGTACCCCGTTAATCATCTCTGGTTCTGCTCAAAAGTCAGCAACGATGTATCAGCAAGCAGATCAGTATGTAAGAACATTAAAGCAAGAAGAGGATTACACGTACGATGAAAAAACAAAAGGCGTTCAACTGACTGAAGAAGGAATCAACAAAGCAGAGCGCTTTTTCAATATTGAAAACCTATTCGACTTAAACAATGTGACGCTAACTCACCATATCAACCAGGCGTTAAAAGCTCATACGTCTATGATTCGTGACCAAGATTACGTTGTTCAAGATGCTGAAGTAGTCATCGTTGACCAATTTACAGGTCGTTTAATGAAGGGACGTAGCTACAGTGATGGGCTTCACCAGGCAATTGAAGCAAAAGAAGGGCTTCAAATCCGTAACGAAAGCCAGACTCTAGCAACAATTACGTTCCAGAACTTCTTCCGTATGTATGAGAAACTATCCGGTATGACCGGTACAGCAAAAACGGAAGAAGAAGAGTTCCGTAACATTTACAATATGAACGTTGTGGTAATTCCGACGAATAAACCAATCGTTCGTGATGATAAAGCAGACATGATCTATAAGTCAGTGGATGCGAAGTTCAAAGCACTTGTTGAAGACATTAAAGAGCGTTACACACGCGGTCAGCCTGTCCTTGTTGGTACGGTAGCGGTTGAAACGTCAGAGCTTATCTCGCAGTATCTGAAAAAAGCCGGTGTACCACACAATGTCCTAAACGCGAAGAACCACTTCCGTGAAGCGGAAATCATTGAGAATGCTGGTGAAAAAGGTGCTGTTACGATCGCGACAAACATGGCCGGTCGTGGTACAGACATCAAGCTTGGCGACGGTGTTAAAGATCTTGGTGGTCTTGCTGTTATCGGTACAGAGCGTCACGAATCTCGTCGTATTGATAACCAGCTACGTGGACGTTCTGGTCGTCAGGGAGATCCAGGTGTATCGCAATTCTATCTATCCATGGATGACGAATTAATGCGTCGTTTCGGATCAGATAATATGCGTTCAATGATGGATCGTCTCGGCATGGATGATTCTCAGCCAATTGAAAGTAAGATGGTTTCAAGAGCTGTTGAATCAGCGCAAAAACGTGTTGAAGGTAATAACTTCGATGCTCGTAAGACATTACTTGCATATGACGATGTCCTTCGTCAGCAACGTGAGGTTATTTACAAGCAGCGTAACGAAGTCCTTGAATCCGATAACCTTCGTGAGATTATCGAAGAAATGATGAAGTCTACGGTTGAACGTCAGGTTCAGAGTCATACAAATGACGAACTTGATGAGAACTGGGATCTTGATGCGTTAGTTGACTACTTGAAAGGAAACCTTCTTGATGAAGGCGACATTGAAGTAAGTGAACTAAAAGGCAAAGTCCAAGAAGAAATCGTAGAAGTCATTCTTGAAAAAACGAAGAAGAAATACGATGAAAAAGAAGAAGAACTTACAGATGAGCAAATGCGTGAGTTCGAAAAGGTTATCCTTCTTCGTACAGTTGATACGAAATGGATGGACCACATCGACCAAATGGACCAGCTTCGTCAGGGTATTCACCTTCGTGCGTACGGTCAGACCGACCCTCTACGTGAATATCAGATGGAAGGCTTCGCAATGTTTGAGCAAATGATCGCGACGATTGAAGAAGAAGTTTCAAAATACGTCATGAAAGCTCAAATCCGCGATAACCTGCAGCGTCAAGAAGTTGCCAAAGGCGCAACAGCTGTTTCTGGTGATGATCAAGAAAACCAAAAAGAAAAGAAACGCCGCCCAGTACGAAACAACAACGCAGTAGGGCGCAATGAACCTTGCCCATGCGGAAGCGGCAAAAAATATAAGCACTGTTGTGGTAAGTAGAAAAGCGGAAGCGCCCGGTTAGCGACGTATGTACTGGACTGAGCCGCAGTACAATAAAGGAAGATCGACTAAGTACGTCACATCCTGTGACAAAGCCGATCTGACCCACGTCGTGTGGCCCCAAGTACACTAGTCGCTGGGCGCTGAAGCTAGACATCATAGACCGAGGCACTCTCTGAAGAGGAGAGTGTCTTCGTCTGTTCTCTAAAATTTTGATGAGGTGATACATCATGGATTTAATTGATATCCGACATGATTTAGATAATATGGCTACACGTTTAGCGGACTTCAGGGGGTCTCTTTGACCTCGATACGAAGAAAGCTCGCATTGCTGAGCTAGAGGAACAAATGAGTGACCCCGCTTTTTGGGACGATCAAGAAAACGCTCAAAAAGTCATTAATGAAGTGAATGGCCTTAAAGAGCTCGTTCATACATTGGAACGTCACGAGGAAACACATGAAAACCTAGAAGTATCCTACGAGCTGGTAAAAGAAGAGGTCGATGAAGAACTTCACGCAGAGCTTGAAGGAGAAGTAAAACAATTAGCTGAGGACTTGAATGCATTCGAGTTACAGATGCTATTAAGCGAACCTTATGATAAGCACAACGCAATCCTTGAACTTCACCCAGGCGCTGGAGGTACTGAGTCACAAGACTGGGCTAGCATGCTTCTTCGTATGTACACGCGTTGGGCTGAGGAAAAAGGCTTCAAAGTGGAAACAATGGATTATCTTCCAGGTGACGAAGCCGGGGTTAAAAGTGTTACGTTGAACATCCAAGGTCATAATGCCTATGGCTACTTGAAAGCTGAAAAAGGTGTTCACCGTTTGGTACGAATCTCACCGTTTGATTCATCCGGACGCCGTCACACTTCTTTTGCATCATGTGAAGTTATGCCTGAATTCAATGATGAAGTTGAAATTGATATACGGAACGAAGACTTAAAAATTGATACGTACCGTGCAAGTGGTGCAGGTGGACAGCACGTCAACACAACAGACTCTGCCGTTCGTATCACACACACACCAACGAAGACAGTCGTAACCTGTCAGTCCGAACGTTCCCAGATCAAAAACCGCGAACAAGCGATGAAAATGTTAAAGTCCAAACTTTATCAACTCGAAATCGAACGCCAACAACAAGAACTAGACGAGATCCGCGGTGAACAAAAAGAAATCGGATGGGGAAGTCAAATCCGTTCTTACGTCTTCCACCCATATTCTATGGTAAAAGATCATCGCACAAATGTAGAAATCGGTAACGTCCAGAGCGTTATGGATGGTGACATCAATCCATTTATCAATGCGTTCTTGCGTTCGAAGATGAATTAAGAGAGTAGTTTTTAAGCTACTCTCTTTTTATAAAAATATTTTAAAAGGTGTGAGTACATTGAATGCGAAAAAAAGAATAGTACCTTTACTCATTCTTCAGTTAGAAGCTCTCTTAAGAAGGTTAAGTCATCTCCATCCGAAAAGGAAACAGATTGAAGATGATTTAAGTATGATGTGGTCTGGTTACAATGGGGAATTGTTACTCGATTATGACCTCCGCTTTTTACCTTACCGCTCCTATCAAATCCTCCATGATGTTCGCCTCCAAGTCTTCGGAAAATGCTTTCAAATCGACACCCTCGTCTTATCTCCCTACGCAGCTTTTATCATTGAAGCCAAAAATTACGCTGGAACCATCGTTTTTGATGAAGAAAGTGAGACCTTTATACAGCTAGTAAGAGGAAAGAAGAAAACCATGAAAGATCCATTAATACAAGTAACACGCCAACAAAAACAGCTAGAAGAATGGCTCCGTCATAATGCAGGCATTCATGGTTACCCGGTTATTCCAATGGTTGCTATTTGTAATCCTTCTACAATTGTTACTCCTCCTAAAAACCACTCTCAAACATGGCCTATAATGAACTCTATCCATACAGTTGACCAAATCCAACAAAATAACGAACTTTATAAAAATCGAAAACCAGTTGATATAGAGTTAATTAAAAATAAGATCATTTTAGCAGATACTCCTTTAGAGCAAGATCTATTGAAGAAATACTCAATCAACCCTTCTGATGTTAAGTTGGGCGTTCAATGTCCTGAGTGTGGTCATCTACATATGACTTATATTAGAAGACGCTGGGATTGCTCGGAGTGTGGTCATCGCTCTAGTGTAGCGCACATTAAAGCTCTGGCAGATTACTTTTTGTTATTTAAAAATACGATCACAAATCGTGAATGCAGAATCCTATTGGGGTGTTCAGAAAGGTTAGCTTATCACTTTCTATCCAAATTAGGCCTTCGCAATTCAGGGAAAACAAGTGGCCGAAAGTATTATGCGCCTGAAAATGTGAGGGATTTTCTCTCATATGTGGAAAGTAGCAAATGAGTGAGGAAGTAGTGTGAATAAGTGAAGAAGTGCAGCTGAAAAGTGAGGAAGTAGTGTGAATAAGTGAAGAAGCGTCCCAGATAAGTGAGGAAGTAGTGCAAATAAGTGAAGAAGTGTAGCAGATAAGTGAGGAAGTAGTGCAAATAAGTGAAGAAGCACCCTAGATTAGTGAGGGAGTAGTACAAGTAAGTGAAGAAGTCACCAGAATTAGTGTGGAAGCCCCAGGCCATGATCATAAAACATAATAAGATTCCCGCCCTAGCGGGAATCACCCTCCACCAACACCCCACCACTTCACCACAATAACGCGGCAACATAGTGTTATTTACACCATTTTCTTCCCGTGCTATACTCCATAACGGACTTTATGTGTTTTATACATGCAAATTTTAAAATGAGTGAATTTGGACATCTAAGTAAACAATCAAAACAAGAGAGTGTAAAGGTGCTTTAGCGCTTTTGTGTTGCGTCGTACCAAAGCCCCGGCCAGCCCGGCCCCAGCATCGACCCCAAGAATCAGCACATCAAAGGCGTCCCTCTACAACAGCCAGCATCCGCACACTCCCGAGAAAGAATGAGGTGTATCTCTATGATGATGAAACGTTATCGAAGAGAGCCTATGCCTACGTGGCTACGGCATTTAATTGAATATATGTTCGTGATTATTGGTTCCGCTTTTGTTGCGACGGCATTTAATATTTTCTTACTTCCGAATGAAATTGCATCTGGAGGCGTAGCGGGTATCAGTACGATCCTGAAAGGGCTATTTAACTGGGATCCTGCTTATGTCCAGTGGGCGCTGAACATCCCGCTTTTCATATCGGGTGTACTCATACTGGGTAAAAACTTCGGCATGAAATCACTTGTCGGTACGATTGCTCTTCCGTTCTTTGTAAAAATCACAAGCGGTATTGAACCTGCTACAGAAAATGCACTTCTTGCTGCGATTTTTGGTGGTATGGGTGTGGGTCTTGGTTTAGGTATCGTGTTCCGAGGTCGTGCTTCTACTGGTGGGGTCGATCTTCTCGCTCAGATTATTCATAAATACACACATATTCCGCTTGGATTATGTATCGCTATGGTTGATGGCATGATTGTTCTTACAGCAGCAATAGTCTTTGATGTAGAGAAAGGTCTGTTTGCATTAATTGGACTGTTTGCGACAAGTCGTACCATTGATGTTGTTCAAGTCGGTTTTAACAGATCGAAAAATGTCATGATTATTTCACAAGAGGTTGAGAAAGTGAGATTGGGTATATTTCATGAGATTGATCGAGGTGCAACAGTTATAAATGGTGTCGGTGGTTACACCAATGAAGATCGAAATATTATTATGTGTGTGGTCGAACAGAGCGAATTCACCAAATTGACACAAACCGTCAAAAGGATTGATCCTAGTGCGTTTGTCATAGCTATGGACGCTGCAGAAGTTCTAGGGGAGGGTTTTAAAAACGGCTAAGTTGGTTATAATATCCTTGAGCGTTTTTAATTAAACACTAGTTAGGGGGATACTAACAATGAAAAAGCAATTATTAGCCGTATTGTTTGGCTCTGCTCTTGTACTTGGCGCATGTGGCGGCGGTGGGGATAACGGTGCCGATGACGCTACTGAAAACGGTGGAGAAGATCAAACAGAAGAACAAACTGGAGACAATGGTGACACAGGTGATGGCGGCGGCGAAACAGCTGGCGGCGTGAATGCTTCTGAAGCGAAAAAGTACTTCAAGCAAAGCTGTGCAGGTTGTCACGGTGCAGATCTATCCGGAAACAATGGACCGAACCTTCAAACGATCGGTTCCCAGTATAGTAAGGATCAGATCTTAAACATTATCAAAAATGGTAAGGGTGCAATGCCTGGCAACATGGCTTCAGGTGAAGAAGCAGAAACGATTGCTGCTTGGTTAGCTACTAAGAAATAAGTATTATTTTTACAAGAATCCATAAGTCAAACAAAGCTCAAATGATAGGTCTGACACCTATTGTTTGGGCTTTTTTAATTGTCTTTTAGATAATCATAAATGAAAACGGTCAATTGTTTGATTCTTTTGTCATAAATCAACACTTTTACAGATATTTTGAAAAGAAAATGTAATAATTTTTTGTCTAAACAAACAGAAATAAGATGTTATAATGGTAAAGACGTGAAAACGAGTCGTAATTTGCATATTCACGCTTCTTTTGTCAAAATTGACAACAGCGAAGACCTACAACTATAGATATAGGTGGTTAGTATATGATTGAGATGAAGGACGTGTACAAAACTTACCCCAACGGTGTGACCGCCTTAAACGGGATTAACCTCTCCATTGATCAAGGAGAGTTTGTCTATGTCGTTGGACCAAGTGGTGCAGGAAAATCCACATTAATTAGTATGATGTTTCGTGAAGAAAAGCCAACAAAAGGTTCTATTGCTATTAATGGCATTCAGTTAAATAAATTAAAAGAGCGAAAAGTCCCGCATCTTCGCCGTGATATTGGCGTTGTATTCCAGGATTTTAAGCTTTTACCAAGGCTTACAGTCTATGAAAATATCGCTTTTGCTTTAGAAGTTATAGAAGAGTCTCCGAAAAACATTCGTCGTCGTGTCATGGAAGTGCTTGATCTAGTAAAGCTGAAAAATAAGGCTAGGCATATTCCGGACGAGCTTTCTGGTGGGGAACAGCAGAGGGTATCGATTGCACGTGCGATTGTAAACCGTCCGAAAATGATGATTGCAGATGAACCAACAGGTAACCTTGACCCCGAGACTTCTTGGGAGATCATGAGAATATTTGAAGAGATTAACGCTAGAGGGACTACCATCATCATGGCTACACACAGCAAAGAAATTGTAAATACCATTAAAAAGCGTGTTATTGCAGTAGAAAATGGTCGTATATTCCGTGATGAAGAACGAGGTGAATACGGCTATGAAGTTTAGAACAGTAGGAAGACATGTCCGTGAAGGTGGAAAGAACATCTATCGTAACGGTTGGATGACGTTAGCATCTGTTGGTGCCGTTACCACGACATTATTGCTTGTCGGTGTGTTCATTGTAATTATGATGAACTTAAACCAAATTGCAACTAATGTTGAACAAGATGTAGAGATTAAAGTTTTAGTCGATCGTACAGCAAGTGAAGAACAGATCAATACGATGGAACAAAATATTGAAAGCATACCTGAAGTAGCTTCTGTAAATTTTTCACCAAAAGAAGAAGAGCTTAATAGTTTAATAGAAAGTATGGGAGAAGAAGGGAAAGCCTGGGCGCTTTTTGAACAGGAAAATCCTCTGAACGATGCTTTCGTCGTTAAAGCAGAAAATCCAAAAGAAACTTCTGTTGTAGCAGATCAAATTAAAGAAATGAAAAACATCGATAACGTAACCTATGGTGAAAAAGTGGTTGAGAAACTTCTTAAAGTCACCAAGTATGCACGTTATATTGGATTAGCGATCATAGTAGGGTTAGTCTTTACTGCTATTTTCCTCATATCCAACACAATTAAACTTACAATTATGAACCGCAGCAAAGAAATCGGCATCATGAAGCTTGTAGGGGCAACCAACAGCTTTATTCGTTGGCCATTCTTTATTGAAGGAATGTTATTAGGTATATTAGGTTCTCTCGTTCCAATTGGAATAACAGTAGGAGCTTACTACTACCTTTATAACAACCTTAGATCACAGATTCAATTACCATTTGTTGAATTCCTACCGTTCAATCCATTTGCTTGGCAAATTGCAGGAATTCTACTCGCCATCGGAGCCTTTATCGGTATCTGGGGCAGTGTTATGAGCGTAAGGAAATTCTTAAAGGTTTAAAGATCAAGGGGCATACAATAGTTCAGCAATTTTAAAGTAGACAAGCCTTTGCTGAGCTACTTTCCCCATCTTTAAACTCTATCAAATAGACTGATATACTGACATTTTTCTAACAGGGAAGGGGAAAAGGGACGAATGAAAAGGCTGATTGGTGTATTATTTGTGTTCACACTTGTATTTTCAGTAACGTTAGTTTCAACTTCAGAAAAAGCCCTGGCAAGCGACACACTAGAGGAAATCAAAAGAGAAATCGAAGCACTGAAAAAGAAAAATCAATCTTTAGATAACAAAGCAGATCAAACGAAGAAGAATAAGCAACAAACACAATCTGAAATTAATGCGAACCGTGCAGAGCAAAGACGAATCAACAACTTAATCCAAAAGCTCGACAGAAAAGTTGAGGAAACAAACACAAAGATTCGTCAAAAACAAGAAGAGATTAATAAAACAAAGCAGGAAATCAAGAAAACAGAAGAAGAGATTGCTCAACTTAAGAAAGAAATTGAGGAATTAAAAAAGCGAATCGCTAAACGTGAAGAATTACTTAAAGATCGTCTCAGAAACCTTCAGAAGAATGGAGGAGAGATCAGTTATCTAGAAGTACTTCTAGGTGCGAAAAACTTCGGAGACTTTTTGAACCGTGCTACAGCCGTAACGAAGATCATGGACCAAGATAAAGTGATCATGGAAAAGCACCAGGCTGAGAAAAAGTCACTTGAAGAGAAGAAGAAACAAGTAGAACAAAAGAAACAAGAACTAGAACAACGTAAAGCAAGCCTTGAACAGCAGAAAGCAGACCTCGTTCAGCTTCGTAAAGATCTTGATGCACAAAAAGCTGCGAAGCAAGAATTAATGAAACAGCTTAAAGTAGAAGAAAAAGAACTGAAGAAGAAGAAGATGGAGCTTTCTGAACAAGAAGCAATCCTAAATCGTCAGCAATCCACCATCCAAAAAGAGATTGAGCGTGCTAAGCGCCGTGCTGAAGAGAAGAAGCGTCAAATGTCCCAGAATAAGAATAATTCTTCTTCAACACCAACGAACTCTGGTGGGTTTATTAGCCCAGCAAATGGACCGTTAACTTCTGGGTATGGTCCACGTTGGGGATCTATGCACAATGGTATTGATATTGGAAAGTACGGAGGTTCTACACCAATTAGAGCTGTTGCAGCTGGTACTGTGTTAAAATCCTATTATTCTTCCAGCTATGGAAATGTAGTGTTTTTAACTCACTATGTGAATGGACAACTTTACACGACGGTATATGCACACATGCAAAACCGTGAAGTTTCAGATGGACAATCTGTTAAGCAAGGTCAGCGTCTAGGATATATGGGATCAACTGGTCACTCTACTGGACCTCACTTGCACTTTGAACTTCACAAAGGGCCATGGAATTATAGTAAAAGTAATGCTGTAAACCCAGCTAGATATATTAACTTCTAAATCGTAAAGAATATGAAAAGCGCCAATCTGATTAAGAGTCAGATTGGCGCTATTTTTATGAGTAAAGAAAGTATAAGTTGTAGCGCTTAAATGTCTAGCTCCAGCGCCCAGCAACGAAGGGACTTCCCTCGCCTCCGTACGATAAGTCAACATCGATTCACTTTGTTCATCGTGTTTCCTTTACACCTTTGTGACATGAAATTTGAACAAGGAAGAAAGTCGACGTAGTTAAAATTTCTAGGTGAAAGTACCACGGCAACTAAGCTTCTGTCTGCGCCTATCGGCTTGCCAATCAGCAAGTTTGGTTAATCGTACTACGGGCTCAGTCCAGTCCCTTCGTTGCTAAACGGGCGCTTGTGCTTTTCTTATGAATTAGCATGTAAACAACATTTGTAGTTTCATATAGTTATAGAGTACTCTTGCATGTCGCCCTTCCTCGGTATAGGGGTTTTGAAGTTGATATAATCTCCTTAAAAATATTTGATCACAATGGCAAGAAGGTCCAAATAGTCGGTAACACTCATCATGAGCTTTACATGCTGCATCCACCGCATTAACTGGTGCTCCAGGACCACTACAACCCGGACCACAATATTTATATCCAGGAAAGATACAAAGCTTAAAAGGCAATCTTACTCACCTCCATATATAACCCTGAAAAAGTCTTTTATTCACTATATGTAACAAACCTATATTAGGTATGGGGATTTGACATCTATGTCAGGTTAAACATTTTAATTTGCGGGTAAGATATGTTAAAGTCCCTATAGATGAATATATGAATACATGTGCATATATGTAATGAAGAGGTGAATTTTGAATGGGACATAATCACGACCACGGCCATGATCATACACATGGAGCCAATAAAAAAGCACTCATGATTAGTTTTATTATTACAACAGTTTATATGATCGTTGAAGCAGTAGGTGGGTTTATCACCAATAGTCTTGCTTTGTTGTCTGATGCGGGGCACATGTTGAGTGATTCTGTTTCACTAGGTGTAGGGTTGCTGGCATTTATTGTAGGAGAAAAAGCAGCGAACTACAGTAAAACGTATGGGTATAAACGCTTTGAGATTTTAGCCGCTTTATTTAACGGTGTAACGCTCGTACTCATTGCATTCTACATTTTCTATGAGGCATACAAACGATTTGTGAACCCTCCTGAGGTTGCATCGACCGGAATGCTTATTATTGCGATTTTAGGCATGATCATGAATATTGTAGTGGCATGGATTTTATTAAGAGGCGATACGGAAGAAAACTTGAACCTGCGAGCAGCTTTTCTGCATGTGCTAGGAGACCTTCTTGGCTCTGTTGGTGCTGTCGTTGCTGCATTACTGATCATGTTTTTAGGCTGGGGATGGGCTGATCCATTAGCTAGTGTCATCGTAGCCTTTTTAATCATGATTAGCGGAGGACGGGTAGTACGAGAATCTATACACGTTCTTATGGAAGGTACACCTAAGAATATTGATGTAGATGAGGTTATTGACACGATTCAAAACATACCAGAAATCAAAAGTATCCATGACCTTCACATTTGGTGTATCACGAGTGGGAAAAATGCGTTGTCTTGCCATGCTGTTGTGCAAAATGGTCTTTCTTTTAATGAGTCACAAAATCTATTGCGTACCATTGAACATGACTTGCAGCATAAGGACATTGGGCACGTGACGGTTCAACTTGAAAACGAAGACCATCCTCATGATGGCTCGATTACATGTAAGCATATAGATGAAAATCCGCAAGACCATGAACATGATCATTAAAAAGGGGGAGAGGGAAATTATGAAGTCAGATGAATCAGTGGAAAATGAGATCAATGATCTTGATGAAGAAACGCTTTTTGTTGTATCTCAAACCTTTAAAGCTCTCTCAGATCCAACACGTATCCGAATATTGCATTTACTTTGCACAAGAGAGCAATCCGTTAATCAGATTGCTGAGACACTAAACTTAAGACAATCCACAGTATCACACCAGTTACGTTTCCTGAAAAATTTGAGACTAGTGAAATATCGTAGAGAAGGAACCACTCTTTTTTACTCAAATGATGATGAACACGTAATGGGGATTTTAAGTCAAACGATTAATCACGCACTACACCATTAAAAAGCCGAGGGAGCACCTCGGCTTTTACTATGCAGAAATACGTTGTAACTCTTTTAACTTGGAAGAGAACTCAAGAGCAAAAGCTGTGCAACGTTCGTAATCCTCATCGGTTGTTAGAGCCATCTCAATTTTAAAACCATCCTGTAAAAGCTTAGCTCCACATTCTTGTAGTCTTTCTTCAAACGTATGAACGGCTTCACAAAACTTTGGATAGTTTGTATCTCCTGAGCCAAAAGCAGCAGCTGGTTTACCTGTTAAGTCCACACCTTCCATTTCCTCATAAAATTCTTCTACTTCATAAGGTAGATCTCCATCTCCCCATGTATAGGAACCTAGAAGAATGGCGTCATAATCTTGCAATTCAGTTGGCATGAGTTCGTCCATTTCTTCTAATGTCACCTCGTGCTCTTGTTTTTCGAGCTCGACTTTGAGGTGGTCAGCGACTTCTTCGGTGTTTCCGGACATGCTAGCAAATGCAATTAAAATGTTTGCCATAAACCAATCATCCTCCCTTTATATTTGTTTTGCAGCTCGTTTATATAGTATGGATCTCGCCTTCTCTAACTGTTGTACGTAGTAATCAAATATCTCTTTCTCTTTGTTTTCCAAGGCATGATCTACTTTATATTCGTAATAATTTATTTCTAATTCTAAGTCTAAGAGGGAACATATCAGGCTGTGTTCATAGATTTTTTGTAAATCTGATAAAAGAATATAAACGTGATAGGACTCGTTAATGGTGATTTGAAAATACCAGCCTAAATGCTCTACGTATTTTCTTTCATTTGTGAGTTCAAAACGATCTCCTTTTTGTAACTGAATGATGTTGGTATGTTGTTCACCCGTGCAGAAACAGTCCGCCCCATGCTGAAAAGATCTTTTTACAACAAAAGAAGATTGCATATGTAAGTTCCTACCTTTCGTTAATTGATAAAGATTCTCAACTATTACGTACAGTTTAATTGAAAACTATTCTCATCGTCAACCATTTTATGATACTGATAATCATTTTCACTTTTGAAGGATTTATGAAAATGTAAAGATAGTGCTCTGAGGGTCTTAGTACCAACTCTCTAAATTAGATGAATCCCTTTTTCACATTAATAAAATAGTGTACACTATACTTATCAAGTTTTACCTATAAGATACAAAGTGGACATGTTTCCAAAGCTTTGGCATAAACTTTATAAAGGGCATCGCACAGATCGGTGTGATGCCTTTTTGTGCAATCATTTCTCATTTCTTCGGGAAAATCGAATTATACATTTGGGGTGACGTACATGAACCTGAAAAGACGTTATTTGGCTTTGCTCCTAGTTGGTGCAATGGTATTGGGAGCTGTGGGAACTTATGCAGGCTTTCAGCTTTTCCAACCAGGGACAAGCCAAGCGCAGGTAGACAAAGAGGATGACCAGGAAAAGAAAGATCAAGAAAAGCAAAAAACGATCGAAAATCTCTTAAGTGGACTGCAAAAGAAAAATGATGAAGAGCTTTCAAAGGTGAATAAAGCCTACTCTTTAATCAAAGAAAAATATGTACAAGATGTAGATTCGAAACAATTAATTGAAGGTGCCATCGATGGCATGCTACAAACTCTAGACGACCCTTACAGCACCTATATGGATCAAGAGACTGTTGAGCAATTTGAGAGTACCATCTCTTCTTCTTTTGAAGGGATCGGTACAGAAGTAAGCTTGATTGATGGTAAGGTTACAATCGTCTCTCCATTTAAAGGATCTCCTGCTGAAAAAGCTGGCTTGAAGCCTAAGGACCAAATTGTTGGTGTGGATGGAGAAAATATCGTTGGAATGGATCTTTATGACGCAGTACTAAAAATTCGTGGTGAAAAAGGGACCACCGTTACATTAGAAATTAATCGTCCTGGTGTAAGAGAAAACCTTACGATTGATGTTGTGCGTGACACAATTCCAATTGAAACCGTATATTCTGATGTGAAAACAATTGATGGCAAAAAAGCAGGCGTGCTTGAGATTACATCCTTTGCTGAAGATACAGCAACAGATTTTAATAAGAAGCTAGCTGAGCTGGAAAAGAAAAATATCGAAGGTCTAGTTATTGACGTTCGTGGTAACCCAGGTGGCTTGTTTACTTCGGCTCAAAAGATTCTAGAGAACTTCATTCCGAAAGATGAGCCTTATGTTCAGATTGCCAATAGTTCAGGTGAGAAGCAGCGTTACTTCTCTAGTCTAAAAGAGAAGAAAGGCTACCCGGTTGTTGTGCTTATTGATGAAGGTAGTGCTTCAGCATCTGAAATCCTTGCTTCTGCGATGAAAGAAGCAGGAGAGTATGATCTAGTTGGTAAGCAGAGTTTTGGTAAAGGTACCGTTCAGCAACCAATTCCTATGGGAGATGGAAGCAATCTTAAGTTAACGATCTACAAATGGTTAACGCCAGATGGTAACTGGATTCATAAAAAAGGAATTAAGCCAACTGTAAAAGCTGAGTTACCAGAGTATTACTACACGAACCCAGTTCAAATTGATAAAGAACTCAAATACGATCAAAATAGTGAAAAGATCGCCAATGTACAGAAAATGCTTGAAGGACTTGGTTTCAACCCTGGACGTAAAGATGGCTACTTCAGTAGAGAAACTGCAGCTGCCGTGAAGAATTTCCAACAGGAACAAGGTCTAGAAGTTACAGGAACCGTTAATGAGAAAACAGGAACTCAGTTACAATCAGCTGTGGTTCAAAAGGTTCAAAACAATGAAAATGATACGCAAATGAAGAAAGCACTTGAGGTTTTATTCAAAGGCCAAAATTAATTATACGTTAGCCAATAAAACCATGCAGGATTTCAACATTTCGTATAGAATTATATCCGTAGCCCTAAGCTGCGGATATTTTTGTTTTTTTGAGCTTTCGCATCATCCAGCTCCAGCGCCCAGCAACTAGTATGCTTCCCTCACCTCCGTAAGATAAGTCAACATCGAATCGCTTTGCTCTTCGTGTTTCCTTTATCTTACTGCGGCTCAGTCCAGCATATACGTTGCTACCCGGGCGCTTGCGCTTTAGTTATTGGAGGGAAACAACATGACAATCGATTGGCTAGTCGAAATTTCTAAGGGGATCGGAAGGTTTTTTCTTCATCCTGTTTTCTACTGGGCTATATTTTTACTAGGTATGACAACCTTTCTACGAATTAAACGAGAACGTAAACATTTTGGTATAAAAATATTTGGGATATTAACAGAGGCGCGTGGGACCTTAGGGATTAGTCTCTTATCAGGTCTGGTTATATCGCTTATTGTCATAGGTAGTGGTTTTTCTTTTCCATATGCTAGCGTCTTACTCTGGACGGTTGTTGTTATTCTGGCTAGTTTATCTATGAAATTAAGCTGGATATCTCCTGCCTACACACTAGCAGCAACATACTTTCTTTTGTTAATGTTACCTGATCAATCCCTATCCTTTTTGCCTGAAGAATGGTTACAACTATGGGAGAGTACAAGTATAAAAGGTGTAGCGATTTTACTTGGATTGTTACTATTTGTAGAAGCAATTCTCTATATGAACCATAACGACAATGATTCTTTTCCTGAATCAGTAGTAGGAAAACGAGGAAAGCCGATTGGACAACATCGACTAAAAAAGCTTGCGATTCTACCAATCTTCTTTTTAATTCCTGGGGGAGCAATTGAGTCATTTGCATCTTGGTGGCCAATGTTTTCAGTTGGAGGAGAAAGCTATGGACTAATGGCTGTCCCAGCATTAGTGGGGTATGAGCATCTTGTGCGCGGTATAGCTCCCAAAGAGGCATCAAGAACATTAGGAAAGACCACATTTATCTTAGCTAGTGTTGTAACGGCATTGGCGGTCGGCAGTATTTATGTTCCTCTATTATCCCTAGTCGCTATTTTAGTTGCCCTATTAGGAAGAGAGTTAAGTACATTTATCATTCGATTTTTTGACCAACAAAAGAATCCTTTCTTCACTCCTCGAAGTGATGGGTTGCCTGTACTGGCTGTTATACCCGGATCAGCTGCTGATAAGATGGGTTTATGTGTTGGAGAGCGAATCGAAAAAGTAAACAATCGTAAAGTTGATAATGAAGATGATTTTTACCATGCGCTGCAAAAAAATAGAGCATACTGTAAGCTTGAGGTTCGTGATACGAGAGGTGAGCCACGGTTTGCTCAGCGTGCGATGTATGAAGGAGATTACTATGAACTAGGTCTCATTTTTGTTAAGGATCATCATGTTTATGAAGGTGTAGAATCAGAACTTTATCAAAAAGATTCATAAGATAATGGAATAAATTTAAGAAAAGAAGGGAGGGTTCTCTCTTCTTTTTTTTAATATAATAAATTTCACACTACTACTAGATATGTAATAAAAATTCGACATAGATATTTAGTCTTATAAACTTGTGTTTTACTACCAAATATTACCCGAAAATACCTTTTTATAACTGATCATATATTCTTATTTTTCTGTTATAGGATTGAATTTCCAACTCACTATATTTATATTGTAAATAGTTTGAATTAACAAAAAATTCATTAATTTAAGTGGGGGGAGAAAACATCATGAAGAAACGTGCATTGATTTCTTCAGCATTGTCTTTAGCGCTTGCAGTTGGACCAGTAACAGCAAGTGCAGCTATCCCATCTCCGAGTGATCTTGGGAACAGTAACGTGAAAAAAACTCATCAACATGGAGGATCACCATTTGATTTGGCGATTGCAAATGATGAGCGATTAATTGAAATGTTGAAAGAGAATGGCAAGATTTCTGAAGATGCTACACCTGCTGAGGCACAGGAAGCATTGAATAAGTTCCTTCAACAGAAGCAAGAGGCGGCTGAACAAGAAAAAGGTGAACTTAATCGCGATAAAGAGAAGCTGAAAGATCAATTGAAAAAACAGATGGAAAATAACAGTCTGACAAGTGGTGACGGAAATAAACTTGGACAGACTGACACACCGAAGTCTGTTAAAGAAGAGAAGTATAATGGAGAGGTTCGAGAAGATAAAGTACTAGCTCTACTTATTGAATATCCGGACGCTCCTCATGGTAATATAGCAAAAGAACATACGGATATGTACTATGGAAATAGTGATACAGCATATTCACCAGAGCATTATGAAGACATACTATTCGGTGATGGTGGCTGGACAGGCCCAGACGGAAAACAATATGTATCTATGAAACAATACTATGAAAAACAATCAGGAGGAAGCTATACCGTAACAGGTGAAGCTGCTGGTTGGTATAAAGCAGAGCATCCTGCAGCCTACTATGGTGCTAATGTAAATGGCGGAGACGTTAACGCTCGCGAATTGGTTAAAGAAGCACTTAAGAAAGCTGCTGCTGATCCATCTGTAGATTTGTCTGAATACGACGAATGGGATCGTTACGACTTAGACGGTGACGGAAATTATCTTGAAGCTGACGGACTTGTTGACCACCTGATGGTTATTCACTCTGGAGTAGGTGAAGAAGCAGGTGGAGGTAAGCTTGGCGAAGATGCTATTTGGTCTCACCGTTGGAATCTAGGTGGCGTAACACCAATCGCAGGTACAGAAGCTAGCGTACCATACTGGGGTGGCACAATGGCTGCTTATGACTACACAATTGAGCCAGAAGATGGAGCTGTAGGTGTTTTCGCTCACGAGTTTGGCCATGACCTTGGTCTTCCGGATGAGTATGACACGATGTACTCAGGTGCTGGAGAGCCAGTAAGTTACTGGTCGATCATGGCAAGTGGTAGCTGGGCAGGAGCTCTACCAGGTACGATGCCGACAGGGTTCAGTCCTTATATGAAAGAAATGCTTCAAGCTTCTGTAGGCGGTAATTGGCAGACAGGTTCTGAAGTAGATTTAGAAGATGTAAATGCTGAAGGAATGGAATTCTTACTAGATGAAGCGGCAACAAAAGGGGAAAACAACGATGTCGTTAAGGTAAACCTTCCAAAGAAAGAAACGGTGATTAATAAGCCTTACAGTGGGGAGAGCGAATACTTTAGTGGAAGTGATAATTACCTTCACAATAAGCTGATGAAAACAGTCGACCTATCAAATGCTGAGAATGCTCAGCTAACATTCCAAACATGGTATGACATTGAAGTAGACTGGGATTACGCATATGTGACTGTTGATGGTGAACCTGTCCATACGGAGATTTCTACAAATACTGATCCTCACGGGAACAACTTAGGAGAAGGTATTACTGGTTCATCAAACGGATGGAAGCAAGTAACAGTTGATCTATCTGATTATACAGGTGAAGCAGTTGAAGTAGGTTTTGAATATGTAACTGACGCAGCTGTTTCAAATCCTGGTTTCTTTGTAGATGATATTAGCCTTTATGCAGATGGAAACCAACTCGTTTCTGATGATGCTGAAGGTGAAGCGAAGTTCAATCTAAATGGCTTCGAAAAATCAAACGGTAAGAAATACACGGATCACTATTACCTTCTAGAATGGAGAAGTCATAATGGTGTAGACGAAGGATTAGCGAACATCCGTCGTGGTGCAAGCTTAATGCAATACGATGCTGGCCTAGTTGTATGGTATGTGGATAAGAAATATGACAACAACTGGACAGGTGTACACCCTGGTGAAGGTTTTGTAGGTGTTGTAGATGCTGACCAAGAAGAGCTTGAGTGGAGTGACGGACTGACTGCCTCTACACGCTACCAAGTACATGACGCAGCATTTAGCCTTGATAAATCCGAAGAAATGTACCTTGATTATACGAACCTTTATGGTATTACGTTGAAGGATAACAAAACCAAACGCACACCATTATTCGACGATAGTGCTGATTATTCCAATGAAGGAATTGAAGATGCAGGACGTAACGTTCCAGAATACGGATTGAAGTTCCGTGTAACTGGTGAGAGTGAAGACGGTACAGTTGGTAAGGTACTGATTCACAAATAAGAATTTCTATGAATAGGTAAGAATAAAAACGCCATCCAATAGGGTGGCGTTTTTATATGCGTTATTTTAATCAGCCAGGCATATAACCAAACGGCCTTGGTATGATATAATCTTAAAGGATTTATAAACTGGACGGAGTGAAAACATGTAAATCAATCATAGTATAGATATGTACGAATCGGACTCGTTATTTCTAATTGATAGGAGCAGATGAATACCATGGAAATACATGACGAAATGAAAAAGCGTCGCACCTTCGCGATTATCTCGCACCCGGACGCCGGTAAAACGACGCTTACAGAGAAATTTTTATTATACGGAAATTTAATTCGAAATGCCGGAACCGTTAAGGGGAAAAAGTCCGGGAAGTTTGCAACTTCAGACTGGATGGAGATTGAGAAGCAACGTGGAATCTCTGTTACTTCCTCTGTTATGAACTTTGAATATGAAGGGTATCAAGTAAATATTCTAGATACACCTGGACACGAAGACTTCAGTGAGGATACGTATCGTACGTTAACTGCCGTGGACAGTGTAATTATGATTATTGATGGTACAAAAGGTATTGAGGCCCAAACGCTTAAGCTTTTCAAAGTTTGTAAAATGCGTGGTATCCCAATTTTTACATTTATTAATAAGCTTGACCGTGAAGGGCGCGATCCTTTTGACTTGTTAAAAGAAATTGAGGATGAGCTTGGCATTCAAACATACGCAATGAACTGGCCTGTGGGAATGGGGAAACGTTTCCAGGGTGTGTTTGATCGACGTAACGACCAGTTTATTCACTTTACGGGAAACGAACAAGAAGAACCTATCCCCAATGCAGAGCTTGAGAAGCATACGGAGCTTGTAGAAAATGAGACATTCCAAGCTGCTTATGAAGAGATGGAGCTTTTAGAGGAAGCTGGAGAAGAGTTTGATATGGAAGCGGTCCAACGTGGAGAGCAAACGCCAGTATTCTTCGGTAGTGCCCTTGCACCATTTGGAGTCGAAACGTTCTTTAATGAATTTATTCATATGGCACCTCAACCTGCTCCACGTAAAGCGGATGGGGACCTTATTCAACCTGATAAGGAAGAATTCTCTGGATTTATCTTTAAGATTCAGGCGAACATGAACCCTGCTCACCGTGATCGTGTTGCTTTTGTGCGTGTATGTTCTGGTAAGTTTGAACGCGGCATGAAGGTGACGCTAGATCGAACAGGAAAAGAGATCAAGATCGCTCAGACACAACAGTTTGTGGCGTCATCACGTGAAACGCTTGAGGAAGCTTATGCTGGTGATATTATTGGAATTTATGACCCGAACATCTATCGTATAGGCGATACACTTGTTCAAGGAAAAGATACGTTCCACTATGATGAGCTACCACAATTCCCGCCTGAAGTATTCAAAAAGGTAACGGCGAAAAACGTGATGAAAGCGAAGCAATTCCGTAAAGGGATCGAGCAGCTTGTGCAAGAAGGAGCGATCCAGCTTTTCAAAGGCGTGCGTAACGATGACTTTATTCTTGGTGCTGTTGGTCAGCTTCAATATGAAGTGTTCCAATATCGCATGAAGAACGAATACAACGTTGAGGTGTTACTTGAAGACATTGGTGACCGAATCCCACGTTGGTTGAAGGAAGAACAAGTCGATAAGAAATTATTTGATGAACGCAGTCTGCTTGTAAAAGACCGTGAGGATAACTATTTAGCTCTGTTTAAAAATGACTTCTCCTTACGTTGGTTCATGGATAAGAACCCGGATATCGAGTTAATCGATTTATTTGAAGTCAATCAATATAGTCAGTAATATAGATGAAAACGCTCAGCTTGATGGCTGGGCGTTTTGTTTTTATTGGTTTATTCAAGAATAGCCCCCTATTGTTGAAGACTTGGTTTCGAGATAATAATGTGAGGAGTCCGTTGCTGTTGAGTAATTTGTTGCGGTCAGTGAAACGGCAAGCCTGTTGTGGAAGAAAAGCCGAGCCTCCTCGTGCCTGCGGGGTCTCGTCTTCCCTTTGTTACCACGACAGTTTGCCGTTTCCTTCCCTCCACGCGATTATGGAGACTAACGGACCATTATTTGGACTTTCCCACCACATATTGATTGGAAAACATATTAACAGAAGTTGCTTAGACCCTTGTCATGATAGGATTATACTACCCTTGGAATTAGAACACCTCATCCTAGAACTACGGCGGTTCCGTTAGTCACCATTCGGCCAAGGTGGGCTGTGGAACGGGTTGACTCCAGCGGAAGAACGGAGTGACGAGACCCCGCAGAGAGCTTGCGAATGAGGAGGCTCGGCGCTTCGTCCGCAGGAAAGCAACCCGTTCCACAGCCCGCCGCTCTCCATAAAAGCAACGGAACCTCTCAGTTTCAAGTCTTCAACATAACTGCCATTTAACGGAAAATAACTCAATTCTAATACGCATATCACTCGAATGTTTGTTCGCATATATGTTATTATAGTGTTAGATTGTGGTAAACTACGGTTATATGAATGAATACGTGTGAAAAGAATGGAGGTTGCGTTGATTTTGGAAAAGAAATTTGATTTGGTCTCACAATATCAACCTCAAGGAGACCAGCCTCGTGCGATTCAGGAAATTGCTGAAGGAATTCGAAATGGAAAGCAGCATCAAACGTTATTAGGTGCTACGGGAACGGGAAAAACATTCACAATGTCTAATGTTATTCAAGAAGTAAACAAACCGACATTAGTGATCGCTCACAACAAAACGCTCGCAGGACAGCTTTATAGTGAGTTTAAAGAATTCTTCCCGAACAACGCGGTTGAGTATTTTGTCAGTTACTATGATTACTACCAACCAGAAGCGTATGTCCCTTCAACAGATACATTTATTGAAAAAGATGCAAGCATCAATGATGAAATTGATAAGCTACGCCACTCGGCTACGTCTGCCTTATTTGAACGTCGAGACGTGATTATCGTGGCTAGTGTTTCATGTATATATGGTTTAGGTTCTCCAGAAGAATATCGTAACTTAGTGCTTTCTCTACGTTCTGGGATGGAAAAAGATCGCGATCAATTACTACGTGATTTGGTCGACATTCAATATGCTCGTAACGATATCGACTTCCAACGCGGTACGTTTCGCGTTCGAGGCGATTCAGTAGAAATTATCCCAGCTTCTCGTGAAGAGCACTGTATTCGTGTGGAGTTTTTTGGTGATGAAATTGATCGGATCCGTGAAGTTGATGCCTTAACAGGTGAAATTATAGGTGATCGTGAACACGTAGCTATTTTCCCGGCTTCTCACTTCGTAACGCGTGAAGAGAAGATGAAGGTAGCAATTAAAAATATCGAACAAGAACTCCAAGAACGGATTAAGGAGTTAAAAGATCAAGACAAGCTTTTAGAGGCGCAGCGAATTGAACAGCGTACCAATTATGATCTAGAAATGATGCGCGAGATGGGTTTCTGTTCAGGAATTGAGAACTATTCCCGTCATTTAACTCTAAGAGAACCAGGTTCAACACCTTACACACTTATGGATTATTTTCCGGATGATTTCTTAATGGTTGTCGATGAATCTCACGTAACATTACCTCAGGTGCGTGGAATGTATAACGGGGACCAAGCAAGGAAAAAGGTGCTTGTCGATCACGGATTCCGTTTACCTTCTGCGATGGATAACCGTCCCCTTACGTTTCAAGAGTATGAAGGTAAAATGAATCAGAATGTGTATGTTTCTGCGACGCCAGGACCTTATGAACAAGAGCATTCTCCTGAAATGGTTGAACAAATCATTCGTCCAACTGGTTTATTGGATCCAGAAATTGATGTACGTCCAATTGAAGGGCAGATTGATGACTTAATTGGTGAGATTCATAAACGAAGAGAGCGGAATGAAAGAGTCCTTGTTACAACATTAACGAAGAAAATGTCTGAGGATTTAACGAATTACTTAAAAGAATTGGATATCAAAGTAGCGTACTTACACTCTGAGATCAAAACCCTTGAGCGCATTGAAATTATTCGAGATTTAAGACGTGGAAAGTATGACGTTCTAGTCGGAATCAACTTGCTTCGTGAGGGACTCGATATTCCGGAGGTCTCATTAGTCACCATTTTAGACGCGGACAAAGAAGGTTTCTTACGTTCGGAACGTTCTCTTATTCAAACTGTTGGTCGTGCAGCTCGTAATGAAAACGGTCAAGTCATTATGTACGCTGATAAAATAACAAAATCCATGCAGATTGCTATTGATGAAACGAACCGTCGTCGTGAAAAACAAATGGCTTACAATGAGGAACACGGAATTACACCAACAACGATTAAAAAAGAAATTCGCGATGTAATCCGAGCAACGATGGAGTCGGAAGAAGAAGAAACCCAAGACGAAAAAACTCAAGTAGCCAATATGAGCAAGAAGGAAAAAGAGAAGATGATCGACAATATGGAAACAGAAATGAAGCAGGCTGCAAAAGATTTAGATTTCGAAAAAGCAGCAGAGCTACGCGATTTAATCTTGGAGCTTAAAGCGGAAGGATGATCTAGGATATGAGCCAGAAATCGATCAAAATCCAAGGGGCTCGTGCCCATAATTTAAAGAACATTGATGCTGAAATACCGAAAAACAATCTGGTCGTGCTCACAGGTTTATCTGGGTCAGGGAAATCCTCTTTAGCCTTTGACACGATTTATGCTGAAGGTCAGCGCCGTTATGTGGAATCTCTATCTGCTTATGCACGTCAGTTCTTAGGACAGATGGATAAGCCTGATGTCGATTCAATAGAAGGGCTATCGCCAGCGATTTCAATTGATCAAAAAACAACGAGCCGTAACCCTCGTTCAACAGTTGGAACGGTCACAGAAATCTACGACTATTTGCGCTTACTGTACGCTCGTGTGGGTCGTCCAACGTGTCCAAAACACAACGTTGAAATCACGTCCCAAACGATTCAACAAATGGTCGATCAGTTACTTCAATATCCTGAACGCACCAAGATGCAAATTATGGCTCCAGTTGTATCAGGGCGTAAAGGTGAACATGTTAAAGTTCTTGAAAAGCTAAAGAAAGAGGGTTACGTACGTCTCCGTGTAGATGGTGAGATGCGAGAAGTAACCGAAGAAATCAAGCTTGAAAAGAATAAAAAACACTCGATAGAGGTTGTCATTGACCGTATTGCTATTAAAGATGGTGTTGCGGGTCGTATTTCCGATTCATTAGAGACGACATTACAGCTAGGTGAAGGCCAAGCTATTGTTGATGTTATTGATGGGGAAGAGCTCTTATTCAATGAAAACCATGCATGTCCGATTTGTGGTTTTTCAATAGGAGAATTAGAGCCACGCATGTTCTCCTTTAACAGTCCATATGGTGCTTGTGACCGTTGTGATGGTTTGGGAACACAATTAGAAGTGGATCTTGATTTTGTCATTCCTGACTGGGATTTAACACTGAATGAACATGCCATTGCCCCATGGGAGCCGGCTAGCTCACAGTATTACCCGCAGTTATTGAAGAGTGTATGTAATCACTATGGAATTGATATGGATATTCCAGTTCGTGATATTCCAAAACAGCTTTTTGAACGTGTTCTTTATGGTAGTGGAGATGAGAAAATCTTATTCCACTACGAAAATGACTTCGGAAAAGTGCGCGAAAACGAGATCTTTTTCGAGGGCGTTATTCCTAACGTAGCACGTCGTTATCGGGAAACGAGCTCCGATTACATTCGTGAGCAAATGGAAAAATACATGGCGCAAAAGCCTTGTCCAAAATGTGAAGGTTATCGTCTTGATGAAAAACCTCTTGCTGTATTAATTAATGGACAACATATTGGAAAGGCCACAGAGCTTTCTGTTCATGATGCTCGTGAATTTTTCGATTCTGTAGAGTTAACGGAAAAAGAGCGTAGCATTGCTCGTATGATCTTGAAGGAGATCTCGGATCGACTTACCTTCTTAATTAACGTAGGACTGGATTATCTCACGTTATCTCGATCAGCGGGAACATTATCTGGTGGGGAAGCACAACGTATTCGTCTCGCAACCCAAATTGGTGCCGCTCTTACAGGCGTTCTCTATGTTCTTGATGAGCCTTCAATTGGATTGCACCAACGTGATAATGACCGTCTGATTTCAACGTTGAAGCGAATGCGTGATCTGGATAATACATTGATTGTTGTTGAGCATGATGAAGATACAATGCTTGCAGCAGATCACCTCATTGATATTGGACCAGGAGCTGGGGCGCATGGTGGTGAAATCGTTTCTAGTGGTACCCCACAAGAAGTGATGGATGATACGAACTCTTTAACAGGACAGTATTTATCAGGGGAGAAGTTTATCCCATTACCACAAGAGCGTCGTAAGCCAGATGGTCGATATCTGGAGATCAAAGGTGCAGAAGAGAATAACTTGAAAAAGGTTAATGCTTCTATTCCTTTGGGCTTGCTGACAGCTGTTACTGGGGTGTCAGGCTCAGGTAAGAGTACATTAGTGAATGAAATTTTATATAAATCTCTTGCTCAAAGACTGCACAAAAGCAAGGAAAAGCCAGGTAAGCACAAAGATATAAAGGGTATTGATTATCTTGATAAGGTAATTGATATTGACCAATCTCCAATTGGTCGTACACCGCGTTCGAACCCTGCTACGTACACGGGCGTTTTTGATAATATCCGTGATGTATTTGCGCAGACAAACGAAGCGAAAATGCGAGGATACAAAAAAGGTCGTTTCAGCTTTAACGTAAAAGGTGGCCGCTGTGAAGCTTGCCGTGGGGATGGAATCATCAAGATTGAAATGCACTTCTTACCTGATGTGTATGTGCCTTGTGAAGTATGTGACGGAAAACGTTACAACCGTGAAACGCTAGAAGTGAAATATAAAGGCAAGAGCATTGCTGACGTACTTGAGATGACGATTGAAGAAGCTTATGAGTTTTTCGAAAACATCCCGAAAATTAAACGAAAGCTCTCTACGATTTTTGATGTAGGTCTTGGCTATATTAAACTCGGCCAACCAGCTACCACACTATCAGGAGGAGAGGCTCAACGTGTGAAGCTTGCAAGTGAATTACACCGTCGTTCAACAGGTCGCTCCCTCTATATTTTAGATGAGCCTACAACGGGTCTGCATGTGGATGATATTTCACGTTTACTCACTGTACTTCAGCGTTTAGTGGATAATGGAGATACCGTTATGATCATCGAGCACAACCTTGATGTCATTAAAGCTGCAGACTATCTTGTAGACCTAGGTCCTGAAGGTGGAGAAAATGGTGGCGAGATCATCGCGACCGGTACACCTGAAGAAGTAGGTGAGCAAAAGCAGTCTTATACGGGATATTATTTGAAGCCAATCCTTGAACGAGACCGTAAACGAATGGAAAAAAAGCTAAAAAGTAAAGAAAAAGTTTCCAAATAAGTTCAATATTCAGTCAATTGCCTTTATAATGGAAATGGTGTCTATGTATTACGAAGGGTTGGATGAGTGTGAATCAAAATTTCTTTAACGAATTACAACCAAGCACATACGCTACAAGACAAGCATCTCCAGAATGGAAAGAGGCAATTGAATCGTTAGTCACCGTTCAGGACCATGCTGTTGTAGATATTGGTTGCGGCGGTGGTATTTACACGAAGCCCATGATCGAACTCGGTGCAAAGCAAATCACCTGTGTTGATGGCTCGGAAGTCATGCTTCAAGGAGCAAAAGAAAACTTAGCAAACTTCTCAGGTGTATCTTTTGAACTGGGTGATGCTACAGCCACGCCACTACAAGATGAATCTGCGGATATGGTGCTAGAACGAGCGCTTATTCACCATTTGAATCGTGCGCAATTTCGAGAAAATATGACCGAGGTTCATCGAATACTACAAACTGGAGGCCAGGTGATCCTTCAAGATCGTACACTTGAAGATTG
This sequence comes from Pontibacillus marinus BH030004 = DSM 16465, assembly GCF_000425225.1. GTDB lineage: Bacteria > Bacillota > Bacilli > Bacillales > BH030062 > Pontibacillus > Pontibacillus marinus. The sequence continues at coordinate 75,537 of NZ_AULJ01000018.1, read as the reverse complement.
TTTCCTACCTCCGAGTAAAGAACACATTCGAGGATATTTCTTTTCAGAATTTCCACAGTTGAAAACAGTAGAGAAAAATAGAAGATACCATTCCAACACTGTCGTAACGGAATTACACCAAGCTGGCTTTCATAAAATTAAGATCAAAACAATCTGGGAAACTCGCAAAGTGTTCAATAATCGAGAAGAACTAGAAGAAGATCTGCTTAACCGAACAGGCCGAAGCATTCTGCATGATATCACAGACGCAGAACTACGAGATATGATAGACAACATTATTTCATCATATAAACCTGGTGAGCCTATTTATGAAAAAGATAGGTGGACGATCTGGGTGGCTGAAAAAGCTTAATGTAGAAGACTGATCCACGTGGGTCAGTCTTTTTTATATGGTAAGGGGAGAGTGGTGAGTAATAGTGTTGAAGATGAGGGAAAGAGTGAGGAGGAGTATGAATAAGTGAAGAAGCGCCTCGGATAAGTGAGGGAGTAGTATGAATAAGTGAGGAAGTGCTCCAGATAAGTGAGGGATTAGTGCAAATAAGTGAAGAAGTGCTCCAGATAAGTGAGGGATTAGTGCAAATAAGTGAAGAAGCGCTCCGCATAAGTGAGGAAGTAGTGCAAATAAGTGAAGAAGTGCCCCAGATAAGTGAGGAAGTAGTACAAATAAGTGAAGAAGCACCCCGTATAAGTGAGGAAGTAGTATGAATAAGTGAAGAAGCACGCCAGAAAAGTGAAGGAGCAGGATCTATTAGTGTTGAAGACAGAGTGAAAAGTCAGGAACTCCCTCTAGTAAAAGAAGTGTATCCTGCCAATCTCAAAGAACGATTAAAATAAAGAACGCCTGAGATCTCCCAGGCGTTCATATTAAAACTCTGCTGTAATTGGCAGCTTTATCTTTAACTCTTCTAAATCAAAAGCCCCTCGCACCATAAAATGATCCACTGTTTCATACTTAACTGCTTCAAAACCTTCCTCAAATTGATCAGGGTTAAAATAAAGAGCGATGTTTTCGAAAGGTTCAGGGATAGCCCGACATATATCCTCTAGATCAGGAATTTGATCAGCTATAATATCAAACAACTCAAGCGTACCATCCTCAATATCATATACCAGGTATGCATCTAAGCTATCACAATAGTAGAGTAGTTCATGCAGGTTAGGATTATACATGTTCAGGAAAAAAGAAGATTGATAGCGTAATGGCATGAACTCTTTTGATAATGGCGCGCGTTTTTCCCACATAGAACGGAAAGTAGCTAACTCCTCTTCGTTAAAAATATCCACTTTTTGAAGCTGTGTAGCTGATCCAGGCTTATGTCCATAAGAGCGTACGAAATAATACTCCTCAAGAGACTCAAACCCAAAAGGTGTGTACAGTTCTGGACTACTTGTCATTAGAAAGGCAGGTCCACCTTGTTGATCAATAAAAGCTAATGCTTCACGAAATAAGCTTTTCATTAGTCCCTTACCTCTATAATCTGGATGAGTTATCACAGACTGGATCCCTGTGGCACCCAACTTTTCTCCATTAATCAAGAATTCCATATGAAACAATGACACATTTGCCACTGCTTTTTCTTCTTCAAAATAGGTGAACGGACGATACGATTCGTCCCAGAATCCTTTGGAGTGAAAATCACGAAATGCCTCTACTGGAATGTTAAACACCGTATCAAAAAGAGGGTAGAGTTGTTCGCGTCTGCTTTGGTTCTCTCCATAATTTATGTGAAATGATAATGTTTGCATAATATCCTCCCATAGTTTAATTGTTTAGCACGGTTGGATGAACGTTGTAGGCATACTGAGACCTCCTTTTAATTACATAAACTATAGTTCCAAAACCATCATTTGTCAAAATATACTAATGTAGTAGAATGGTAGGGAGTTAACGAGAGAGGAGAAAGGATATGAAGAAAAATCTTATCTGGGGAATACCGGGAGTGATCATCCTTTGGTATCTCATTCGAATTTTATCAACCTGGTTTGGTTTTAAGATTTATCATCCAATAGCTCCAATATTAGAATTAATCACTGGTTTTGCTTGGGCTACAAAATACATATTACCTTGGATCGTTCTGTATTGGTTGATCCGTTTTATTCAAGCCTATGAGCGTAAAAAAACTTGAGGAATAGTCCTTGTTTCAGGTAGATGTTTTGACGTTTCATCAACAAATTGGGTATGGTATATAAAGACACTAGTGCGAGAGGAGCTATCGCCATGGAAAGAATCGAAATTGATGGAGTCCAAGAAGCGCTTGAACGCTTTGCTCACAAAGACGTATATATACACTTAGAAACGACAAATGGAGCTTATGCTCGCCATTTTGATTCCAATGCCTATAACGTTGGTGCGTTTATTCGAAATGCACAAGTTCGTTATACACAGGCTAAAATCGTTGGACATGAGTCCTATAGAATCGGTCTCAAAACCGAGAATGGTTGGATTTATGCTGAAGGGTTAACAGACTGGGAAATCGATAAACATGACCGTCTATTAATGGCTGGTCACGATGTAGAAGGTCGCTTAATGGTTTCCTTAGAAATAAGCGAAACACCTTTTGACTAAGGTGAGTGCACGTATAAGATTTTTCTTTAAAACGAAGGAGTGAAGCCAGATGGATCAACAGCACGTTGTCATTATTTTACCTCACCCTGATGATGAAGCGTTTGGATGCTCCGGGACAATTCTGGAGTATCGAAAAAACAATATACCCGTAACGTATTTATGCGGAACACTAGGTGAAATGGGACGTAACATGGGAAGTCCTTTTTTTGCTAATCGTGAAACACTGCCGGAGATTCGTAAAAAAGAACTTCAAGATGCTTGTAAGGCGCTTGATATCGATCTTCAAATGCTAGGTTACCGTGATAAGACATTAGAATTTGAGGATCGCGGAGAAGTGGCTGAACACTTGAAGAGCATCTTAGAAGATATTCAGCCTAGTCTTGTTATTACGTTCTATCCTGGTCATGCAGTACACCCTGACCATGACGCGATGGGAGCAGCTGCGATTAAAGCGGTTGAGCGCATGGATCCAGATCATCGTCCGGAAGTATGGGCAAAAGCGATTACGCATAATCGTCATGAAATGCTAGGAGAGCCGGATGTTGTGAACGATGTAAAAGACCAATTTGAAGACAAAATGAAAGTCATCGAAGCACATCGCTCACAAGCTGAAGGCATGCTAAGTAAATTCCGTAACAGCCCTGAGTTCGGTGACATGGATTCAGAAGGAATGAAAATGTTACGCTACGAAGAATTTTATAAATGGGATTTTAACTCTTAAACAGTATCCATAGCGGGTACTGTTTTTTCATACTCCTTATAAAATATGACGAGAAGTCCGTCTAGAGGTTGAGGTAACCCTTAAGACACTTGTGTAAAATAGGAATCAGAATGGTGAAACAAAATCTATAAGGTATTCGTAAATCTAGATACACCACTTTTTAAGTGTTGAAAGGAGAACCATACATGAGTGAAGAGCGTAAACGAATATTAAAAATGATAGAGGATCAAGTTATTACAGCGGAAGAGGCAGAGGAATTACTTGAGTCCCTGAAACATGCTGAAAATGTTGAAAAAGAGGAAACAGAGCAACAGCAGCAGGATTTAACAACTAAAGTGGATTGGAATGCTAAACAGGAACAACATTATTATGAAACTGAATCTACGAAGAAGCGGTTTATGAATTTTGTAGAAGATGCTGTGAAAAAAATTAAAAACGTTGATTTAGATTTTAATTTTGGGCATAGCTATCAGGTGTCACATATTTTTCAATATGAAGGCGTATCTTTTTCTGAGGTGTATTTAGATATTTCAAATGGTAGTACTAAAGTGATCCCGTGGGAAGAGGAAGACGTCCGTATTGAGTGTGAAGCAAAAGTTTATAATGCTGAATCACGAGATGCAGCGCGTAAATTTTTCATGGACGAAAAGAAATTCCTTGTGGATGACGACTCACTAAGGTTTGCAATTGCATCAAAAAAAATCAGCGCAAGTGTGAAGCTCTACATCCCTAAGAAGGAATATGAAAAGGTGTCGTTACGTATGTTTAATGGTAGTATTCATTCGGAACATCTTCATGCGGAAGAGCTACGAGCGAAAACGGCTAACGGCAGTATTAAGTTATCGCACATGCGTGGAGACGAGTGGGATATTGCTTCTTCCAATGGATCTATCACGTTAAAAGACATTGTATGTAATGAGCTCGAAACGGAGAGCTTAAATGGTTCAATCAAGCTTGATGGTGAATTCGGTAAAGTTGACTCACAAGTTGTAAATGGAAGTATTCATTGTGACTGGCAAGGAGATCAAGGGCATACAGGCTTTTTCAAGTCCCTGACTGGATCTATTCGTATCAATCTTTCAGACGACCGTCGTATTGATGGGGAGTTGAAAACGAGTGTGGGAAGTATCAACTGTAACATCCCTGAATTCAGGGTAATTGAAGAGAAGAAGGATGTTTTGAAAAAAGAACTTAGGTTTGAAGCTCATCCTGAAAAGGAAAAAACATTACATCTAGAAGCAGAAACCAAGACAGGCTCCGTTAAAGTCAATTCCAACGATTAGGAGGTTTAAATATGGAAAAACAAAAGCGCTTAACGAAATCTAGAGAGGATAAAATGATTTCTGGTGTTTTAGGCGGTGCATCGAAGTATTTAGAAATGGATTCTACATTGCTTCGTATTCTATTTATCGTGATACTAGCTGTAACAGGAGGCCTACCATTTATCCTGATTTATGTGGCAGCAGCCTTCATCATGCCATATGAAGGAGAGGAAACTACGTGAAAAAGTGGCTCTTACATGTCGTACTAAATGCTGTAGCAATCATAGCTGTCGCTCAACTATTCGAATCTTTTAAAATTGAAGGTTTCGCTGCTGCTTTAATAGCGAGTTTAATTCTTTCGGTTTTAAATGCAATCGTACGCCCTATTCTTGTCGTATTGACGCTTCCGATTACGGTTGTGTCGCTTGGATTATTTCTCTTTGTCATCAATGCGATTACACTTATGCTCACAGCGTGGCTTATGGGAAGTAGTTTTGTTATAGATGGATTCGGCATTGCAATTCTATCAGCCATTATTATTTCACTTTTAAATCTCATGTTAAATCAATTAGCGAAAGAACTATAGTAAAGCTGGCCTTTTTGGGTCAGCTTTTTTCATGAAAAGTGCTAAAATATCAAATGGAATAATAAAAGGGGGAAAATAACATGTCCCAGCTTGTAGAAAAAACGCCGAGCCCCCGGACGAGAAAGTCGATTTATAATGACTTGAAAGAGCTTGGTGTCAAAAAAGGAATGACCATTATTGTACATACATCCCTATCCTCACTTGGATGGGTAAATGGAGGAGCGGTAACGGTTATCCAAGCTTTAATGGATGCGGTAACAGAGGAGGGAACGATCGTCATGCCTTCTCAAACAGTAGAAATTTCGGACCCAGCAGAGTGGGAAAACCCTCCAGTTCCTGAAGAGTGGTGGGAAGAGATACGAGAAACTATGCCTGTTTATCATCCGGACTACACCCCAGCTAACTTTATGGGGAAGGTGCCTGAGGTATTCAGAACATTCCCTGGTATTGAAAGAAGTTCACATCCAAGTTACTCTTTTACCGCATGGGGAAAGGATAAGAAGCATATTTTAGCTGATCAATCATTGGAATGGAGTTTGGGTGAGGAGTCCCCTTTAAGAAAGCTCTATGATCAAGGGGCTCACGTATTACTACTGGGTGCTGGTTTTGATAGTTGTACAGCTTTTCACCTAGCTGAGTATCGTGTCGAGTATCAGGACGTTATTACAAAAGGTGCTCCTATGATTGAAGATGGAGAGCGCATCTGGAAGGAATACAAGGAGCTTGAATTCCGAGATGAGCTTTTTGAAGATTTAGGTGCTGATTTTGTAAAGACCCACAGTTTATCAGCAGGAAACGTAGGATCTGCAAAATCATATCTGTTTGAAGTTAAGGAAGCCGTTGATTATGCTGAAATGTGGCTGAACCTTTATGATCGTCGGAAAAGTGAATCATTGTGAACTTAAAAAATAACCTATGAATCACCAAAAATGTCTCACTAAATTCACATATTTTTCAGGAAGATTTTAAATCAACATACCAAAGGAAAAAATGCTACAATAGGAGAAGTGATTAGAGTCAGGGAGGCATACATATGTCGAAGGTTCGTACACAAGATTTATTGGACCGTTTTGAATTAGAAATTGTCGCGGGTGAGGATGGTGCTCATCGCGAAATCTTTACAAGTGATATATCCCGACCAGGTATGGAAATGGCGGGGTATTTTAAGTATTATCCATCAGAACGACTGCAGTTATTAGGGAAGACAGAGCTTTCTTTCTTTAATGAGTTATCTGATGAGGAACAGCAGGATCGTGTGACCAAATTATGCACGGATATTACTCCAGGTATTGTGATCACACGAGGAATGGAAGTGCCGGAACTCTTAATAACAGCTGCTAATGAAGCGGGCGTTCCGATTATGCGTTCTCCGTATAAAACGACGCGTGTGATTAGCCGTTTGACGAACTTCCTTGAGACAAAATTTGCGCCATTTACAGCTATTCATGGTGTTCTTGTTGATATCTATGGCGTAGGCGTCCTTATTACGGGGCAGAGTGGTGTTGGGAAAAGTGAAACAGCACTTGAGCTTGTCAAAAGAGGACATCGCTTAGTAGCTGACGATAGTGTTGAAATTCGTCAGGAGGATTATGATACGTTAATCGGGAATTCTCCACCGCTTATCGAGCATTTACTTGAAATTCGAGGACTTGGCATTATCAATGTCATGACATTATTTGGTGCTGGAGCTGTGCGCAGTTATAAACGCATTACAATGTGCATGCATCTTGAACTTTGGGACAAGAACAAGCAATATGATCGTCTTGGTTTAGAAGAAGAAATGATGAAGATCATGGACGTAGAAATTCCAAAAGCTACGATACCAGTACGTCCAGGTCGTAACTTAGCGGTTATCATTGAAGTAGCAGCAATGAACTTCCGTTTGAAGCGTATGGGCATTAACGCTGCTGAAGAATTTTCTGATCGTTTAACCAACATGATTGGTGAAAATAAAAATGATATAGCGAAGGGTGGTTTTTACGATGACGTGTGAAGTGAACGCCCTTAGTCGTGTCTTTTTAGAGCTTGGGCCATTTACGATTTACTGGTATGGAGTCATTATCGCAACAGGTGCGTACTTAGGATTATGGCTGGCGATGCGTGAATCGCAGCGACTTGGTCTCAAGAAAGACATTTTCGTTGATTTAGTTGTATTTGCCATTCCGGCAGCGATTATCTGTGCAAGAATCTACTATGTGATTTTTGAATGGGATCGATATAAGAATGGCAGCCTGATAGACATTTTTGCTATATGGGAAGGCGGTATTGCCATCCATGGTGCGTTGATTGGTGCTGTTATTACAGCTCTAATCTTTGCAAAAGTACGTAACATTTCTTTCTGGCAGTTAGCTGATATTGCTGCTCCAAGTATTATTCTTGGACAAGCTATCGGACGTTGGGGAAACTTTATGAACCAAGAAGCCCATGGCTATGCTGTTTCAGAAGAGTTTTTCAATAATTATATGCAGTATTTGCCGGACTTTATCGTTCAGCAAATGTGTATTGATGGCATCATGTATCATCCGACATTCTTATATGAATCCCTATGGAACATTCTTGGGTTTGTATTCTTACTTATCTTACGTCGCTTCAACCCTCGTCGTGGGGAGCTATTCTTAAGCTACGTGATTTGGTACTCATTCGGACGCTACTTTATCGAAGCGATGCGTACAGATAGTCTGTATATCATTGCAAACTTACGTACAGCACAAGTGATTTCAATCGTCCTAATCATCTTAGCTGCGGGATTAATCATGTATCGCAGAATAAAAAATAAAGCAAATGTTCATTATGATGGAACAAAAGTGAAAGACTAGGGAGGGATCACCTTGCCGGGTGTGTTAAAAAGGGGATTACAACAAGGATTAAAAGTCACATGGACACTTGGTAAAGTGATTTTTCCTGTTACCTTAATTGTTACGATTTTACGATTCACCCCTGTTTTGCAGTGGGTGATGGAGTGGATTACACCACTTATGAAATGGATTGGGTTACCCGGAGAGGCGGCGATCCCGCTTGTCCTTGGTAACTTCCTTAATCTCTATGCTGGAATTGCAGCTATTGTGTCATTTGATTTTACCGTCAAGCAGGTCTTTATTTTAGCCGTGATGCTGTCGTTCTCTCACAATCTTCTGATTGAATCGACTGTCGCTTCTAAAGTAGGAGTGAAGTGGTGGTTTGTTGCTGGAGTGAGACTTTCTCTCGCATTTGGATCAGCCGTCATGATCAACCTGCTTTGGGATGGTGGAGCTGAAATGGCTCAATACGGGATCATTTCCGACCAGGCAGATCCAGAAGGTTATATGGGGATAGCCTTTTTAGGAGTTAAAACAGCTATTATGAGTATTGTGCAGCTTGCAGCCATTGTCATCCCTTTGATGGTGGGGATGCAGTACTTGAAGGAGAAAAATTGGCTAGACTTGTTTTCAAGGTGGCTTGCTCCATTCACTCGTGTGCTAGGTGTTGAACGGAATGCCTCGATGACCCTTGTGGCAGGCCTTGTAATTGGTCTTGCTTACGGTGCGGGGCTCATGCTTCAAGCTGTTGAGGAAGATGGTGTGTCGAGGAAGGATATGTACTTGTCACTCATTTTCCTTGTTTCATGTCACGCTGTCGTTGAAGATACGCTTATTTTCATCCCGCTCGGTATTCCAGTGTGGCCATTGCTCTTGATAAGACTGGTTACAGCGATTGCATTAACTGCGATTGTCGGTTTTGTTTGGAACCGAAAGATTGCAAAAAGAAAGGAAACAGCATCTTATGACAATTCGTACCCTACTGTTTGATTTAGATGGAACATTGATTAACACGAATGAATTAATTATCTCTTCTTTTATTCATACAATTGAAAAGTACGCACCAGGGAAGTACAAAAAAGAGGACGTGTTGAAATTCATCGGCCCTCCTCTTGAAGAGAGTTTGCGTAAGATTAATCCAAATGAAAATGTAGAAGAGATGATTGATACGTATCGTAAGCATAATCATGAGCACCATGATGAACTCGTTGTGGCTTATGATGGTGTGGTTGAGACGTTACAAAAATTACGTGATGCAGGTTATAAGCTAGGGATTGTTACGACCAAAATGGGTGTAACGGTTGATATGGGCTTAAAGCTAACTAAGATTGATAACATGTTTGATACAATCGTTACGCTTGATGACGTGGATCATGCCAAGCCTCATCCAGAACCGGTTGTTCGTGCGATGAAAGCACTTGATGCCAAGCCTGAAGAAACGGTCATGGTTGGTGACAATACACATGATATCGAATCAGGGCAAAATGCTGGAACGAAAACAGCGGGCGTGGCCTGGACGATTAAAGGTCGCGAAACCTTAGAGGATCTAAAGCCAGATTATATGCTCGAGCACATGAGCGACATCCTAAAGATCGTAATGGAGTGATCATATGCGTAAGACGGACCGTTACCGTGTAACCGAAGCCAACTCATTGTGGCAAGTTTATAAAACTGTCCCCTTTTTTAAGGTGGTACGAAATTTTATAGTCATCCAATTGGCACGTTACACCCCTTTTTTACCGGTGAAAAATTGGCTGTATCGCACGTTTTTAGGGATGGATGTCGGGAAGCATACCGCTTTTGCTTTAATGGTTATGCTTGATGTAATGTTTCCTGAAAAAATCTCGGTTGGACGGAATACGGTTATCGGTTATAACACAACGATCCTCGCTCATGAGTATCTCATTAAGGAATACCGCCTTGGCAAAGTGGAGATCGGAAGTGAAGTGTTAATCGGAGCTAACACAACGATATTGCCAGGTGTCACAATCGGTGACGGCGCCATAGTCTCAGCAGGCACCCTTGTACATAAAGACGTACCACCCGGTGCTTTTGTTGGAGGCAATCCAATGAGTGTGATCTACTCGAAGGAAGAAATGGACAAGCGCAAAGAAGAGGATACGTTTTTTGACGAATAAATGAGAGCACTGCTTTTCCTATGGGAGAGGCAGTGTTTTTTAGGTTTTCTGTTATCAGGAGTCCGTTGCTGTTGAGTAATTTGTTCCGGTCAGTGAAACGGCAAGCCTGTTGTTGCCCCACACGACGTGGGGTAGTTCTACGTTGCCACATGATGTGGCGGTTTTAGTAGAACCTCCATAGTATAGCCGAGCCTCCTCGTGCCTGCGGGGTCTCGTCTTCCCTTTGTTACCACGACAGTTTGCCGTTTCCTTCCCTCCACACGATTATAGAGACTAACGGACCATTATTTGGACTTTCCCGCCTCATATAGATTGGAAATCATGTTCAGAGAAAGTTGCTCAGACCCTTGTCATGATAGGGTTATACTCCTAGAACTACAGTGGTTCCGTTATTCACCATTCGGCAAAGGTGGTCTGTGGAACGGGTTGACTCCAGCGGAAGAGCGGAGTGACGAGACCCCGCAAAGAGCTTGCGAATGAGGAGGCTTTAAAGTTAACAATGAAGTTCGGTTAAAACCGCTACTTCCTGTAGCAACACCGAACTACCCCACGTCGTGTGGGGCAGCAGGAAAGCAACCCGTTCCACAGACCGCCGCTCTCCATAAAAGCAATGGGACCATACGCACGTTATCTCGATTCCAAGTCTTACACATAAAGGGGCTATAATGAAATCAGGAATTTAATAAAAATAAATGCTAAGACATGCTCATACACATATAAAAAGCACCAATATGTCCGTGAAGAAAGGAATCTTGATACATAAACACGAATGAAGTACATAGAAGCATGTTTAAGGAAACGGAAACGTAGGAAAACGACATGAAAAAGAGATGGAGGTCATCTGAATGCAAACATACATTTTGTCACTGGATCAGGGGACGACGAGTTCGCGAGCGATCTTGTTTAACCATGATGGAGAGGTTGTTCAAACCGCCCAAAAAGAGTTTCAGCAGTTCTTCCCGAAACCAGGATGGGTCGAGCACGATGCTAATGAAATTTGGACATCCATATTGTCGTGTATAGCGGATGTTTTAACAAAAGCCGAAATCCAACCCGATCAAGTCGCTTCCATCGGGATTACCAACCAGCGAGAAACAACCGTGATCTGGGATAAGGAAACAGGTCAACCGATTTATCACGCAGTTGTTTGGCAATCCCGTCAAACCAACGACATCTGTAATGAATTACGAGAGAACGGGTACGAAGATCTGTTTAAAAAGAAAACAGGGCTTGTATTAGATCCTTATTTTTCAGGGACTAAAGTAAAGTGGATATTAGATCATGTTGATGGTGCACGTGAAAAAGCTAAACAAGGAAAGCTTCTGTTCGGAACGATCGATACATGGTTAATTTATAAACTTTCTGGTGGACAAGCACATGTAACAGATTACTCCAACGCATCTCGTACGTTAATGTATAACATCTATGATCTGGAATGGGATCAGGAGCTTCTTGATATTTTAGAAGTGCCGAAATCCATGTTACCAGATGTACGTCCTTCTTCTGAAGTGTATGCCTATACTGTAGACTATCACTTCTTCGGAAAAGAAATCCCTATTGCTGGAGTTGCTGGTGATCAGCAAGCGGCATTATTCGGACAGGCTTGTTTTGAAAAGGGTATGGCGAAAAATACGTACGGAACAGGTTGCTTTGTCCTTATGAATACAGGTGAAGAAGGGGTTCCATCAGATCAGGGCCTCCTTACAACGATTGCATGGGGCGTGGATGGAAGAGTTGAATATGCGTTAGAAGGCAGTATTTTTGTTGCGGGTTCAGCGATTCAATGGCTCAGAGATGGATTGCGAATGATCAAAGATGCACCTGCTAGTGAGGATTATGCCAAAAAGGTTGATTCCACAGAGGGGGTGTATGTTGTTCCTGCCTTTGTTGGCCTTGGTACACCGTATTGGGACTCGGATGCCAGGGGAGCTGTATTCGGCTTAACTCGTGGAACTTCCAAGGAACATTTCATCCGAGCTACACTTGAATCTCTCGCCTACCAAACGAAAGATGTTGTCGATGCCATGAAAGAGGATTCAGGAATTGACCTGAAAACGCTTCGTGTTGATGGCGGAGCGGTTAAGAATGATTTTCTTATGCAATTTCAAAGTGATGTGCTAGGTGTTGAAGTGGACCGACCAATCGTTAATGAAACGACCGCACTAGGGGCAGCGTATTTAGCTGGACTAGCGGTAGGTTATTGGGATAGCAAAGACAAAATTACGGAACAATGGAAAAAGGATCGTACCTTTAAACCGGAGCTGGAAAACAAGGAAGCAGAAGAGTTATATAAAGGCTGGCAAAAGGCTGTAGCGGCCGCTCGAGCATTTAAATAGTCGAAAAAAGGAATGGGTAGGGTATCGTACGGATAGAATGGAGTGTTTCGAATGTTTTCTGGATATAAACGAACGGAAATTTATCATAAATTAGAGCAGGAGCGTTTGGACGTGCTTGTGATCGGAGGAGGTATCACAGGAGCGGGTATTGCACTGGATGCTGTAACCCGTGGCTTGTCAGCTGGTGTTTTAGAGATGCAGGATTTCGCAGCTGGAACTTCGAGTCGCTCTACAAAGCTCGTTCACGGAGGGCTGCGCTATTTAAAACAGTTTGAAATGAAGATGGTAGCTGAAGTGGGACAGGAGCGTGCCATCGTTTATGAGAATGGCCCTCACGTAACGACTCCTGAATGGATGATCCTCCCATTTTATAAGGATGGAAATTTTGGTCCATACATGACGAATATAGGCCTTAAGCTTTATGACACATTAGCTCGTGTGAAAAAAGATGAGCGACGAAAAATGCTTACGCCAAAAGAGACACTGGCGAAAGAACCCCTTTTGAAAAAGGATGGCTTAAAAGGTAGCGGCTATTACGTTGAGTACCGTACAGATGATGCGCGACTGACGCTTGAAGTGCTGAAAACAGCCGTGCAAAAAGGGGCTATGGCTCAAAACTACGTTAAAGTTGTCGACTTTTTATATGAAGATGGTCTAGTCGCTGGCGTTGTGGCAGAGGATCAGATTGATGGTGAAAAACATGAAATCTATGCACGTAAGGTCGTGAATGCTGCTGGCCCTTGGGTGGATGAACTGCGTGAAAGAGATGGTTCTAAAGAGGGCAAGAGTCTTCACTTAACAAAGGGTGTTCACCTCGTCTTTAATGGTGAGACATTTCCACTTCAACAAGCTATTTATTTTGATGCACCTGATGGGCGTATGATTTTTGCGATCCCGCGTGATGGAAAGACGTATGTTGGGACTACAGATACCGTTTATGAAGGGGACACTGCACACCCTACCATGACCGTTGATGATCGAGATTACTTGCTGCGGTGCATTGATTTTATGTTCCCAGACCTATCGATTACAGCTAATGATGTAGAATCGAGTTGGGCAGGTTTACGTCCATTGATTCATGAGGATGGAAAAGATCCATCTGAAATTTCTCGTAAAGATGAAATATTCACTTCTGAATCAGGGTTAATTTCCATTGCGGGCGGAAAGCTGACTGGCTATCGTAAAATGGCTGAAAATGTAGTGGATTTGTTGGCTGGGCACCTTTCTGAACAATTAGGGGTTCACTTACCAGAATCCCAAACGGAAGAACTGCCGATTGCAGGTGGTGAAGTTGGTGGTTCTGAAGGCTTTTCTCATTATATGGATCGCAAAATCGAGGAAGGAAGAGCCATGAGCTTATCCGAGGAAAAATCTCGAGGCTTAACTCAAATGTATGGAGCCAATGTCGATGAAGTATTCCATCGATACTATAAAATGAAAGATCAAGATTTGGACTTAGATCCATTAGTGTACGCTATGCTAACGTATAGTATGGAGCACGAACACACTGTGAAACCTGTAGACTTTTTTGTTAGAAGAACGGGAGCTCTATTCTTTGATATTCACTGGGTGCATAAGCATAAAGAGTCAGTTATTACGTTCATGGCTCAAGAGTATGGTTGGACAGAAGAGCAGATTGAAACCTACACCCGAGAATTAGATGTATTGCTTGAAGAAGCAGTCGCTCCAGATCCATCTTAGATATGATTGTCCCTCTGGTTGTTTGGCCAGGGGGATTTGTTTTGGTTAGAGGGGGGATTCTGGATAGAGAGCGTATAGTTTTGGATAGAACGCTTCTAATTCTGGATAGACGGCATATCGTTCTCGATAGGAGCCTCCTAATTCCCGATAGCCTCCCCTTAATTCTAGATAAAGCTTCCCTCACCCACCACAATTCCCTAAAACCACCTTGTACTTTACGTTAACGTAAATGGTATACTTAAAAATATCAGAAAAATCAGATAAAAAGAGGTGCGGGCATGCAAGAGACGTTCACCATATCTGAATTGGCGAAGTATTTCGATGTAACAACACGTACGATTCGGTACTATGAAGAGCTTGGGTTACTCACCCCTGAACGCACTAAGAGCGGGCAGCGGGTGTTTACTAAAAAAGAAAAAACACGCCTGATCCTTATCTTTCGAGGGAAGAAGTATGGGTTTCAGCTAGAAGAAATTAAAGAGATGGTCGATTTGTTCGATCAGGATCCTTCGGGAAAGAGACAGCTTGAGAAAACGATTGAGTATGGTGAGGAGAAGGTCGAGGAGGTGTCGAAGCGGATTAGGGAGTTAACAGAGATGCGAGATGAAATGCAGTCCCTGATTGGAGAGTTTCAACAAAAATTAAACCAGTTGAAAGGGGAAAAGGTATGAACATTTCTGAACTGTTAGCGAGACAAGCGAGGAAGTATCCGAACAAAGAGGCGATTGTTTCAGGTGGAGATCGAATCACATACAGTGAGTGGAACCGTAACGTAAATAAACTCGCTCATGCTCTATCCAAAAGAGGGATAGGAAATGGAGACAAAGTTGTTCTCCATATGCCAAACGTAACAGAGTTTCTCTATACTTATTTTGCTGTGCATCGATTGGAAGCGATTATTGTTCCGATCAATGCTAAATTTGTACAAGAAGAAATCGAGTATATTCTTGACCACAGCGATGCCAAAGCTTTTCTCACACATGAACTCCTTTTTGACAATGTTTCTTCTATCCAAGATCCGAACCTCATTCAAATCAAAACAGGAGCGGCGCATGATGGATGGCTCGCTTTTGACGAGGTATTGGCATCAGGTGATGAAGCAGAAATCGTGTCTACGACGCATGAGGACGATGAGGCATCGATGCTCTATACCTCAGGAACAACAGGTCGGCCAAAAGGGGTACTCTTCACGAACCGCAATCTATTAACCATTTCTTCCATGATATCGATCGAACTTACCATCAACACCGACAGTCGATTATTGCATATCATGCCGCTCAGTCACTCAGCACCATTGCATCTATTTTTAGTGTCTGGCACCTATGTGGGAGCCACGCACGTGCTAGCACCAACGTTTACTCCGGACTTAATGCTAGATTTGATTTCATCAGAAAAAGTCACCCATTTCTTTGGTGCACCTGTGGCTTATATGGTGACAGCGAAGCATCCTAAGATTCAAGAGTACGATCTCAGCTCTGTTGAATACTGGTTATACGGTGGAGCACCACTTGGCACAAAAGAGGTTCAATACGTCAAACAGCAATTCAAAACCGATCGCTTAATGTGCCTATATGGATCAACAGAAGCTGGACCGAACGGAACCCTACTCAGACCTGAAGAGCACGATGCGAAAGCAGGGAGTGTTGGTCAGCGTGCAGCGCTTCATTGTGAAATCAATCTAGTTGATGAAAATGGTGATCCTGTTAAGCAAGGAGATATAGGTGAGATTATTCTGCGTGGTGAAGGAACCATGAAGGGCTATTATAAAAATGAAGAGAAAACGAATGAAACGATTAAAGATGGATGGCTCTATACAGGTGACATGGGGGTTCAAGATGAGGACGGATATTTCTGGGTGATTGACCGTAAGAAAGACATTATCATTTCAGGCGGCGTTAACGTATTCCCGAAAGAGATAGAAGAAACGCTAACGACTCATCCTGCTATTGCAGAAGCTGCTGTCATTGGGGTTCCACATCCAGAGTGGGGTGAAACGGTAAAGGCATTTGTTGTTTTAGAGGGTGAAGTAGCAGATCTTGAAGAAGATTGTAAGCGTTTTCTTAAAGGTAAACTTGCAAGCTATAAAATCCCTCGTATTTACACAAAATTGGATGCACTACCGCGTAATGCGTCTGGTAAGTTATTAAAACAGCAACTGCGAGAGCTTCAAGAAGCGTAAGGAGGAACACAATGAATTTTTTCAAAGAGGATCCAAACCTATCTTTCATCCTAAAGCAGTATTTAGATGATGATTTTTATAAGTGGGCTGAAAAAGAGTTGGATGAATACGGTGAAGTATGTGCCAATGAAGTTGATGAGCGTGCGGTTCATACAGATCGAGAGGGACAGCCCAAGCTGATTAAGTACGACAAAATGGGGAATGACATTTCGCATGTATGGCTGAACGAAGGATACAAAGAAACTGTCAAAGATACGTACGGGCGCGGAATCGTCGGTTATGTGCACAAGGAGATTCCAGAGCTTGGTCGAAAAGGGAACTACATGTACTCGTATGCACAAGGTTATCTTTTGTCGCAATCTGAGCCAGGCTTTTATTGTCCTGTTACGTTGACGATGGCTACAGCCTACTTACTAGATCATTATGGGAGTAAGGAACTGAAAGATAAATATTTACCGCATGTTCTCTCAACTGGAGACGTTGAGTTATATGAAGGAGCAACCTTTTTGACGGAGCGCCAAGGAGGTTCTGATGTTGGCGCAAATGAAACAACAGCTATCAGCCACGGGGATCATTATCGTTTGTATGGAGAAAAGTATTTTGCAAGTAATGCTGGGGCTTGTGGAGTTGCCACTGTTTTGGCTCGCAGAGAAGATGCACCTGAAGGAACAAAAGGTCTGAGCTTATTCCTAGTTCCATGGCGAAATAAGGACGATAGCTTAAATGGCATTCAGATTCGTAGGTTAAAAGATAAGCTGGGTGTTCGTGCAGTTCCATCTGCTGAAGTGGTGTTTGATGGAGCTGAGGCTTATATGATCGGCGAACCTGAGCAAGGAATCTATTACATGATGGAAGCGCTGAACCTTTCACGTGTCTGTAATGCCATTGCTTCGATTGGTATTATGCAGCGTGGTTATCTTGAAGCAAGAAACTATGCCTATGAGCGAAAAGCTTTTGGTAATACGTTAAAAGATTACCCGATGGTGCGAGATACATTGGTTCGTTTAAGGGCAAAACAAGAAGTAGAGACAAGCGCCGTCTTTTCCCTCATTTCTTTGTTTGATCGTGTTATGACAGATCGAGAGGCGTCGAGTGTTCGAGAGATTGCTTTAAATCGTTTACTCATAGCGCTTTTGAAAAAAGAAACAGCAGAGCAGGCGATCCATTTCTCACATGAATCTATCGAGATGCATGGAGGGAATGGGTTTATCGAAGACTTCGTAACCCCTCGATTGCTGCGGGATGCTCAGGTTCTGACAGTTTGGGAGGGAACAGCAAACATACTTGGACTTGAAGTGTTACGTCTCATGCATAAGTACCAGGTTCATAATATGTTTATCGAAGAGATGCAACAAGAATTAGACGCGCTTCCTGTTGAGTTGGCAGATGAAACTGCTTTTGTAAAAGGAAAAGTGCGAGAACTACAAGAGCTCATCAATCGAGTTGTCGTTATGGATGAAGGATCACAAACGTATTATAGTAAAACATTAGCTGATCGTATGACTGCTATTTATGAGAGTGTTATCTCTCTAAAAGATGCGGCCGTTGGAGGAGAGCGTAAAAAGGCAATTGCTGAAGTCTTTTTACAGTTAACATGGAAAAGAGATGAGTTAGACTTTGATCAACTTTCTCTGAAACATTTTGATCGGATTGTAGAGCAAAAAGAACAAGTGAATGTGTAAATGAAATGATTGAAGCACCCTAGCCTTTTGAGTGATGAAGGCAGGGTGTTTTTCTGTATTTATGCAAAAAATTATATATGAAATCCCTGAACCTTATGTTAACCTATATTTATGTTAACTTAACACTTAAAAGGTTAACGATAACTTTGAGTTTAGGAGGAGTAACGATGAAATCAAGAAAGATGACACCACTTGATATTACGATGGGGAGTTTATTTGTAGCTTTGATGGCGATTGGAGCTAATATCGTGGCATGGGTCCCATTTATGGTAGTAGGAGGCGTTCCGATTACATTGCAAACGTTCTTTGCCGTGTTAGCAGGTCTTGTATTGGGCAGCCGTTTAGGGGCTATGTCTATGACGGTTTATATGTTAGTTGGACTAGCTGGCGCACCGATTTTTGCTAGGTTTGGCGGTGGTTTTGGTTCATTACTTAGTCCTACATTTGGATTTATTTTATCTTTTATTCTTGTAGCTTATGTAGTTGGTAAACTTACTGAAAACAATCGTACATTACCTCGTTATGTCATTGCTGGCATTATTGGTATGACGATCAATTATGTTTTTGGTACGAATTGGATGTATGCAGCTTACGTACTATGGTATGGCGCTCCAGAAGGCTTCTCTTATTCTATGGCATGGGCGTGGATGGTGGCCCCACTACCGAAAGATTTAATTTTATCTGCATTAGCCGGTGTATTCGCATTCCGACTTGAACGTAGTGTGTTATCTCGCAGTCAGCTTCGTAGACAACAAAACGAAGCAGCATAAGACTTTTAGTTTATATCCAGCCAATTTGATCTTTGTTGGCGAATACATAACTACAGAGGGGAAAGAGTGTAACAAAGACCACCAGATGATTAGAAATGCTGGGTTTGAGATTGATTATGTTACAAATGAAGAAGAAACTACTATTGGGTAAGTCGAGGTGAGCCTGGAACGTGTGATGCGTTTCAGGCTTTTTTGTTGCGTTCGGGCGGTTTCTGCTCTGATTCAGGCGATCGCAAGTGACATTCAGGTGGTGGGCATCCCGGTTCGGGCGGTTGTTCTAGATATTCAGGTTATTGAAGATCATATTCAGGCGATCTTGCACGAAATGCAGGCGCTCGCCCCCGCCAGCACCAACGCAGCGTAAAGCTCAACTCTAAGGTCAACATCCCCAGATTTGTACAAGCATTTTAGGGAATAGATAAGATGAGGAATTTTGGTTGACCGGAAAACTTTATTTTGTTATCGTATTAGCAGACTAAAGGATTCAGAATGTTATACGCATATATATTTAAAGAGAGGGGTTCGTTGTTTTGGCTAATCGTCTTATGTTCGAAAAACCACTAGGAATGCGGGATACACTCCCGTTTTTTTATAATCAAAAGCGAAAGGCAAGAGAAGCGCTTTCTAATGCCATTGAGTCTTGGGGGTATCAATTTTTAGATACGCCAATGCTTGAATACTTAGAAACGGTTGGGGAAGCGAGTGCGATTGATGAAACGCAATTGTTTAAACTACTCGACCAGCAAGGGCATACACTTGTCCTTCGACCTGATATGACGGCACCGATCGCGCGTGTTGCTGCTTCTCAACTTAAAGAGCAAGGATTTCCGGTTCGTTTAGCATATGATGGACCTGTATTTCGCGCACAGCAAATAGAAGGTGGAAAGCCTGCACAGTTTGAGCAAGTAGGTGTGGAGTATATCGGGGAAAACTCCATCTATGCGGATGCTGAGGTGATCGCTCTTCAGGTTCAAACATTAAAAGAGGCTGGGTTGGATCATTTTCAACTTACAGTGGGTCACATTGGATATGTAAAAGGTCTACTAAAAGAGATCTTTGGTGATGACCAGGAAACGTCTGAGCTTTTCCTCCGCTTTTTATATAGAAAAAATTACGTTGGATTTCGTAAGGCGTTACAAGATACAGATATCTCAAAAGAGGATCAAGACCGCTTAAAACAACTCCTATCTCTCCGAGGGGAAGAAGATGTCCTTTCAACTGCCAAGAATATTACGAAAAATGGTGCTTGTCATGAGGCGATTCATGAGCTTCAGCAACTACACGAAATTTTAGAAAGCTATGGTGTGACCGAGTATGTGTCCTATGACCTTAACCTGATCAGTCATATGAGCTACTATTCTGGAATTTTATTTGAAGGCTATGCTCCTGAGTTAGGTTCTTTACTATGCAATGGAGGACGCTATGATCAGCTTCTGCCTTCCTTCCAAACAGAAGCCTCAGCTACAGGTTTTGCTGTACGTTTGGACCGTTTAGTTGAAGCTGTTAATCAGCAAAATGCAGAAAATAATCGTACGCTTATTCTTTTTGATGATCGCTCCTTTCAAAAAGCACTTAAAGAAGCGAAGGATTTAAGAGGAGAGGGGAGTCGAGTTGTTCTTCAGCATCGAAACAATATTGAAGAAAAAGCTCTCCAAAACGAAGAATTCACGAAATTGATTGATCTGTCGGAAGGAGGAGCTGACCATGAATGATTGGTTAACCATTGCCATGCCTAAAGGCCGTATTTTTGATGAAGCGGCTCAACTATTGAAGAAAATTGGATATGATTTTACCGATGTTGAAGAGTCTCGTAAATTAATTCTGGAGTTTCCGGAGTATAAAATGCGCTTGATGCTTGCTAAGCCAATGGATGTTGTCACCTATGTTGAATATGGTGCTGCAGATTGCGGTATTGCAGGGAAAGATGTTTTATTGGAGCAAGATCGAGATGTATATGAAGTATTGGATTTAGAAATTAGCCCATGTTACTTAGCGGTAGCGGGACTGCCAGACAAACCGCTTAGTAAAATCGCACCTAAAATTGCTACGAAGTATCCAAGAGTTGCATCTGAATACTTCAGAGAGCAAGGTGAGCAAATCGAGATCATTCCGTTAAACGGATCGATTGAACTCGCTCCACTCATTGGGTTAACCGATCGGATTGTCGATATCGTTTCCTCAGGACGTACTTTACGTGAAAACGGACTTGTGGAGTATGAAAAAATTGCAGATATTACGTCAAGATTTATTGTGAATCCAGTAAGCTACCGAATTAAAAGTCAGGTAATTGACCCGATTATTACGGATTTAAGTCAAGA
This sequence comes from Pontibacillus marinus BH030004 = DSM 16465, assembly GCF_000425225.1. GTDB lineage: Bacteria > Bacillota > Bacilli > Bacillales > BH030062 > Pontibacillus > Pontibacillus marinus. The sequence goes on along the minus strand of NZ_AULJ01000018.1, from coordinate 54,483 downwards.
AATCTAGGGGGAGACGTTATGAGAATTGTTAAACCAGATGAGATTGAAACGTTAAAGCGAGGAGTCGACGGCGGTACAGAGGAACAGCGCAAAGTCGTCCAGACGATCATTGAAGATGTACAAAATGAAAAAGACGAAGCGCTCCTCCGATACACCAGAAAGTTGGATGGCGCAGACCTTGAAACGTTACAAGTAACACAGGATGAGATTGATTCTGCTTTAGCAGAGATGGAGGATGAGGATCTGCAGATTTTGCGTGAAGCAGCTGCCAACATTCGCTCATTCCATGAAAAGCAAGTGCGTCAGTCCTGGTTTGACACGAAGCCTGATGGGACGATGCTTGGACAAAAAGTGACCCCTCTTGATGCCGTAGGTGTGTATGTACCAGGAGGAACCGCCGCTTATCCTTCCTCTGTATTTATGAATCTAATGCCAGCAGTAGTAGCGGGTGTTGAGCGTATTGCGATGGTAACACCTCCTTCAGAAGCGGGAACAGTACCAGCAGGAGTGCTTGCGGCAGCTCACATAGCTGGGGTTCGAGAGATTTATAAAGTAGGTGGCGCACAAGCCATTGCAGGTCTTGCTTACGGAACAGAATCGATAGCGCCAGTAGATAAAATTGTAGGTCCAGGCAATATTTTTGTCGCATTAGCTAAACGTGAAGTGTTTGGGGATGTAGACATTGATATGATTGCTGGTCCAAGTGAGATCGTGGTATTAGCAGATGAGTCAGCGAGAGCGAATGAAGTAGCGGCAGATTTATTATCTCAGGCTGAACATGATGAACGTTCTGCAAGTGTATTAGTTACAACGTCAGCAGAACTTGCTGAAAAAGTGGCCAATGAAGTGAACGCTCAACTCGCTGATCTTCCGCGTCATGCTATTGCCCGTGTAAGTATTGAAAATGAGGGTGGCATCATTCTCTGTAAAAATATCCAAGAAGCCTTAGATACAGTGAATTCACTAGCTCCTGAGCACTTAGAAGTTATGACGAAGGAGCCGATGTCCTTGCTAGGAAGTATTAAGCATGCAGGAGCGATCTTCCTTGGGCGATACAGTTCAGAACCAGTAGGCGATTATTTTGCCGGTCCTAACCACGTTCTTCCTACTAGTGGCACAGCTCGCTTCTCTAGCCCGTTAAATGTAGATGATTTTGTGAAGAAATCGAGTGTCATTTATTACAGTGAACAAGCTTACAACCGAGATGCAGATAAGATTGCGCGTTTTGCTCGCCTAGAAGGATTAGAAGCTCACGCACGCGCGATTGAATCCAGAAAGGATCGTGATGAGTCATGACAAAGGAACGTAGAAGCCATATCGAACGTACAACTGGGGAAACAAGTATTTCACTAGATCTTCTTTTAGATGGCAGTGGAGCTGGGTTTGTTGATACACAGGTACCTTTCATGACACACATGCTCGAGCTTTTTAAAAAGCACGGTTTTTTCGACCTTTCTGTAAAAGGAACGGGCGACGTTGAGGTTGATGACCATCACCTGACTGAGGATATCGGAATCTGTCTGGGTCAAGCATTGCGTCAGGCTCTAGGTGAAAAAGAAGGAATTAAACGTTATGGTTCCTTTTCGCTTCCGATGGATGAAACGCTTGTGACAGTGGCAGTTGACCTTAGTGATCGCCCACATCTTGAGTGGAAAGTGGATCTTCCATCTGAAAAAGTGGGGACGTTTGATACGGAGAATGCCCATGAATTTTTCTGGAAGCTAGCTCTTGAGGCACGTATGAATTTACATATTGTGCTGCATCATGGCACGAATACACACCATATTATTGAAGCGATATTTAAAGCTACAGCAAGAGCACTGGATGAGGCGACACAAATTGACCCTCGTATCCAGGGTATCATGTCGACGAAAGGAAGTTTATAAATGATTGGAATCATCGATTATGGGATGGGAAATCTCTATAGTGTTTCCAAGGCACTTGAACGTCTAGATGTTTCTTATACAATATCAGATAAGTGGGATGAACTGGATGCTTGTGAAGGTCTCTTGCTACCCGGTGTAGGTGCTTTTCCTGATGCCATGAGTGCATTAAACGAATCAGGCATGGCGGACTTTTTGAGAAGAAAAGTAGAAGAAGGAGTTCCTTTGCTTGGCATTTGTCTTGGGATGCAGCTATTATTTGAAGAAAGTGAGGAAGTTACACCAACCAAAGGGCTTGGTTTTCTTCCTGGAAAAGTTGTTCGATTCAAGGGTGTGGATGAAAACGGCACACGCTATAAAATTCCGCACATGGGTTGGAACCTATTAAATCACAAACGCCCTGATTCCATTTTGCTTCGTGATGTTGTAGAGGATTACGTTTATTTCGTTCACTCGTTTTATGTTGATACGAAGGAAGATGTAGTGGTAGCAAGTGCTAACTATGAAACGGAAGTACCGGCAATAGTAGGAAAAGGTCATGTACTCGGAGCTCAATTTCACCCTGAGAAAAGTAGTTCAGCAGGCATGGCCATTTTGAAAAATTATTGTCAGTATGTTTATGAATCTAATCACAAAGGAGTTATCGAATGAGCCAATTTATTGTGTACCCAGCTATAGATTTAAAAGATGGAAAATGTGTACGCCTGCAACAAGGTGATTTTAATCGTGAGACGGTCTATGGAGATTCTCCTTATGAAGTTGCTCAAGACTTTGTTGAGCAAGGAGCGGATTGGATTCATATCGTTGACCTAGATGGTGCCCGTGATGGGAAACGCGTGAACGCAAATCACATCTTGAATATTGCAAATGACTTACCAATTAAAGTTCAAATGGGAGGTGGCATCCGCAAAGAAGAGGATGTGACATTCTATTTACAGCAAGGGATAAATCGTGTTGTTATCGGTAGTCTTGCTGTTTCAAACCCAGAACTTACAAAGCGTCTGATTTCTACTTATGGAGATCAGATCGCAATTGGGCTTGATGCTCGAGACGGGTATGTTGCAACGAATGGTTGGATGAACAATTCGGACAAATCGGTATCAGAAGTCGGAAAATATTTTGCGGATTGTGGTGTTGAACACTTTATCTTCACGGATATTTCAAAAGATGGCATGATGAGCGGACCTAACGTTGAAGCCATTTTAGAATTAGCGGATGAAAGTGGCAAGAAGGTTATCGCTTCTGGTGGTGTGCGTAACGTGGAAGATTTGAAAATATTAAAAAGTTATGCAGATCGAAACATTGCTGGTGCAATTGTTGGGAAAGCCCTTTATACCAAAGAGATCACCTTGAAGAATGCGATTAATGAGGTGAATCAACCATGATCACCAAACGCATTATTCCTTGTCTCGATGTTAAGGATGGTCGTGTCGTAAAAGGGATACAGTTCGTACAAATCCGTGATGCAGGTGACCCTGTAGAGCTTGCAACAGTTTATGATGAACAAGGTGCAGATGAACTTGTATTTTTAGATATATCTGCTACTCATGAAGGACGTAAGACCATGATTGAGGTTGTGAGAGAAGTAGCAGGTACATTAGCGATTCCGTTCACAGTTGGTGGCGGTATTGGTTCGCTTGATGATATGCGTGCCATATTACGTGCTGGAGCGGATAAAGTGTCTCTAAACTCAGCAGCTGTTCGAAATCCTGAGCTTGTTGCAGAAGGTGCGCGTTACTTTGGGTCTCAATGCATGGTTGTGGCGATTGATGCCAAGTATGATGAAGAGATGAACTCATGGCGTGTTTTCACCCATGGTGGACGAAAAGGAACAGAGTGGGAAGTTGGCGAATGGGCACAGCATGTTGAATCCTTAGGAGCTGGGGAATTGCTTTTAACAAGCATGGATCGTGATGGTGAAAAGAACGGATTCGATATTGATTTACTGCAATATGTTCAGGAGGAAATCAATATCCCGGTTATTGCTTCTGGAGGAGCAGGTAACGCTCAGCATTTTGTTGATGTTTTTCAAAAAGCAGAAGTGGATGCAGCACTTGCAGCGTCCATTTTTCACTATAAAGAAACATCCGTAGATCGTGTGAAGCAAGATTTATCAGATAGTGGGGTGCACGTACGATGAAGGTTGAAGATGTTCAGTTTGATGAAAAGGGATTAGTCCCAGCTATTATTCAGGATGCACGAAGCAAAGAAGTGCTAACCCTGGCTTATATGAATGAGGAAGCTTTAACAAGTACGCTTGAAAAAGGAGAAACTGTGCTTTACAGCAGATCACGTCAGGAGCTTTGGCATAAAGGTGCAACTTCTGGCAATACGCAAAAGATTCATTCCATACGTTATGACTGTGATCAAGATGCGGTTTTAGTTCAGGTGATTCCGAATGGTCCTGCTTGTCATAAAGGAGATTATAGCTGTTTTTCTGAATTTGTTTATGGAGAAGAAGAGGTCCCAAAAGAAAATCGCTACGCTTTCTTAGATGAACTTCAGTCAGTTTTAGCAGAACGAAAAGCGACACTTCCTGAAGGTTCTTATACATCATCTCTTTTCCAAGGTGGCGTTGATCGAATTGGGAAAAAGATCGGTGAAGAGGCAAGTGAAGTGATTATTGCTGCTAAAAACAACGATAACGAAGAGTTAAAATGGGAAACAGCCGATTTGTTTTTCCATACCCTTCTCATGCTAACGCAGCAAGGGTTGCCATTTGATGATGTTTTATCAGCTTTAGAATCTCGTCATAAGAAAAAGTAAATTTTAATGGATAAATACGGAATATGGTCTACATCCTCCCCTATTAAGTATGATATACTTTTGAACAGACTGAGTTGGTTCGAAGAGGAGGACCTAGATGCATACTTCAACGAAAAACTCTGAGGAAGTATTACAAGCGAATATTATCCCTTTCAAGCCAGAAGGGGAATTTTATTTTTCTAAGGGTGTGCAGGCGTTCCGAAAGCGTGAGTTTGATAAGGCCTTACGATGGCTAAAACGAGCTTCGGAGTTATCGCCAAAGCAACCCTTATATAAATGTCAATTGTCCGTTGTTTATACAGAAACAGGAGAATACAACGCAGCAAACCAAGTATTAATGGATGTGCTCGCTGACTTTGGCCATGAGTATGTGGATTGTTTCTATTTAATTGCAAACAATTACGCACACCTTGGCCTGTTTCATGATGCCACAAAATATGCGAAGGAATATATCCAAAAGGCTCCTGAGGGAGATTTTAAAGAGGAAGCAGAACAACTCATGTCCTTAATGGATATTGATGAAGAATCTGATTCTGATGAAGATGATGAACTTGACATTATGTTAGAAGAAGAGGATGAACTCCTTCGTTACCAGGAGTCTGCCTTTTATTATCTTGAGAGGCAAAACTGGAAAGAAGCGATGATTATTCTTGAAGACATGATGCGTTTGTTTCCATCCCACATTACAGCTAAGCACGATTTTGCTTTGGCATTATTTCATCATGGGGACAGACAGGAAGCGATTGATTTAGAGGAAAAGTGGTTAGAGCAAACCCCTGAATCTTTACACTCGCAATGTAACCTTGCTGTGTTTTATCATGGGAACGGTGAACAAGAAAAAGCTGAACAACACATTCAACAGTTATTGAATGTATATCCGATTCATGAACAGCAAAAGCTTAAGGTAGCATGTACCCTTTCTCAGATTGGGTATTATCAAGAAGCTTATAAGCGGTTTACTGGGTTGAAAAAAAGTAAGCTGAAAGGGCACTTATCTTATTATAAATGGTATAGTATTTCAGCTTATCACACGGGTGAACCCTCTAAAGCCATTAGCTTATGGGAAGAAGGATGCATAAGACATCCTAGCCTTTCTGAACAGGGTGGTCCTTGGGAATCCTCATGATACCCTCATGAGCATATCAATAGACTAAAAGACCCGTTGTTTTATACCATGATTACATGACAACGAATGAAAAAGGGGTTGAAGGTCGTGACAGAAGAACGTATCTACGACGTAATTATCGCAGGCGCAGGTCCTGCAGGTATGACAGCAGCTGTTTACACCTCTCGCGCAAATCTAGATACACTTATGCTAGAACGCGGAGTACCAGGTGGACAAATGGCGAATACCGAAGAAGTTGAAAACTATCCGGGTTATGACCACATTTTAGGTCCAGACCTTTCGAATAAAATGTTTGATCACGCTAAAAAATTCGGCGCTGAATATGCGTACGGAGACATCAAAGAAGTGATTGACGGAAAAGAATATAAAACCATTAAAGCTGGTAATAAAGAGTTTAAAACACGTGCTCTTATTATCGGTACAGGTGCACAATATAAAGAACTTGGCATCCCAGGTGAAAAAGAACTTGGTGGCCGCGGTGTATCTTATTGCGCAGTATGTGATGGTGCTTTCTTTAAAAATAAAGAATTGGTTGTTGTCGGCGGGGGAGACTCTGCTGTTGAAGAAGGCGTGTATTTAACACGTTTTGCAAGCAAAGTAACGATCGTTCACCGTCGTGAAGAGCTACGCGCTCAACCAATCCTTCAACAACGCGCTTTTGACAATGAAAAGATTGACTTCATCTGGGATACCGTTGCAACAAAAGTCAACGAGAAAGATGGAAAAGTCGGAAGTGTAACACTTTATAATAAGAAAACAGATGAAGAATATGATAAGCCAATTGATGGTGTCTTCATCTATATCGGTATGATTCCATTAAGTGAACCGTTTAAGTCTCTAGGTATCACAAATGAGAACGGCTATATTGAGACAAATGAAAAGATGGAAACGAAAGTCCCTGGTATTTTTGCGGCTGGTGACATTCGTGAAAAAGAACTTCGTCAGATTGTTACGGCAACAGGTGATGGAAGTATTGCAGCTCAATCCAGCCAACATTATATCGAAAATTTATTAGAAGAATTGGGCGAAGCGTAAAGTTTCAAAATAGCTCAGTGAAGGGCGTTGTGAGCGTTGTGTAATCATCCGTAATTAAACGTAATTACATTTTAATTCTGCTGTAACACGCCTGAAACAATTTTGGGGTACAATATAATTAACTAATTGACCCCCTTTTAATAAATATTAGTTTATGGCACAGGCGATTTTATCGTCTGTGCATTTTTTTTGGTAATAAAGGTTAGTGAGAGAGGATCCGTTACTTAAGTAAGAGGAAGGGGTCAGTGAAACGGTTCGCGTCCTGTGGACTCACGTTCGAGCCTCCTCGTTCGTTACACTCTCTGCGGGGTCTCGCCCGATCGTAATACCACTGGAGTCTCACCGTTTCCTTCCCCCTTTTATAATTAAGGTTAACGGATCCAACTATAATTCATCTATACTAATTAGGCTGCGGTTCCGTTAGTATCCATACTGCTAAGGTGGGCTGGGAAACGGGCTGACTCCTCCGGAAAAACGGGCGAGCGAGATCCCGCAGGGAACGAAGTGACTGAGGAAGCTCGATCGTTCGTCCGGGGAAAGCAGCCCGTTTCCCAGCCCGCCGCACTCTATATCGAAACGGAACCATACTGATATCAGGATCTAAACAAACATCCGTTTTCTAAACAACGATTACATAGTATAATAAGGGGAGTAGTGCCTCTTCATTATGTGAGGTGAGTAAATTGCAACGTGTGACAAATTGTATTTTAGAAGATAAAGAAAAAGGTCAGGTGCTCATGCTGAAAAAGCCTAGAAGAGGGTGGTATGTAGCTCCTGGTGGGAAAATGGAGAGTGGAGAACATATTAAGCAATCTGCCTCCAGAGAGTTTTATGAAGAAACAGGGCTTACCGTAGATGATCCTGAACTTAGAGGAGTTTTCACCTTTGTCATGAAAGAAGGAGAAAACGTTGTTCAGGAATGGATGATGTTTACGTTTTACGCTGAACAGCATTCTGGTCATTTACTTGAGGAAAGCCCAGAAGGTGAGCTTGAATGGGTGTCTTTGAACGAGGTGTTAAAGAAACCCATGGCAGAAGGCGACCGTAAATACTTCGAACATATACTCAATTCAAATGAACAGGTGTATGGGACTTTCACGTACACCACAGATTTTCAATTAATAGATGTAGTACTCGATCCAGCAAGTCCATCATAAAGGAGCGGTTGTATATGGCTAATCATCCACAAGATACCCAACTTGTGATCATTACAGGAATGTCCGGTGCAGGGAAAACAGTAGCTGTTCAAAGCTTTGAGGACCTTGGGTTTTTCTGTGTCGATAATTTGCCACCAGCTTTACTACCAAAGTTCTTAGAGCTTATGAAAGATCCGCAAAACAATATTCAAAAAGTCGCTCTTGTTATGGACCTGAGAGGCCGAGAGTTTTTCGATACATTATTTGAGGCTCTGGACCAACTGGGAAAAGAAGAATGGCTTACGGAGCATATCCTCTTTTTAGATGCTGAAAATCAATCTCTCGTATCTCGTTATAAAGAAACAAGAAGATCTCATCCTTTGGCTCCTGAAGGTTTACCTATGGAAGGGATTGAACAGGAACGGTCGATCCTTGATGAATTAAGAGGACGCGCACAGCAAATTATAGATACAACAGATATGAAGCCACGTGACTTAAGAGAACGTATTTTAGAATCTTACGCAGAGAAAACACAACAAGTCTTTTCTGTACAGGTCGTTTCTTTTGGCTTCAAATATGGTCTACCGATTGATGCGGATCTTGTTTTTGATGTGCGTTTTTTACCGAATCCGCATTACGTTGAACAAATGCGTCCGTTAACTGGATTAACAACAGAGGTTTCGTCCTATGTATTTAAATGGAGTGAGACCCAGAAGTTTATAGAAAAATTACTCGATTTACTCGGTTTAATGCTTCCTCAATATAAACGTGAGGGTAAAAGTCAGCTCGTCATCGCTATCGGGTGTACAGGTGGCCAGCATAGATCTGTTGCCATTGCTGAACATATTGCGAAGCATTTCTCTACAGACTTTATCACCCATGTAACACATCGAGATATCGACAAAAGAAAGGGAAAATAGTCTATGTCAGATCAATCTTTACCACGCGTGGTCGTGATTGGTGGAGGGACAGGGATGCCCGTGTTATTACGGGGGTTAAAGTCTTTTCCGATTGATTTAACGTCCATCGTAACGGTTGCAGATGATGGAGGGAGTTCAGGGCGTCTTCGAGATGAGCTCTCCATGCCTGCACCAGGAGATATACGAAATGTAATTGCAGCCTTATCGGATGCAGAGCCAATGCTTTTAGACTTATTTCAACACCGTTTTGCAAACGGGAATGGATTATCTGGTCACTCTATGGGCAACTTATTGTTAGCAGCTATGACATCTGTGACAGGTGATTTCTTAAATGGCATTACTGAGATCTCTCGAGTTCTAAATGTAAAAGGGAAAATTTTACCGATTGCAAATCAAAACATGTTCCTGCATGCTGAGATGGTTGATGGTACAATTGTGTCTGGTGAATCAAATATTCCGAAGTCTGGCAAGAAGATCAAACGAGTCTTCTTGAGCCCTGAACCCGTTCAACCTCTTCCGGAAGCTGTAGAGGCAGTAAAGCAGGCAGACCTCGTTATTGTTGCACCAGGTAGTTTATATACAAGCACACTCCCTAATATGATCGTTTCGCAGATTGGTGATGCGTTACGTGAAACACATGGGAAAGTTGTTTACGTTTGTAATGTCATGACCCAATATGGAGAAACGACTGGTTATACAGCAGCAGACCATATTCAAGCAATCTATGATCATATTGGAGAAGGATGCTTACATTCTATAGTCGTCCATAACCAAGAAATTGATGAGACGATGCAGCAAAAATACGCTGAAGAAAACGCAAGCCCTGTTATCTATGATACAGATCGCTTGTTAGACTTAGGAATAGAGATCATTGAGGGAGATATTATTGATCCCAATCAAAAAGCTCTTCGTCATGATACGTATAAAATAGCTCAGTTACTCGTATCTTTATTACAATCTGAACAAGATCAAAAAGAGTCTTAAGAGTAAAAGCGGAAGCGTCCGTTTTGCAACGTATATGCTGGACTGAGCCGCAGTGAGATAAAGGAAACACGATGAGCATTGGTGAATCGATGTTGACTTATCGACCGGAGGTGAGGGAAGCATACTAGTTGCTGGGCGCTGAAGCTGGATGTGGCCACGCTCTAATTAAGGAGATATCCACAAGCTACCATTTTTATAATATAGACCAATATAAAGAAACACATGCACGTGTTTCCGAAGCAGGGGAGGTGAAAGGGTTGTCGTTTGCTTCAGAGACTAAGAAAGAATTAACGTCCATTGAGTTGGACCCATGTTGTGTGCAATCCGAATTAGCCGCATTAATTCGCATGAACGGATCACTCTCATTATCGAATCGTGCGTATATTTTAGATGTGCAAACAGAGAACGCAGCGATTGCGCGCCGAATTTATACACTTATCAAAACGTTATATGATTTTCCTGTGGAATTATTAGTTCGAAAAAAGATGCGTCTGAAGAAGAATAACGTCTATATTGTTCGTATGAAGGAGAAGGTACGTGAACTCCTTACAGATCTTTATATTTTGGAAGAACCCTTCACACTCGTTCGAACCATTTCAGAGAAGTATCTAGAGAAAACATGCTGTCGCAGATCCTATTTACGTGGTGCATTTTTAGCTGGGGGCTCTGTAAACAACCCTGAAACATCTTCATATCACATGGAGATTTTCACATTTTATGAAGAGCACAATACGTCACTATGCGACTTGATGAATCAATTCGATCTCCATGCACGTGCTATTGAACGTCGTAACGGGTATATTTGTTATTTAAAAGAAGCAGAGAAAATTACAGAATTCCTTAATATTATAGGCGCTCACCAGGCACTCCTTAAATTTGAGGATGTTCGGATCATGCGTGATATGAGAAACTCGGTCAATCGACTTGTTAACTGTGAGACTGCTAACCTAAATAAAACAATCGGTGCAGCCTTCCGTCAGGTTGAGAATATTAAATTCATCCAGCAAACGGTTGGTCTTGAAGCGCTGCCAGAAAAACTACGTGAAATTGCGACGCTTCGTGTTCAGCATCAAGACGTAACATTAAAAGAACTTGGTGAATTAATGTCATCAAACATCAGTAAATCCGGCATCAATCACCGACTTCGTAAAATCGATGAATTTGCAGAAAAAGTACGAAAAGGTGAAGTTACTGTGAATGGTTAGCGAATCCGTTCCTTTTTACAATCTTTCGTGATATAATTGCCTTACATTTTTAGCGCTTCTTCTTGCAGAAGCGTTTTTTTATACACATATGATAGCGCTTACCGATGAGAGGTATATATACAAAGAGAAAATGATGATGGAGAGAGGAGAATTTAAATGGTAGAAAGGTCAGTAACCGTCTCACTTAGTTCAGGATTGCAAGCGAGGCCAGCTGCGCAATTCGTACAAGAAGCAAATCGATTCAGCTCAGACATCTTTCTAGAAAAAGAAGGAAAGCGCGTGAACGCTAAAAGCATTATGGGTCTAATGAGCGTTGCCGTCGGTCCAGGGGAAGACATTACTCTACAAGCAAAAGGATCAGACGAAGAGAATGCACTTGAAGTACTTATTGAGTTTGTAACAAAAGAATAGTGTTTTTTATCGTTTTAATGTGAAAGTATGAACATTTGTTTTGGAAAGCTAGCCTTCTTTTTGGGGGCTAGCTTTTTTGAGTTTTTGTACCTGATAGAAGGGGGGGACCCGAGCGAAAGCAGCTCGCACCCGAGCGAAAACAGCTCGTACCCGAGCGAAAGCAGTGCGTACCCGAGCGAAAGCAGCTCGCACCCGAGCGAAAGCAGCTCGCACCCGAGCGAAAGCAGCTCGCACCCGAGCGAAAACAGCTCGTACCCGAGCGAAAGCAGCTCGCACCCGAGCGAAAACAGTGCGTACCCGAGCGAAAGCAGTGCGTACCCGAGCGAAAGCAGTGCGTACCCGAGCGAAAGCAGTGCGTACCCGAGCGAAACACTCCCTACCCAAGAAAAAATTCCCCCCTCATAAGTCCCCCCACATCCTAAGATTAAGGTAAGCCCAAAAAGTGATGCCAACTCCGCCTAGAGGTTGAGGAGGTTATTTTAACCTTCATGTAGAATAGTAATTAGAAAATAAAGGAAGAGGAGTTGGCAAAATGGAATCCATTATTGAAGTTAACGGTATTCGAAAAGTTTACAAAAAGCGAAAAAGTAAAGAAGCGTTTGTTGCTGTGGATGGGATTTCTTTTCAAGTGGGGAAGGGAGAAATTATGGGTTTACTCGGACCGAACGGAGCTGGGAAAACCACCACGATTAAATCGATCTGTGGATTACTTGTACCAAATGAAGGCTCAATCTCCATCCATGGGTACGATAGTGTAAACGATCGAAACAAGGCACTTCGCCACATAAGTGCAGTATTAGAAGGAAACCGAAACATCTACTGGCGTTTAACAGTGTTTGAAAACCTCGAATATTTTGCAGGTAACCGAGGGATGAGCAAGAAAGAAATTCTTCCATACATAGAAGAACTGCTCGATATGTTCCATCTTCAAGATAAACGGAATGAAGTGGTCAATAATCTATCTCGAGGGATGCAACAAAAGTTAGCCATTTGTGTAGCCATGATGGCAGGAACGGATGTCATTTTACTAGATGAGCCAACCTTAGGATTAGATGTAGAAACTGGATATGAGGTTCGAGAAATTCTAAAAAGGATCGCCTTTGAAGAGCAAAAAACGATTATCATAAGTACGCATGATATGGATGTTGTTCAAGACCTTTGTAACCGTACAGTCATTATTAACCAAGGAAAAGTCATTGCGAATGAACAAGTAAGTAAACTACTTAATTTGTTCAAAACTAGTGCTTATAAAATACACTTAAAAGAATCCTTAACAGAAGAACAGGTAAAGCATCTTGAGCACAAGTTTCCAATACACGAATGGGAAGGCCAAATCCTCAATGTCAACCTGGATCACGAAGAGGCAATCTATGATCTAATGGATATTTTAAAAATGAATAGAACAAGTATTGAGACGATCAATCAAACAGAAGTGAACTTTGAGGAAGTCTTTATGAAACTAGTGAAGGAGGAAGCTGTATCATGATGACATTTGCTAATGTACTTCGAGTTAATGTGAAAAAAGAATTTCTAGAGCTTAAGCGGTATTTTGCCAATACACTTAGTATGATTCTAACTATGTATTTTATCTTTCTTGGTATGTTTTTTGGAATTCAAGTAGTAGGAGATCCTGCAGATGTAGCAACGAATACACAATATATCATTGTCAACTATGTCTTTTGGTATTTAGGAATGGCGACGCTTCAATCGCTTGGGTTTACGATTTCTCAAGAAGCGATGAGGGGAACCCTTGAACAACTTTACATGTCACCTGTTTCTGCTTGGAGAATATTACTGGCTCGTGTATCAGGAATGGTGTTTAACCATCTGTTTATAATAGTGTTTTTACTCTTTGCATCTATGCTTACAACAGGTGAGTGGTTGAATTTAAATCCCGTTGCAGTTGTTCCTATATTACTCCTTACAGTGGTGAGCATGATTGGCGTTAGTTTTATAGTAGCTGGGATTTCTGTAATCGTAAAACAGATTAATGCCTTTCTTCAAATTTTACAGTTTATCATAATGGCATTCGCTTTCATTCCGTTATCCGTTGCTCCTTATTTAGTATTTGCTCCATTTGTAAAAGGTGTGGATATGACGCGCCAAGTTATGATTCATGGTTATACATTAACGGACTTTACAGCTCTAGACTATATAGCTTTAGTTGGTAACGGTATTGCTTATGTAGCCATTGGTGTAGTTTTATATCGAACATGTGAAAAAATCGCAATGAAAAAAGGACTGCTTGGACATTATTAAACATAGAAAAAGGCTGTCGATAACTCGACAGCCTTTGTTTTGGATTTAATTACTATTCAGGCTTTTTCTCCATTACTTTGTCGATTAAGCCATACTCAAGCGCTTCGTGAGCTTCCATGAAGTTGTCACGGTCTGTGTCGCGAGAGATCACATCGATAGATTGACCTGTACGCTCAGCAAGGATGTTGTTTAGTTTTTCACGCATGCGAAGGATACGCTTAGCATGAATATCGATGTCTGTTGCTTGACCTTGAGCTCCGCCTAGTGGTTGGTGAATCATCACTTCACTGTTTGGTAGAGCATAACGCTTACCAGGCTCACCAGCTGCAAGTAGGAATGAACCCATAGAAGCTGCCATACCTGTGCAGATTGTAGATACATTTGGTTTGATGAACTGCATTGTATCGTAGATCGCCATACCAGCTGTGATCGAACCACCTGGAGAATTGATGTATAGAGAAATATCTTTATCTGGGTCCTCTGCAGCTAGGAATAGCATCTGTGCTACGATTGAGTTCGCAACGTTATCATCGATTGCGCTTCCAAGCATAATAATACGGTCTTTTAACAAGCGTGAATAAATATCATAAGCACGCTCACCGCGGTTTGTTTGTTCAATAACTGTAGGTATTAAATTCATACTTTTCTCCTCCTTTAAATTCATCTTTTTCTGAATGAATTTTAAGTAACTATGTTTATCATACATGCAAGGTCAGAGAAGGTCAAACAAAAGGCATCTGACTTAAAAGTATGTAAATGAGTGACCTTCACTGCCTCTATAGTATATGCAGCGGGGACTGCGCATATTTTCAATTTTTCCCCGTTTCATGCGTTATAAACATATGAAACGGTTATTATTTTCGAAGTGACACAATTTGACGCATGGTTTGATGAAAATGACGATTTAATTCTCGCTCACGAACTTGCCAAACCGTCCAACCATGCTTCATTAAATATCGCTTCTCCTTTTCTAGTTTACGCTTTTTCACCGGGTGAAGTAAATCTTCAGGGCTGTAAAATAATATCGCTAATTTCACATCTAATAAAGCAAGATCAACGGTTACTCGTCCAACTTGCACACCTGTATAAGGAAGAAATCCGTACGTTTTCAATGTGAAATACGTTTTGCGGAGAGCGGGGGAATGCACGGGTGGATAAAATGAGTACGCGTTAAATGTAGGGATAGGCTGGCGGTAAATAAGATAGGAACTGAGTAATACGGTAAAAAATATAACAACGGTCCATAATAGCAATGCTAATGACATATAAATCACCTCATTAATTAGCATCTCCTTTGAAAGGACAGAACATGCAATGGGCGAAGTTCAGGTTGAATTTTAAGCAGTTGCATCATATAATGAAAGTTGTCTTTATAAATAGTCAGTAGTCGCGTAGTCTAGTTCTGGCTCCCAGTGGCTAGTGAACTTCCATCACCTCCGCACGATAAGTCAACATCGAATCACTACGTTCTTCGTGTTTCCTTTACACATTTAGTGATATGAAATTTTATCTTCGAAGAAATTCGACGTTGTAAAAATTTCTAGGTTAAAGTACCAGGGCAACTATGCTTCTGTCTGCGCCTAGCGGCTTGCCAATCAGCAAGTTTACTTAATCGCACTGCGGCTCAGTCCAGTTCATACGCCCCTAACCGGTCGCCGCCACTTTCTTTATGCGCCCGTAGCTCAGCAGGATAGAGCGTTAGGTTCCGGTCCTAAGTCAGTCGGGGGTTCGAATCCCTCCGGGCGCGCTCAGGAAGCCTCTTGAATTTCCAATAAAATTCAAGAGGCTTTTTATATCTCTACTCCTCCCTTAGGTCGCCATTTTCTGCTACAATAATATGTAACCGCTTACGAACGGAGGACTCAAGCGATGAATCAACAACTGACTCAGGAACAAAAACTCTCATGGAAAATGACACAAAAGATGAGTCAAGCGATTGAGATGTTAACGTACAATGGTATGGAGCTCAATCGATTTTTAGAGGATCAAGTAAGCGATAATCCCCTTATTCATATCAAACCACAGGACACCTCATTTGCTTCGGGTGCTATTCAGCCTGAACTACATCGTAGTGAGCGTTCAGTTCATCAATATTTACATGATCAGTTACTTCATATTTCGATACCTTCAAACCTCAAGTCAGCAGTAGAATATGGGATCGATTCCATTCACGATGATGGTTATCTAGACCTTTCGCTACAAGAGTGGCAGGAAGCTTGCAAAATAAATGAAGAGGAGACTTATAAATTACTAGAAATTCTCCAATCTCTTGAACCTGCAGGAATTGGGGCACGTACGCTTCAGGAATGCATCACCTTACAACTGCAACGCCAACATGCACCACTTTACGTCACACAAATCATCCAGGAGAACCTTCAAGATGTAGCAGAACAAAACCTAGAGGCGATTTCTGCAAAATATGAGTGTACGATTCAGGAGGCTGAAGATGCGATATCCCTTATTCAGTCTTGCCACCCAAGACCTGCACTCCAAGTAGCACCAGTTAAACAAGATTATATTGTTCCAGATGCAAAAATCTATAAAGACGCTGGGCAGTGGAGGTTTGAGTTATCATCATTTAACCAACCTTCTATTTCGATTGAAGAGTCCCTTTTGAATCTCAATACCCATGACACTCAAGCAAAAGCGTATATTCATGAAAAATATCAACACGCTGAGTGGATCCAAACCGCCATTCTAAAAAGAACGATCAATTTTTCAAAAGTGCTTGAGCAAATCGTGAATCGACAGTCTCCCTTTTTTGAAAAAGGATATCCTGCCATGCGCCCCTTAAGAATGCGTGAAATCGCTGATGAAGCTGATATTCATGTATCAACCGTAAGCCGAGCTGTAAAAAATAAATTCGTGCAGACACCACAAGGGATTGTATCGTTGAAAGAATTTTTCCAAACAGGTTTGCAGGCAAAAGGGGGAGAGGAAACATCCTCTCAATCTATCAAACAGCTTATAAAAGAAACCATACAAACAGAAAGTCAAGAAAAACCGTATTCAGATCAAGCGCTCAGTGATCGTCTTCATCGGGAGTTTGGCATTTACATTTCAAGAAGAACTGTGGCAAAATATCGAGAAGCACTTCATATTCCTTCCTCATCTAAACGGAAAAAGAAAGGGAGTCTAACGACGTGACGAAAGAAATCATCCTTTATACAAAAGAAACATGCACACTATGCGATGATGCAAAGATCCTACTGGAAACGATTTTACATGATTATGATGTGGTTATACGTGAAATAGACATCTATGAAGATGATGATCTCTTGGAGAAGTATCAGCTTATGATTCCTGTGGTTGAAATCGATGGAGAAGAAATTGATTATGGCCAAATCGACCCAACAAAGGTGATGAAGCGTTTACAATAAAAATAGCGCTTCTTCTTTGTTGCACGGGGGTTTACAGACTGATACAATAAACTTGTACGTAAGCTTATTGTATTTTTTTACCCTAAGTGGGACACAATACGTCATGGCGGGACAAAAAAGCCCCCGCTGAAGCTTACATACAGCAAAGGAGCTTTTCCATGAGGGCGTTAATTGACTTACAGAGTAAACTATTCCCCGATTTGCTGGATATTATGCAGCGTCGTTATGAGATTCTACAGATCATTCGACAAATGGAGCCGATTGGACGTCGCAGTCTTGCTGATAATTTGGCCATGGCTGAACGTACGGTTCGATCTGAGATTGATTTTCTTCAGGAGCAAAGCCTGATCGAGATTACAACAAGAGGCATGCACCTTACCTCAGAAGGCAGACAAGTTCTCCTGCAGCTCGAAGAATTTATGAAAGAGCTGAAAGGGATCTCCAATCTAGAAGATCAAGTAAAGAAAAAGTTGAATATCAATCATGTAGTGGTCGTTCCAGGGAATAGCGATGAACTCTCATGGGTAAAAGAGGAAATGGGCAAGGCGTGTGTTCGGTATATGAAGGAAGTCTTAAAACCGAATAACACCGTAGCCGTAACCGGAGGCGGTACAATCGCAGCCGTAGCTGAAATGATGACCCCTTTAGAACAAGCGCAAAATTGCTTGTTTGTCCCAGCCCGAGGCGGATTAGGAGAACAAGTGGAAAATCAAGCTAATACCATTTGTGCTGAAATGGCGAAAAAAGCAAATGGGAAATATCGTTTGTTGTATGTTCCTGATCCGCTAAGCGAAGAATCGTATCACACCATCATCGGTGAACCTTCTGTACGTGAGGTACTAGAGTTAATTCGTAGCTCTGATCTAATCGTACACGGAATTGGAGATGCCATGACTATGGCTGAAAGAAGAAAGACACCTCAATCCGTTATGAAAACTATTCAAGAAGGAGATGCTGTTGGTGAAGCTTTCGGGTATTACTTTAATAAAGAAGGAGAAATTGTTCACAAAGTGCGCACAGTAGGAATCCAATTGGAAGATTTAAACCATACTAATTGTGTTATGGCTGTGGCCGGTGGCAAATCAAAAGCGGAAGCGATTGACTCCTACTTTAAACAGGGACAATCCAATGTACTCATTACCGATGAGGGTGCAGCAAGAGAGTTAATAAAGGGTACTTCCCTTTAGATAAAAACATTAAGGATAGATACCTTAAGGAGGAATTTTTCATGGCAATCAGAATTGGTATTAACGGTTTCGGACGTATCGGACGTAACGTATTCCGCGCAGCTTGGAACAACGACGAAGTAGAAGTAGTTGCAGTTAACGACTTAACAGATGCAAACATGCTTGCACACCTACTTCAATACGACACTGTACATGGTAAATTTGAAGAAGAAGTTACTGTAAATGGTGACAACCTTGTAATCGGTGGTAAAGAACTTAAAGTACTTTCTGAGCGTGACCCTGCAAACTTAGGTTGGGGAGATCTTGGTGTAGATATCGTAATCGAATCTACTGGTCGTTTCACTCAGCGTGACGATGCTAAGAAACACATTGACGCTGGTGCGAAGAAAGTTATCATTTCTGCTCCTGCTAAAGGTGAAGACCTAACAGTTGTTATGGGTGTTAACGAAGACAGTTACGACAAAGATAGCCACCACGTTATCTCAAACGCATCTTGTACAACAAACTGCTTAGCTCCGTATGCTAAGGTTCTTAACGATAAATTCGGTCTTAAGCGCGGTATGATGACAACAGTTCACGCTTACACAAACGACCAGCAAATCCTTGACCTACCTCACAAGGACTACCGTCGTGCGCGTGCAGCAGCTGAAAACATCATCCCAACAACTACAGGTGCAGCACAAGCTGTAGCGAAAGTACTTCCTGAACTTGAAGGTAAGCTTTCTGGTATGGCTATGCGCGTTCCTACTAAGAACGTTTCTCTAGTAGACCTTGTAGCTGAGCTTGACGCTAACGTTTCTGCAGAAGACGTAAACGCAGCTCTTAAAGAAGCAGCTGAAGGTGAACTTAAAGGGATCCTTGGTTACAGCGAAGAAGAGCTTGTATCAAGCGACTACAATGGTAACACTGCTTCTTCTACAATCGATGCTGCTTCTACACTAGTAATGGAAGACAACATGGTTAAGATTGTTTCTTGGTATGACAACGAAACAGGTTATTCCAACCGTTGTGTAGACCTAGCTGTTTACCTTAATAGCAAAGGACTATAAGATAGATAAATTTTATCTTCCCAACGGAAGGAAAATAACCCCTGTTAACCGTATATATGTATAGGTGTTCATCGCAAAGCGTGGGGGAGACTAGCCTCCTCCTTTGCGATGTTTGTATGAAAAGCGACTGTAAAGAATGGAAGTACACCATATTTTTACCAAAAGGCTAGTCTGGATAGATCGTTTCTTCATCACAAACAATAGAACACGTTTGTCCCAATCTTCTAAGAGGGAACGTACATACAGGGGCGAGGATTAACCCAATAGCCCAAGCAGCCAAGTAGTTGGTGCTAGCTAGACATTGAACAAAGGAGGTCCATCCCATGAACGTAAATGAGAAAAAAACCATTCAAGACATCGATGTTAATGGAAAAACGGTTTTTTGCCGCGTTGATTTCAACGTACCTATGTCAGAAGGTGAAGTAACGGATGACACAAGAATTCGTGCTGCCTTGCCAACAATCCAGTACCTTGCTCACAAAGGTGCTAAAGTTATCCTTGCGAGCCACTTAGGCCGTCCAAAAGGTGAAGTTGTTGAAGAGCTTCGTCTTGATCCAGTTGCGAAACGTTTAAGTGACCTGCTTCAAAAAGAAGTAACGAAAACAGATGAAGCATACGGTCCTGAAGTTAATAAAGCCCTTTCCGACCTAGGTGAAGGTGAAATTTTACTTCTAGAAAACGTACGTTTCTATGCTGGTGAAGAGAAAAACGATGCAGACCTTGCGAAAGAATTTGCAAACCTAGCTGATGTATATGTGAACGACGCATTTGGTGCAGCTCACCGTGCGCATGCATCTACTGAAGGCATTGCACATCATATCCCAGCAGTAGCAGGACACTTGATGGAAAAAGAACTACGTGTACTTGGGAAGGCCTTAAAAGATCCTGAACGCCCATTCACAGCTATTATTGGCGGAGCGAAAGTTAAGGATAAAATCGGCGTTATCGATAATCTAATTGATAAAGTTGATCACCTCATCATTGGTGGTGGCCTAGCTTACACATTCGTAAAAGCACAAGGCTATGAAATCGGAAAGTCTCTTTTAGAAGAAGATAAGATTGATGTAGCGAAAGAATATATGAAAAAAGCAGAAGAGAAAGGCGTTAAATTCCACATGCCATTAGACGTAGTGGTAGGAGACGACTTCTCAAACGATGCAAACACTCAAATTGTGGATATCGACAGCATTCCAGCAGATTGGGAAGCAATGGATATCGGACCGAAAACGATTGAAAAGTACGCGGATATCGTAAAAGATTCCAAACTTGTTATCTGGAACGGTCCAATGGGTGTGTTTGAACTTGAAACATTCGCCAAAGGAACGAAAGGCGTAGCTGAAGCACTTGGCCAAACAAAAGGTTATACTGTGATTGGCGGAGGCGACTCTGCAGCAGCAGTTGAAAAATTCGGTTATGCTGATCAAATGGACCACATTTCCACAGGTGGCGGTGCGTCATTAGAGTTCATGGAAGGTAAAGATCTTCCAGGCGTTGTAGCCCTAAACGACAAGTAAAGGAGCGAGACATCTATGCGTAAAAAAGTGATTGCAGGTAACTGGAAAATGAATAAGCTTGTAGGTGAAGCGGAGCAATTCGTTGAAGATGTAAAAGAATCTGTTCCATCAAGTGAAAAGGTTGAATCCGTAGTGGTAGCACCTTTCACGCACCTTCATGCACTTGTTGAAAAAGCAAAAGGTACTGACTTAAAGATCGGTGCTCAAAATATGCACGCTGAAGAAAGCGGCGCATTCACAGGCGAAGTTAGTCCTGAAATGTTAAAAGACATTGGCGTTGAATACGTTGTACTTGGACACTCTGAACGTCGTGAGCTTTTTGGCGAAACAGATGAGTCTGTTAATCAAAAAGTCCATGCAGCTTTCAAACACAATCTTGTACCAATCGTATGTGTTGGTGAGTCTGATGAGCAGCGCGAAAACAACCAGGCTGAAACAATCGTTGAAGACCAGGTTAAAAAAGCTCTTAAAGACTTAACAAACGAACAGGTTCAAGACGTGATTATTGCTTACGAGCCTATCTGGGCAATCGGCACAGGTAAAACAGCTACAGCAGAAGATGCAAATGCAATGTGTACACACATCCGTAACGTTGTAAAAGCATTTGCTGGTGATGAAGCAGCTCAAGCTGTTCGCATCCAGTACGGTGGTAGCGTGAAGCCTGCGAACGTTGATGAAATGTTAGGTCAGTCCGACATTGATGGCGCTCTAGTAGGCGGTGCAAGCTTAAAAACTGACTCTTTCTTAGCGTTAGTGGAGGCAGGTACAAAATGAGTGACAACCGTTTAGCCGCGTTAATTATCCTAGATGGTTTTGGCCTAGAGGATAATGAGATTGGAAATGCCGTAAAGCAAGCAAACACGCCGAATTTTGACCGCTTTTGGAATCAGTATCCTCATTCACAGCTAACCGCAAAAGGAGAAGCTGTTGGTCTTCCAGAAGGCCAAATGGGGAACTCTGAGGTTGGTCACTTAAACATCGGTGCTGGTCGCATTGTGTACCAGAGCTTGACTCGTGTGAACATGTCCATTCGCGAGGGAGACTTCTTTGAAAAAGATACTTTCATTGATGCGATGGAACATGCAAAAAAGAACAACAAAGCCTTACACTTATTTGGTCTTTTATCTGACGGTGGTATTCACAGTCATATTGAACACCTATATGCACTTCTTGAAATGGCTGCTAAACGTGGTCTTGAGAAGGTATATGTTCATGGTTTCTTAGATGGCCGTGACGTTGGCCAAAAGTCAGCGAAAAAGTATATCAAAGCCCTTCAGGATAAAATGGATGAGCTTGGTGTAGGTGAACTTGCTACAGTATCAGGCCGCTATTATTCCATGGACCGTGACAAACGATGGGATCGTGTAGAGAAGGCGTACCGCGCTATGGTTTATGGGGAAGGTCCAAGCTATCAGGACCCACTTGAAGTAGTGGACGATAACTATGCGAATGATATCTATGACGAATTCGTTCTTCCATCTGTTTTGACAGATGAAAACGGTGAGCCTCGCGCTACTGTTGAAGACGAAGACGCGATTATTTTCTACAACTTCCGTCCTGACCGTGCGATCCAAATTTCACGCACGTTTGCAAACGAAGATTTCCGCGAATTTGATCGTGGGGAGAAGGCGCCGAAAAATGTTCACTTCGTTATGCTTACGAACTTTAGTGAAACGGTTAATGGTTATGTAGCATACAAGCCGGTTAACTTGGATAACACAGTCGGAGAAGTTTTAGCGCAAAACAATATGAAACAACTTCGCATTGCAGAAACTGAAAAATATCCACACGTAACATTCTTTATGAGCGGTGGACGTGAAGCAGAATTCGAAGGCGAAGAACGCATTCTAATTGATTCTCCAAAAGTTGCAACGTATGACTTACAGCCAGAAATGAGCGTGTATGAAGTAACAGATGCTCTTTTAGGTGAATTAGATGCAGACAAGCACAACGCAATCATTCTAAACTTCGCTAACCCTGATATGGTTGGTCACAGTGGAATGATGGAGCCAACAATCAAAGCGATTGAAGCCGTAGATGAGTGCTTAGGCAAAATCATCGATAAAATTTCCGACAAAGGTGGCCATGCGATCATCACAGCAGACCATGGTAATGCGGATGTCATGATCACGGATGAAGGAAAGCCACAAACGGCTCATACGACGAACCCTGTCCCTGTTATCGTAACAAAGGAAGGCGTCGAGCTTCGTGATGGCGGTATTTTAGGTGACCTTTCACCTACACTATTAGATTTATTAAACGTTGAACAACCTGCTGAAATGACAGGTGAATCACTGATTAAAAAGAATCAATAGAATTGTTTTCAAAAGGTAGTGCACGACCTTTTGCTAATCTTAATTTCGATAAAAAAGGAGAGAAACAACTATGCCATATATTACAGACGTATACGCACGTGAAGTATTAGACTCTCGTGGTAACCCAACAGTTGAAGTTGAAGTATATACAGAATCAGGCGCTTACGGTACAGCACTTGTACCAAGTGGTGCATCTACAGGTGAATATGAAGCAGTAGAACTACGCGACGGTGACAAAGACCGTTACCTTGGAAAAGGCGTAACGCAAGCTGTAGACAACGTAAACGAAAAAATCGCTCCAGAACTTCTTGGTTTCGATGTAACGCGTCAAGTTATCATCGATGAAGTTATGCGAGAGCTTGATGGTACAGAGAACAAAGGAAACCTAGGTGCGAACGCAATCCTTGGTGTATCCATGGCTGTTGCACACGCAGCTGCTGACTTTGTTGGCATGCCTCTATACCAATATCTTGGTGGATTCAACGCTAAGAAGCTTCCAACACCAATGATGAACATTCTTAACGGTGGCGAGCACGCTGACAACAACGTTGATATTCAAGAATTCATGATCATGCCAGTAGGCGCTCCTTCATTCAAAGAAGGTCTACGCATGGGTGCAGAAGTATTCCACGCTCTTAAGAAAGTTCTTAAGAATAAAGGCTATAACACGGGCGTAGGTGACGAAGGCGGATTCGCTCCTGACCTACAGTCTAACGAAGAAGCTCTATCTACAATCATCGAAGCGATCGAAGCGGCTGGTTACAAGCCAGGCGAAGAAGTGAAGCTTGCGATGGACGTTGCATCTTCTGAAATCTACGAAGACGGTAAGTACAACCTTAAAGGCGAAGGCGTTACACGCACAGCTGAAGAAATGGTTGACTGGTACGAAGAGCTAATCAACAAGTATCCAATCGTATCGATTGAAGACGGCCTAGACGAGAACGACTGGGAAGGTACAAAACTTCTTACAGACCGCATCGGCGACCGTGTTCAAATCGTAGGTGATGACCTATTCGTTACAAACACAGAAAAACTTAGCCGTGCAATCGAGCAAGGCGTAGGTAACTCAATCCTTATCAAAGTGAACCAAATCGGTACACTTACAGAAACATTCCAAGCGATCGAAATGGCGAAAGAAGCTGGTTACACAGCAGTTATCTCTCACCGTTCTGGTGAAACAGAAGACGCAACAATCGCTGACATCGCTGTTGCAACAAACGCTGGTCAAATCAAAACAGGTGCACCATCTCGTACAGACCGCGTAGCGAAGTACAACCAACTTCTACGCATCGAAGACATCCTAGCTGGTACAGCTGTATACGCTGGTAATAAAGCATTTTACAACTTGAATAAGTAAGTTTGTTAAGTGCTTAGTTAGGCAGTCCACTCTTTTGAGTGGGCTGTTTTTTTGTGGTCTTGAATCGCAATGAGGGTGGTGCACTCGCAAATGAGGTTTAGGCGCTCGCATTTGGTGCCGGAGCGCTCGTATTTGAAGGGGGGCGATCGCAAATGAGGATGACCCGCCCGCATTTTGTACCGGAGCGCCCGCAAACGAGTTCGAGCCGCTCGCATTTCGTCCTGGAGCGCTCGCAAACGAGTTTCCCCCGCCTGCATCCCGTACCGCAGCGCCCGAAAATGCCATAAGATCGCCTGAAAGCAGGAGCCCCCATACCACACAATCCAAAACAATTGGCTTTTCCTCTGTGCAGTGTTATAATTTCCAATAATTTGTGTGAAATGATCAGGGGGACAAAACCATGAACTGGATTATGATGATCCTGGTTTTCTGTGGTGGATTAGCTGTAGCGATACAGTCCGCAATCAATGGAAATCTAGGACAAAAAATTGGTGTATTCGAAGGAGCTTTTGTCTCCTTTTTAGTTGGAACAGTGACCTTATTTTTAATTATGTTATTCTTTGGACGTGGCAATATCGTGGATGCCTTTCAAGTTCCGAAGTGGCAGTTACTTGGAGGGGTGTTAGGTTCATTCTTTGTATCTTCCATGGTCCTTGCAGTTCCTCGAGTAGGCGTCGGGGCAGCACTATTTACAGTCATCGTAGCTCAATTAACAATGAGTTCTCTGATCGATCATTTTGGTTGGCTTGGAATGAAGCAAATTCCGCTCGATTGGAATCGGCTGGCCGGGTTAGGTTTAATGATTGTAGCTATTATTTTATATACAAGACGTTAATACAAAAAAGCTGGACTCACTCTATCAATGAGTAGTCCAGCTTTTTTTAGCCTCTTCTAATCCTTTTAAATCCCTCTTGATCCAAAAAGTCCACAGCTTCATTATAGGTAGGGAACGCACTATCTAGCATTTCGCCAGCGTAAATGTTCCATAAATCATAATCGAAAACAAGGGTTAGAATGTGACCTTCATCATTCATCCATGTTTCTTCACCATATTCTTCATCGTCTTCCTCATCTAACGTAGCTAAAGAATCAATGGATTTTCGGACAACTTTGCGAAGTTCTTCTTCACTATAATTACGAATGTTGACCATACCTTTATCATCAACATCATAATCCTCATCGTCAATCAACTCTACATAAACATATCCGTTTCCATTTGGATGCAATCGGTAAACCACGTTTTTCTTATCATAGACACTGTCTTCAAACTGAAAATTCACGCGACCAAGGGATACGTCGTTGCGTGTAAGCTCAGGAAAAGACTCAATTATAGCAAGCTTTTCTTCAAATGTAAGCATGTTACCTCCGTAGGATTGTATTATTCTTTCATCATATTATATCACGTACCTTAATCAACTCGAAACAGATCAGGTATTGTCGAAATACTCTATTACTAAGTTCTCACAATGTGATTTTAATCATACATTCATGACTTCACTTATTTAGGGGATACTGAAACCATAATAAGATTGTTTCGAGAGATGATATGAAAGGGTATAAGATCTTTAATATTGCCCTGTTTCAGCCAATAATTTACACCGATATTTAAAAAATTTTCGGAAAATATGAAGATGTATATACAAATCTTTTAATATAAGATATGATGTATATACAAGTTATTAAGAAAACGCTTTATTTCATACACAGAGAGAGTTTGAGGGAGGTTACATCATGAACTTGAAAAAAGAGGCGAAGGGTATTTTAGATGCAATTGGTGGTCAGGAAAATATAGCTGCGGCCACACATTGTGTAACTCGTTTACGTTTATCATTACATGATGAGAGCAAAGTAAATCAAGAAGAGCTCGAGAAGCTAGAGTCGGTTAAAGGTTCATTCTCTACAAATGGACAGTTCCAAATTGTTATTGGACAAGGTACCGTAGACAAAGTATATAAAGAGATGACAGCACTAGGCGTTGGAGAGGCATCTAAAGATGATGTGAAAAGCGCTTCAGCTGAAAAAATGAATCCGCTTCAAAAAGCAATTAAAACATTAGCAGATATTTTCATTCCGATCCTTCCGGCAATCGTAACAGCAGGTTTACTTATGGGGATTTACAACATCCTCGGTGGTACAGGAATTTTCTTTGATGAAAAATCATTAATAGAGGTTTATCCGCAATGGGCTGACCTTGCGAATATGATCAACCTTATAGCCAATACGGCATTCGTATTCTTACCAGGACTCATTGGTTGGTCGGCTGTTAAGAAGTTCGGTGGTAATCCATTACTTGGTATTGTACTTGGACTTATGCTCGTTCACCCTGACCTACTAAATGCTTGGGCTTATGGTGAAGCTGTAAAAAACAATTCCGTTCCAACATGGGACTTATTTGGCTTAACAATTGAAAAAATCGGTTATCAAGGACAGGTTCTTCCTGTATTATTAGCATCTTATGTATTAGCGAAAATTGATATATTCCTACGTAATCGTATTCCAGATTCTATTCAGCTTTTATTCGTTGGACCTATTGCTTTACTTGTAACAGGTTTCCTAACATTTATTGCAATTGGACCCCTTATGTTTGGTCTTGGTAACTTAATCACAGATGGTCTAGTTGCCGTATTCGATCAGTTCGCAGCACTAGGTGGTTTAATTTACGGTGCTCTTTACCCATTACTTGTTGTAACGGGAATGCACCATACGTTCTTAGCAGTTGATATTCAGCTAATCGGTAACACAGGTACAACATTCTTATGGCCAATTCTTGCGTTATCTAACATTTCACAAGGTTCAGCAGCATTAGGCGTAATGGTAGCTACAAAAGATGAGAACCTTAAAGGACTATCTGGTTCTTCAGGGGTATCTGCTTACCTTGGAATTACAGAGCCTGCTCTATTTGGTGTTAACTTACGCTATAAGTTCCCATTCGTTGTAGCGCTTGTATCCTCTGCGATTGCAGCTACTGTGATCACAATTATGAACGTACAAGCTTCATCCATCGGAGTAGGTGGTGTACCAGGAATCTTCTCCATCTTGCCGCAAGACTGGCTTTGGTTCCTAGTTGGTATGGCGATAGTACTGGCTTTACCATTTATTGCTACATTCCTTATTGCAAAACAGAAAAAAATATAATATCGATAGACGGATAGCAACCGTGCACCCCATGGTTGCTATTTGGTCTGTCATAGATTTTACATGGTTAACAAAACCCACATACATCAAAAGGACGGTGCTAACATGACACAACAACCATGGTGGAAACAATCAGTCGTTTATCAAATCTATCCGAAGAGCTTTAATGATACAACAGGAAACGGGACTGGAGATATCCAAGGAATTATTCAAAAGCTCGATTATTTAAATGAACTTGGTGTGGATGTTGTATGGCTCACTCCAATTTATAAATCTCCTCAACGAGATAATGGCTACGATATTAGTGATTACTTCGATATCCACGAAGAGTATGGAACAATGGAAGATTTTGATGAGCTTTTAGAAGAAGCTCACAAACGGGACATCAAGATCATCATGGATATCGTTGTAAACCACACCTCCACAGAGCATGAATGGTTCCAAGAATCCAAGAAATCTAAAGACAATCCTTATCGTGACTATTACATTTGGAAAGATCCAGTTGATGGTCAAGAACCGACGAACTGGCAATCCAAATTCGGCGGAAATGCATGGGCATATGACGCTGAAACAGGACAATATTATTTACACTTATTTGATGTAACACAGGCTGATTTAAACTGGGAAAATGAAGCTGTTCGTAAAAGTGTATATGACATGATGCACTTTTGGTTGCAAAAAGGCGTTGATGGTTTCCGTCTTGATGTTATTAACCTAATCTCAAAAGATCAGGCATTCCCGAACGACTATACAGGGGATGGGCGTAAGTTCTATACAGATGGACCACGTGTTCATGAGTTCATGCACGAAATGAATCAGAATGTATTTTCTCAATATAAAATGATGACGGTTGGCGAAATGTCTTCAACGACAATTGAAGACTGTGTAAAATACACACACCCTGAGCGTCAGGAATTAGACCAAACCTTTAGCTTCCACCATCTAAAAGTTGACTATCCGAACGGTGAAAAATGGGTGAAAGCAGATTTTGATTTTCAACAGCTGAAAGACGTTCTAACAGAATGGCAAGTAGGTATGCAACAAGGCGGAGGTTGGAATGCTTTATTCTGGTGTAACCACGACCAGCCACGTGTTGTATCTCGTTTTGGTGACGATGAAAATTATCCAAAAGAGTCCGCTAAAATGTTAGCAACAACGATTCACATGATGCGCGGTACGCCTTATATTTATCAAGGTGAAGAGTTTGGAATGACAAATCCTAAGTTCAATCGTATCGGCGACTATCGTGACGTTGAATCCTTGAACATGTACGATATCATGAAGAAAGAAGGAAAGTCTGAAGAAGAAATTCTGGAGATTTTAAAACAGAAGTCTCGTGATAACTCCCGTACACCAATGCAGTGGAATAACCAGAAACATGCTGGATTTACATCAAGCACACCATGGATTCCTGTAGCTGCAAATGCGGATGAAGTAAACGCTCAAAACGCATTAGAAGATCCTGATTCAGCTTTTTATCATTATCAAAAGCTCATTCAACTTCGTAAAAAATATGATATCATGACAACAGGAGATTACGAACTCATTCTGGACGACCATGACTCCATCTTTTCTTATGTAAGAAATGGGGATGGTGAGAAGTTACTTGTGATCAATAACTTCTATGGTACTGAAACACAATTCACCTTACCTGATCACGTAGATGTAGATGGCATGAAATCCGAGATTCTTATTTCAAACTATGAGGATTCTTCAGAAGAATTCAAATCCATCTCGTTGCGTCCGTATGAGTCCATCGTCTATTATTTAACGAAGTAAAAGAGTGATGAGTGTGAAACAGAACAAGTTTTTAACCATATATCATGAGCTTGTAGAATCGATCAAAAATGGAGAGTACCCAGCTCAATCAACGCTCCCTTCTGAGAATGAATTAGCTGATCTTTACCAGACTTCAAGGGAAACGATTCGTAAGGCATTGAACCTGCTTTCTCAAAATGGATTTATCCAAAAGGTTCGAGGGAAAGGGTCCGTTGTTTTAGATCAAAATAAATTTGATTTTCCTGTATCGGGGTTGGTGAGTTTTAAAGAACTAGCTGATTCGATGGGAGAGAAGCCTAAAACAACAGTTCACGAATTGTCTTTGTCTCATCCAAAAGAAGTGGTGCAACAAGCTTTGAATCTTGATGAGAATAACCTTGTGTGGCATGTGTCCCGCATTCGTAACTTGGGCGGAAGTGATGTCATTTTGGATAAAGACTATATTCTTTATGAGCAAGTTCCTAAGCTGACGAAGGAGATTTGTGAAGATTCCATCTATGCCTATCTTGAAGGTGAGCTAGGGTTAAACATTTCATTTGCTAAAAAAGAAATTACGGCAGAGGACCCAACTGAAGAAGACCGTAACTTACTTGATTTAGAGGGATTCACAACGATTGTGGTTATTAAAAACTACGTGTATTTAAATGATGCGACGCTTTTTCAATTTACAGAATCTAGACACCGACCTGATAAATTCCGATTTGTTGATTTTGCCCGTCGCTAATGCCAACCTTCCTGACTCTCTGAGTTGGGGAGGTTTTTCTTTTATAAAAAGGGTATTTATAATAGGATAGGGAGCACGAAAAAAGGGGCTGTTTTAATGAAAAAATTGCTGCAACTCCTCCTCTTACTCGTATTGGTTTATGTAGGATATGCAGGTTACTCGATATGGACATTTACAGGGAATGATTATCATGAAAAAACGGATGCAGCGATTGTTTTAGGTGCAGCTGCTTATTACGATAAGCCATCTCCAGTTTTTCAAGAAAGAATCAATCATGCTCTTAAACTCTATGAAAATAATAAAGTTGATCATCTTATTTTTACTGGAGGAAAAGGAGATGGTGCACAGTATGCAGAATCTGAAGTAGCTAAGATGTATGCTGTTCGTAATGGTGTGTCGAAAAAGGATATATCGATTGAAACGGCTTCAGAGATCACGGAGCAAAATCTAGATGAGGCTAAGAAATTAGGGAAGAAGAAAGGTTTTGAGACTTATAGACTTGTCAGTGATCCTCTTCATATGAAACGTGCGATGGCCATGGCGAAGGATCGTAATATGGACGTGCATGCTGCTCCAACCCAAACTTCTGCTTACAAAAGCCTTGAAACCAGAGTTCCTTTCTTTTTAAGGGAATGGATTTTTTATGTTGGTTATGAAGCGAGTGTAATTGCAGAACAGTTTCTTCGAATAGCAAATTTAGAGGATGCTGTTGAACTTTAGGATTCTTTTAGATATGATGAATATGTAAAAAATATCAATCTTATATTTCTTTACACTAGGGGTGCGTAAGCTGAGAGAGGCGTTATGTCTCGACCCTTTGAACCTGATCTAGCTTGAACTAGCGTAGGGAAGTGGTTGTGTGCGACACATGACAGCTATAACAATGTGACTCGTCTATACATAACCGCTTCTGATACGTCAGAAGCGGTTTTTTTCGTAATTTATAAGCTCATAGATGTCTAGCTCCAGCTCCCAGCAACGAATGGACTTCCCTCGCCTCCGTACGATAAGTCAACATCGATTCGTTTCACTCACCGTGTTTCCTTTATCGTACTACGGGCTCAGTCCAGTCCCTTCGTTGCTAAGCGGTCGCTTGCGCTTTTCGTATTGGGAAGAAAGCATAAGAATAATAAGGAGGAAAAGGCATGTCTTTTACACAAGAGTGTCGTAAAGAAGCTGATTCGATTTGGGAAGAGAGTTTTCACCATCCTTTTATTCAAGAACTTACAGAAGGGACTTTATCGTTTGATCAATTTCGTTACTACGTTTTACAAGATTCCTATTATCTGAGTCACTTTGCTCGTGTTCAGTCTTTTGCAGGGGCAAAAGCTGAGGACTTGGAGACGACTAGTCGTTTAGCCGCTCATGCACAAGGGACCTATCAAGCTGAGCTGGGACTGCATGAGACGTTTGCTAAGGAACTGGGCATTACAGAAGAGGAAAAGAACGTATTTCAACCATCTCCTACTGCATATGCTTACACATCACACCTTTACCGCTCTGCCCTATTAGGTGATTTGGGGATGATCATATCCTCCCTTTTACCTTGTTACTGGCTGTACTACGAGATTGGTCAACGCTTCAAGGATTATACACCAGGCGTAGCGATTTATGAAGAATGGATCAATACGTATGGAAGTGAGTGGTTTAAGTCGTTAGTTGAAGAACAAATTAATCGCCTTGATCAATTGGCAGAAAAAAGTACTCCAAAGCAACGACAAGCCATGAAAGAAACATTTCTCATAAGCAGTCAGTATGAATTAAAGTTTTGGGAAATGGCATATACATTAGAGTCATGGAATAAAAAAGAACAAACAACTTCATAAAAAAGCTAGGGGAGCTACATGGTGGCTGAGAGGATCCGTTTCCGACCCTTTGAACCTGAATTGGTTAAAACCAACGGAGGGAAGCTTCGATAAACATGTAACAGCTGTACAGAATCGAAGCTCACCTCTAGTCAATGAGGTGAGCTTTTTTAAATTCTTTGAAAGGATGATACACATGAACGATCTTTTACACATTGGTGGAGTGAGTCTCCATAACCGACTTTTTACCGGAACAGGAAAGTTTGCCGACCACAAAGAGATGAAAAAGGCGATCGAATCATCTCAATCTCAGGTAGTGACGGTGGCTTTGCGCCGAGTAGATATTAACGGAAGAGATGAACATATTTTAAATGACATTCCTGAGCACGTGACCTTAATGCCTAATACATCTGGCGCTAGAACAGCAGAAGAAGCGATTCGAATTGCGCGATTAGCCAAAGCGAGTGGGATGGGAAATTGGATCAAGATTGAAGTGATCTCGGACCATAAATACTTACTCCCGGACAATGAGGAAACCATTAAAGCAACCAAAACACTGGCAGATGAAGGATTCGTCGTACTTCCCTATATGAGCCCTGATCTCATGGCAGCAAAACGCATGGAGGAAGCCGGTGCCGCAGCGATCATGCCATTAGGTTCACCAATCGGATCGAATCGCGGGATCAAAATGAAAGAAATGATTCGAATTATGATCGATGAAATTAACCTACCGATTATTGTGGATGCTGGTATTGGCAAACCTTCTGAAGCTGCAGAAGCAATGGAAATGGGAGCAGATGCAGTGCTTGTGAATACAGCTATAGCTACAGCTGAGAATCCAGCACAGATGGCTCAGGCTTTTGATATGGCAGTAAAAGCTGGACGTATGGCTTACCTGTCTGGACTTGGACCAACGACAGAGAAAGCTAATGCTTCTTCACCATTAACAGGATTTCTAACAACATAAGGAGGATTCCATGAGTTTTTATCACACGTATGAACAATTG
Source organism: Pontibacillus marinus BH030004 = DSM 16465 (assembly GCF_000425225.1). Classification (GTDB taxonomy): domain Bacteria; phylum Bacillota; class Bacilli; order Bacillales; family BH030062; genus Pontibacillus; species Pontibacillus marinus. The sequence goes on along the minus strand of NZ_AULJ01000018.1, from coordinate 21,506 downwards.
AAAGACCTTCCGTTCCAAGAGCTATTTTCAAAGATTACAAGTCTAGATGTTGAACGGGTGTTGAAAAAAGATCGCCTGACACGAGATGACTATATGATTTTACTTTCCCCAGCCGCTGAAGACTATCTAGAAGAGATGGCCCAGCGTGCTCATCAATTAACGGTTCAACATTTTGGTAAGACCATGCAGTTGTTCTTACCCTTATATGTATCTGATTACTGTGTGAATACATGTAAATACTGCAGCTTCAGTGTAGATAATGTGTTTCCTCGCAAACGATTAACAATGGAAGAGGTTGAACAAGAAGCAAAAGCGATAAGAGATAAAGGCATTGAACACATTATTTTATTATCTGGAGAATCACGTATGCACTCATCTGTTGAGTACTTAAAAGAGTGTATGACCGTGCTTAAAAAGTATTTTTCCTCTGTAGGCATCGAAATTCAACCGATGGATCAAGTGGATTATGAGGAGCTTGTAAATAGCGGAATTGATGGATTAACGGTTTATCAAGAGGTTTATAACGAAGACATTTATCGTGAGATTCATACAAAAGGGCCGAAACGGGACTATCGCTATCGTTTGGATACACCTGAGCGAGGCTGTAGAGCTGGTATGAGATCTGTAAATATTGGGGCGCTATTAGGGTTGGATGACTGGCGGAAGGAAAGCTTTATTTCTGGTCTCCATGCGCAATATCTACAGGATACCTATTTAGAAACAGAGATCGGTACGTCTTTCCCACGTATCCGTCCAAATGCCGGTGGTTTTCAGCCTAATGTGGATGTGTCGGATAAAAATCTTGTTCAAGCCATGCTAGCCTTAAGAATCTTTTTACCGAGAGTAGGGATTACGATTTCGACTCGTGAAAATCCTGCTTTCCGGGATGACATCATTCCTTTAGGGGTGACGAAAATGTCTGCTGCTTCCTCTACAGAAGTAGGTGGTTATACGAACCCAGATGATACACAAAGCCAATTTGAAATATCAGATGAGCGCTCCGTTGACGAAATCCGTAACCTTCTTCATTCCAAAGGATATCAACCTGTGATGAAAGATTGGCAGATCATCTGATGGAATTCCATCTTGTATCAAACGGGAGAATGCATCTGAATGAATTTTCAAAGATCGCAGGGCGGGTAGCACCTTATGTTGACTTTATTCACATTCGAGAAAAGCATCGTTCAGCTCAAGACATTACAAGTGCCATAAACAAATTAAAGGAAGAATCGATTCCCTCTGAAAATATCATCGTGAATGACAGGGTCGATATAGCCTCTGTTGAAGGTGTTCGTGGAGTGCAATTAGCCTATCACAGCATTGGAATAAAAGAGGTTCGAAAGCATTTTCCGCAGTTTCGAATTGGAAAGTCAGTACATTCTGTAATGGAAGCACAAGAGGCTGAGACCGATGGGGCAGATTACGTGTTGTTTGGTCATATCTTTTCGTCGAACTCAAAGCCGGGGCTAATGCCTAAAGGGGTTGAAGCATTAAAAGATGTGGTGGATGCGACCTCAATTCCAGTCATCGCAATTGGTGGGATCACACCACAAAATGTGCATGAAATAAGAAGAACTGGAGCAAAAGGGATTGCTGTTATGTCGGGATTACTAGATGCTCACGACCCTTATCAAATGGCTCAAGAATATAAGAAAGGATGGGTAATATGACGATTCAAGTAAATGGAAAACAAATCGATTTACCGCAATCAGTTAATCACATTAGCGATTTACTAAATCACTATAATCTGCAATCCAATCAGGTCATTGTGGAATTGAATCAAGCCATTGTCGATCAAAAGCTTCATGCAGATACACAGATACAAAATGGCGATCAGGTAGAGCTGGTTCATTTTGTTGGAGGAGGTTGAGCCTCATGGAGGACTGTTTTTCAAGACAAAAACTTTTTGCTCCAATTGGAGAAAAGGGGCAAGTCAAACTGTCCCAAAAACACGTATTTATACTCGGTGCTGGAGCTCTGGGTACGGCTAATGCTGAACAACTTGTTCGTGCAGGCGTTGGGCAAATAACTATCGCGGATCGAGATTACGTGGATTGGAGTAACCTTCAAAGGCAACAGCTTTATGCAGAAGAGGATGCACGTAATGCGGTTCCCAAAGCTATAGCGGCTAAAAAGAGGTTGAATGCAATCCATTCTGGTGCCACAATCCATGAAGTTGTAGGAGATATGGGAGTAGAAGAACTTCATGAAATCATACCTGAAGTGGACTTAATTATAGATGCCACAGACAACTTTGAAACACGAATGAAGGTCAATGACATAGCTCAGTTTTACAAGAAAACGTGGATTTACGGAGCCTGTGTAGGAAGCTATGGCTTAAGCTTCACAGTTGTTCCGGAAAAGACACCATGCCTGCACTGCTTACTTGGTGTGCTCCCTTCAGAAGGGGCAACTTGTGATACAGCTGGGATTATAAGTCCAGCTGTACAAATGGTGGTAGCACATCAAGTTACGGAGGCCATGAAGGTATTGGTAGGGGACTATGAGGCTTTACGAAGTAAGATAGTCTCTTTTGATTTATGGAAAAATGAATTCTCTTCTGTGGATGTATCCTCTTTAAAAAAGGGTGCGTGTCCTTCTTGTGGAGAGATTCAGCAATATCCCTATTTAAAAGAAGATTCCCAAACGAAAACAACTGTTTTATGTGGTCGTGATACCGTCCAAATTAGGCCAATGGAAACTATGAAGCGGGACTTAGAGGTTTTGAATCGAATTCTTTTAAGAACATCAGGAGAAGTGAAAAAGACCCCTTATGTGTTGATGTATCAGCAAGGACCTTATCGTCTTGTCTTTTTCCAAGATGGGCGCGTGTTAGTGCATGGAACGAAAGATGTTGGAAAAGCCAAATCTTTATATAACCAATGTGTAGGATAGGAGGCATAAAGATGCAAGTTGCAAAAGCGTTAACCATTGCTGGGTCTGATTCGGGTGGAGGAGCTGGCGTCCAAGCTGACTTAAAAACCTTTCAAGAGCTTGATGTATATGGAATGTCCGCCATCACTGCTGTGACAGCTCAGAATACGTTAGGCGTACAAGGGGTGTATGATGTTTCCGTTGATGGCGTCATTGAACAATTGAACTCCATCGGTGATGACCTTACTCCAAATGCGGTCAAAACTGGGATGTTATTTAGTGAAGATATTATTGAAGCAACAGCAATCTGTATTGATTTTTATGGGTGGAAGAACCTTGTAGTTGATCCTGTTATGATTGCGAAAGGAGGGGCGAAACTTCTTCAAGATCAGGCGGTTCGAGCTTTAAAAGAGAGGTTACTCCCTCTATCAACAGTCGTGACACCAAACCTTCCTGAAGCAGAAGTCTTGGCAGATATGAAGATTGATTCAGAGGATAAAAAGAAAGAAGCAGCTAAAGCCATCCATGGACTTGGAGCTGATTTTGTCGTCATCAAAGGTGGGCATGATTCATCCTCCATAGTAACGGACATTCTGTATGATGGACATGCGTTTACTACTTTTGATTCAAATCGATATGAAACGAAAAATACACATGGAACTGGATGTACGTTTTCAGCAGCTATTACAGCTCAGCTAGCCCAAGGAAAATCAGTTCCTGAATCAATTAAACTAGCAAAGGCATTTATTCAAGCGGCTATTGAAGATGATCTTCATATTGGAGCAGGTCATGGTCCAACGAATCATTGGGCTTATGAGAAAAGAGGCGCGTTAACATGAGCATGGCTGAACATTTACAGCTTTATTTGGTCATGGGGAGTCAAAATTGTTATCAGGATCCAATTGAAGTCTTACAAAAAGCGATACAAGGAGGCGTAACGTGCTTTCAGTATCGAGAGAAGGGAAGCGGAGCGAAAGTTGGTTCTGAGAGGGGAGAACTGGGACTCCATTTTAAGGAGGCATGCCATAGTTACGGAATTCCTTTTATTGTGAATGATGATGTGAATTTGGCTATGGAGCTTGAAGCTGACGGTGTACACATTGGCCAAGAGGATGGAATGGTTCAGGAGATTCGATCTTTGATTGGTTCTGAGAGGTTGTTAGGTGTCTCTGCTCACAATGTACATGAAGCGGAAAAAGCTATAAAAGAAGGAGCCGACTACATAGGTGTAGGTCCGATGTTCCATACATCCACGAAAAAGGATACAGAACAAGTTCGAGGACCCATTGTTATCCGAGAAATTCGTGAAGTATTTCCTGATTTTCCGGTAGTAGGGATCGGCGGAATATCTAAAAGGAATGCCTATGATGTGGTGTCCTCAGGTGCAAATGGCGTTGCTGTGATTTCAGCTATTAGTCAGGCAGAAAACGCAATAATAGCAGCTCAGGAATTGAAACAGGAAGTAGAGTATGGAGTACTAACAGAGAAAAGTAATGTTATACGCAACTTAATTAAAAGTGAAGATTAGGCATGAAGAACCTACGAAGAGGGTACGCTCTATGTAGGTTCTTTTTTATGGGTAAATAGAACATTATCAATAGGATTAAACGCATCATTTCGCTATACTAGGAACATGTGAAAAAAGACGGAGGGATAGAATGGATTTTGCAGTCATTACAGGTGTTTCTCGCGGATTAGGAGAATCTATAGCTAAACAAATGATGGAGCAGGGGACGAGTGTCATTGGACTTTCTCGTTCTGAAAATAAAGATCTCCAATCTGTAGCAAATAAGCACCAAGTCACTTACGAGCATTACACATGTGACCTATCATCAGAAAATGAAGTTGAAAATGTGTTTTCACAAATCATAGATTTTATAAAAGAACAAAAAGCCAATAATGTATATGTCGTAAATAATGCAGGTGTGGTGGAACCGATTCAAAAGGTTGGAGATCTGCCCGCAAATGAAGTGGTTCAGCATATGCATGTAAATCTGATTGCCCCTATGCTCATCACAAACTTATTTACGAAAAACTGTAGTGAGATGGAAGTAACAACTGTGAATATTACTTCAGGTGCTGCCAATCGTGCTGTATATGGCTGGAGTACATATGGGAGTTCGAAAGCAGGTGTCAATTATTTCACATCGACGACTGCATTAGAATTAGAAAAGAATCGTTCTTCTCATAAAATTGTGGCTTTTAGTCCGGGGATTATGGACACAGATATGCAAGCAGATATTCGCTCTGCATCTGAGGAAGCTTTTGCAGAAGTGGATACATTTAAGGAATTTAAAGAGCAAGGAAAGCTTCGTGATACGGATGTGGTAGCTCAAGCCATGCTTAAGCTCTTACAACAAGACTTCGAAAACGGAAGTGTTTATCACGTTAATGATCTACTAGACTAACGGAGGTGTCAGCGTGAATTTAAAAGAATGGTTCGAAAAGGGGATGGCTCCTCAAGAATATGTAAGTGCCATGAATAAGCACCAGGACAACCTCGTGTATGTATATAAAACGTTTGATTTGCCTGATGATCAGGACTTTTTCAAATATCTTAAAGATCAAAATCTAAGTGTACTCGTCATAACGGAGGACTGGTGCGGAGATGCGATGCTCAATATTCCGATCTTACTTCGAATTTGTGAAGCTGGGAACATCAATGCCCGTATGTTACCACGTGACGAACATCCGGAATTAATGGACCAATATTTAACAAATGGATCTAAATCTATTCCAATCTTTATTTTCTTCAATTCAGATGGAGAACAAAAAGCGGTCTGGGGCCCAAGAGCACCACAACTGCAGGAATTAGTGGATGAATCCCGTGAGAATCTTCCTTCTCAAGACAGTCCAGATTTTGAAGAAAAGCAGCGAGAAATGATCTTATTTTTAACAAAGGCCTATCGAGAAAATAACGCTCTTTGGACAGAAGTATATGAAAGCTTAAAACGAACACTTTATAAGTAAGTCAAAAACCCCTTCATCGTGGAGGGGTTTTTATTGCTCTTTCGCATCTTCGATAATCCAATCAACTGCTTCAGCTAAATTGGGATAGACCGCATCTACTCCATCTAAATCATCACCGATAAACACAAGCTTTGTGCCAGCATTCTGACCTGCCTGAATATCAGGTTCACGGTCTCCAACCATATAGGACGAGGCAAGATCAATGTCGTGCTTCTCAGCCAACTCTTCAATCATAAGACTTCCGGGTTTGCGGCAAGCACAGCCTTCTTTTGGTTTATGGGTACAGCATGCAACCTCATGAATAATGGCATCCTCTTTTTTTAGCTCTGAAACCATATGCTCATGTATGTTCTCTAACATGTCTTCCTTTAAGTATCCCAATCCAACTCCACCCTGGTTCGTGACCACAGCAATCAGTTCAAAAAGCCCGGATTCATTAAGCTTCTTTATAGCTTCAGGCACACCAGGTAAAAAATGAAGGTGCTCTGGACGGTTCACAAACTTGACCCGCTCCGTTAAAACTTCATTAATAACACCATCTCGATCCAAAAATACAGCTTTTCTGCTCATACATAAACTCCTTTCGCTATCACCTAGTATGCCCAAGTTGAGTCTGTGCATGAAGGATAACTGACAATTGTTGATAAGCAAGAATAAGTAGAATTACGTTTTTGTTTGTTCTTAATTCTCAAATATTTCTAGTTCCTCTATCATATGATATAATTGTTATATGAAAATATTATTTTGAGAGGAACGGGTTTGATTGAGAATCCTATCGAATCTATTTGCGATATTACTATTTTTTGTAAGTGTAGGATTTGTTGTTGTGGTTCTTATGCCTGAACTAGAAAAAAAGAAAAATAAATACACGGATATTACCACAATTGCCAACACCACCTCAGCACCACCTCCGACTAAGAAAGAGGAAGTTCCTTTACCAAAGTCTCTACACCCAGCTGTTCAGAAGGCTAAAGAACGTTTAATAGATCTAACGAAAGAAAAAGGCATTAACATCGTTATTACGGATGGTCATCGCTCCAAAGAAGAGCAAAATGCCTTGTACGAAAAAGGGCGCTCCAAATCTGGGGATATCGTAACCCATGTAAAAGGTGGAGGGTCTTATCATAATTATGGACTTGCTATTGATTTTGCTTTAAAGCTAGACAATGGAAATGTGATTTGGGATATGAAACATGATGGAAATGGCAATGGAGAATCAGACTGGATGGAAGTTGTCGCTATCGCGAAAGATCTTGGTTTTGAATGGGGAGGAGATTGGTCCTCCTTCAAAGACTATCCACATCTTCAAATGGATTTCGGTTTCTCTATTCGTGAATTAAAATATGGAGATCGTCCAGTAGTAGAGAATTTTGAGGAAGACCCTAAATCAACAGCATCATAAAACAGTAGACTCCAGCCTATATTTGGGCTGGAGTTTCATTATATAGAACACCTTAGATTAATCGTTACATATTTTTTTGAACCAGAAAGAGACTTGCACAATCTAATAAGTAACTTAAAGTGAGGTGAACAAAATGAAAAAGCTTGTGAAAAAAGCCAGGAGAGGAAATCAGCAAGCTTTTACAGAACTCATAAAAATCTATGAACAAGACCTCTATCGAACTGCAAAAAGCATTTTGAAAAAAGATTCTGACTGCGCTGATGCGATTCAAGAAACTATTATTAAAGTTTATAAAAAACTTCCGACATTAAGGGAACCAAGCTATTTTAAAACGTGGATGACTCGCATTCTTATTAATGAATGCCGTTCGATGTTAAAGTTGAGGAAGAAAGTAATTCCAGTTGAGCAGTTTTATACACACCAACATACGCATGAACATTGGAATGAAGTTGAACTAAAAGAAATTATTGAAGAGTTAGATGAGAAGTTAAAAGTGACTGTGACGCTCTATTACATACAAGACTTTAAGACACACGAAATTGCAGAAATACTCGATATTCCCCAAGGAACAGTTAAATCCAGATTATCTCAAGCTCGAAATGAACTATCCAAAGCATTAAAACATCATGAAAGGGGGAGACAAGATGCATCCGGATCAGATGGATCAAGAACTTAAGAGTATTCTCTCTCAAAAGCAAGAAGAAATGCCCCCAGAAGTAGCTGAGGAAATTGAAAATACGTTAGATAACCTTCCTAAAAAGAAGACGTTAAGAGAGAAAATACAAAACCGTTTTTATATCCGTAGAGGAATAGGTATCGCAGTTCTATCACTCCTTTTAGTATTCATGGCAGGTTTTGCTTCACAGCATATTTTGACTCTTGTGAATGAAAACGGAGAAGAAATTTTTAGAATAGAAGAATTTAAGGGTGAGAACAAGGAGCCTAGTTATCTTGATCTAATGAGGGAAGTCCGAAATCGAATGGAACTCGGTGAGGTAAAACATATCTATATTAATAAACCAAATGATGAGGAAGAAGAACGGATTCGAACTGTTACGAAACCAAAACACTATGGAAGTCTCATGCAATTAAAATCACACGTTGATTTCCTTGTCAGAACACCGAGTTATACTCCAGAAGGTTATGATTTTTCATATGGTACAATGTCCAAACGATTCAATATAAACCATGAAGAAGTTATGGCAAAGTTCAAGGAGGTTGCTTCTGATCATAAAGGAGAGGTTATCATTATTGATGGACTATCAAAGGGAACACCTGATGGAACACACTTGAACTTTGAAAATGCCAACCAAGAGGTATTTACGGTAAGACAATGGCATGAAGGACCTTCCAAAATTTTCGTGTCTGATTTGAAAGAATATGAAGGAAGTAAGCTAGAAATTCATGATATGGATGCGATTTACCGTAAAACTGAATCCTATCAAGAAATTTTATGGAAAGATGGTCTGAGCCTTTTTGAGATTTACACAACTGTTAACTCCATGGATAAGGAAGAACTAATTAATATAGCTGAGAGCATGTATTAGAAGTGATTCGCCTATGATTTGGTCATAGGCGAATTTTTTGCTTTAGCAGCCCCTTCATTGCTAAACAGGGGCTTCCGCTTTTCTTATGAATGTTTTCTTAAATACTTGCCAAACTACTAGAATGTTGTGATATGGTATTAGAAGTACGTTTAAATTTAGAAAAGGTAAGTGTTCGAAGATGAGTTCACCCTATATATCATTTGATAAAGAGGAATGGTCCAAGTTAAAGGCAAATGTACCGATGACCATTTCTGCTGAACAATTAGAAAATCTAAAAGGTATAAATGAAGCGCTTACAATGGAAGAGGTCTCCAATGTCTATCTTCCTCTTAGTCGACTTCTCAACTTATATACACGTGCATCTCAACAGCTGCACACCGTAACAGATACCTTCCTAGGAAAACAGACGAAGAAAGTACCTTTTATTATTGGTATTGCTGGAAGTGTGGCAGTGGGGAAAAGTACTAGCTCGCGTATTATTCAAGCTCTGTTAAAGGAATGGCATCATCATCCTAATGTCGATATTTTAACAACGGATGGTTTTCTGTATCCAAATAGAGTGCTTGAAGAGCGGGGGATTATGAATCGAAAAGGATTCCCCGAGAGCTATAATACCAAGAAGCTACTTAATGTGTTAGGTGAACTGAAATCAGGAAATCGTCATGTGACAGCACCTGTTTACTCGCACCTTACCTATGATATCTTGGAAGATGAAGTGCAAGTACTAGATCAACCAGATATCGTCATAGTGGAAGGCATTAATGTACTCCAAACACCAAAACCGAAAAAAGCGGAGCCTGAAACCTATGTATCCGACTTTTTCGATTTTAGTATTTACGTGGATGCCCATGAGGATTACTTGAAGAAATGGTACATCAACCGTTTTATGAAGCTTCGTGACACAGCATTCCAGGATGAAAAATCTTATTTCCATAAGTATGCGGATTTATCGGATGAAGAAGCAATCAACATTGCTGAAGATATCTGGAATCGGATCAACCTAAAAAACTTAAGAGAAAATATCCGAACGACTCGAAGAAGAGCTGATTTAATCTTAGAGAAAGATTCGGATCACTTCGTCGATCATATATTACTGAGAAAAATGTAAGGGAACGCTGGCTAAGGCCAGCGTTTTTATGTGGTTTATACATAGAGAAAGAGTAATCAGCAAACTGTGCTATGGACTCGAGCGAAAGTAGCGCTGACCCGAGCGAAAGCAGTGCCGACCCGAGCGAAAGCAGTGCCGACCCGAGCGAAAGCAACGTCGACCCGAGCGAAAGCAACGTCGACCCGAGCGAAAGCAGCGTCGACCCGAGCGAAAGCAGCGTCGACCCGAGCAAAAGCAGCCTCAACCCGAGCGAAAGTAGCGTCAACCCGAGCGAAATCAGCGTCGACCCGAGCGAAAGCAGCCTCAACCCGAGCGAAAGCAGCGTCGACCCGAGCGAAAGCAGCGTCGACCCGAGCAAAAGCAGCCTCAACCCGAGCGAAAGTAGCGTCAACCCGAGCGAAATCAGCGTCGACCCGAGCGAAAGCAGCCTCAACCCGAGCGAAAGCAGCGTCGACCCGAGCGAAAGTAGCGCCGACCCGAGCGAAAGCAGCGCCGACCCGAGCGAAAGTAGTGCCTACCCGAGCGAAAGCGACGCCAACCAGAGAAAAAACACCCCTACAAGCATACTAGCTTGTAGAGGTGTTCTCATAAGAAAGAATTTATTTCTGACCTGTTTTCTCCTTAACAAATTCAACAACTTCTTCAGATGTATCTTTTGAAAGGATCTCGTCTTTGTAAGATGCCATTTCTTCTTTAGAAAGGCTAAGGATTTGAGTACGAGCTGGCAAGATGGATGTTGCGCTCATACTGAATTCATCTAAGCCTAAGCCAAGAAGGATAGGGATTGCGATTTCGTCTCCTGCCATTTCACCGCACATGCCAGCCCATTTGCCTTCTGCGTGTGCTGCTTCGATGACGTTATTGATTAGGTTTAAAATCGCTGGGTTGTATGGCTGGTATAGGTAAGAGACGCGTTCGTTCATACGGTCAGCAGCCATTGTATATTGAATTAAGTCGTTCGTTCCGATAGAGAAGAAGTCAACTTCTTTTGCAAACTGCTTCGCGATAACAGCTGTTGCTGGGATCTCAACCATCATACCAACTTCGATACTATCAGAAACCTCAGTACCTTCAGACTTCAAGTTTGCTTTCTCTTCTTCAAGAAGTGCCTTTGCCTGACGGAACTCGCCAAGAGTAGCGATCATTGGGAACATGATCTTCAAGTTTCCGTATACGCTAGCACGTAATAAAGCGCGAAGCTGTGTACGGAAAATATCGTCACGCTCTAGGCATAAGCGAATCGCACGGTAGCCAAGGAATGGGTTCATTTCCTCAGGAAGGTCAAGATATTCAAGCTCTTTGTCGCCACCAATATCTAGTGTACGCACAACTACAGGCTTGTCTGATCCCATTGATTCAAGAACAGCTTTGTATGCTTCATATTGCTCTTCTTCAGTTGGGAGCTGACTTTTACCCATGTATAGAAACTCTGTACGGTAAAGGCCAACACCTTCGCCGCCATTCCCATGTACGCCGTCTACATCGTCTGGTGTACCGATGTTTGCAACAAGCTCAACGTGTTGACCATCAGCAGTTTTTGTAGACTCATCTTTTAGCTTCGCCCACTCTTGCTTTTGCTTTTCGAAGTCTGCTTGTTTTTGCTTGTACTCTTCAATTTGTTCATCTGATGGGTTTACGATTACGTCACCGTCAATACCATCTACGATTACCATGTCATTTTGGTTAATCGTTTCTGTTACTTCTTTCGTTCCAACTACTGCTGGAATTTCAAGAGAACGAGCCATGATTGCAGAGTGAGATGTACGGCCGCCAATATCTGTTGTGAAGCCTTGTACGAACTCTTTGTTTAATTGAGCTGTATCAGAAGGTGTTAAGTCTTCAGCGACAATAACAACTTTTTCATCAATTAAAGCGGGATCAGGGAACGTTACGTTAAGAAGGTGAGCCATAACACGCTTCGTTACGTCCTGAATGTCTGCAGCGCGCTCGCGCATGTATTCGTTATCCATGTTTTTGAACAAGTCGATGAACATATTTGCTGTTTCATCAAGTGCAGCCTCAGCATTTACATTTTCTGATTTGATTTTATCTTGGATTGGCTGAAGTAGCTCTGGATCACTTAAAACAAGTAGATGAGCAGAGAAGATTTCCGCCTTTTCCTCTCCAAGTGTTTTTAACGCGTGATCTTTAATCTTTTCAAGTTCACCTTTAGACGTTTCAATAGCGTCTTGGAAACGTTGAACTTCTTGATCTGGACTATCAATATCTTTTTTATCGTATGAAAGATCAGGTGCTTCCATACGGTATGCTTTCGCAATAGCTATACCGCTAGATGCTCCGATTCCTTTAATGTGACTCATGAATTATTCCCCCAGATTTTCTTTTTTCATGGATTCCGCTACAGCATTTAATGCATCTTCTTCATCCGATCCTTCAGCTTTGATCTTCACTTCAGCTCCAGATGGAATCCCAAGAGACATAATGCCCATAATGGATTTAAGATTCACGGATTTCCCGTTATACTCAAGGTTTACATCCGCTTTATACTGACCAGCCGTCTGAACTAATACGGTTGCAGGACGCGCATGGACACCGTCTTCTGATGTAATTGTCATTGTTTGTTCGACCATGATAAAAAACCTCCTGAACAATTAAAAATTCACTTTAACATGATACATGATTTAAGTGTTTTTAGCATCTTTTTTTAATAATCCAACTAAAATAGCTGTTACGATTGAGCCGGCAATAATAGCTACAAGGTAAAGTAAAGGTGCTAATAAGCCACCAAAAATATTGCTGTTTACCAATAGAATGACGAAAATTCCTCCATGTGGTGCCTGTAATGTAATGCCGAATAACATAACAAGAGCACCTGCTATGGCAGATCCAATTACGGAAGAAGTTATAACGCGAGCTGGATCGGCTGCTGCGAATGGAATCGCGCCTTCCGTAATAAAGGAAGCCCCCATAACGTAAGCTGTTTTACCTGTTTCACGTTCCTGCTGTGTAAATTTATTTTTGAAAAATGTCGTAGCAAGAGCCAGTCCAATTGGTGGAACCATTCCTCCGGCCATAATAGCCGCTATTGGTGCGTAGTTTCCTGCATCAATCATAGCAATACCAAAGGTGTAGGCTGCTTTGTTAATCGGTCCACCCATATCAACTGACATCATTCCACCTAAGATAAGGCCAAGAACGATTGTTAAATCTCCTAATCCGTTTAACCAATCCTGTAGCCCAACATAAATGGAAACGAGGGGAGGGTTGATTAAGATCATAATGATACCGGTAATTAGTAAACCAAATACAGGGTAGAACAATACAGGTTTTAATCCGTCTAGAGAGTCAGGCAATACGGTAAGTCCTTTTTGTATTAAAAGAACCACATAACCTGCTAAGAAACCTGCAATAAGTCCACCTAAGAAACCTGATCCATTTCCGGCGCCTTCAATACCACCTGTTTCCTGAATAGCAATAAGACCACCAACCATACCTGGTGCTAAACCTGGACGACCTGCGATACTTTGTGCAATAAATCCTGCTAGTACAGGTACGAGGAGGAAGAATGCTTTCCCTCCACCAATGGTAGATAACCATCCAGCAAATTGGTTATAAGATGGATGATCTGGGTTTGCTGCATTAATTCCCCATAAGAAAGATAAGGCAATTAAAATCCCGCCACCTACAACGAATGGAAGCATGTTGGATACACCATTCATTAAGTGTTTATAGAAGCCTTTTTTCTCGCCTCCACCTACAAAGGATCCATCTTCACCTTCTTCACCACCAGCTGCATTTCCGCCACCTTCATAAATCGGTGCATCTCCATTAGCAGCTTTCTCAATTAGATTCTTCGGTTCGTGAATCCCTTTTGCGACGGGGACAGTTAAAGTAGGTTTTCCTTTAAAACGATCTGTCTCAACTTCAATATCAGCTGCAACAATAACGCCGGTAGCTCTTTCAATGTCCTCACTAGTAAGGGCATTTTTTACACCGCTTGAACCGTTTGTTTCAACTTTAATCTTAATGCCCATTTCTTTAGCTGTTTCTTTTAGCTTATCTGCAGCCATGTATGTGTGTGCAATTCCTGTAGGACAAGCTGTAACAGCTACGACATAAGCTTCTTCATGATCTTCTGAAGTCGATTCTTCTTCAGCTTCTTCTTCCTCATCACCTTCAGACTCTTTATCATTAATGAGTTCTATGATTTTATCTTTGGACTCTGCTTCTAACAGCTTTTCACGGAAGCTTGCATCCATTAATAAGGAAGATAAGCTAGAAAGCGTTTCTAAGTGCTCTTGGTTAGCCCCTTCTGAAGCTGCAATCATAAAGAATAGATGTGTAGGCTGACCGTCAAGTGATTCATAATCAGCGCCATTTTGGGAGCGTGCAAACGCAATCGCTGGTTCTTTTACAGCTGCTGTTTTAGCATGTGGGATTGCCACACCCTCGCCAATCCCTGTTGTACTTTGGTCTTCACGCGCTTGAATAGCTTGTTTGAATTCTTCTTTATCATTCAAACGACCTGCTTCATCGAGCTTTGCAACTAATTCATCGATAATTTCAGGTTTTGAATCTGAATCAAGCTCTAAAATCATGGTGTCTTTTTTTAATAAATCAGTAATTTTCACGATTCGTACCTCCTTTTATGCATGTTCTTGAACTTCAATCTCAGATAGAAGCTTCTCTATATCTTCTTTGGTGCCTAGGTCGTTACTAAAAGCTGTGGCGCTTCCTGCAGCAACTCCTTGTTTAAATGCTTGACTGAGATCTTTGTTCTGGCTGTAAGAAGCAAGAAATCCTGAGACAACAGAATCCCCAGCTCCAACTGAGTTTTTGACTGTCCCTTTAGGAACGTTACAGGAATAGGTATGATCCTTGCTAACAAAAATTGCTCCCTGACCACCCATGGAAACAATGACATGCTCGGCACCTTGATCAACAAGTTTGCGCGCATATGTGATGGCATCTTCCTGGGTTTCTATGCTTGTGTTATAAAGCTCTCCAAGTTCATGATGATTTGGTTTAAGTAAGAATGTGCGTAGTCCCACGAGTTCTTCTAAAGCTTGACCTGATGTATCAGCAATGAAATGAGCATTATTTTGCTCACAAAGCTTCGCCATTTCCTTATAGAAGGTAGCAGGAATGGTTTTCGGAATACTTCCAGCGACTACAAGATAGTCATCAGGTTGTAGTTGATCCACTTGTTTTAAAAGTTGGTTTTGTTGATCTTCTGAAATATCAGGACCAGGTCCATTGATTTCAGATTCTTCATCTGATTTGAGCTTTACGTTTACTCGAGTCGGATATTCTGTCTCAATAAATTGGTGTTGTACTTGTTCAGATTCAAGATATTCTTCTATAAATCTGCCAGTAAAACCACCAATATAGCCGAGTGCTGTGTTTTTAATATCCAATCGTTTAAGAACGCGAGACACGTTGATCCCTTTTCCTCCCGCATAATAAAACGTTTTTGAAGCTCGGTTTAACTCACCTTCGTGAAATTGATCAACATGCATAATGTAATCAACGGAAGGACTTAATGTAACGGTATAAATCATGATGTCACAACCTTTACTGTGGTTTTCTCTTGGTAAGGGGATACCCTTTCTTGTTGGGTTTCATTCGTGATGAACTGGGCTTGTGATAGGTCTGCAATTTTAGCAAACGTAACCTCATTCAATTTAGAAGCATCACCAAGCACATAAGCTTCCTGTGATTGTGACAAAGCAGACTGTTTGATGAATGCTTCTTCTGGATCTGGAGTGGTATAACCATGGTTTGGATGGACACCATTAACGCCAAGGAAGCATTTATCAAAACGATACTGGGATAACGTTTGATACGCTCCCTGACCAACAAGGGCTTTTGTTTTATATTTTACAAAACCCCCAGTTAAATACGTCTGAACCTTATATTCCATCAATGCTTCAAGAAGAGATAATCCGTTTGTTACAACCGTAATATTTCGATCCTTTAAATAAGGAATCATTTGGTACGTTGTTGTTCCAGCATCAAGAAAAATACAATCATCTTCACGTATTAAACTAGCCGCAAAACGGGCGATGAGTTGCTTTTGATCTAAATGTTTCGTTGATTTCTCTGGGATACTTAATTCTTCACTTTTTTGGTGAAGAACAGATGCACCGCCATGAACACGCTTTAGCTTATTATCGTTCTCCAACTGACTGAGATCTCGTCTTATGGTCGCTTCAGAGGCGCCCGTAGCATCCACTAGTTCTTGGATTTTAGCTGTTTCTTGTTCATTAAGTATGTTTATAATGATTTGATGGCGTTGAGGTGTTAATATAGGAATCCCTCCGATCCATTATTTTCTATAAGGAAGCCTTTTCATAAATAATCATTTTCAATCAAAACCAATCAAAAGATATCAAATTAACGGCAAAGGTTCAACTAATATGCAAAATAAAATAATATTAAAAAAATTCGAATGGAAGATGTTGTTGCCCAAATGCTAGTTTTATGCTAAATTTATCTGTAGGTATTTGCACGTCTTATAGGAGGTGGATCACATGTACGGAGTTGTCGTTACATTACTTGTGATAGATGCAATAGCAATGATTACATTAGTACTTCTTCAATCTGGTAAAAGTGCAGGTCTATCTGGAGCGATTTCAGGTGGAGCAGAGCAGTTATTTGGTAAACAAAAAGCACGCGGAATCGATGCGGTTATGCATAAAGCAACCATCGTGACTGCTGTATTATTCTTTGTTTTAACATTCTTACTTGGTTATGTTGTAGGTTAAGCAACGGGTTTATACTCGTTGCTTTTTTTAATGTCTTTTATCATTCGCCAGGAAATATGGGAGGATCGCCTGAAAATCTCCTGGGATAGCCCGGAAACCTGATGAGATAGACTGAAACTCGATAATAAACGCCTGAACATGCTTTGTGGCCGCCTGAAACAAGGTCACGATCGCCCGAATAGGTACTGATACCCCCTCAAAACTCCTCTATTTAATTACCTTCTCCTTATGCTTACCCACTTTTTCATGGTAATATGGAAACGTTCTTAGGGGATGGAACCATATTCCTCTATAGGTAATTAAATATGATTACATGAATTCATGGTTCAGGCGAAACTAAACCATATATAAAGAATTTGCAGCGAAGATAGAAGGAGATGTAGAAAGATGAATATAAAACAACCTCAACCATTTACGTTTGAAGCAGGAAATCGTGCGGTATTATTATTACATGGATTTACTGGCCATTCAGCAGATGTTCGTATGTTAGGCCGTTATTTAGAAAAGAAAGGCTATACTTCGCATGCGCCTATTTTGAGTGGGCATGGTCAACCTGCAGAAGAGATTTTAAAATACACACCAGCGGACTGGTGGAAAGATGTTCGGAATGCATTGCAACATTTAAAAGATAAGGGCTACGAAGAAATTGCTGTAGCGGGTCTTTCTCTAGGAGGTGTTCTCGGATTAAAGCTTGCTTATAGTGAACCCATTAAAGGTGTAACACCCATGTGTTCTCCGATGTTTTTTGATAATGAAGAAGAGCTAAAGAAAGGGTTCAAGCAATTTGCAAAAGAATACAAGCAGCTTGAGAAAAAATCTGAAGATAAAATCCAAGAAGAACTAGACACATTATTAGAAACACCTTCTGAGACTTTTGAGGAACTTGGTAAGTTGATTAAGGATGTACATGACAACATTGATATGATCTATGCTCCAACATTTGTTGTACAAGCAGAAAAGGATGAAATGATTAATACAGAAAGCGCAAATTATATTTATGAGAATGTTGAAGCCGATCAAAAAAACATCAAATGGTACAAAGAATCAGGTCATGTGATCACCTTAGATAAAGAACGTGAACAATTACATGAAGATATTTTCAACTTCTTAGAATCCTTGGACTGGTCAGTGGAATAATAAAGGTAACGAATAGTAGAAAAGGACGGTGGAATACATGAGTGATCAGTTAAAAAAACAGATTTTAGATCATTTTAATGAAGATAATGCTAGACCATTATCTGTCCACGAAATAGAAGAAGTAATCGGACTAGACGAAGAACAAGATTTTACTACACTAATGAAAACCTTGAACCAGTTAGAGGAAGAAGGAGAGCTTGTACGTACACGTAAAAATCGTTACGGACTTCCAGAAAGAATGAATTTGATCCGAGGTAAGATTCAGATGCATGCGAAAGGATTCGCTTTCCTCATTCCAGATAATGAAGATCAGGACGATGTTTATATTCATCACTCTGATCTCCAATCAGCTATGAACGGAGACAAAGTCTTGGTTCGTATTGATTCTCGTGTAGATGAAGGAAAACGACCAGAAGGAACCGTTATCCGAATTATTGAACGAAATACAAATGAAATCGTAGGTACTTACGATGATAATGGATATTTTG
The DNA here is from genome assembly GCF_000425225.1 of Pontibacillus marinus BH030004 = DSM 16465. GTDB lineage: Bacteria > Bacillota > Bacilli > Bacillales > BH030062 > Pontibacillus > Pontibacillus marinus. Next base: position 3,252 of record NZ_AULJ01000018.1, on the reverse strand, counting down.
GATTCGTGATTGCGGATGATAAACGTATTCCAAATGATATTTTCATTCCAAAAGGCGCTACAAATGGCGCGGTAGACGGTCATAAAGTGATTGTACGTATTACAAAGTATCCGGAAGGCCGCATGAGCGCTGAAGGTGAAGTAACGCAGATTCTAGGTCACAAAAACGACCCAGGCATTGATATTTTAGCGATTATTCACAAGCATGGTATTCAGGTGGATTTCCCTAATGAAGTAATCGAACAGGCTACACAAACACCTGATGAAATTGACCCTAATGAAATTAAAAACCGTCGTGACCTTCGTGACGAACAAATCGTGACCATTGATGGTGCTGACGCGAAGGACTTGGATGACGCAGTAGCTGTGCGCAAATTGGACAATGGCAACTATCATTTAGGTGTACACATAGCTGACGTATCGTACTATGTGGAAGAAGATTCACCAATTGATAAGGAAGCACGCGAACGCGGAACAAGTGTTTATCTTGTAGACCGTGTAATTCCAATGATCCCACACCGTTTATCAAACGGTATTTGCTCATTGAATCCACAAGTTGATCGCTTAACGTTATCTTGTGAAATGGAGATTAATCCTGATGGTGAAGTGGTAAACCATGAGATCTTCCAAAGTGTGATTAAAACGGATGAACGTATGACGTATTCTGATGTGAAGAAGATCTTAGTGGATGATGACGAGGAACTTAAACAACGTTATGAACCGCTTGTACCAATGTTTAAAGAAATGGAAAACTTGGCGTCCATTCTGCGTAAGAAACGTTTGAAACGCGGAGCAATTGACTTTGACTTTAAAGAAGCTCAAGTTCTAGTAGATGACGAAGGTAAAGCAGAAGATGTAGTGCTTCGTGAACGAACCGTTGCAGAGCGCTTAATCGAGGAATTCATGCTGGCTGCCAATGAAACTGTTGATGAACACTTCCATTGGATGGATGTCCCATTCATTCACCGCGTGCACGAAGAACCAGATTCATCAAAACTTCAGCATTTCTTTGAATTCATTACAAACTTCGGTTATAACGTCAAAGGTTCAGCTGATGACGTGCATCCGAAAGCATTACAAGAAGTGTTAGAAGCGGTTAAAGGAACAGAAGAAGACATGGTCATTTCTAAACTAATGCTTCGTTCCATGCAACAGGCTCGATATGACGACAAAAACTTGGGTCACTTTGGCCTTTCAACAGAGTTCTATACGCACTTCACTTCACCGATCCGTCGTTATCCAGACTTAACGGTACACCGCTTAATTCGTCGTTATATTATCGAAGGGAAGCTTGACCAAAAAACACGTCAACATTGGAAAGATCAAATTCCTGAAATCGCGAAGCATTCCTCTGAGCGTGAACGTCGTGCCGTTGACGCTGAACGCGAAACGGATGATCTGAAAAAAGCAGAATATATGCAGGACAAAATTGGTCAAGAGTTTGAAGGTGTCGTAAGCTCTGTTACAAACTTCGGACTTTTCGTAGAACTGCCAAACACAGTGGAAGGTCTTGTACACGTTAGCTATCTAACAGATGACTACTATCATTTTGATGAGAAGCAATATGCCATGATCGGTGAACGTACTGGGAATGTCTTCCGAATCGGTGACGAGTTAACTGTACGAGTAGAGAAAGTTAACCTAGACGAACGAGTTGTCGATTTTGAAATCGTAGGTATGGAACCTCCGAAGAAAAACAAACCTAGTGCCCGCCCTGATCAACCAAAAGTCATCCATGCTAAGAAAGAGAACTCAGGTGGTGGCAACAAAAAAGGTAAAGGGCGAAGCAAACACCAAGGCAAAGGACAAGGCAAGAAAAAAGACGGTGGCAAGCCGTTTTACCAAAACGTCCAAAAAGGTAAGAAAAAGAAGAAATAATGATTAAGAGCCATGACAGCATATCTGTCATGGCTTTCTCTATGTCTGTTTCTAAGTTCAAGATTCAGATGAACTCAAAAAAATAAGCTTTCCATTAAATGAAAAGCTCATTTCAAACACTTAAACCCATTTCCCATAAAGAACCCAAGCCTGACTCCATTCATAAGGGTGAAGAGAAGGGATGTTTTGATATCCTTTGGGTGAAAAATCTATCCATGCACCATATATATCGGGATGGTGCTGCAGCTCATACTGAACCGTCTCCCAAAAACCAGGTTGTTCATGATGGTCATCCCATAGGTATTTTACATTGGCATAAAGACGCCCCTTTTGATCCTGTTGCACAATGATAAAACGATCCTCCGTCTCATTCACGTAAAAAGAAGATCTTTCTAAGTAATCATCCGTAAATAAATCTTTATCAAAAGGAACAGGATAGTAGCCTTCATAAGGAAAAACCCCTAAAGGAATATCCGTGACGTTTTCTATGAGTTCACGTTTTCTTGCTGTATCTCTAACGCTATTCCAAACAGGTCCTTCTGTTCCGACAACTTGATCTGGCTTTTTTAAAACGAGAGGATGGGTGCAAACAAATTCAGGAATGCCAAGTTTACTCATTACTTTTTTGGCGGCTTCGTTGTTCACTTCTGTATGAGCCCCAATCCATTTTATGTTCGGTAGCGCTTCCAAATCACGAATGATAAATCGTAAAAGATTCGTCGCATGCCCCTGGGATGTATAGCGACGATCGCTACGTAACCTTCCTAGCATAGCGTATTGGTTCGCAAATAATGTATATCCTGCAATTGAAATCATGTGATCATCTTCGAAAAGACCATATACGACATTGTTTTCCCGTTTGATTAAGTCGGGGAAAATACGTAATACATAATCATCTTTGATTCCAGTGTCCATTTGTTCCAGGGTGTTTATATCACTTTCTGTTAAAACTTTTATGTGTAAAGTCCCGCATTCCACGACGATAACCCCTTTGCTGTAAATTCCCAACCATATCATATTACAGAGCAAGCTTGGCTGTCTATTTAATGACATCAAAATTTTAAAATATTATTAAAATTTTTCTTCTATAACTATCTGATTTATAAAGAAAACTAATTAATTTATTCCGTTAAATGGCAGTAATCTGGAATAAAGCGTAGAGAGGTTCCGTTGCCAAATAGAGAGCGGGCGGGCTGGGAAATGGGTTGCTTTCCTGCGGACGAACTATCGAGCCTCCTCATCCGCTATTCGCTCCTTGCGGGGTCTCGCTAGCCCGTTTTTCCGCTGGAGTCAACCCATTTCCCAGCCCACCTTAGCCGAATGGTGAATAACGGAACCGCAGCTATCGTAAGGTTTTCTGATGTAGATTATGGGG
>NZ_KE384334.1:94381-140725 GCF_000425225.1 Pontibacillus marinus BH030004 = DSM 16465 | reverse complement strand
TGGTCCGTTAATCTCCATAATCGCGTGGAGGGAAGGAAACGGCAAACTGTCGTGGTAACAAAGGGAAGACGAGACCCCGCAGGCACGAGGAGGCTCGGCTTTTCTTCCACAACAGGCTTGCCGTTTCACTGACCGCAACAAACTTCTCAACAGCAACGGACTCCTCTCGGTTTCAAGTCTTCAACAATCCTGCCATATAATTGAACAAAAAAATCAGCACCCCAATATAAAAGGAATGCTGACTTGCTAATTATTGACCTGTAATCTTTTTCGCAATTTCCTCATATGACATATCTCTCGTAATGCTATAAGTTCCTATTTGAATAGCACGACTATACTCATGATCTTTCAGGAACACTTCGAATTTCGCTTTATCCTCAAGAATACCAGCTTTTTTAAGTTCGTCACTGATAGAAGAGGAAAGCATACCGGGCTCAATTGTTAAAGAATAAGGTTGTTGAGAGGTATCCTTTTGATCCTTCTCCTTCGTTTCACTTTGCTTTTTATCGTCTCTTTTCGAATCGGCTTGATCAGGCTGAGATTCCTTTTTCTCTTCTTTTAAATCTTCAAATGAAGATTGACTCAATACATGATAGTCATTACTTTCTAAATGGGTTATAGCTTCTTGGTCTGTAAGTGCTTTTGACTCATTTTGATCATTGGTTTGATAATAAGTGAATGTTAATAAAGCAGTTGCTGTAGCTAATCCTAATGCAAAAGCACGTATGGTGTGTTTCATCTTCGTGCTCCTTTTTGTTCATTTTCGGATGTGAATTGCCTTAATGTTGTTAATATATCATGTTCATTTAAAGAGGTTTCAGAAGCAATATCACTCGTTGTGTAGCCTTGGTTATACATATGTAAGACTTTATGTACAAGAGGAGGTTGGTTCGTTTCTTCTTGTCTATAAGTCTGCTTAGGCTCTGGTTGAGCTTTATTGGAGTTGGAGAACATTTCTGTAGAGAAATCATCAACCAAAAGCTCTTCTTCTAAAACACGCATTTTCTTTTTTAGCTGATAAGAGTCCTGCATCGTTGTCAGTTGTACTTGCTCAACCTGCTCTTCTAAATCTTTAAAGCGGTCCTTTAAGGCAAACGAAACAAGATATAAAATAAAGGATATAGTAAATAATGTCAGAATTACATAAAGCAAACGGTTCACCTCATTTCTAGTCTTCCTTATTTATATCATAGAACCAGACCCTAGAAAACAAACTTTACGAATTTTTAACGTAAAAAGAGAGCCTACAGCCTTGAAAGAAAGGGAAAGATTTGATACTATTATTAAGGTCTGATAAAGTGAAAAACTTATGACAACAGAAGAAAGACGTGTTTGGAGGGATAAAGATGCGTGTAAATATTACACTTGCTTGCACTGAAACTGGTGATCGTACCTATATTACAACAAAAAACAAGCGTAAAAACCCAGAACGTTTGGAACTTATGAAATACAGCCCACGCTTGAAAAAGCACACATTGCACCGTGAGACTAAATAAACAGTAGGATATCAATCCTGCTGTTTTTTTTATAGGTATAGAAGGGTATGTAGGAGGTTAGCTTCATGGGTACAAAAAAGGATTTGAGAACGAAAGGTAAAGATATTCTCTCCAATTTAGTAGGAACAGAACGAGAAAGTAAAGTAATAAACATACATAAAGCGCTACTCAATACATCTAGCTACCAAAATGCAAAAGTTATTGGTTGTACAATTTCACAAGAGCATGAGATTGATACAAAACCTATAATTGAACAAGCTTGGAAAGATGGAAAAACAATTGCGGTTCCAAAGTGTAATGCTAAGCAAAAGGAACTTACGTTTCGTAAACTCACTTCATTTGAAGAGTTGGAAACTGTATACTTCGGACTTAAAGAGCCGAAAGAGGAAGAAACAGAAGTGGTAACGAAAGAGCGTATCGACCTCATGCTCGTACCGGGGTTAATGTTTGACCAGCGAGGTTATCGAATTGGGTATGGTGGTGGCTTTTATGACCGTTATTTAGAATACTTTAATCAAACGACTATTGCGCTTGCCACTGAAGAACAGTTGATGAATCAAGTACCAAATGATCCGTTTGATATTCCAGTCCAACATTTAATTACTGAATTGGGTTTACGCTATTAATCATTGAGTGAAAAGGAGATTATGAACAATGGATGATCGTTATTCCAGACAACGGTTATTTGCCCCTATCGGTGAACAAGGACAAGATGCGTTATCAAAAAGCTCTGTACTTATTGTTGGGGCAGGTGCACTAGGTACAATGCTTGCCAATCAAATGGTAAGAGCTGGAGTGGGGCGTGTGAGGATTGTAGATCGAGACTATATTGAAATAAGCAATTTGCAAAGACAAATCCTTTATACAGAAGAGGATGTTGAAAAAGCATTACCTAAAGCCGTTGCTGCACAGAAGCATCTCGAGAAAATAAACTCAGATGTTTACGTAGAAGGGGTTGTATCTGATCTTCATCGAGACAATGTTATCTCTTTAATAGATGGAATGGATATTGTTCTAGATGGGACTGATAATTTCGCAACTCGTTTTTTATTAAATGATGCCTGCTTTCAAAAAGGTATTCCGTTTGTTTATGGTGGAGCAGTGCGTTCTAGGGGAATGATGGCTTTATTTATTCCTGAAGAAACCCCGTGCTTACGGTGTGTGGTTAGCCCAGGGGCTGGTAAAGGAGAAACGTGCGATACAGTAGGAATTATTTCCCCGGTGATAAATATGGTTACATCGTATCAAGCAACAGAGACACTAAAGTACCTTACGGGTAACAAAGATGCTTTACATGGCATGTTAAAGACTTTTGATATATGGAACAATCAGCATTACGATGTGAAACTTAAAGATCCAAAGCAAGATTGTCCTACTTGTCAGGAAAACCTATATCCTTTTTTACATGATGAGCAGAGTGAAGAATTTGTAGTTATGTGTGGAAGAGATTCAATCCAAGTCAATACCAAAGAGAAAATGGATTTAGCTAAATGGGAAGATAAGCTTTCCGGTGTAGCAACTACGAAGCTAACTCCATTTTTATTAAAGGCAAAATTGGATGATGACCATACATTTGTGCTTTTTCCAGATGGACGTGTACTCATTCAGGGAACTGAAGATACCACGAAAGCGAAATCGCTCTTTTATCGTTTTATTGGCTTATAAGCAAGGTCAAAAGAAGGCAGGAATAAAAAATGCAATGCTCTCCCATACTACATGTAACAGGTATATGTAGGAGGAATTGCAATGAGAATGCTCAGTTGGATTGTGATGCTTGGTGTAGCTTTTTTCATGATAAATCGATACAAGTACCGCATCCTTAATGTATTATTAGCCGTAGGGGTAATAAGGAAAGTTGTCGTTTCAATTACAATGAGACTTCCTTATCTAAGAGAAAAAATTCTGCCTGAAATATTAGGCCGTACAGCAATATAAATACACGGATTACGTTCAGTCCTGAGACTGAACGTTTTTGTTTGTTCTATTCAAGCATTTTTGAATCGAAAAATATTCTCAAATGGTATCATGAAAGAAGGGGGGAGAGTATTATGTACATCGAGGAAGCCTATTACTTTTGGAGAATGGCCTCAGACCTAATGTTAAATCAAGATTTTGATATTCTTCATCTAAGTGAAGAACGAAATGAAATATGGCTTGAAAAAAATATTAAAAGTAAAGCGTATGTTGTTCGTATCACGCAACAAACCTTTGATTGGTCCAATCAATTAAAGCGAGATCAAGATACAGTAACTGAAAACTTAAAACGGTTTAAAAGACAATTAGTAGGAAGAGAGGTTGAGGTACATAACGTTTACATATCAGAATTTCCTCCAGTGGATGATTGGAGCGATCGAAAACAGCCTCTTCATCTTAATGATCGGAAAAAAACGACGGTTTACCACCATTACATAACAGAACAACGTACGGAACATATAAATGATATATACAACGAGTTGGGGCTCACTGAACCCTCCTTTGTTGTTCCCTCTGAGTTAGAAATGGAACAAACGATTTATGAGTTAAGAAGATCCATGAAGCGACGTCACAAAAATAATCAACAAAAAATGCAACAAATCTTTTCTTTTGGAAAACCAAGACTCACTTATCTGTTAATTTTCATAAATCTTGCCGTGTTTGCCTTACTGGAATACCAGGGAGGGAGTACAAACACTCTTACATTAATTCAATACGGTGCTAAGTATCATCCCGCTATTATGGACGGTGAGTGGTGGAGAATCTTATCCTCTATGTTTCTTCATATAGGCTTCTTTCATATCGCATTAAATATGTTAGCTCTTTATTACTTAGGGAGTCCTGTTGAGAGGATGTATGGAAGTGTTCGTTTTGCTTTTATATACTTTATCTCAGGAATTATTGGAGGTATAACAAGTTTTGCCTTAACTCCTTCTGTAGCAGCTGGGGCATCAGGTGCCATATATGGTTTGTTTGGTGCGCTTTTATTCTTTGGAGTGATACACAAAAAGTTATTTTTTCAAACCATGGGGCCAAATTTATTGTGGGTTATTGCTTTAAACATTGCGTTTTCTTTCTCCATTCCTCAGGTAGATATTGGAGCTCATTTGGGGGGATTAGTAGGTGGCTTTTTAGCTTCTAGTATTGTTCATTTCCCTAAAAGACGAAGCCTGCAAATGCAAATAGGGGCTTCCATACTCGTGTTAGGTGTTGGTGTAGGTATGTCGTGGTACGGTATTACAAACGAAGAAAATCACTATGATCCCCGTCTTCAAGCACAGGTTGCTCAAGAATATGCTAAAGAGGGGCGATATGATCAAGTCATTCAACTTGTAGATCAAACATTCCGCCATATAGAAGCTTCTGCAGAACTCTACTTTTTCAGAGCCATTGGCTATTATAAACAAGGTGAGATAGAAAAGGGTATAGATGATTTAAAAGAAGCTATATCCATAAAACCCTCATTCGGTCTAGCTCATTACAACTTAAGTATATTCTATCAGGAAAAACAAAATTCAGAGCAGGCACTCAAACATGCTCGTAAAGCTGTTCAAAATAACCCGGATGATGAACGGTTTCAAGAGCTTCTTCAGTCGCTGGAAAAGTCAGGATAGTATTGGATTAAGCGCTGCTTTCTCTGGTCCATATCTTCAAATAATACCAATAAATGTTTCCCGTCACGGTCTGCAAGAACGAGAGGCACATAACTATTGAGATCTTCTTGAGAATCACCAGTAAACTGGAGCACATAATTTTTATATAATCCTTCCCAAAGCTGTCCAATGACTTGTTGAGTTTGTTCAGCCGTTAGCTTTGGGAAGGGTTTTGTTTCATAGTCAGGTAGATCTGTAAGAGGAATAATTTCATATTGCTCTTTAGGTATTTGATAATGTTCGATCAGTTGATTCCATTGATAATGCAGCTGTTGTTCGGTGGCATGATCTAACTTTCTTTTCCAGTCTTCCTGCGATTGATTTTGTGGTGAAGTAAAAGATTCTAAAGGTGTTAATGGTGAGTCAATCACATATAATTCTGCACGAGACATATCTTGTATACTTTTAATCTTATCATCTGGATAATGAATTTCTCCGTGATGAAACGTAACAGCTTGATAATGACTGCTGTCTTCCCCATGAATCTTTTGTTCCTGAAAAAGATTTTGACCATTTTCTTTCCATTTACTTAAGATTCCCTTTAAATGACCATCCATATATAGTAAAGAAACATCCTGACGTAAATATACAGGTTCTTCAAGGGTTGAGGCAGTTTTCCACTGAAAATCATACTCATCCTCATCGCTCTCAGAAAGTAATGTGAGATCAGTAGACGTCTCATCAAACCGTTTCACTTCATCTAATGGGAAAAACTTAACCACAGAAACTTCTTTATTCGGTTTTAAAAGTAATACACCTAAAAAAGCAATAATATGGCAAAGAATAATCATTACAACTGCTCGTCTCATCACTTCGTCCCCTTTTCTTGGACATCCTATGTAATTCAAATGTATGATAGAATATGGAAGGATATGAAATGAAAGGGGAGAGAAAATGAAACAAGCGAAACCGATCACAGAAATATTAGAACAATTAGTCTCTATTCCAAGCCCTTCAGGGTACACGGATGAATGCATTCATTTTTGCGAAAACTTCCTTAAATCTTCAGGTGTTACGACAAAAATAACGCAAAAAGGTGCACTGATTGCCACGATAGAAGGAGAAGATACCAATCAGCACCGTTTACTAACAGCACATGTAGATACACTTGGTGCGATGGTTAAAGAAATTAAGTCTGATGGAACATTAAAGCTTTCAATGATTGGCGGCTTTAGATGGAATAGTGTTGAAGGTGAATACTGTAATATACATACAGCAAGTGGTGAAACGTATTCTGGCACCATTCTAATGCATCAGACGTCTGTTCACGTTTATAAAAATGGTGGCGAAGCAAAACGTAATGATGAAAATATTGAGGTTCGTATTGATGCAGAAGTCCACAACCCTGAAGATGTAAGAAGTCTGGGCATTGAAGTTGGAGACTTTATTTCATTTGACCCGCGCTTTCAAACGACAGAAACTGGTTTTGTGAAATCTCGTTTCTTAGATGATAAAGCAAGCGTGGCGATTTTATTACAACTCATTGTTCAGTTGAAACAAGAAAACGTTCAATTACCTTATACAACCCATTTTTATATTTCCAATAACGAAGAGATTGGATATGGGGGAAATGCGAGCATTCCAGAAGAAACTGTAGAATATTTAGCTGTTGATATGGGAGCGATTGGAGATGGCCAGACTACAACAGAATATGTTGTATCAATCTGTGCTAAAGATTCATCGGGTCCATATCACTATCTGCTTCGTCAGCATCTAGTAAAACTGGCTCAAAAAGAGAATGTAGATTACGAAATTGATATCTATCCATACTATGGATCTGACGCTTCTGCAGCAATCCGGTCTGGAGCAGATGTGAAACACGCTCTAATTGGACCTGGTATTGATGCATCTCATGCGTTTGAACGTACACATCAGCGCTCGTTAGAACATACGTACAATTTATTACATGCTTATGTTCAGTCAAAATTAGTATAATTGTCCCGTACGCCCTGCCTAATGAAGGTAGGGCGTTTTACATTTCAAATCCTGAAAAATGTATGCTTTCAAAGGTTTGTGCAAACAATGAAATTAGACCTTTGAAAGTTAGGTGAGACCGTGGAAAAACAACCAATGTTTCATAATTACGATCAGAACGTAGAGTATATGAAAGATCGAATGGGTGTAGATAAAAGTTTTGACATCATTCACCTAGATCTTGAATATGCTGGGCGTAAAATGTCTCTTTTTGCAATTGACGGATTTGTGAAAGATGAAATACTACATTACTTAATGGAAGGCCTATCAAGATTAGATCCAGACCAACTTGAACCAGAACCATTAGAGAAGCTCTTAAAAACCTATATCCCTTATGTTGAGCTAGAAACGAAAGATGATCTCAATGAAGCAGTGGATTGGGTATTAGCAGGACCCACAGCTTTAGTAGTAGAAGGCATTAATGATAAAGTGATCATGATTGATGCCCGAACCTATCCTGTCCGAGGTCCACAAGAGCCAGATGTAGAACGCGTTGTACGTGGTTCTAGAGATGGATTTGTAGAAACAATCGTATTTAACACAGCCTTGACGAGAAGAAGAATTCGAGATCGATCATTACGTATGGAATATATGCAGATCGGAAGAAGGTCCAAAACAGATATTTGTATCAGTTACTTAGAAGATATCGCTGATATGGACAGGGTGAAAAGAATCAAAGAACAACTCGAAGTAATTGATACCGATGCCCTCCCCATGGCTGAAAAAACAGTAGATGAGTTTTTGAGTGGAGAGCACTGGAGTCCATATCCAACAATACGTTATACAGAGAGGCCAGACACAGCGGCAGCCCATTTATATGAAGGGCATATATTGATTATGATTGATGGTTCGCCGAGTGTGATGATTACACCATCAACGTTTTGGCATCATTTACAACATGCTGAAGAATATCGGCAAAAGCCATCAGTGGGTGCTTATTTAAGGTTCGTTAGATTTTTTGCAGTTCTTGCTTCAATTTTTGTTTTACCATTGTATTACTTATTTTCAATCGATCCATCTTTGCTACCGGAGGTACTCCAATTTATTGGACCGACGGAAGTAGGGGTCATACCTCTCATTGCGCAATTTTTAATTGCTGAAATCGGAATAGACACACTTAGGATGGCCGCTATACACACCCCTTCAGCCTTAGCAACAGCTTTAGGCCTTGTAGCTGCTATTCTTATAGGGCAAGTGGCAGTTGCTGTTGGGTTATTTTCGAATGAGGTTATTCTTTATCTTGCAGCTGCTGTTATTGGCACATACTGTACTCCTAGTTATGAGCTTAGCTTAGCCAATCGATTGTCACGGCTAGGTTTACTCATATTAACAGCATTATTTGGTGTTAAAGGTTTAACAATTGGAATAACGGTTTGGATACTCTACTTAGCTCGTTTGAATACTTTCAACACAGCCTATTTATGGCCGTTTCTTCCATTTAACTACCGTGCATTCCGTGATGTAATTTTACGTACACCAATGCCACTTAAAAACCGAAGACCAGCATTCTTACATCCACAAGACCCTGATAAATGATATCAGGGTTTTTGTGTTCTCTAGGAATTTATAAAATTTGTGGCCTGTGTATAACTTTTTGATGAGAGCGGGGCCACGTCCAGCTCCAGCGCCCAGAAACGAAGGGACTTCCCTCGCCTCCGTTCGATAAGTCAACATCAAATTGTTCCACAATTTGTGTTTTCTTTATCTTACTACGGGCTCAGTCCAGTCCCTTCGTTGCTAAACGGGCGCTTGCGCTTTTGTTCTGGAAATCTATAGAAGCATTCCGTTATTTCATTTCCCTGAAGACGTTGCTATAATAATACATGGTGATATATATGAAAACTGTTTATGATGTTCAACAATTATTAAAAACATTTGGTACTTTTATCTACCTTGGTGATCGAATTGCTGATTTGGAACTGATGGAAGATGAACTTAAGGAATTATACAAATCTCAATGTGTAACGAAAGAAGATTATCAAATGGGGATATTAATATTACGTCAGGAAGCCTCTAAACAAAAGAAACAAAAAGACGAAGGATGATGGAGTTATGGAGAACCGTAATTTTATAGGAGTCGATATCGGGGGAACAACCGTTAAGTTGGCGTTTATTACATATAACGGAGACATTTTATCTAAGTGGGAAATCCCAACGAATAAAGAGGGAAATGGATCAAGTATCGTTGAGGATATTGCAGCTTCTATTAAATCCAAGCAAGAGGAATTAAATTTCTCACATGATCAGTTTATAGGTATTGGTGTTGGAGCTCCTGGGTTTGTGGATGTAGGAGAAGGTTTTATCTATAGCGCTGTCAATATTGGATGGGAAAATTATCATTTAACTACTGCCTTAACAGAAGAGACCGGTTATGATGCTTGGTTAGAAAATGATGCGAACCTAGCTGCACTTGGTGAGAACTGGAAAGGCGCAGGAGGTCAGGCGAATCATTTAATTGCTGTTACTCTTGGAACAGGTGTTGGTGGTGGCATTATTGGTAATGGTCAGCTTTTACACGGGGCTAATGGAACTGTAGCTGAAATCGGTCATATGACTGCTAAAACGGAAAATGGTAGAGCATGTAATTGTGGTAAGACAGGTTGCTTAGAAACTGTGGCATCAGCTACAGCCATTGTTCGCTCTGCTTATGATGCGATCGAAGCTGGAGAAAAGACTACACTTCAAGAAATACTTAGACAAAATGAAACCATTTCTGCTCGAGATGTTTTCCAAGAAGCTGCTAAAGGAGATCAAGCTTCTCAAAGCATTCTTGATGAAGTTATTCATTACCTCGGTATAGCTATCGCGAATTTAGCGATTGCCATTAATCCTACACGAATTGTCATTGGGGGCGGTGTTTCTCAAGCAGGTGATCAACTTCTAAACCCACTACGTAAAGTGTTTGATCAGAATGCATTAAAGAGAACCAGTCAGGCAGCTGAATTTGTAATCGCTTCGCTAGGGAATGACGCAGGAGTACTTGGAGCAGCTTATTTAGCAAAACAAAAGAGCGGTAAATAACCATAGTGAACTCAAACCTCTATTTGAAATTAAAATAGAGGTTTATTTTTTTGGCCTTCTTGGGAATTGAAGGTTGATGCGGTTATTTATGGAACAGTTATAAACCTTAAAACTCGAAGGATCTGTATTTGTTCCTACTTTTGTAGGGTTTATTTTTACATAATCGTTTAATAAAATGAATAAGGTGTTAATTGGGTGTAAAAAATTAGTAATAAAAATGTGAAACTTTTATGTTAGAATAACCGTCAAATAGTGTGTTGGTTGTTTAGAATAATATAAAAAGTGGAATTAAGTATTACTAGTATCAAACGTAGCTTAAAACATCTTGTTCAAGTTCATAACAAGAGGAGGAAATGAAAATATGCAACAAAGACGAAATCTACCATTCTATGCTATTGCCGCTCTTCTCTTTGGGGTAAAAACCTATTTGGTATATCGATTTATTTTCAATCTATCAATTGAAAATCAATTACAAGAAATAATATTACTCATAAACCCTTTTGCCACAGCATTTTTATTCTTTACTTTTGCTGCTTGGTTTAAACCGGAGCGACAAATTAAATTTACAAGACGGATTTCATTAATTGGAACGTTAATCTTGTACTTTAACGTTATTTACTTCCGAGGTTTTACGGATTTCTTAACGATGCCTGTACTATTTCAATCAAGCAACGCAAGCGATCTAGGTTCAAGTATTTTGAATTTAATTTACGTACCAGATCTACTAATCTTTGCTGATGTCATTTTAGTCTATTATCTAAGTCGAAAAGTGAAGCCATCAATGCAGATTACTGCACGCAGAGCTAAACTAAGTGCAACAGCATTAGCATTTGCTTTGTTAGTGGGTAACGTAGTATTGGCTGAAATGGAACGTCCAATGTTATTCATGCGTACATTTGACCGTGAATATCTAGTTAAAAACATCGGTATCTTTAACTACCACATTTACGATGTCGCCCTTCACTCTAAAACAAAAGCGCAACGTGTTTTTGCAGATGGAAGTGAAATGAATGACATTGAGGAATATACAAATAAAGAAATTAAGAGTAAACAATCCTCAAAACTAGAAGGAATTGCTAAAGGTAAGAACGTCATTTATATTTCTGCCGAATCCCTTCAAAGCTTTGTGATTGATAAAAAGGTAAACGGTAAAGAAATCACTCCGTTCTTAAACGATTTAATTGATGATAGTTATTACTTTGAAAACTTCTATCACCAAACAGAGCAAGGGAAAACATCTGATTCTGAATTCATTGTAGAGAATTCGATGTATCCATTATCTAGAGGTGCAGTTTTCTTCACCCATTCTCAAAACGAGTTTAATGCCGTGCCTGAGATTATTGGTAAATATGGATACACATCAGCAGTATTCCATGCGAACAACGGAAGTTTCTGGAACCGTAACGTAATGTATGACACCCTAGGTTATGATCATTTCTTTGATGAGCAATACTATGATGTGAATAAAGAAAACAGCATAGGTTGGGGCTTAAATGATAAAGCATTCTTTAAGCAATCCATGAAATATTTAAATAACTTGAAGGAACCATACTATGCGAAGTTTATTACGTTAACGAACCACTTTCCGTTTGAATTGCCTGAGGAAAAACAAAACATTGATAAGTTAGAAACAAACTCTAAAACATTAAATCAATATGTGACGACGGTTCGTTATATGGATGAATCGATTAAGAAGTTCTTCCAACACCTGAAGGATTCTGGTCAATATAAAGACTCTGTTATTGTGATTTATGGTGACCACTATGGAATCAGTCAATATCATGACGCTGCAACATCTAAGTTTATTGGTAAAGA
Organism: Pontibacillus marinus BH030004 = DSM 16465; assembly: GCF_000425225.1. Classification (GTDB taxonomy): domain Bacteria; phylum Bacillota; class Bacilli; order Bacillales; family BH030062; genus Pontibacillus; species Pontibacillus marinus. The sequence goes on along the minus strand of NZ_KE384334.1, from coordinate 128,793 downwards.
AATTCGACCATTTGAGCACACCCAATTACAGCGTGTACCATTTATTGTTCACATTCCAGGACATGAAGATGACCGAGTAATTTCTAAGCCAGCTGGTCAAATTGATATGAAACCAACGATCTTAAATATGTTAGGCATCGAGAACCAAAAGGATATTCAATTCGGTACAGACCTATTTACGAATGATCAAGATCCGTTTGTAGTTCTGCGAGATGGAAGCTTTATCTCTGAAAATTATCTATACGCTAAAAATGTTTGTTATGATCGAGAAACTGGAGAAGAAGTAGAATCCAAAAAATGTGAACCACTTAAGAAGAAGGCACAAAAAGAACTGGATTACTCAGATAGTATTATTTATGGAGATCTATTCCGTTTCTATGATTTCAAGAATAAACAAATGGACCTGAATAAAGCTGAAAAATAGAGACTCTATTCAATAGCTAAAAAGAGCAAGAACCTCCCAGAGGCTCTTGCTCTTTTTTAATACCTTAAAAATTGACGAGGTTTATCTTTTCGCTCACTTCCTTACATATAATGTCCTAAAGGGGGAGAATAAGAATGGGCGCAATAACATTAACGAAGCATTATGATTCAGAACAATTACAACATGACCTTCGAAAATTAAATAAGGTTTATGATTTTATTAAGGTTCAAACAATTGGCTATTCGGTTTTAGGTGAGCCACTACTGGAACTTGTAATGGGGGAAGGGGAGAAGCGAGTTCATTGGAATGGAGCCTTTCATGCTAATGAATGGATAACGACTCCCCTACTTTTAAAGGTGGTTGAAGAGTATGCAGAGGGAATCATTCATGGTAGACAGTTGGAAATGGAGCTTTTCTCATCGACGCGTTTATCGGTAGTGCCAATGGTGAACCCTGACGGCGTTAATTTATTTATGCATGGCTCTGAAATAGCAAAAGGGTTTAAGGAGTTAGTGAACAGAGCTAATCATAATCACGTGAATTTCACCTCTTGGAAAGCAAATATTCGAGGGGTTGATCTAAATAATCAATTTCCAGCCCATTGGGAGGTTGAGAAAAAACGTAAGCCTCAAGAACCCAACTTTAGGGATTACCCTGGGGAATCGTCATTGTCTGAACCAGAAGCCAAGGCCCTTTTTGATCTCACTCAGAATAGCAATTTTGACAGGGTTTTGGCTTTCCATTCTCAAGGAGAAGTCATTTATTGGGGTTATCAAAATCAAGAGCCATCTCAAGCAGAATCGGTAGTGGGAGCTTTTAAGGCTGTAAGTGGTTATGAGCCTGTCCATACAATCGACAGCTATGCGGGATATAAAGATTGGTTTATTCAAGACTATAAGCGAGAAGGATACACAGTAGAGGTGGGGAAGGGAATTAATCCTTTACCTTGGTCTACCTTTTATAACCACTTGAAGAAGGTTAAATCAATTTGTTTTAAAAGTCTAGACTTGTAACACTTTCTTTGATTTTCCATACACGACGTGTCATAATCTTAATAATGATTTAAGGGTATATTCACACAGTATTAAAAGGCTCGCATGACTACAGAAAAAGGATGAGATCATATGCGCGAGGGAGAACCTATAATTAGGCTGAAAGATATTCAGTATGGACCTTTACAGGATATTAATCTGAATGTGTACCCTGGTGAACGTGTTATCGTATTTGGTCCTTCAGGGTCTGGCAAAAGTACGCTTCTTCATCTATTTAATCGTCTTTTGGATGCAGAAAAGGGTTCAATTTCTTTTTATGATCAGCCTTATGAATCATATACAATCCCCAAACTTCGACGAAAAATTGGTCTTGTTCTGCAAGCTCCTCATTTATTTCCGGGAACTGTTTTAGATAATTTGAAATTTGGACCCTCTATGGTGGATGAATGGAAAGACAAACAAGGTGAAGAATTATTGGAGTATGTTCAACTTCCTTCTGATTATTTACATAGATCTGTGGATCAACTTTCAGGTGGGGAAAAGCAGCGTGTTTCATTAGCGAGGACCTTAGCGAATAAGCCCGATGTATTGTTGCTGGATGAACCCACAAGTGCATTGGACGAGCAGACAACAGAAGATATTGAAGAGGTATTATCGATGCTTATTGATAAGCACCAGATAACGGTGATTATGGTTACCCATCAATTAAGTCAGGCGAAGCGGTTAGGAGATCGAGGTATATATCTCGAAGATGGACGAATTATGGAGGAGGGACCGCTGCCAGATATCTTAGAAAAACCAAAGACAGAAGAACTGCAATCATTTCTTGTTTAGTTCCTAGAGGAGGTTGAGAGTGTGTCGCCAGAAATATCAAATCAATCATTACTCTTTTTAATCGTATTTGTTCTAGTCCCACTCTCATTATCATATTATTATCAGTTAGGACAGAATAAGGATATTATCTGGTCTTCCATTAGGGGGACGGTCCAGTTATTTCTTATTGGTTATGCACTGAATTACTTATTTGATTTACCGCCTTATATTGGTATCCCATTTATGATTTCAGTTATGATTATCGTTGCAAGCTTCCATGCAAGGAAAAAGGGAGAAGGCCTACCAAACGTTTTATGGACGATTCTGTTAGGGCTGATCATAATCGAAGTGAGCGTTCTTTCTTTATGGCTTGTGGCAGATATGATTGAATTCACACCTTCTGAAGTCATTCCGATGAGTGGTATGGTCATTGGTAACTCAATGGTAGCGATGGGGCTAGCATTAGAAAGAATGAAAAGTGAATTCAAAGAAAATGAAGGGCGGTTACTAGCAGCTTTATCGCTTGGGGCTGAACCTAAACAAGCTTCTCACATTATTGTGCAAAGGACCTTAATGGCCTCTCTAATACCAAATGCAGATAAGTTAAAGACAGTGGGGCTTGTCCAACTACCAGGTATGATGACAGGCTTAATCTTGGGAGGAGTTAGCCCGGTTATGGCTATCAAATATCAGCTTGTTATATCACTCTCAATATTTTCAGCAGTTTCCTTGAGTGCGATCTATATCACATTGGTGATGTATCGTTATTTCTTTAATAAGAAGATGCAGCTAAAGCAGTTTTCCCACCAGGAATCCTCCTAACTTAGATACTAAAAAATCCCCTCAGTTATTGAGGGGATTTACCTTACAAGTATAACTATACGTTGTTCATCAAGGTTTTAGTGTCCACCACCAGAAGAAGTGAACTGAGAAATAATCGTCATAATGGAAAAGAATCCAAAAACAAGCGTTGAGATGCCAGCGAATGCTACGGCAAAGAAGTTATTCGTTTTTAGTTCACGAAATACAGCAAGAGCACAAAGAATGGTAACAAAAAGTAACATAATCGCTAATACCATTTTACCCTAACCTCCCTAATTGAAATGCACCGTTTGCACACGGTGAGCATGTTTATTACTATAATTAATATGTATCTTTTCTTTACTCCTCATACATTTTAAACCACTTTCAATTATTTGTCGAGATATTCATGATAGTTTCTATAAACTTTTTAGGAGGGTCTACACATGGAAGTAGAACAACTGCCACTAGGCACTTTAGGAACCAATTGCTATCTTATTGAACAGAACAAAAACACGTTAATTATCGATCCAGGAGGAGACGCTGATAAGTTAATTCGGATGATTGAACGTAGAGAACTAACTCCTAAAGCAATCTTACTCACACATGCTCACTTTGACCATATCGGGGCTCTTGATGAAGTACGTGATCATTTTAATGTGCCCGTATATGTACATGAAGAAGAAAAAGATTGGTTAAATGACCCTGAGAAAAATGGATCTAAATTCTTTTCAATGGTAGTTTCACCTATTCAAGCAAGATCGGCAGATCACTTTATTGAACCAGGTAATATGACAGTTGCAGACTTTACATTTGAAGTGCGTCACACCCCAGGGCACTCTCCAGGCAGTGTATCGTTTGTTTTTAAGGATGAAGGGTTTGTTATTGCAGGAGATACATTATTTGAAGGCGGAATTGGCCGTACAGACCTCCCAGGTGGAAACCATGATTTACTTATTGAGAGTATTCAAAACAAGATACTATCTTTAGGAGATGAAATGGAAGTGTGTCCTGGTCATGGCGGTAAGACTACGGTAGAGAAAGAAAAGTTATCGAACCCATTTTTATAAGATTAAATGCACAACGAAAAACCCCTTCCGAGTCGGAAGGGGTTTGGGGGATGTGCTCTGCTTTTGTTGGTTAGGGATAAAAGTTAAGCTACAGCTAATACTATATAATTTAATTAACACTATGTCAATAGTGTTAACCTATGCAAAGGGGATAGGTTAATGTTTCCTTCATTAAAAAATAGAATACAAAGCGAAGAAAATCGCTTAATTTCATATGATACCTTTATCCAATATGCACTCTATGATCAAGAGAATGGCTATTATAATCTCTCTGGACCAAAAGTGGGGAAAGAAGGAGACTTTTATACATCCAGTCATATTCATCGTGTATTCAGTCAAGTATTAGCCAATTACTTTATTCATATATCCCAATCCTTAGAGATTCCCTTACATATTTGTGAAATTGGGGCAGGTGACGGTACCTTCGCAAAAGAAGTATGTGAATTCCTGAGCCAAAAAGATCTAGAGTATATTTATGATGCAGTAGAAGTATCTTCAGAACATAGAGTGATGACATCAAAAATCGTTAAAGGACAAGATGATTTTCATATGTTTAATTCACTAGAGGAGTGGCATGCTGAGCGAAAAGGATTCAACGGTATTCTTTTTTCTAATGAATGGTTAGATGCTCAGCCTGTTAAAGTGGTGACCAAGCAAAACGGAGAGCTATACGAAGTCTGTATAGGGATTCAAGGGAATGATACGTTAGAAGAGGTACTAGACCCTTGTTCTCAGGATATATTAGATTGGTTGTCGTCTTTTAATTATCAATTGATAGAGGGACAACGAGTAGAAATTCCATTCTATATGGATAGCTTGTACAAACAAATAAGCCAAGCTCTGAAAAAAGGGATTATGTTAACGATTGATTATGGATACACACATATGGAGTTATCTCATCCTGCAAGGGTTTCCGGAAGCTTAAGAGGGTACGCTAATCATCAAATGAAAGATCACGTTTTATATCACCCAGGAGAAATGGATATTACTCATCACGTTCACTGGGATACGTGGATGAAAATAGGAGAAAAATATGGGTTTCAATCGAAGTTAATGAAACAGAAGGATTTTTTATTAGAAGCAAATATTCTTGAATTCCTCACAGAACATGCATCAATGGATCCATTTTCAGAAGAACATAAACGAAATCGTGCTATTCGCTCTTTTATAATGGGAGACCAAATTGCTGACTCGTTTGAGGTGTGTGTTCAAGCAAAAGGGATCGAGTTACCTGAAGACATAAAAAAACCTATGCGCTGAAGCATAGGTTTTTTCTTAGTGGCGGAATGATGGTTCTAATAAGAAGCCTGTGTAATAGGTAAATCCTATCATAAATACCGTTAAATAAGCGCCAAATATGTACATATACATGCGCTCAGATAGTTTTAAGTAGCTTAATGTAAGAAAGAATACCGTTTGAACAAGGAATAACATTGCTGCATCCGGCATTTCACCAATTACAAACATTACTGTAAAAATACCTGTCCAAAAAGCAAGCACACGAAACATGCGATCCATATTATATCCCCCTCCTTTTTCACAAAAGGTGACTTATCATCGTTATTATAAACGACCTTACCTTAATTGTAAATGAATCTGTTGAAAACCTTACCATAGGAATGCTTTATAAGAGCAAGATGAACAACCTTCCATCATATTTTCCCCTTCTTGGAGTTCAATATTCTTAAATAAAGAATCTAACATCCCTTTTATGAGCTGACTATGCATTTTACAGACCAATTCAGGCTTTTTTTGAGCAAGGTCTTTAAACGGACAATTATGAATTGAAAAAAATATGGTGTTTTTATGTTTAACATATTCAAATCGAGGGTAAATGCCAATGATGTTGGAGATATGTCTCAGTTTCTCTATTTTGTTTTCAATGGTCATATCTGATGGGGTGGAGTTTAAATGGGTTTCCAAAATTTCTTGACCATACTTATAACCCGTTTTGTATAAGATCTGTTCACCCTGCTCACCTAGTTCTTGTACAACCTCCATGGCCATAGTAGCTAGTAATTTATAGTCTCTATAGGGGAAGTTTAATTGGATTTCCTTATTGGCCAATGAATACAACCGGCTTGGCCGACCACCTTTACCCGTTTTTTTCGTTTGGGATTGTAGCATATGCGCTTGTTCCAGCTTGGAGAGGTGCAAGCGAGCCACGTTTGGGTGAATATTAAATTTTTTGGCGATTTCTAAGACAGACACTTCTTCGTTCAGTTCGCTCAAGTATTGGTATATGTAATACCTTGTAGGATCTGAAAGAACCATACTAACCGTTAAAGCTTGTTCCATTTCACGACCTCCTAAAGAGTAAGCTATTTATTATTATAGTACATATAATTTGGAAAAAGATTAGATTGGTTGAGTTGTTGAAAAACGTACACAATTTAATTTACAGAAGATAAGCAAAATTCTGTTCATTATTTGCGTAAAGAATGTACAATCAATGTACAGAATATAACTCACATATAGAAAGGTGCGATGAGTTGATGAGTGGTCTAAAGTTTTATACGTATCCAAGCTGTACGTCATGTCGCAGAACGAAAGCCTGGTTAAAAGATCATGAAGTTGGATTTAATGAAAGACACCTATTTCGAGACACTCCTTCTTATGAGGAATTCTTAGAAATTTTACAACTAACAACAGATGGCATCGATGAAATATTAGCAACACGAGGTAAAACGTATAAGTCGTTAAATGTAGATGTAAACGATTTAAGCATATCCCAATTTATTGATTTGGTCATGAAAGAACCAAAGCTTTTACGTAGGCCAATCTTAACAGATGGTGAAAAGCTAGTTGTAGGGTATGATGAAGATGGTTTGAAAAGTATAACAAATGTAAAACAAGAACTTATGACAAAGATTTCTTAAATGAGATTCTGTAAAACCTCAAATAAGAAGATAAAAACACTACTGCCACTTACATAGAGAGGATAGTAGTGTTTTTATTTATGGAGAATTAGTTAAATCCTTCAGAATGGTTTATTCAGTTTAATGGCAGTTATGTTGAAGACTTGATTCCAAGATATTGGTTGGGAAAAATCCGTTGCTGTTGAGTAGTTTGTTGCGGTCAGTGAAACGGCAAGCCTGTTGTGGAAGAAAAGCCGAGCCTCCTCGTGCCTGCGGGGTCTCGTCTTCCCTTTGTTACCACGACAGTTTGCCGTTTCCTTCCCTCCACGCGATTATGGAGGCTAACGGACCCTTATTTGAACTTTCTATTCTCATATTGATGGAAATCATATTCAACCTCTTGTCATGAGGGGTTCCGTTATTCACAATTCGACCAAGGTGGGCTGTGGAACGGGTTGACTCCAGCGGAAGAACGGAGTGACGAGACCCCGCAGAGAGCTTGCGAATGAGGAGGCTCGGCGCTTCGTCCGCAGGAAAGCAACCCGTTCCACAGCCCACCTATCTGCACAAAAGCAACGGAACCATACTCACTTAATCCGAACCCAAGTCTTCAACATAAGGGGGGGCTTTAATGGCGTAAGTCCCAAATCTGAAAAATAAGTGATAAGCCGTATTTGGTCAAAAAATAAAGCACTGACCTCGATGGTCAGTGCTTTGGAACTGGGCTAGCTGGATTCGAACCAGCGAATAACGGTACCAAAAACCGCTGCCTTACCGCTTGGCTATAGCCCAATGACGTAACAATAATTATCATGCCATGTTCGCCATAAAAATATACACCCATAACGAAAAAATTATGGATCGACATAAATTTTTCGGTTCACAATCTTTTTACTCCCTTCAGAAGTCACCATTGTAAATTGTGCCTGAATATCATTAGAAGCCAAAATAACATATTCAACTGTGACAGTACCATAAGGAAACCTATAAGTTTTTTCATCATTCTCTTGTAAAGCATTAGCTTCTTGTTGAAGTGTAGCATTCCCCATTTGAAATAACGTTTCCAAATGAAGTTGTTCTTTTTCATTCGTGGTAAGCTTTTGGCCCGTTTGGAGCTGCAGAAGAGAAGCGTTAAAAAACAAAAACATAAAAGAAAGTAATAGGAAAAGAAGCGGAAAAGCAAAACCTTGTTCATTCTGTATAGAGGTTAAATAACTTTTGATACATGGACCCTCCTTCTTTTTGAAGAAGAATGTAAAATCCCTTAGAAGAGGACCGTACTTCAAAACTTTTCACGTTGTTTAATAAGCCTTGATGCCCTTGCTGATTGACCTGTCGTCGGATCATGTTCCCGTATTGTTCAATATCTACTTGATCACCATTTTGTTTATACAGCCTTACTCCATCTGAGAGTGCACGAATAGACCCTGTTGTATAGAGATCCTGCTCAATAAAATGGTACAACTGGTAAACCTCTACATCTTCTTGGGGAGATTGTTGAGAGTAGATCCAAACCGTTTTAAGGACATAGGGGAGAGCCTGTAAAATGAATAAGGTAATGAATAGGGAAAGAAGAGCTTCGAGTAGTGTTATCCCATTTTCATTGTTAAGGTTTTTTATATAAACATTCACGCTCCTCAGTCCCCCTCTCATTTGTCCACTCTATGCAGCCCTCAATTAGAGTAGATTTGTATTGGAAAGTAACACGAGCTACTTGCTCATGCCGATCTAACTCTATGACTGTTGGGAGTGAGATTAATTCATCTCTAAACCTTAATTCATCTTGTAATGTATGAAGCCAAAATCTGCGTTCATCTAGTATCATTTGCTCTTTATAAACTGTATGGATCATTGGGAGCAGGGAAAACGTTAGTATCAGGAATAGGCTAAATGAGAACAAGCTATTCAAAAGCATATATCCTCTATTGTTCAAGAACATAATACCTCGCCTTTCCAACTGGAAATACAACTTTGAATTTTTTGGTAGGAGTTAAGAATTGAATACTTCCAGATTCTAATATGGACCCAGAGACATCAAAACGGATATGTCTATCTAATGAAGTGTAGGAAAAGCTGACTTCCCAATCATTAGGGAGTGTACGAGTCTCAACGATAAAAAAGCGATTTTTTAAAATACGATACGTTTTTTCTTCAGGTAAAAATATTATGGAGTAATGGGTTCTGGTAGTCATGGTTTGTTGCTGAACCCAAAGCACATCTGCTTGAAATTGTTCCATAAAAGCTTCTTCCTTTTGTTTATGAAAAAGAGAGGGACTTAAGGTAATCATAATCCCAATGAAGACAGACCATATAAATAATACAACGAGCATCTCAACGAGTGTGAAACCCTTTGAGTTATGGAGAAACCACCACTTTCTGTACGGTCCCATCTTGTAAGATTTCAAGTTGATCTCCTCCTGGGCATGTACTTTGTTCTAAAAAGTTGTCATCAACGAGGGTTTGTAGATCTGTTGGTAAAGATCCATTCTCGATTCGATATGCTTGTGCTTGAGTTTCTGCAAGCTTGATTAGAGCATCGCACCCTTTTTCTTGGACTAAGCTATTGTTCGATGCAATGTTGGGAATTGTAATTAAGAGAAGGGTTGAGATAATCATTAAAACGATGAGCATCTCCACAAGCGTAAACCCTTTTTCATTTTTCATAATAAAACTTCCTTTCCGTTAAATTTGTCTCATCCATTCAAGTAAAGGGAGCATAATGGATGAGTAGATCATCATAATGAAAACTGCTAAAAGGATAAACATGAGTGGCTGAATAAGCGTGAGTATTTTTAATAACCCTTGTTGTAGTTCATCAATGATCCACTCTGCATAAACCTCTAGGTCTTGGTCGAGACGACCGTCGTTTTGATTACGGCTGATAAGTTGGGACATGTCTTCATGAAAAAAGAGCTGCTTTTGTACGGAATGGGCTAAACTGCTTCCTCTTTCTAAATCTTTGAACATACATGAGGCATGGAAGGCTAAAATCGGGAAGTGTCTTTGGTCTCGCATAATGGATAAGCATTGTTTAATTGACATTCCCGACTTTAATAGGGAACTGAAGTGATAGGAAAACAAATAGGATGTTTGAGTCTTAAGATAGGTCCTCCAACCGGGAATGCGTCGATAAACTGATAAAACCCTCTCAATTGGAGATCTCTTTTGACTTATGACGATTCCAGTAATGCAAAGGACAGTGAATATAGAGAAACCCAAAATAAAATACAAGGATCGATCGAGCCATTTTAATGTAGTCATAATGGTAGTGGATTGGACATTCATGGAAGCGTAGAGTTGAAGGAATGTAGGGAGCAGAAAAACCTTAACAAAAAGAAGCAAACCAAAAAACAAGATGAAGAGGACAACTGGGTAGCGGATCACCTTTTGGAATTTTTTCTTAAACTCCACTTGTTGTTCCAAAATCATTGCGCTTTGGGATAGAGCTCTCCGTAAATTTCCATATTCTCTAGAGAAATAGAGATAAGAGACCACATATTTTGAAAACCCCAATTCTTCAAGTGCTTCATGTAACGAGGTGCCAGAGAGTAAATGCGGATGGATGTGTTCAATTACCTTTTTTAAGGCAGGGTCGAAATACAATATACTTAGTGCACTCATCAGAGAGTAACCTCTGTTAAGAAGATTGGACAAACGATTTAGAAACTGAATTTGTTGATGGGGAGAAGGTTTCTTGATAGGTGATCCTCTAAATCGATTCTTGAGAGATATAGCCAAGCGCATAAGCTTTCCTCCTTAAATGAGAAAATGAGCGATACTTGTTGGATTGTTGTGGAGGATCTCCATTAATCGCATTTCGAAGCAAGCTTCCTTCTAATAACTCAAGAATAGCTGCACGATGGGGAGCTCTTTGTGGCTCATGAGGATTGGCGATCGTGGTCGGTAATAATTGTTGGGAGGCTATAGAGATTAACGTTTGCTCTAAATCAGTTTTAGAAATGCCCATTTCCAATAAACGAAAAATGGTACCGTATGCATTTTTTGCGTGTAGTGTTGTGAGTACTAAATGCCCTGTATGTGCGGCATGAAATGCAAATTCAGCTGTCTTTTTATCACGAATTTCACCCACCATAATAATGTCGGGGTCATGTCGTAATGCTGCTTTTAAGCCTGCATTATAATCAATACCAGCTTTTTCATTTACTTGAACCTGTAAAATATCTTGGAGTTCCTGTTCGATAGGGTCTTCTAATGTAATGGTTTGATAAGATTTTTCCTGGAGGAGAGAGGATAGCAAAGCATATAGCGTAGTGGTTTTACCGCTACCAGTAGGACCTGTAAACACAATAATTCCAGATTGGTTTGTGATCCATTTTTTCATCCGTTGAAGCTGATAAGGAAACATAAACAATTGGTGTAATTGTGGTATGCGTTCTTGAGGTAGGATGCGAATAGCTAAACTTTCTGTGGAATTGACTGGGAGTGTTGAAAGACGAAGAGTGCAGGGAGTCTTTTTGGCTTGGAAATGTGAAATTCCATTTTGTGGTTTTAATATCTCACCAATATCCATTCCTGAAGTGAATTTGAAGTAGGATAAAAGAGGAGCATAATCCGATGAAGAAATAATGGAGTCAGATTGCCGTTTGCCATTTATACGAAAATAAATATAGACATTGTCGCCATAGGGGCAAAAATGGATGTCAGAAGCTTCGCAGGTAATGGCATTTTCTAAGATATGTTCAGCATGTTGCTGGGCCTGGTTCAAGGCATGGGTCACCTCCTATATCGTTTCTAAGTCTTATATTTCGACGGGTATTTTGTAATTCCTTCCTTACCTAGAAATTTCTTCGCATATTTTGTAGAGGATTTAGTTAATGAAAATTTGACGAAAGGTCTTTAAGTGCTTAAAATGTCGATCAAACACTAAAAGGACTGATGCAACATATGAACAATATTGTATTAATTGGATTTATGGGAAGCGGGAAATCGAGTGTAGGTAAACTTCTTGCTGAACAAACCCATAGAACATACATAGACCTTGATCAAAAAATCGAAGAAGACACTGGAGACACCATTCCCAACATATTCAAAAATGAGGGGGAGGAAGGTTTTCGAAAGCGCGAAACGGAAGTGTTACGTGCGCTTTCTTCTCGTGAAGGTACTGTCATCTCTACAGGTGGAGGCATTGTTGAGCGTAAGGAAAATCATGATGTATTAAAAGAACATGGACCAGTTATCTATTTACATGCATCTTTTGAAGAAATTTCAGCCCGACTTGAAGATGATGAAAGTCGCCCATTATGGAGTAAGCCTGAGGTTGAGCGTAAAAACTTATTGGAGAAAAGACTTCCCGTTTATAAGGAATGTGCAGATGAACTTGTGAACACAGACCATAAATCAATTAATGATGTGGTCAATGAAATTGAGTCCCTTATAAAATCATAAAATCTGGTTATACTATGAATAAACACATAACCAGAGGTGAAAGAAAATGTCTGGAAATGATTATGTGAAGTTCATGACACAAGAAATCGTCCGATATATGGATTTGCCACAAGAAGAAAAGAAAAAACGTAAAGAAGAGAAGAAGCACCAAAAGACTCCAATCTCCAATCAAATGTTTGGTGTACTTCCCTTTGCCTTGAAATTCTTCTTTAAGCGAGACAAAAACAAAAGTAGTTGATCTTGATGTTCAACTTCATAAAAGTGAAAGAGCTAAATCGTATAGGGTTTAGCTCTTTTTATGTGCAATAAGCGAAAAACGTCCAAAGTTCCCTTTGGACGTCAAAAATTATTCTCCTTTTATAAAACGCGTCGAAGACTCTTGCGAAAAATACAACACCCCAGCATTTATCAATTCCACAGAAATGCTAGGCTGAAATCGTTCCTCTAACTTATTTAGCTCATCCTGATAACGTTTTTCAGCATCTTCTTTTGCCTCTGCATCTTCTTCCTGCTCACTCTCATTACCTAAATCATGACGGAAAAAGTACGAGAGCAACTCTTTTTCACTCTCTAATTGTTGAAGGGCATCCACACTCCAGCTGTGGTCCTGACTCTTAATATAGGTGTTGATGTATTGCTCTACACGTTTTATGGCACTCGGCATACGAATCATAGGAGTTAGGGTAAAGCAATAATCATTTATGATGGGACCGATTTTATTTGGATCAATCTTTTCCATTATTCCTGGAATCATGCCCCCGTTCATTAAATTCAAACCAATAGAAAGTACTTCATCCTTACGTTGCGTACCTTTGTATTGTACAGAAGCATTGATCATTAGCCAAGGAACAAGTGACGTTTGGCCTTGTGAAGGTGTCACTTGTTCATACTGCCTTGTAATTCTGCCTTTTTCCCTTAACGTTTGAAACATCTTATGAAGGCGTGGTGAACCAAAATGGATCCATTCGCCTTTTTCTTCTTGTTTTTCAGGATTTGTAATGAACGTCACTTTCATAGGCATGCCCTGACCGCCGATCCGTTTAACATAATGCCAATAAAAAGGGCGGTTCATGAGCATCTCATCGACCTCATCTGTTAATTGAACCGTCATAACTCCGTCTTGGTCCTCAACAATATCACAGTCATTCGCTGTAAAATATCGGTGTAAAAAATTATGAAGCGCCGCTTGTTCCATGTTGTTCCTCCTGTTCTTGAGCGTATGAAATAACAGAGGATAGGTTGTCTAATTTGATTTTCATTTCGCCCTCTGAAGCGGATTGAGAGACTATATCCTGAATTTCATTTTCCAGATTATCGATCTCAAGTTTTTGCAGAATCGCATCAAGGTTTCCAACAACTCGTTGGAATAACTGAATTTTTTCATATAGTAAAGAAAGAACATGTTCTTCAATCGTATCTCGAATAGCAAAATTATATATATTGACGTCCTCTTTTTGACCGAAGCGGTGTACACGACCGATACGTTGTTCGAGTCGCATTGGATTCCATGGAAGGTCGTAGTTGATCATGTTGTTACAGAATTGAAGGTTGATTCCTTCGCCACCTGCTTCTGTAGCAATGAGTACTTGGGCATGGTTTTGGAAAAGCTGCTTCATCCAATCCTTCTTGCTTCGCTTAAAGCCACCTCGGAATGGAACAGAAGAAATTCCATGTTGTTGCAGATACCATTGTAAGTAGTATTGCGTAGCACGATATTCTGTGAAAATAATAAACTTTTCTTTGGAATCTCCAATTAAATCGACAACTTTTTGAGCTTTAGCATGATGTGGCATTTGCTCAATCATGGAAATCACTTCTTGAAGTTGCTCCGCACGAGAAGGGTGAATCTCTTCATTTTTTAGCATGTTTTGAAGGGATAAAAAGCATGCTTCTCGACTTGAGCATAGTTCTCGTAATAGCGTTATATTTGTAAAGGCCATACCACCACTTGTTACCTCTGATAAATATTTATAGGTATTTTGTTCCTCTTCGGAGAAGTCAATATGGACCGTCTCCACATTTCGCTTCGTCCATTCAATTCCGGTTTCACCACGACTATTACGGACCATCACTTTCTTAACGAGCTCTTTCAAATGCTCATCATTAGAAAGCTGGTTGCGATTTCGACCAAATCGTTTTGTGAAATCATCATAGTTACCAAGGTGACCAGGTTTTAAGATCGATACAAGGTTGAAAATATCAACAAGATGGTTTTGAACCGGTGTAGCCGTTAATAGCAAACAATATTTCTTTTTAAGAGAACGGACAAATTCATAGTTTTTTGTCTTATGGTTTTTTAGTTTATGAGCCTCATCAATAATAATGAAATCATAATCTGTATCCAAAATAATATCGCGATGTGGTGCACGCTTAGCTGTATCAATAGAAGAGACAACAACGTCTTGTTCCCATACATGTGTCTTACGTTGTGCAACAGCTGGAATATGAAATTTCGTATTCATTTCAACAACCCACTGGTTTACAAGAGAGGCAGGAGCAAGAATAAGAATCTTCTTCGCTAGACCACGAATCATATATTCCTTGAGTATAAGGCCTGCTTCAATGGTTTTTCCAAGTCCAACTTCATCTGCAAGAATAGCGCGACCGTTCATTTTTTCGACGACTTGCTCAGCGCATTTCATTTGATGCGGGAGAAAGTCGACATGCGGTAAATACTTTTGTGATTGTAGCCCTTGAAATTCAGGGTTCGCTACATGTTTGGAAGTCTCATAAGCCATTTGGAATAAGTCCCATGAGCAATAGGATGAATTCTCTGCAATGAGATCTTGTTCTAGCGATTCGTCAAAAGTCGTATTTAATTGAATTTGTTCGTTCACAACTATCACCTCTGCCGATATTAGAAAAGCAATAAATTTCAAAATGTTATCTGCACAGTCAAGAAACCATATGGTATAATGGCTGTGAAATCGAAATCATACTTATTATTACTAGTATGCACGATTTTTATAATTTCATAATCGCGGATGATTACAAGAGGAGAGACTACGGAAAACGTGGCGCCGAAGGAGCAAACATTAGTGAATCTCTCAGGCAAAAAGACTCTTGTAGGACGCACCTCTGGAGAGTGCCTAACCACATTAGGCCACCCAAGAAGCAAGCAGTCGTTTACTATAGTTGAATGCGCTTACATAACTGCGAAACTTTCTGGTGAATGGACAGGGAATAACACAAAAGGGTGTGGATTCTCTGTTTTTTTAATGCCCTTTTTTATACGATTGGCTAAGAAAGTGATGAATCATTAGTAAATAGGAGGTAGCGTAATGTCTGAATTGAAACGAACACCACTGTTTCCGGAATACGAAAGATCGGGTGCAAAAACCATTGATTTTGGTGGTTGGGATCTTCCTGTACAATTTTCTTCTATTAAAGAAGAACACGAAGCAACACGTACAAAAGCTGGTTTGTTTGACGTTTCCCATATGGGAGAGATTTTAGTTGAGGGACCAGAAAGTGAAGCATTTTTACAAAAGATGCTGACAAATGATGTATCCAAACTAACTGTTAACCGAGCTCAATACACAATTATGTGCTATGAGAACGGCGGTACAGTAGATGATTTATTAGTCTATAAGCTTGATGAACAAAAATATTTACTTGTAGTGAATGCTGCAAATACAAAAAAAGATTATGATTGGTTAAATCAACATCTTACAGAAGATGCAACAATGGAAAACCACTCTGACCATTATGTGCAATTAGCTTTGCAAGGTCCGAAAGCCGAAGAAATTTTGCAACGTTTAACAGTCGAAGACCTTTCAGAAATTAAGTTCTTCCGTTTTAAGCAAGACGTTGACTTTAAAGGAATTGAGCACAAAGCAATCGTTTCTCGTACTGGATATACAGGAGAGGATGGCTTTGAAATTTATATTGATCAGTCTTCTGGCGGTGCGCTTTGGAGAGCGATTTTAGAAGAAGGAAAAGACGACGGTGTACAGCCGATTGGTCTTGGAGCTCGTGACACATTACGCTTTGAAGCAAATCTACCATTATATGGGCAGGAACTCAGCCCAGACATTACACCTGTTGAAGCAGGTATGGGATTTGCCGTTAAAGCGAAAAAAGAAGCAGACTTTTTTGGTAAAGAAGTGTTGGCGAAACAAAAAGAAGAAGGCCCTGCCCGTAAGCTTGTTGGAATTGAAATGATTGATAAAGGGATTCCACGTACGGACTACCCAGTATATGTAGGGGGAGAGGAAGTTGGCTTTGTAACAACAGGTACACAGTCACCTACTCTTGATAAGCGAATTGGTCTTGCACTACTTCCTGTGAAATATACAGAAGAAGGGCAAGAAGTAGAAGTTCAAGTACGTAAGCGTCGTTTACGTGCGAAAGTTGTTCCAACACCATTTTATAAGCGTTAATCATGGAGAGGTAAAGGGGGAGCTATACAATGACCTATCGTTATTTACCAATGACTGAACAAGACAAAAATGCGATGCTTGATTCGATTGGGGTTCAGTCATCTGAGGAATTATTTCAAGACATACCTGAAAAGGTGCGTTTTCGTGGAGAATTAAATATTAAAAAAGCGCTAAGTGAACCTGAACTCGTACGAGAAATGTCTCGCTTGGCCAACCGAAATGTTAACACAAAAGATTACACATCCTTTTTAGGAGCAGGTGTATATGATCACTACATTCCATCTATTGTAGATCATGTCATTTCACGTTCTGAATTTTACACAGCTTACACACCTTATCAACCTGAGATTTCCCAAGGGGAACTACAAGCGATCTTTGAATTCCAAACAATGATCTCTGAATTAACAGGCATGGATATTGCGAACTCTTCCATGTACGACGGCGGTACAGCCTTAGCTGAAGCTGTGAATTTAAGTGCAGGCCAGACGAAAAAGAAAAAAATTATCGTTTCGAAAACTGTACACCCTCAGTCCCGCGAAGTCATCCATTCCTATGCTAAAGGACCAAACCTTGAAGTTGTAGAGATCGATGAAAAGGATGGCGTAACGGACCTTGAAGCTGTTAAGCGTGAAATTGATGAGGATACAGCGAGTGTGGTTATTCAATATCCAAACTTCTATGGACAAATTGAACCCCTTGCTGAAGTGCAAGACATCATTTCTCAGCAAAAGAAAACGATGTTCATCGTATCTAGTAACCCACTTTCATTAGGCTATTTAACGCCTCCAGGTGAATTTGGTGCAGATATTGTAGTGGGAGATGCGCAAGTATTCGGTATTCCAGCACAATTTGGTGGACCTCATTGTGGGTATTTCGCTACAACGAAAAAGCTAATGCGTAAAGTTCCAGGTCGCCTTGTCGGTCAAACAAAAGACGAAGAAGGCCGTCGTGGTTTCGTATTAACGCTTCAAGCTCGTGAGCAACATATCCGCCGTGATAAAGCAACCTCGAATATCTGTTCAAATCAGGCACTTAATGCTTTAGCATCATCTGTAGCTCTAAGTGCTCTAGGGAAACAAGGGCTAAAAGAAATGGCTTATCAAAACATGCAGAAAGCACGTTATGCATATGCGAAGTTACAAGAAGCAAACATACCTGTGAAATATCATGGACCATTCTTTAATGAGCTTGTTGTTCAGTTCTCTGACTCGGTTACTTCTATTAATGAGAAGTTAGAAGAGAAAGGATTTATCGGTGGTTTTGACCTTGAAACGGTTGATGAAAACATGAAAGGTGCCATGCTGATCGCTGTAACAGAGCTACGTACTAAGGACGAAATTGATCGCTTCGTTCAAGAATTGGGGGATGTATATGCATAATCAAGACTTTCCGGTTATTTTCGAATATAGCCAAGAGGGGCGTGTCGGTTATAGCTTACCAGAGTTAGATGTTCCTGAAGTTGATATTGAACTGGATGATGCTTATGTGCGCAAAAATGACGCAGATTTACCTGAAGTAAGTGAACTTCAGATAATGCGTCACTACACAGCGCTTTCGAAACGAAACCATGGTGTAGATTCTGGTTTCTATCCACTAGGTTCTTGCACGATGAAATATAATCCAAAGATCAACGAAGATATAGCTCGTATGTCTGGCTTTAGTCATGTGCATCCATTACAACGCACAGAATCTTCTCAAGGCGCTTTAGAACTCATGTATGATCTTCAAACACACTTAGAAGAGATTACAGGTATGCACCAAGTGACATTGCAACCAGCTGCAGGGGCACATGGGGAATGGACCGGATTAATGATGATCCGAGCTTTCCATGAAAAGAATGGCGATTATAATCGTACAAAAGTTATTGTGCCTGACTCTGCTCACGGAACAAACCCAGCATCTGCTACAGTAGCTGGCTTTGAAGCTGTAACAGTTAAATCAAATGAAAATGGTCTTGTTGATTTGGAAGACTTAAAGCGTGTTGTGGATGATCAAACCGCAGCTCTTATGCTTACAAACCCAAACACACTAGGGCTTTTTGAAGAACATATCCTTGAAATGGCAAGCATTGTTCACGAAGCAGGCGGGCGCCTTTATTACGATGGGGCTAACCTAAATGCAATTATGGGGTACGCTCGTCCAGGCGATATGGGCTTTGATGTTGTTCACTTGAACCTGCATAAAACATTTACAGGTCCTCACGGGGGCGGTGGTCCAGGATCTGGTCCAGTAGGTGTTTCTGAAGAGCTGGCTCCATATCTACCAAAACCGATCCTTACGAAAAAAGATGACCAATTCGTTTTTGATGGAGACCGTCCAGATTCCATTGGTCGCGTGAAGCCTTACTACGGTAACTTCGGTATTAATGTTCGTGCTTATACGTATATTCGAACAATGGGACCTGAAGGCTTACGTCAGGTAAGTGAATTTGCTGTAGTGAACGCAAATTATATGATGAGAGAACTTCAGAAAGAATTCGATCTTCCATTCACTCAGCATTGTAAACACGAATTTGTTCTTTCTGGTAAACGTCAGAAGAAATTAGGCGTTCGTACACTAGACATGGCAAAACGCCTGCTTGATTTCGGGTATCATCCACCTACAATCTACTTCCCGCTAAACGTAGAGGAAGCGATGATGGTGGAACCGACTGAAACCGAATCAAAAGAAACCTTGGATGCCTTTATCGAAGCAATGAGACAAATCTCTGCAGAAGCAGAAGAAAATCCAGAAATCGTACAAGAAGCTCCTCATACCACGGTAGTGAGCCGTATGGATGAAACAACAGCCGCTCGTAAACCAGTTTTACGATACGAGAAGCAGCTAGAAGAATAACTTACACTTAAAAGCCTAGGGGATTCCCTGGGCTTTTATTTTTTTAGTAAGATTATGATAGGCTTATTCCGTTGTGGCGGTCCGTTACCTTTATGCAGTTCGGCGGGGGGGCTCTTGGGAGGGGAAAGTATTCCCGCGGCGACGGAATCCCACGCCCGGGAGGAGAATCCCACACCCCAGGATGAGAATCCCACGCAGGAAGGAGAATCTCACGCGCAGGAAGGAGAATCCCACGCCCCAGGATGAGAATCCCACGCGCAGGAAGGAGAATCCCACGCCCCAGGATGAGAATCCCACACCCCAGGATGAGAATCCCACACCCCAGGATGAGAATCCCACGCGCAGGAAGGAGAGTCCCACGCGCAGGAAGGAGAATCTCACGCGCAGGAAGGAGAATCTCACGCGCAGGAAGGAGAATCCCACGCCCGGGAGGAGAATCCCACACCCCAGGAGGAGAATCCCACGCGCAGGAAGGAGAATCCCACGCCCTGGGAGGAGAATCCCACACCCCAGGAGGAGAATCCCACACCCCAGGATGAGAATCCCACGCGCAGGAAGGAGAATCTCACCCCCGGGCGGAGAATCCCTCGGCTAGACGCCGAATTCCCTCGCCCCTGCACTACCTCCTCAGCACTTTATCTCGAATCCAAGTCTTGCACATAAGGGGGCTATAACGGAATAACTCTCAAAAAAGCCGAAATCACCTCTGCTAAAGCATCTTCCAGAATCTAACTTTCTCTACTACATAAAAAATTTAAAAAATTAAAGCATTAAATTGAAAAAGCCCCTTGACGATGTCGTTTAAATCGTGTAAATTTTGATAAAAGTTTTTATTTTACGTATGCTAATATGAAACAATCATTAATATATAAACAACAAAATTTTAATAGTAAATACGAAGAAGAAGATACGTTCATTATGAGAGGAAATGACAGAGAGCTAGTGGGTGGTGTGAACTAGTATTTCCACATAATGAAAAGCACTTTTGAGTAGACAGCTCGAAATAGAAGTAGGACTGTCCGTGAATGCACGTTACGCATAACTAATGAAGGCTATGGAAATAGCGAAAATTAGGGTGGTACCGCGAAAACTTTCGCCCCTTACGATTGGGGACGAAAGTTTTTTTGTTTTTCAATAATTTTCAAGAAGAGGGGTTGCGTATATGGAACAAATTTATAACTTTTCAGCTGGACCATCAGTATTACCTAAATCAGTACTCGAAAAGCTACAACAAGAATTACTATCTTATCAAGGACTAGGAATGTCGGTTATGGAAATGAGCCACCGTTCCTCTCATTTTGAAGAAATTATAAAGCAGGCTGAACAATTATTAAGGGAGCTCATGGATATACCTGAAAACTACAAAGTGCTCTTTATTCAGGGCGGTGCATCCTTACAGTTTTCCATGGTTCCAATGAATCTCATGAACAAACACAACCATGCTTATTATGTAAATACAGGCTCATGGGCTGAAAAGGCAATAAAAGAAGCGAAAAAACAAGGTGAAGTATCCATATTAGCTTCTTCTAAGGATCAAAACTTCACAACCATTCCTTCTATAATTAAGAGTGATATTGAACCGAATACAGATTATGTCCATATCACTACAAACAACACAATAAAAGGAACGCGTTTTACGGAGATTCCAGACACAGGTAATGTTCCACTAGTAGCTGATATGTCATCCAATATATTATCTGAAACTTTTGACATTTCGAAGTTTGATCTAATTTATGCAGGCGCACAAAAGAATATGGGACCAGCAGGTGTAACAGTTGTGATTGTAAGAGAGGACTTAGTTGGAACTCATCAAGAAGACCTTCCGGCTATGTTAGATTATGAAACCTATGCTAAAGCAGGATCGATTTATAACACTCCACCAACCTTTCAAATCTATGTGACAAAACTAGTTCTCGAATGGATAAAGGATTTAGGTGGAATAGAAGCCATTGAAAAAATGAACCATGATAAAGCTTCATTGCTATATCACTATATAGATCAATCACCATTGTTTTCGAATCACGTTGAAGAAGAAAGCCGTTCGTTAATGAACATCCCTTTTACAACGGATTCAGAAGAGTTAGATCAAGAATTTCTTAAATTAGCTGAATCAAAAGGTCTCATTTCATTAAAAGGGCACCGTTCAACAGGTGGCATGCGAGCAAGCTTATACAATGCTATGCCTTTAGAAGGTGTCCAAACACTTATAGATTTCATGAAAGAATTTGAAGCAAAACACCAATAAGGAGGAGTATATATGTATAACATTCAAGTCTATAATTCCATTGCAGACAAAGGATTAGCCGTATTAAATGATGATGCTTATCAAGTAGGGGATGTGAATGATGCAGATGCTATTCTCTTACGTAGTTACAAGTTAGAGGAAGAATCCATCCCTTCCTCAGTAAAAGCTGTTGCAAGATCTGGAGTTGGTGTGAATAATATTCCTGTAGATGACTTAACCGAAAGAGGCGTCGTAGTATTTAATACGCCTGGTGCAAATGCCAACGCTGTTAAAGAGTTAGTATTGATGAGCTTAATCGCGTCTTCAAGAAACCTGTTCTCTGCAGTGAATTGGACAAATGGTTTACAAGGGAATGGAAGTGAGGTTCCTAAGAAAGTAGAAGCAGGGAAAAAGGGCTTTGTCGGTACAGAAGTTCGAGGGAAACGTTTAGGAATTATCGGTGTTGGGGCTATTGGTGCATTAGTAGCAAATGATGCATCATCTCTAGGTATGGATGTCATCGCCTATGACCCATTTATTTCAGTGAACACGGCATGGCAGCTAAACGGTGATGTTCAACGTGCCAATGATTTAGAAGATATTTTCCAAACATGTGATTATATCACCATGCATGTTCCTTTAACAGATAAGACAAAACAAATGTTGAACGCAGATGCTTTCAGCAAAATGAAGCCAGGTATGAAAATATTAAACTTCTCTCGAGGGGAACTAGTTGAGGAGAACGAATTAAAGGAAGCGATCGAAAACAATATTGTAGACAGTTATGTTACGGACTTCCCTAATGAGGAATTACTTCAAATGGAAAATGTAACGGCTATCCCTCATTTAGGAGCATCGACTTATGAATCAGAAGAAAACTGTGCCGCTATGGCTGCTAGTCAAATTAAGCAATTTTTAGAAACAGGTAACATTCACAACTCAGTCAACTTTCCTGATGTACACATGCCGTTTAAAGGAAGAAAGAGGTTAGCTGTTGTCCACCAAAATATTCCGAACATGGTTGGACAAATTGCTTCTTTATTAGCAACTCAATCGATCAACATCGCAGATATGGTAAATCGCAGTAAAGACGAATGGGCGTACACGTTAATCGATTTAGATCAAGATGTTTTGAATAATGAAGATTTAATTGACCTAGTGAAGAATATTGAAGGTGTTCTTCATGTGAGAGTCATATAAGAAAGAGGGAGTCGATGATTCAAGCTGTTGTATTCGATCTTGATGATACGTTGCTTTGGGATAAAAAGAGCGTGAGAGAAGCTTTTAAAGCTACTTGTCGTATAGCTGAAGAAAAATATAATGTTGATCCTGAAAAGCTAGAAGAAGTAGTACGAGAAGAAGCGAAGAAACTATATGCCACTTACGAGACGTACGAATTCACGAAAAACATTGGAATTAATCCTTTCGAAGGCTTATGGGGAGATTTTTTGGATGATGAACATCATGAGCAATTTCAAAAGATGAAAGAAATTGTCCCTACCTATAGAAAAGAAGCCTGGATAAGAGGTTTAAAACGAATAGGGATTGAAGATAAGGCGTTTGGTGAAAAGCTGGCTGAACAGTTCCCGATCGAACGTAAAAAGAACCCATTTCTCTATGAAGAGTCATTACGAGTGTTAGAGGAACTGCAAGGTGAGTATAAGCTTATCCTTTTAACAAATGGTTCACCTAACCTGCAAAACAATAAGTTAGAGATGACACCAGAATTAGCCCCTTATTTTGATGACATTATCATCTCAGGTGCTTTTGGAAAAGGGAAGCCCGATCCCTCGATCTTTGAGCATGCACTAGATAGGATGGGGGTATCTAAAGATCGAGTCATTATGGTAGGAGACAATTTAAATACAGATATTCTAGGTGCAACACGAGTTGGAATGAAATCAGTGTGGATTAATCGGGAGAATAAAGAAAAGCTCGATGTGGAACCGGACTATGAAATAGAACATCTAAAAGAATTGTTTCCAATACTAGATTCTCTAAATAAATGAGTTAAATACGGTTGAACAAAAGAAGAACCCGCAGAGAGTAAATGAATCTCTGCGGGTTTTTTATTGAATTTAAGCGTTCGTTTTAATTTTGCCGCCCCATTTTTTAAATCCACCTTGGAGCTGGTTTATATCCTTATATCCTTTTTTGTGAAGGATATTCGCTGCGCGGGCAGCACGTGTTCCGTTTTGGCAATAAAGATAAACGGGTTTATCAGGACGCACTTCTTGAGTTCTTTGCTTCAATTGCGTCACTGGAATGTTACGAGCACCTAGGATGTGCCCACCTTTAAATTCGTTTGGTTCACGGACATCTATTAATTGAGCTTTACGATAACCTTGCTTGAATTCTTCCTCTGTAAGCGTTGTTAGATAGCGTCTTTGCATAACATATTTGAAGACAGCATAACCAATAATCGCTACTAGAGCAGCTAGTAAATACCACATATTTTCTCCCCCAATTCTCTCTCATGTTCCTAGTCTATTATAGGTGTGTTTTGATAAAGTTTCAAAGACTTTTTCGTTCTTAACTTTGGATGTGTTGAATTTCTTTCTCGTACTTTAGTCATGTTTTTTTACCATGAACATTATAACGTTTATTCGATAGGTTTATCAAACCCTGTTTTTAAGCGATTATTCTATCTGAATGAAAATATGTAAAGTATGGCAAATGACAAAAAAGTAGGTGAATCTAGTATAAAACTCTATTTGCTTTTATTTGCTTTGAATATCTTCATTTATTAGCCATTCTTATGATTGACAACTTGGTTAATAGTTGTTCAAAACACAATATATAGTAAGAATTTATTTTTTCGAGCACTATATATTGAAACTAGTTTTAAAGCTATGGTAAGTTATAGTTATCACGTTGACGGAATCAAAATCATAAAACTTCATCATAGATAAGTCAACAATAAGAAATTGATAGAGGAGAGATGAGCACATGCAAGCGGTAAAAGATGCGCTTAAAAACATGAATGTGGAGCGTTTGAATGAGGATATTCGTTTATTCTCCCAAGTCCACCCTATCACCCCAGATATGAACACAACCCACTCAGGTGTATCCCGATTAGTCATGCTTGATCGATACGCATTTAAAGATACGGAAAAAATCACATTAACTCCTGGCGATTTTGTCGTTCTAACAATCAAAGAGGATCCAAAGTTTCCAGCTCGTGGTTTGGGAATCATTAAGTCCATTGATTGGGAAAATGCAAAAGCTGAAGTACATGTTGATTCTGAATTTGTTCATGTATTGGATCAAGAGGATGAACGGGAAACAGGTATCATCTCAAGACCTCTAGACATTATAGATAAGCCTCTAGAAATTTATTATGAGCAAATCGCTCTTAGAAATGCTACAGGCCTTTCTTCCGTTGAAGAAACTGAAGAGAAAGAAAAAGAATGGAAAGAACACTTTTATCAAGAACTTTCTAATTTAAACTTCATTCCTGCTGGACGCGTATTATACGGAGCAGGGGCAAATACTGACGTAACCTATTTTAACTGTTACGTAATGCCATTCATACAAGATTCACGTGAAGGTATTTCAGACCACCGAAAGCAAGTGATGGAAATCATGAGCCGTGGTGGAGGCGTTGGTACAAACGGATCAACACTGCGACCTCGCAACGCACTAGCAAGAGGAGTAAACGGAAAATCCTCTGGCTCTGTTTCTTGGCTAGATGACATTGCAAAGCTGACACACCTAGTTGAGCAAGGTGGCTCGCGCCGTGGTGCGCAAATGATCATGCTAGCTGACTGGCATCCTGATATTATTGAATTTATTATTTCGAAAATGCAAAACCCAAGAATTCTACGTTTCTTAATCCAAACAACAGATGATGAAGCGATTAAGAAACAAGCAGAAGCGAAATTGAAGTTCACTCCTTTATCAGAGTCAGAACGTGATATGTATCAAGGCATTGTAAACTACAAGAACATTGAAGGCCAAGGCGGCTTCACAAATAAAGTCATCGCTGATGCAGAAGAGAAGCTTCATGAAGGTGGAACATACTCTGTACACAACTCAGAGTTTTTAACAGGAGCGAATATCTCTGTTTGCTTAACAAATGACTTCATGGAAGCAGTGGAAAACGACGGCGATTATGAGCTTCGTTTCCCAGATGTTGAACAATATAACGAAGAAGATATGAAAGCTTACAATGAAAATTGGCATAGTGTTGGTGACGTTCGCGAATGGGAAGAAATGGGCTACAAAATCCGTACGTACCGTCGCTTAAAAGCGAAGGAACTATGGAACCTGATTAACATTTGTGCAACATACTCCGCAGAGCCAGGTATCTTTTTCATTGATAATGCAAATGAAAAAACAAACGCAACTAGTTATGGACAAAAGGTTGTCGCAACCAACCCATGTGGAGAACAACCACTTGCACCTTACTCTGTCTGTAACTTAGCTGCTGTGAACCTTGCTTCAATGGCTGATCGCGAGTCTAAGACTGTAGACTTTGAAAAGCTAAAAAGCACCGTTCGTACAGGTGTGCGAATGCAGGATAACGTGATCGACGCTACACCTTATTTCTTAGAAGAAAATAAGAAGCAAGCACTTGGTGAACGCCGTGTGGGCCTAGGTGTAATGGGCTTACATGACCTGCTAATCTATACAGAAACAGCATATGGGTCAGAAGAAGGGAACCAAGTAGTCGATCAGATTTTCGAAACAATCGCGACAACAGCTTATCGTGCTTCCATTGACCTTGCCAAAGAAAAGGGAAGCTTCCCATTCTTAGTTGGAAAAACAGATGATGAAACACGTGAACTTCGAACACGCTTTATTAACACAGGTTATATGAAAGATATGCCTGAAGATATTCGTCAGGGCGTGTTAGAACATGGAATTCGCAACTCACACCTATTAACCGTAGCCCCAACCGGCTCTACAGGAACGATGGTAGGCGTTGCAACAGGTCTTGAACCATACTTCTCCTTCTCTTACTTCAGAAGTGGACGTTTAGGGAAGTTTATCGAAGTGAAGGCTGAAATCGTTCAAGAATTCTTAGACGAAAATCCAGACCAAGATCCTAACAATTTACCTGACTGGTTTGTAACAGCTATGGATCTAGCGCCGGAATCTCACGCAGATACTCAATGTGTGATTCAGCGTTGGGTAGACAGTTCAATTTCTAAGACTGTAAACGCTCCAAAAGGTTATAGTGTAGAACAAGTAGAAAATGTTTATCAGCGTCTATATCGCGGTGGTGCAAAAGGCGGAACAGTTTACGTTGATGGAAGCCGTGATGCACAAGTGTTAACACTGAAAGCTGAAGAAAATGGCGTGGAAGAACAACAAGAACTATTTGAAGATGAAAAGCCAAAAGTCGTATTAATGGATACTGTTCATGAACTTGATAAAACCGATGTTACAATCGGTTCAGAAGTAGGAAACACTTGCCCAGTATGTCGTGAAGGAAAAATTCAAGACGTAGGCGGCTGTAACACATGCACGAACTGTGGTGCTCAATTAAAATGTGGTTTATAAGAAGAAAAATGTCCAAGAGAGATCTTGGGCATTTTTTTATTCACAAAGATTACCAGTAAACGCTCCATTAACTTGGTCATACTAAGCGCAAAAGGAGTGTTTGTGAATGAAGGCATTTGAGCCGAACTTAGTATATATGGAACCTCGTGCCATGGAATATCCTTTGGCGCAGGAGTTATATGAACGTTTTCAAAAACAAGGGATCGAAATCCGAGAGACAACTTCACACAATCAAGTCCGTGGCATTCCTGGTAACACAGAAATGCGCCAGTATGCCAACGCGAAAAATACGTTAGTCATTGGCGTACGCAAAACACTTAAATTTGATACATCAAAACCTTCTGCGGAATATGCCATCCCTCTTGCGACGGGATGTATGGGGCACTGTCATTATTGCTATCTGCAAACGACACTAGGGAAAAAACCATATATCAGAACCTATGTGAATCTAGACGAAATTTTTGACCAAGCCACACAGTATATCAATGAACGAGCTCCTGAACCTACTCGTTTTGAAGCAGCATGTACATCAGACATTGTGGGGATTGATCACATAACGCATTCCTTGAAAAAGACAATTGAATTTATGGGGGCTCAAAAACATGGACGATTACGTTTTGTAACCAAGTACCACCATGTTGATCATCTACTTGATGCTCAACACAATGGCCATACCCGCTTTCGTTTTAGCATCAATGCCGATTATGTGATAAAGCATTTTGAGCCAGGAACATCCCCTCTAAAAAAACGTCTAGAAGCTGCACGAAAAGTAGCTGATGCAGGTTATCCACTAGGCTTTATCGTGGCTCCGATTTATATCTATGACGACAATTGGAAAGAAGGATACTATAACTTATTCGCTAACCTTTATGAAGAAATGAAAGGGTCCTCTGTAAATGAAGAAGACCTAACCTTTGAATTAATTCAGCATCGATTCACGAAACCGGCGAAAAAGGTGATCCTTCAACGTTATCCGAAGTCCAAGCTGGAAATGGATGAAGAAGAGCGTAAGTATCGAGGCGGTAAATATGGTATAGGGAAGTATGTCTATCCAAAGGAAACACAAGAGGATATGAAAGCAACTATGGAAGCTTATATAGGAGAATTTTTTCCGAATAGTAAGATCTCTTACTTTACGTAATCATCTTGTCAGCATTTCCAATCTAGTGTATCATACTTTACAGTTAGAAATTTTGGTCGGCAGAATTGGAGGATTGTCATGCCAACACCAAGTATGGAAGATTATATCGAACAAATATACATGCTAATTGAAGATAAAGGATATGCTCGGGTGTCGGACATCGCAGAGAACCTTCAGGTACATCCTTCATCTGTAACGAAAATGGTACAAAAATTGGATCGCGATCAATATTTAAATTACGAGAAGTATCGAGGCTTAATCTTAACGGCTAAAGGTAAGAAAATCGGTAAACGTTTAGTTTATCGACATGAGCTGCTCGAACAATTCTTAAACATAATTGGCGTAGACAAAGAAAACATATACGACGATGTTGAAGGCATTGAGCACCACTTAAGCTGGAACTCCATCGATCGCATTGGTGACCTCGTTCAATTTTTCGAACAAAACGAAAATTGCGTAGAGGGTTTACGTAAAGTCCAACAAGCAAACGAAGAACAAACGAAAGAATAACACTTGGCTCAAGAGCCAAGTGTTTTTTATATTCTCTAAACAAATCAAAATCGCTTGTCCCTGTTCTACCGACTCAATCCTCACACTATAGATAAAAGTAAATGCCACTTATAAATGGGGGAGCTGCTTGTGAAAATTGATGGGGTTTTTTCGGGTGGTGGAGTGAAGGCAATTGCTTTTATTGGTGCGCTTGAAGTGGTTGAAAAGAAAGGGTATCAGTTTGAACGAGTAGCTGGGACCTCTGCAGGTGCGATTATGGCTTCATTTATCGCGGCTGGATACAACAGCGATGAAATCCAAGAACTGTTTGAAGAGCTCCAACTAAATAAATTACTTGATCCACCGAAACTAGTCGATTGGCTACCTTTTACAAAATGGTTATCTCTCTATTTCCGTATGGGAATTTATAAGGGAAAAAAGCTAGAGGATTGGATTGAACAAAAACTGAGTCAAAAAGGGATTCGTACATTTAGCGACCTTCCTAAAGATCGTTTGAAAGTGATCGTATCAGATCTGACATTAGGAAGGTTAGTTGTCCTTCCTGATGATTTGAAGCGGTTGTATGGACTTAAACCAAGGGACTTTTCAGTAGCCCGAGCCGTAAGAATGAGTGCAGGGCTTCCATACTTTTTTATCCCAGAGAAAATTCAAGGAGAGAAAGAACGTCAAAAGAGTATTATAGTCGATGGTGGATTGTTAAGTAACTTTCCTGTTTGGGTGTTCACCTCAGATTTGGAGAGAAGGAAGCGTCCGATTCTTGGTATGAAGTTAAGCAATTCTGCAGACAACATTCCACCTCGTGTCATCAAAAATGCAATAGACATGTTTCAGGCTTTATTTATAACGATGAAACAAGCACATGATGCCCGTTATGTCTCTAAATCGGATGCCGTGGATATTATTTTTATTCCAGTTGAAAAAGTGGGGACAACAGATTTTGATATGAGTGAAGAGGATCGAGAAGGATTAATAAAACTTGGGCGAGGCCATGCAGAAGAGTTTTTAAAAAAATGGAGAGGATAAAAAAATCGAGCCTTATAGAGAGGCTCGATTTTTCTTTTTACTCTTGTTTCCCTCAATAACACGAAGTTGAGGGGTGTCTTTTTTCATCTGTTTTTGCTTGGTTGTAACCTTTGATTTAATGGTAGAAGGTTTCATTTTACTGGAAAACTTAGAAGACTGTGTTTGGCCATATTTCTTTTTAGACTGACGAACTGCTTGTCGATAGCGTTTCATTTCATCTGAGTTTCCACCGTTTCGTCTAGAAAGAAAGAAGTAAACAGCACCTACAATAAGTACAGCAACGAGAGCTCCAATAAGTAGTTCTGTAAACAAGCTTGACGTATCTGTGAAAAGCTTGTAGCCAAACCCAATAATACCCAATCCGACAATGGCATAAATAAGAGGCTTTGCCACTCTGTTAAACAACAGCATTTCCTCCCTTCTGAGTTTCCATCCCTTTAAGAGATTACCTTACTACCTTGTATACCACTTTTTCCTTCATTTTTATCATTTTCAAGAACTTTTTTGAAAGAATGAATGGCAACATCGACTTGATCGTCTTGAGGTTCCTTTGTTGTAAGCAATTGTAACCATAGACCAGGGTAACCTAAAACCTTAAGGAATGGTACGTTTCTCACTTTGTTTGTTAATTGTAAAACTTCAAAAGAAATCCCAATTACAAAAGGAAGTAGCAAGATGCGGTTCACCATTCTCCACCAAAGTGGGTCAATTGCTACAAATGGTAGTAAATAAATGAATAAACCGACAAATACAGTAAATAGAATGAAACTTGAACCACAGCGATAATGAAGACGAGAGTGCTTTTGAACATCTTCAACGGTTAAATCAGCACCGTTTTCATAAGCGTTGATCACTTTATGCTCTGCTCCGTGATATTGGAATACCCGTTTAATAAGTGGGGTCAGCGATATAATATATATATATGCTAAAAGCAGCACAAATTTGATGAGACCTTCAAGTAAGACTTGGCCCGTTTTTCCGGGTACGATAGGTTCAAAAAAAGAGGCTACTAAAGCTGGGGTTAACGTGAAAATGAGTTTACCAAATAAAAATGATAAAACTCCGACAGCCCCAATTCCAATTACCATTGCAAGTTTAGATGTTTCTTCTTCACTTTGAATCTGATCATCATCTGCTGGGTCAACATCATAGCGTTCACTTGAGAAGTTTAGGTGTTTTGTTCCATTTGCACTTGCTTCTACAAGGGCTACTAACCCACGAAGAAAAGGGATCTTCTTTAAACGATTTGCTATTTTAGATTGTTTCCGTTCTACTTCAAAATATTCAATGGAGTCATCTTTACGTCTTACAGCGGTAACATAACTTTTTTGCCCCGCAAACATAACTCCTTCAACGACAGCCTGACCACCGTAGGCAGGTTGTTTGTTTTCACTCATATTTTCCACCATCCTCGGATGTTCAATCTTAGATTTTCCTCTATTTTACTAGAAATATCGTTCTTCCTCTAGTCCTTAAAGAGAAAAAGCATGGAATATCCCATTTTTGGCTATCCTAACAAACGGAGGTGACGGAAATGGAACAAGAACAAAAAGATGAAAAACAAAATACAGAATTAGAACAAAATCAACGGGAGCAACCTGTACCCGTTTTTTCAAAAGCCTTGGTGATTGGCTTTGTCGGAGGAATTCTATGGAGCTTTGTTGGATCCATTGCATATGTGCTAAATTTTAGTTCAGTATCGGCAGCGACATTTGTGTTACGGTCTTGGATACAAGAAGAATGGACAAGTGGTTGGATGGGAGAATTTATTGGTATTTTAGCTGTTGGGATCCTTTCTTTAGGGACGGCTATTATATACTTTTCACTACTAAAGAAAGCTAAGGGATTAGCGCCTGCTATTTTATTTGGTGTAGCGTTATGGTTTTTGATTTTTTACTTATTTAATCCAGTATTTTCAGCTGTACCTGAATTCGACCAATTTGAGAGTAATACGATCGTGACAACATTGTGTCTTTTTATATTATATGGAACATTTGTGGGGTATTCCATCTCGTATGAGTACTTGGAAAACAATCAATCCAGCCAAAACGCTCCCAACTAATCTCGATATTGTGTTATCCTAAAAAAGTGTCGGAAAATTCCCGCCTATTTACAATAGAGGGAGATGAATTATGAAGAGACTATTACTAGTAAATGGACCCAATTTGAACCTGTTAGGAACCCGAGAACCAGGAGTTTACGGTCAAAAAACGTTGGCTGATATTGAACATGAAGTGGAGACAACACTTAAAGAGAATGGTTGGGAGTTTGATGCATTTCAATCAAATCATGAAGGTGATCTGATAGATGCGATTCACGAATCCCGACACGAGAGCACAGGCATTATTTTTAATCCAGGAGCTTATACACATACCAGCATAGCATTACGTGATGCGATTGCGAGTATTGATGTTCCTGTGATTGAAGTACATATTTCCAATGTTCATAAACGAGAGTCATTTCGCCATACGTCCCTGATCTCCCCTGTAACATGGGGGCAAATCGTGGGCATGGGAACCATTGGGTACACATTGGCAGCACAAGCCTTTATCGATCATTTTAGGGAGGAGAATGAGGATGGAGAAATTAACGAAACTACGTAAGAGCTTAAAGGATCAAGACCTTGATGCTTTATTAATTACAAATGGGAAGAATCGTCGTTACATGACGGAGTTTACAGGAACAGCAGGGGTTGTTCTTATTACACAAGAGGACGCGCTATTTATTACGGATTTCCGTTATATGGAACAAGCGAATGAGGAAGCTAAAGGCTTTGACATCGTGCAGCACACAACGCCGATTCATGAGGAAGTAGCAAGCCAGGCGAAGCGTCTAGGTGTGAAGCGCCTCGGTTTTGAAAAACAAGATGTTACATTTGGTTTATATGAAACCTATAACCAAGTTGTTGAGGCAGAGCTTGTCCCTACGTCAGGAATCGTAGAAAAATTACGCTTGATTAAAAATGATGATGAGATTAAGATATTAAAGGAAGCAACTGAGATTGCGGATGCGGCATTTGACCATATCCTTTCTTACATAAAACCAGGTGTAAAAGAAATCGATGTGTCTAATGAGTTAGAATTCTTCATGAGAAAGCAAGGAGCAACGTCTTCATCTTTTGATATTATTGTAGCTTCAGGCTATCGTGCTGCGCTTCCACATGGCGTTGCATCTGAAAAAACAATCCAATCTGGTGAACTCGTAACACTGGATTTTGGTGCTCTTTATAAAGGGTATTGCTCAGACATTACACGTACAGTTGCTGTTGGAGAGATTAGTGATGAACTTCGTGAAATCTACGACACGGTTTTAGCAGCTCAAGAACGTGGAATGGAAGGATTGAAAGCTGGTATTACAGCAAAAGAAGCGGATGATTTAACCCGTGATTATATTAAGGAAAAAGGATATGGCGAATACTTTGGCCATTCTACTGGTCACGGAATTGGACTTGATGTCCACGAAGGACCTGCGTTATCTTTCCGTTCTCAACAAACATTAGAGCCGGGGATGGTTGTTACGGTAGAGCCAGGTATTTATGTACCAAATGTAGGTGGCTGCCGTATTGAAGATGATACCGTTGTAACGGAAAACGGGAATGAGCGCTTAAGTCATTCAACGAAAGAGCTAATTACTCTATAAAAGCGCGTTAAGAAGGAGGAAATAAAATGGTTTCAGTAAACGATTTTAAAACAGGGTTAACAATTGAAGTAGATAACGGAATTTGGCAAGTTATGGACTTCCAACACGTAAAACCAGGTAAAGGCGCTGCGTTTGTACGTTCTAAGCTTCGTAACCTACGTACAGGTGCGATCCAGGAAAAAACGTTCCGTGCTGGTGAGAAAGTAAACAAAGCTCATATCGAAAACCGCAAAATGCAGTACCTTTATGCAGCGGATAATATCCATGCATTCATGGACCATGACACATATGAGCAGGTTGAACTCCAAACAGACCAAATCGAAAACGAATTGAATTACCTGAAAGAAAACATGGAAATTCAAATTCAGTTCTACGAAGGTGAAACAATCGGTGTTGAACTTCCAAACAACGTTGAGCTACAAGTAACTGAAACAGAACCAGGAATCAAAGGTGACACAGCAAGCGGTGGTACAAAACCAGCAACGCTTGAAACGGGCCTTATCGTACAAGTTCCATTCTTCATTAACGAGGGTGACGTACTTGTAATCAACACAGCTGACGGTAAGTATGTGTCTCGTTCTAACAACTAAATTTGATAACTAATGACTGCCTCAAGCTTATGCTTGGGGCAGTTTTTTTGTTCGGACTAGAGCGAAAGCATCGCGGACCCGAGCGAAAGCATCGGCGACCCGAGCGAAAACATCGCGGACCCGAGCGAAAGCAGCACCGACCCGAGCGAAAGCATCGGCGACCCGAGCGAAAGCATCGCGGACCCGAGCGAAAGCA